>NZ_JBYSYA010000002.1:0-551979 GCF_058782785.1 Cupriavidus sp. FW306-01-F10A
CAAAAGACACTGCCAGCCAGTCTAGTTGTGTTACCCATGTCCCCGAACAGGTGTTACCTATGTCCCCGGTCTATACACGCGGGAGAGGGGAGCAAACCGCGGGCAATGTGAATGCGGGACCCGTTAACTTCAGCCCGGCCGCGGCGCCATGCTATCTGCAAACGCTGCCAGCCGCGGCATCGCATCCACGGCATTGCGCCACGTCGCCTGCGCCAGCGTCATCGCATCGATGCCGCGCAATTCAGCCATCACACGCGCCACGCCCGCCACCTCCGCCGGCGTGTTGCGCGCCTTGTGCTGTTCGCCGAACTGATCGTCAGACAGCCACGCCGGCGCAATATCGGGTGCGTCGGTTTCCAGCACCAGCGACTCCAGCGGCAGCTCCGTCGCCAGCCGGCGGATCTGCCGCGCACGGCTGAAAGTGACGTTGCCGCCGAAGCCGAGCTTCAGGCCCTGCTCGACAAAGCGCCGCGCCTGTTCATTGCTGCCGTTGAAGGCGTGGGCAATGCCGCGCTTCACGCCCAGCTTGCGCAGTTGCGCGCCAACCTGGTCCTGCGACTTGCGAACATGCAGCAGCACCGGCAGGTCAAATTCGCGCGCGATCTTCAGCTGCTCCGCGTAGAGCCAGGTCTGGTGCTCCGCATCCAGCCCCGCGACGAAGAAGTCGAGCCCGATCTCGCCGATGCCGACAAAGCGCGGGTCGCCCATGCTGGCCACCACCTCGCGCCGCAGCGTGTCAAGGTCGGCCTGGCCGGCACCGGGCGAGCACAGCGGATGGATGCCGAGCGCATAGACGCAGCGCGCATCGTGGCGCGCCAGCGCGCGCACGGCCTCGAAGTTCCACGCTGCCACCGCCGGCACCACGATGCCGCGCACGCCGGCGGCCTCGGCCGCGTCGGCCACCTGCTGGCGGTCAGCGTCGAACTCGCTGGCGTCGAGGTGGCAGTGGGTGTCGATCCACATGGGCCGGCCCGCTCAGCGTTCCTGGTGCAGGTGCCCGTCGCGCAGCCGCAGCACGCGGTCGCAGCGGCCGGCCAGGTCCAGGTCGTGGGTGACGATGATGAAGCTGGTGCCGAGCGTGCGCGACAGTTCCAGCATCAGGTCATAGACGCCCCCGGCGGTGTGGTCGTCGAGGTTGCCGGTGGGTTCGTCGGCCAGCACGCAGGCCGGCTGCCCCACCAGCGCGCGCGCGATCGCCACGCGCTGGCGCTCGCCGCCGGACAGCTCGCCCGGGCGGTGCTTCGCGCGCCCGCCCAGGCCCACGCGCTCCAGCATGGCCTGCGCCACGCCGCGCGCGTCATGCTGGGTCAGGCCGCGGATGCGCATCGGCATGGCCACGTTGTCCAGCGCGGTGAATTCCGGCAGCAGGTGGTGGAACTGGTAGACGAAGCCCAGCTGGCGGTTGCGCACCACGTTGCGCTCGCGCTCGCGCAGCGCCGTGAAGGGCTTGCCGAGCAGCGCGACGCGGCCGGAGTCGGGCTCATCCAGCCCGCCCAGCACATGCAGCAGCGTGCTCTTGCCCGAGCCCGAGGCGCCGACGATGGCAACCTTCTCGCCGGCATCGACGCGCACATCGACGCCGCGCAGCACGTCCACGTCGAGTTCGCCCTGGCGGAAACGCTTGGTCAGGCCCTCGGCCACCAGCACCGGCGAGCCGGTGCGCGGCTGGTCCGCGGCGGGCGTGGGGGTATCGGCGTGCAACACGGCTTCACTCATAGCGCAGCGCCTCCGCCGGGTTGACGCGGGCGGCACGCCAGCTGGGATAGAGCGTGGCCAGCGTGGCCAGCACGAAGGAGATGATGCCGATGGTGGCGATGTCGTTCACGCGGGGATCCGAAGGCAGTTCGCTGATGAAATAGATGTCGCGCGGCAGGAACTGCACGTGCAGCAGCCGCTCGATGAAAGGCACGATCACGTCGATATTGGTGGCGATCAGCGTGCCGCCGGCCACGCCCAGGATGGTGCCGATAAAGCCGATGGCCACGCCCTGCACGATAAAGATCTTCATGATCGAGCCCGGCTGCGCGCCCATGGTGCGCAGGATGGCGATATCGGCCTGCTTGTCGGTGACGGTCATCACCAGCGTCGACACCAGGTTGAACGCGGCCACTGCGATGATCAGCGTCAGGATGATGAACATCATGCGCTTCTCGGTCTGCACCGCGGCAAACCAGTTGCGGTTCTGCTTGGACCAGTCGCGCAGGTAGAGCTCGCCCGACATGGTGCCGGCCAGCTCGTTGGCCACCTGCGGCGCGCGCTGCATGTCCTGCAGCTTCAGGCGCACGCCGGTGGGGCCGCTCAGGCGGAACAGGGTCTCGGCGTCATGCATGTTGACCAGCGCCAGCGCGCTGTCGAACTCGAAATGCCCGGACGAGAACACGCCCACCACGGTGAACTGCTTGAGCCGCGGCAGCACGCCCGCCGGCGTGATGGTGCCCTGCGGCGCCACCAGCGTGACCTTGTCGCCGACCTGCACGCCCATGGCGTTGGCCAGCTCGTTGCCCAGCGCGATGCCGAAGCCGCCCGGCTCCAGCGCCGTCATGCTGCCGGCCCGGAACTGGCTGCCGATGTCGGAGACCTTGGGCTCCTGCGACGGCTCCACGCCGCGCAGCAGCACGCCGCGCACGGCGTCGTCGCGGGTCAGCATGGCCTGGGCCGCGACATAGGGCGCGGCGCCGGTCACTTCCTTGTTCTGCAAGGCTTCGGCCGCGGTCTTCTGCCAGTCCGGCAGCGCCGACGGGCCGATCACTTCGATATGCGCCAGCACCGACAGCATGCGGTCGCGCACTTCCTTCTGGAAGCCGTTCATCACCGACAGCACCACGATCAGCGCGGCGACGCCAAGGGCGATCCCGAACATCGAGATCATCGAGATGAACGAAATGAAGGTGTTGCGGCTGGCGCGCTTGCTTGCGCGGGTGTATCGCCAGCCGATCTGCCACTCGTAGGGAAAGTTCAAGAGGATTCCTGTTGTTTCGGGAAAGCGCCGGTGCCCGGTGGAGGGGCGCCGGCGGCACGCATGCGGGCCGTCGGGTGCGCCGCCTGCCTCTCGCAAGACTGGCGCCGGCCAGCCGGGAGTTTACAATCTCGCCACCATGATGACGCACCTGACCCTGATTGTGCCCTTTTCCGTCCCGCCGGGCGCCGGCGACGACGGCCGGGACGATGTCGTTCCCGGCGCGCTGCTGCGGCAGTTGGAGCTGCCCGCGCTCGGAAAGTTGCTGACCCGGGCCGAGCCCGGCCCGCGCGAGCGGCATGACGACCCCTTCCTGCGCAGCCTGCCGCAGGAGCGCTGGCTGGCCGGCAAGGCGGCGCTGGACCCGGTCCGGGTGCCGCTGGCGCCCTATATGCGGCTGGCCGACAGTGGCGGCGCCGTCCCCGCCACCCCCGATGGCCAGTCCTGGACCTGCCTGCAACCGGTGCACATCCACGCCGCGCGCGATCACCTGGTGCTGATGCCGCCCGCCCAGCTGGGCATCCGGCCGCAGGAGGCCGCGACCCTGCGCGCCGCCATCGACGAACTGCTGCTGGAATCGGGCATCGCGCTGGAATCGCCCTGCCCGCAGCGCTGGTACCTGCCCGAGGCCGTATTCGGCCCGCTGGAGGCGACCACGCCGCTGCGCGCCGCGGGCCGCAATATCGATATCTGGATGCAGGCCGGCGAACGCGCCCGCGACTGGCGCCGCCTGCAGAACGAGATCCAGATGACCTGGTATGACCACCGCGTCAACCAGGCCCGCGAGGCTGCCGGCGAGGCGCCGGTCAATTCGGTCTGGCTGTACGGCGGCGGCGCGCTGCAGCCGGTGCCGCGGCTGGCCGATACGGTGCTGAGCAACGATCCCTTCCTGAGCGGGCTGGCCCTGGCCGCGGGCAGCCGCGTGCTGCCGGTGCCGGCCGGCCTGGCTGGCGCCAGCGGGGTGGAGGGCACGGTGCTGGCCATGCTCGACAGCGCCACCGAAGCGCATATCGCCGAAGACTGGGGCCTCTGGCTGGACCGCATGCATGCGCTGGATGCCGACTGGTTCGCGCCGGCACTGGAAGCACTGGTGGCCGGCCAGGTCGGCGCCATCACGCTGGTGCTGGCCGGCGAGAACCACTTTGCCGAGTTCACCGTGCGCCGCGCCGACCTGCGCAAGTTCTGGCGCGGCATGGGCCAGCGCGGCGACTGGCGCGCGCTGCTGTCCGACCTCGCCTATGCCGCATAAAGCTGCCTGAAGCCGCCTGACACGCGCCGCCCCGACCGAAACCTCACCTGCCGCCCCGCCCATGACCCGGATCGCCATCCGCCAGTACTCTCCCGAACACGCCAGCTCGCTGGCCGCCGCCGGCCTGCACCCTACGCTGGCCCGCATCCTGGCCGCGCGCGGCGTGGCCCGCGCCGCCGAACTGGCCACCGACCTGCCCGAGCTGGTGCCGCCCGCGGCCATGAAGGGCATCGGCCACGCCGCGGCCTACCTGGCCGACGCCATCGGCGCCGGCAAGCGCCTGCTGATCGTGGCCGACTATGACTGCGACGGCGCCACCGCCTGCGCGGTGGGCGTGCGCGGGCTGCGCATGCTGGGCGCGCGGGTGGAATACATCGTGCCGAACCGCTTCGAGTACGGCTACGGCCTGACCCCGGAGATCGTGGCGCTGGCGGCCAGGCAGCAGCCGGACGTGATCGTCACGGTCGACAACGGCATCGCCAGCGTCGACGGGGTGGCCGCGGCCAATGCGCTGGGCATCGACGTGGTGGTGACCGACCACCACCTGCCGGGGTCAGAGCTGCCGCAGGCCGCGGTGATCGTCAACCCGAACCAGCCGGGCTGCGAATTCCCCAGCAAGAACCTGGCGGGCGTGGGCGTGATGTTCTACGTGCTGCTCGCGCTGCGCGCCGAACTGCGCCAGCGTGGCGTCTATACCCAGGCCACGCAGCCGCCGCTGCAGACGCTGCTGGACCTGGTGGCGCTGGGCACGGTGGCCGACGTGGTCAAGCTGGATACCAACAACCGCATCCTGGTGGCACAGGGCCTGCGCCGCATGCGCGCCGGACGGATGCAGCCGGGCGTGGCGGCGCTGTTCCGCGCCGCCGGGCGCGAGGCGGCGCGCGCCAATACCTTCGACCTGGGTTTCGGGCTGGGTCCGCGCCTGAACGCGGCCGGCCGGCTGGCGGACATGTCGCTGGGCATTGAATGCCTGCTGACCGAAGATGCCAACCGCGCCTGGGAGATCGCGCAGGAGCTGGACAGCATGAACCGCGAGCGGCGCGACATCGAGGCCGGCATGCAGCAGGAGGCGCTGCAGATCCTGGAGCAGCCGCTGGCCGGCCCGGACCCGTCGGCGCGCTTCACCGTCAGCGTGTTCAACGACACCTGGCACCAGGGCGTGATCGGCATCGTGGCGTCGCGTCTGAAAGACAAGTTCCACCGCCCCACCATCACCTTCGCCCCCGGCGACGAGACCACCGTCAAGGGCTCGGGCCGCTCGATCCCCGGCTTCCACCTGCGCGATGCGCTTGACCTGGTGTCCAAGCGCCATCCCGGCATGCTGCTCAAGTTCGGCGGCCACGCCATGGCGGCCGGGCTGACCGTGCGCGCCGAGCGTTTTGCCGAGTTCCAGGAGGCCTTCGAGGCGGTCGGCCGCGAATGGCTGACCGACGACCAGCTGGCGCGCGTGATCGAGACCGATGGCGATATCGAGGACCAGTGCTTCAGCCCGGAATTCGTCACCCTGCTAGAGCAGCAGGTATGGGGCCAGGGCTTCCCGGCGCCGACCTTCTGCGGCGAGTTCGACGTGCTGCGCCAGAGCGTGCTCAAGGGCAAGCACCTGAAGCTGCAGCTCGGGCGCGGCAGCCAGCGCTTCGACGCGATCTGGTTCAACCATGCCGACTCGCTCGGCGCCAGCGCACAGGTGGCCTACCGGCTCGACAACAACACCTTCAACGGCGTCACCCGCGTGCAGCTGGTGATCGAACACGCGCAGTAGCGTGCTCCCGGGGGCTTCCGCCCCCCGTTCAGCCCCGCGACGGCAGGTAGGCAGCGGGATCCACTGGCTTGCCGTTGCCGCGCACCTCGAAGTGCAGCTCGCTCGGGCTCGCACCCATGCGGCCCACGTCCTGCCCTGCCGAGACCTGGGCGCCTTCCGTGACCAGCGGCTGGTCCAGGTTGCCGTAGACGGTCAGCCAGTCGTCGCTGTGCTTGACGATCACCAGCATGCCGTAGCCGCGCAGGTTGCCGACGTGGATGGCGCGCCCGGCGGCGGCCGCGCGCACCGCGCCGTTGGCCGGCACCGCGATGCTCAGGCCCTTGCTGGCCGGCGGCGAGAAGCCGGCGGTGACGCGCCCGTCGGCCGGCCATTGCAGGCGGATGCTGCTGGCGGGCGGCCGGGAGGCCGAGCCGCTGTCGACACGCGGGGTATCGGTCACGGCCTGGCCGGCCGAAGCACTGCCTGAGGCACCACCCGGCGGCCGCACGCGGATCAGCTGGCCCACCTCGATCTGGCCGGGGCTGGTGATGTCGCTGTTCCAGCGGGTCAGGTCGCGTACGCTGCGGCGGTGCTTGCGCGCGATCGAATACAGCGTGTCGCCGCGCTCGACGCGGTAGTAGCCGTCCGGCACGGGACCGCCCGTGGTGCCGCAGCCGGCCGCGACCGCGGCCGCGGCGGCCAGCAGCAGGCCCAGCGCGCGGCGCCGGCCTGGTTCGATGTCATGTCTGGTTTGCGTCATTCGTCCCTGTTCTTTGTCGTGCCGGGGGCGGCTTGCGACCCGTATTATCGCCGCGTGCATCGCCCGGCACCGGCGGATAGACCGCGCCGCGGCCAATCCGTTCGGTCCGCGGCCCGCCCGAGGCGGTCCGGAAGCCCCGGGTTGCCGCGCCGATCCGCTATAATTCGACGTTTTCGAAGCGCAGGAACATCATGGAAGCAGAACGCCTCAACGCCATCTCCGGTGCCATCTCCGATCTCCGTTCGCGAACGGAAGATCTACGGGGGTATCTTTGACTACGATGTCAAAGTAGGAAGGCTGGACGAAGTCAACGGTTTGCTGGAAGACCCCGACGTCTGGAACAACCCCAAGCGGGCCCAGGACCTCGGCAAGGAAAAGAAGGCAATCGAGGGCGTGGTAAGCGTGCTCAGCAAGCTCACCGACGACCTCAGCGGCGCCGAAGAGCTGTTTGAGCTCGCCAGGGAAGAAGGCGACGACGACACCCTCGAAGCGATCGAGGCCGACGTCAAGGGCTTCGAGGAGATCGTCGCGGGCATGGAATTCCGCCGCATGTTCTCGGGCGAGATGGACCAGGCCAACGCCTTTATCGACATCCAGGCCGGCGCCGGCGGCACCGAAGCGTGCGACTGGGCCTCGATGCTGCTGCGCCAGTACCTGAAGTACTGCGAGCGCAAGGGCTTCAAGGCCGAGGTGCTGGAAGAGTCCGAAGGCGACGTGGCCGGCATCAAGAGCGCGACCATCAAGATCGAGGGCGAATACGCCTTCGGCTACCTGCGTACTGAAACGGGCGTGCACCGCCTGGTGCGCAAGTCGCCGTTCGATTCGTCGGGCGGGCGCCATACCTCGTTCTCGTCGGTGTTTGTCTACCCCGAGGTCGACGATTCGTTCGAGGTCGAGGTCAACCCGGCGGACCTGCGCGTGGACACCTACCGCGCCTCGGGGGCGGGCGGCCAGCACATCAACAAGACCGATTCGGCGGTGCGAATCACGCACATCCCGACCGGTATCGTGGTGCAGTGCCAGAACGACCGCTCGCAGCACCGCAACCGTGCCGAAGCCATGTCGATGCTGAAATCGCGCCTGTACGAGCACGAGATGCGCAAGCGCCAGGCCGAGGCCGACAAGCTCGAAGCCGGCAAGACCGACGTGGGCTGGGGCCACCAGATCCGCTCCTACGTGCTGGACCAGAGCCGCATCAAGGACCTGCGCACCAACGTGGAAATGTCCAACACCCAGAAGGTGCTGGACGGCGACCTGGACCCGTTCATCGAGGCCAGCCTCAAGCAGGGACTGTAAGGCCGAATCGGGCCGCCCGCCCCGCGCCCTCCGGCGCGGGGCGGCACCCGCGGCGGCACAGCAACATCACCGCAATCGCTGGATCATCGCTGTACCGCCGCAGCTGCGGCCTTTCCGACCGGGGCACCATGAGCGAAGCCAATCACCTCTACATCATCACCGGCGCCTCGCGCGGGCTGGGCGCGGCACTGACCAATGCCCTGCTCGTGCCGGGCAACCGACTGATCTGCGTGGCGCGCAGCCGCAACAGCGAGCTCGAGCGCATCGCCACCATGAGCGGCGTGCCGGTGGCCTGGCACTTGCAGGACCTGTCGCAGGCCGGCCCCGCCGCAACCTGGCTCGCCAGCGTGCTCGATACGCTCGACCTCCCGCCGACCAGCGCCACGCTGATCCTGAACGCGGGCGTGGTCGAACCGATCGGCCCGGTCACGCGCCTGCAGGAGAAAGCCCTGGTGCCGCACCTGCTGACCAACCTGGCGGCGCCGATGACGATGACCGCGGCGTTCCTGGAGCGCACCGAGAAGTTCGACTGCCCGCGCAAGGTGCTGGCGATCTCCTCCGGCGCGGCGCGCCGCCCGATCGAAGGCTGGAGCGCCTACTGCGCCGGCAAGGCCGGGCTGGACATGTTCATGCGCTCGGTCAACGCCGAGTACGCCCAGGCCGAAGCCCCGCGCACCGTGCGCGCAGTGGCGCTGGCCCCGGGCGTGATCGACACCGGCATGCAGGCCACCATCCGCAATGCCGACTTCGCCCAGGTGCAGCGCTTCCGCGAGCTGAAAGCCAATGAACAGCTGGCGTCGGCCGAGGAAACCGCCGGCCGCATCGTCGCCTACCTGCACCGCCCGGATTTCGGCAGCATCGAGCTGGACGATCTCCGCAACTACTAAGCCGCACCCATCAAGCCATCTGAATCCGCGCGCGGCACGCCGCGCGCGATCCGACAAGACATCATGACTGAACCGAACCGCGCCCAGGCCAAGCCAGCCGCCGCAGACACACCCGCCGTCGACGAGAACAAGATCATCGCGGAGCGGCGCGAGAAACTGGCCACGCTGCGCCAGCAGGGCGTGCCCTTCCCCAACGATTTCCGCCCCACCCACCAGGCCGCCGCGCTGCAGGCGCAGTACGCCGAGACCGAGCAGGCCACGCTCGAGGCCGCGCCGGTCGAGGTCGCCATCGCCGGGCGCATGATGCTCAAGCGCGTGATGGGCAAGGCCAGCTTTGCCACGGTGCAGGACGGCAGCGGCCAGATCCAGTTCTACATCACCCGCGACAAGGTCGGCGAAGAGGTCTACGCGGCCTTCAAGCACTGGGACCTGGGCGACATCATCAGCGCCCGCGGCGAGCTGTTCCGCACCAACAAGGGCGAGCTGTCGGTGCAGGTGCGCGAACTGCGCCTGCTGTCCAAGTCGCTGCGCCCGCTGCCGGACAAGTTCCACGGCCTGGCCGACCAGGAAATGAAGTACCGCCAGCGCTATGTCGACCTGATCGTGTCGCCGGAAACACGCAACACCTTCCGCGCCCGCACCAATGCGATCTCGTCGCTGCGCCGCCATATGGCCGATGCCGGCTTCATGGAAGTGGAAACGCCGATGCTGCACCCGATCCCGGGCGGCGCCGCGGCCAAGCCGTTTATCACGCACCACAATGCGCTGGACATGCAGATGTTCATGCGCATCGCGCCCGAGCTGTACCTGAAGCGCCTGATCGTCGGCGGCTTCGAGCGCGTGTTCGAGATCAACCGCAACTTCCGCAACGAAGGGGTGAGCCCGCGCCACAACCCCGAGTTCACCATGATGGAGTTCTACGCGGCCTACACGGACTACCGCTGGCTGATGGACTTCACCGAGGACCTGATCCGCAAGGCCGCGATCGATGCGCGCGGCAGTGCCGTGCTGACCTACCAGGACCGCGAGCTGGACCTGTCCAAGCCGTTCCATCGGCTGACGATCTGCCAGGCGATCCAGAAGTTCGCACCGCAGTACACCGATGCGCAACTGGCCGATGCCGGGTTCCTGCGCACCGAGCTGAAGAAGTTCGGCGTCAACACCAACGCGCCGCAGTTCCTCAACGCGGGCCTGGGCACGCTGCAACTGGTGCTGTTCGAGGAAACCGCGGAAAGCCAGCTGTGGGAGCCGACCTTTATCGTCGACTACCCGGTCGAGGTCTCGCCGCTGGCACGCGCCTCGGACACGGTGCCTGGCATCACCGAGCGCTTCGAACTGTTCATCACCGGCCGCGAGATCGCCAACGGCTTCTCGGAGCTGAACGATGCCGAGGACCAGGCCGACCGCTTCCGCAAGCAGGTCGAACAGAAGGACGCCGGCGATGAAGAAGCCATGTACTTCGACGCCGACTACATCCGCGCGCTGGAATACGGCATGCCCCCGACGGGCGGCTGCGGCATCGGCATCGACCGCCTGGTGATGCTGCTGACGGATAGCCCGAATATCCGCGACGTCATCCTGTTCCCGCACCTGCGCCGGGAAGATTGAGCAAGCGCTTTGGCAAGATGAAGCCCCACCGAATCGGTGGGGCTTTTTCCTTGGGGCGCCGCCAATGTCATGCCAAGCCGCCGAATGTTACAGCCTGGCCCCGTGATATGCGCCCCAACCAACCATAAGGCATTGATATAAAAGATATTTTCCGCCTACATATATTTACAAAAACAAACGGAAAACCCCACCCGCTTCGGCCACACTGGTTCCATCCCAACGCGGCCTTCGCCGCACCGGAGCCATAGCAATGCAAAGCCAAGCCACCCCGAACGACAACACCCCTGCCCCGCTGCCGCCGCAACGCCGGCTGCATCCGCTCGTCGGTGCGGCAGCCGTCGCCGTGGTGATCGCCAGCCTGACCGCGGTCGCCGCCGTCACTGGCGTGCTGCCGATCGGCAAGGCCAGCCCTGACCTGCCGGCGCAGGCCGGTGCGCAGGCAGACCCGCAAGGGCCGCTGCCGGTCACGGCAGCGCCCGCCCCGGGCAGCACCACCCGGCCGCCGGTCTACAACGACGGCCAGCAGCGCCCGGCCGGCCAGGATGCCGCCGGTTCCTCGCAAGCCGCGCCACGCACCGCCCCGGCACGCCAGGCCGCGCAGCGCGACAGCGAGCCGCGCGCCAGCCAGCGTGCCGACACCGAGCGCCACGCTGCCAAGGGCAGCCCCTACGCCGGCCGTATCGTCTCGGTGACCCCGATCCAGACCCAGAAGCCCAACACCAGCGGCCTGGGCGCGCTCGGCGGCGCGGTGGTGGGTGGGCTGCTGGGCAACCAGGTCGGCAAGGGCAATGGCCGCATCGTCGGCACCGTGGTGGGTGCCGTGGGTGGCGGCGTGGCCGGCAACCAGATCGAGAAGACCGTCAGCAAGGACACGCACTATGAAGTGCGCGTGCGCATGGATGACGGCAGCCACCGCACCTTCACCTACGAGAAAGACCCCGCCGTGCAGCCAGGCGAGCGCGTGCACCTGGAGAACGGCGCGCTGATGCGGGGCTGATCCGGCTCCCGCGCAGCGGCAAAGCAAAAGGCCGGCAATTTGCCGGCCTTTTGTCGTCATCCCGATACTGCGTCGCTTATTCGGCTTCCTGGATCCAGGCCTGCTGGATCGCCTCCAGGATCTTCTCGCCCGAGCGCTCGGGCGCGTCGGCAAAGCCGTCGAGCTCCAGCACCCAGCGGCGCAGGTCAGTGAAGCGCACGCCCGCCGGATCGACATCCGGGAACTTGTCATACAGCGCTTCGGCAATGGCGTAGGTATCGGTCCACTTCATGGGATTGTTCTCCGCTGAGATTTGCCGGCCGCTCAGTGGCCTTCCTTGGCGTGGTTGATGGTGTACTTCGGGATCTCGATGGTCAGGTCTTCATCATCGACGATGGCCTGGCACGACAGCCGCGAATTCGGCTCCAGCCCCCAGGCCTTGTCGAGCAGGTCTTCTTCCTTCTCCTCGGCCTCGTTGAGCGAATTGAAGCCCTCGCGCACGATCACGTGGCAGGTGGTGCAGGCGCACGACTTCTCGCACGCATGCTCGATCTCGATGCCGTGCGAGAGCAGCGCGTCGCAGACGCTGACGCCCTTCTCGGCTTCGATCACCGTCCCTTCCGGGCAATATTCGACGTGGGGCAAAACAACGATCTGTGGCATGTGGTGTCCTGATGTCTGTATGTCGGTGCGGGCCCGGTGATCAGCCCAGCTCCTGCACCTTGCGCCCGGCCAGCGCGCTCTTGATCGAACGGTCCATGCGGCGGGCGGCGAATTCGTCGGTACCGTGCGACAGCTTCTCCACCGCGGCGTGGATGGCGTGGTGGTCTTCGCCGGAGGCGATCTCGCGCACCGTAGCCATCAGCGCCTCGACCGCGGTGCGCTCTTCCGCCGACAGCAGGTCGCCATCGGTTTCCAGCGCGCGCTGCGTGGCCTCGACCAGCCGGTCGGCTTCCACGCGCTCTTCGGCCAGCGCGCGGCTCTTCATGTCGTGCTCGGCTTCGCGGAAGCTTTCCTGCAGCATGCGCGCGATATCGTCGTCGGCCAGGCCGTACGACGGCTTGACCGTGACCGCGGCTTCCACGCCCGAATGCGTTTCGCGCGCGGTCACCGACAGCAGCCCGTCGGCATCGACCTGGTAGGTCACGCGGATGCGCGCCGCGCCCGCCACCATCGGCGGGATGCCGCGCAGCTCGAAGCGCGCCAGCGAGCGGCAGTCGCTGGCCAGCTCGCGCTCGCCCTGCAGCACGTGGATCGCCATCGCGGTCTGGCCATCCTTGAAGGTGGTGAATTCCTGCGCGCGCGCCACCGGGATGGTGCTGTTGCGCGGGATGATCTTCTCGACCAGGCCGCCCATGGTCTCGACGCCCAGCGACAGCGGGATCACGTCGAGCAGCAGCCAGTCTTCGCCCGGGGCATGGTTGCCGGCCAGCAGGTTGGCCTGCATCGCGGCGCCCAGCGCCACCACGCGGTCCGGATCGAGGTTGGTCAGCGGGGTCTGGCCGAAGTAGTCGCCCACGGCCTTGCGGATCGACGGCATGCGCGTGGCGCCGCCCACCAGCACCACGCCCTTGACCTCGTCGGGCGCGACGCCCGCGTCGCGCAGCGCCTTGCGCACCGGCGCCAGGGTCTTCTGCACCAGGTGCGCGGTGACCTGGTCGAAGATCTCGACAGTCAGCGTCAGGTGGACGATCTCGCCGGACTCCAGCACGGCGTCGATCACGGTGCTGTCGCTTTCCGACAGCGCTTCCTTGGCCGCGCGCGCCCGCACCATCAGCAGGCGCATGTCCTGCGCCGATAGCGGCTGCAGGCTGGCCTGCTCGACGATCCAGCACAGCAGGCGCTGGTCGAAGTCATCGCCGCCGAGGGCCGAGTCGCCGCCGGTGGCCAGCACCTCGAACACGCCCTGCGTCAGCTTGAGCACCGAGATATCGAAGGTGCCGCCGCCCAGGTCGTAGACCGCGTAGATGCCTTCCGAGGCATTGTCCAGGCCGTAGGCAATGGCCGCGGCAGTGGGCTCGTTGAGCAGGCGCAGCACTTCCAGGCCGGCCAGGCGCGCGGCGTCCTTGGTCGCCTGGCGCTGGGCCTCATCGAAGTAGGCCGGCACCGTGATGACGGCGCCGACCAGGTCGTCGCCCAGCGTGTCTTCAGCGCGCTGGCGCAGCGTGGCCAGGATCTCGGCCGAGATCTCCACCGGGCTCTTTACGCCGGCGGCGGTCTTGATCTGCAGCATGCCCGGCGCGTCGACAAAGTCATACGGGCTGTGCTCGATATTGGCCACGTCGCGCAGGCCGCGGCCCATGAAGCGCTTGACCGAGACGATGGTGTTCTTGGGATCGCGCACCGCTTCTTCCTGGGCCCGGTAGCCGATATGGGCGGTACGGTCCGGCAGGTAGCGCACGACCGAGGGCAGCAGCGCGCGGCCGCGCTCGTCGCCCAGCACCTCGGGAATGCTGCTGCGCACCGCGGCCACCAGCGAATTGGTGGTGCCGAGGTCGATGCCGACGGCCAGGCGGCGTTGGTGGGGCGCCGGCGACATGCCGGGTTCGGAAATCTGGAGCAGTGCCATGGTATTTCTTTGCTGTCTTGTGCGGCAGTGGAAACCGCCATGCGGGTGGCATTGGGGAGCGGTTTTCGCGCCGGGCGCCATTGTGTCACGGCCCCGGCAAACGTGCCGGTCAGTGTTCCAGCCGGTCGATGGCCTCGCTGGTATCGTGCTCAATCTTCTCGATAAACATCAGTTGCCGCACCGCGCCGCCAGCCGCCTCGTTGTCGCCGGAATCCAGCAACGCGCCCAGTGCTTCGTGGCGCTCGCGCTTTTCCTGGCGCAGCTCGCGCAGCAGCGCATCGAGCCGGTCCACTGCGCGCTCTTCCACCGCTTCCTGCAGCGCTTCGCGCCATTCCATCTGCTGCATCAGGAAGGCCGGCGTCATGGCCGTGTTGTTCTCGGCCTGCACATCGACGCCGCGCAGCTTCAGCAGGTAGGTCGCGCGCCGCAACGGCTGGCGCAGCGTACGGTAGGCTTCATTGGCATGCGCGGCCCATTGCATGGCCACGCGGCGCTCGGCGTCGCCCGCCTTGGCAAAGCGGTCCGGATGCGCCTGCGACTGCACGGTGCGGTACGCCGCATCCAGCGCGGCTTCATCGACGCCGTACTGCGCCGGCAGGCCGAACAGCGCAAAAAAATCGTCTTTCAACTGCTTCCCCAAGAAAAAAGAGCGGCCGCGCCGCCCCTTTGTCCATTGCCGCCACGGTGCCGCTCAGGCGGGCTTGCGTGCCCACTCGGCCGGCGCTTCGTTGCGGTCGCACTTCAGGCAGTTCACCCGCATGCCGATCATGCCGGCGCGGCCCTGCTCGCTTTGCGTCCATGGCCGCGACTGCCATGGCGGGTCGTGCCGCATATGCTGGCCGTGCCCGCATTCGAGTTCGGCCACCCAGTGGCCTTCCTCGTCCCGGCGGAACCCGACGATGCTGCGCTCCACCGGGGCTTGCTTGCGCTGGCGCGCCTCAGACCGTGAAGGACTCGCCGCAGCCGCACTCGTCCTTGACGTTGGGGTTGTTGAAGCGAAAACCTTCGTTCAACCCTTCACGTGCGTAGTCGAGTTCGGTGCCGTCGATATACGGCAGGCTCTTGGCGTCGACGATGACCTTGATGCCGTGCGATTCGAACACCGCGTCTTCCGGCAGCAGCTCGTCGACGTATTCCAGCTTGTAGGCCAGGCCCGAGCAGCCGGTGGTCTTCACGCCCAGGCGCAGGCCCACGCCCTTGCCGCGGCGCTCCAGGTAGCGGGCCACATGCTTGGCCGCCTTCTCGGTCATGGTGATCATCGTTGCGTCTTCCTTCGTCGATGCCGTGGTCAGTGCGACAGAATCAGGCAGCCTTCTGCTCGGCGCCGTGCTTCTTCTTGTAGTCTTCGACGGCGGCCTTGATCGCGTCTTCGGCCAGGATCGAGCAGTGGATCTTCACCGGCGGCAGCGCCAGTTCTTCGGCGATCTGGGTGTTCTTGATCTCCAGCGCCTGGTCCACGGTCTTGCCCTTGACCCACTCGGTCACGAGCGAGGACGAGGCAATGGCCGAGCCGCAGCCGTAGGTCTTGAACTTGGCGTCTTCGATCACGCCCGCCTCGTTGACCTTGATCTGCAGCTTCATCACGTCGCCGCAGGCCGGCGCACCGACCATGCCGGTGCCGACCGCATCGTCGTTCTTATCGAACGAACCGACGTTGCGGGGGTTTTCATAGTGGTCGAGAACCTTGGTGCTGTATGACATTTTGCTTACCTCTTGCGTATCTTTGCGGGGGTATTGCTTTTTGTTCTGATGATCTGTGCGGGCGCGTCAGTGCGCGGCCCACTGGATCGAATTCAAATCGACGCCGTCCTTGAACATTTCCCACAGCGGCGACAGGTCGCGCAGCTTGCCGATCTTGCTCTTGAGCAGTTCGATGGTGTAGTCGATCTCCTGCTCGGTGGTGAAGCGGCCCACCGTGAAGCGGATCGAGCTGTGGGCCAGTTCGTCGTTGCGGCCCAGCGCGCGCAGCACATACGACGGCTCCAGCGAGGCCGAGGTGCAGGCCGAACCCGACGACACCGCCACGTCCTTGATCGCCATGATCAGCGATTCGCCTTCGACGAAGTTGAAGCTGACATTCAGGTTGTGCGGCACGCGCTGTTCCAGGTCGCCGTTCAGGTAGACCTCTTCCATGTCCGACAGGCCGTTCCACAGGCGGTCGCGCAGCATGCGGATGCGTTCGTTCTCGGTCGCCATCTCTTCGCGGGCGATGCGGAAGGCTTCGCCCATGCCGACGATCTGGTGCGTGGCCAGCGTCCCCGAGCGCATGCCGCGCTCATGGCCGCCGCCGTGCATCTGCGCCTCGATGCGCACGCGCGGCTTGCGGCGCACGTACAGCGCGCCGATGCCCTTGGGGCCGTAGGTCTTGTGGGCCGAGAACGACATCAGGTCGCACTTCAGCTTGCCCAGGTCGATCGCCACCTTGCCGGTCGCCTGCGCGGCGTCGCAATGGAAGATGATGCCCTTCTCGCGGCAGATCTCGCCGATCTGCGCGACGTCCTGGATCACGCCGATCTCGTTGTTGACCAGCATCACCGAGACCAGGATGGTGTCCGGGCGCAGCGCCTGCTTGAACACTTCCATGTCGAGCAGGCCGTTTTCCTTCACGTCCAGGTAGGTCACTTCAAAGCCCTGGCGCTCCAGCTCGCGCGTGGTGTCGAGCACGGCCTTGTGCTCGGTCTTCAGGGTGATGATGTGCTTGCCCTTGCCCGAATAGAAGTTCGCGGCACCCTTGATCGCCAGGTTGTTCGATTCGGTTGCACCCGAGGTCCACACGATCTCGCGCGGGTCGGCGCCGACCAGTGCGGCCACCTGCTCACGTGCTTCTTCCACCGCGCGCTCCGCTTCCCAGCCGTACGCGTGGCTGCGCGAGGCGGGGTTGCCGAACTGCTCGCGCAGGTACGGAATCATCTTGTCCGCCACGCGCGGGTCCACCGGCGTGGTGGCCGAGTAATCCATGTAGATGGGGAAATGTGGGGTGCTCATCGTTATGACTGCCTTGTTAGGGACCGCTGATCGCTGTTTTGCTGTCGTTGCCTGGGCGCGCTCAGGACTGCGCCAGGCTGAAAACTGAATTCACCATTCTGGCCCGGACCGGCTTTTCCTGCTTGTCGGCCTTGCCGCGCGCAGCGGCCGCGACCGGCTGCGCGGCGTCTTCGCGCATGTCGTGCAGCACGGCAGGCTGGCGCTCGCGTTGCTGGTCCACCAGGTTCTTGAGGGAAACGGAGTCGAGGTACTCGACCATCTTCTGGTTCAGCGTCGCCCACAGTTCGTGGGTCATGCAGCGCCCGGAGCCGTCATCTCCGTTACAATTGCCCTTGCCGCCGCACTGGGTGGCATCCAGGGGCTCGTCCACGGCGATGATGATGTCCGCCACGGTGACGTCTTCGGCCTTGCGCGCCAGACTGTAGCCGCCGCCCGGGCCGCGCACGCTTTCAACAATCTCGTGCCGGCGCAGCTTGCCAAACAGCTGCTCCAGGTAGGACAACGAGATCTTTTGCCGCTGGCTGATGCCGGCGAGCGTGACCGGTCCCTGGTCCTGGCGCATGGCCAGGTCGATCATCGCAGTGACCGCGAAGCGGCCTTTGGTGGTCAGTCTCATGGTGCAGGGCTCTGGGGGTGAAGCTAATACTTGATCGTTTCCGTCAAGTATAAAGGTACCCGACTAATTCAGTCAACTACCCCTGCCGCAGCGCACCACGCCCCGATCACGCTTCGCGCGCGCGCGCGGCCGTCTCCGGGCCTGCCGCGCGCGGCGGCATCACCAGCGACAACGGGTGCTTCAGGATGCGCCGCCGCACGGCCGCGCTCAGTTCGGCGCGGTCCACGCGCCGCAGGTTGCGTGACCGCAGCGCCATATTGAACGCCAGCGCGAAGCTCACTGCCACGTTCAGCATCCCCATCAGCGCAATGCCCGCCACCGCCAGCCACAGCGCCGGCATGCGCAGTGCGTCCAACCCCAGCACGCCGAGCGCGGTGCCGACCGAGCCGGTCGACAGCGTCACATGGCGCACTTCCATATGCGGCCCGAAGAAGCTCAGGATTTCCGGCCCCAGCCCCAGCAGCAGGCCCAGCGACACGTTGGCGGCTATGCCCGACAGGTTGCGCTTCCAGAAATCCGCCAGCCGGGTGGCGCCGCGCGCACCCAGCACGTACTGGAGGCGCCGGTTGTAGGCCATCACGTCATGCACGCGATGCAGCGCGAACCAGTTGTCGGCCCAGCCGGCAATCAGGCTGGACAGCCACAGCAGCACGCCGGTGAAGGCGGCATAGAGCGGCGTCGGGCCCAGGATCGAGAACGACTCGATGGTGGCAATCGCCTTGGCCGGCGTGATCAGGTTGGTGCCCAGCAGCTTGTGCGCCAGCCACTGGATCCCCAGCGCCACCGGGAACACCACCGCGAGGTTGCCGACGATCGCCGCCGCGTTGGAGCGGATCATGGCAATGGTGTCGTCGACAAATATCTCGCGCCCCTCCGGCCGCCCGGCCCCGTCCAGCCGGTGCGCCAGCGCCGGCCCGGTCATGGCCGGCTGCTTGGTCGCCAGCGTGAAGTGCGCAAAGTGGATGGCCAGGAAGCTGCCGGCGTAGTTGAGCGAGGCCAGCAGCCCCTCACTGAACTTGTCCAGGTGCAGGCCGTAGATCAGGAACTTCAGGTACACGGTGGCGACCGAGACCAGGCCGCCGCCGGCCGCGGCGCGCACCAGCTCGGCGTATTCCTTGCGGTCGCGCGTGATGTAGTGCTCGCCGGTCTCGGCCGAGCGCTCCACCACCTTGCGCGCCAGTTGCGCGAACGAGGTGCCGGCCAGGTGCGAGATGCTGCGCCGGGCCTGGGTCGATCGGATCAGCTCGGCCACCATGTGCGCATGCATGCCGGGCCGGTGGGGCTCGACCCAGGCCGCCAGCAGCAGCTCGATGCGGCTGAGCTGCACCTTCATGCGCTCGATCTGGAACACCACCTCGACCGACACGCCGTTGTCTTCCAGGTCCTCATACACCTGGCGGATCGCGGCATGGCAGCCGTCCAGCAGCGCGCGGAAGTAGTTCAGGCGGTGGCCGAAGCTGTTGTCGTCATGGCGCAGGCCCTCTTCACACAAGGCCTGGATGGCCTCGTCCAGGCGGAAGAACGGTGTCTCTGCCACGCGCCCGGCCAGGCGCGAACGGATCGCCTGGCTCAGGCCGGTGGCGCGCACCTGACTGACCAGCACCGCGATGCTGGTGGCAAGCGTCTGGCCCAGCGCATCGCGATAGTGCGCCATGCCCGCCGCTTCGCCCCCGGCGCTGCCGGCCTGCAGCACGCGCGCCAGCCGCGCCAGCAGCCCGTCGTCGATGGCTTCGACCCACTCCGCGTCCTCATCCCCGACGAACACCAGCGCAAACAGCCCCGCCATGTCGCTGCGGTTGGGCGGCGGCGGCAGGAAGCGGTTCTGCAGCCGGCCCACCATCTCGCTGACGAAGCCCGGGTGCAGGGCCACGCCGGTATCGCAGAACAGTCCGGTGGGGTCGTTCTCGCGCACCAGGCTGCGCACCGTCAGGGCAAAACGCCCGGCCCAGTCGGGATGCCGCTCCAGCACCTGCAGCAGGTAGCGCAGCCGCACATGCTCGGGGTGGCGGCGGTCCGTGCCAGGTTCCTGGCTGTCAGCATCGGCACCCAGCCCGCCATCGCGGCGGATCCAGAAGCCCAGCTCGATCAGCCAGCCGTTGCGCTCGGCCAGCGGCGCCTCAGGATCGGCAGCGGCCAGGATGGCGTCGAGCTGCAGGCTGGCATTGCGCGATTCGCGCCATTTGCGGAACAGTTTGTGAAGCATGGATTCTCGTGGGATCGGGCCGCCGGCCGCGGCGCTGGTAGCGTCGCGGCGCGGGCCGCAGAAAGGACGACGGAGCGGGCGCCGGGATCAGCCGGCGTTGCCTTGCAGGCGCTGGCGCAACTCGGCCACCAGGCCGTCGCAGGCATCTTCGATGTAGTCGAGCACGCGCTCGAAGCCATCGCCTTCGCCGTAGTAGGGGTCCGGCACCTCGTCGGCGTCGTGGCGGGTGGCGAAGCTCATCAGCAGGCGCAGCTTGGCGCCAGCATCGGGGCGCAGCCGCGCCAGGCCGGCCAGGTTCTCGCGGTCCATCGCCAGGACCAGGTCGAAGCGGTCGAAGTCAGGCAGGCCGACCTTGCGCGCGCGCAGCGCGGACAGGTCATAGCCGCGCTGCAGCGCGTGGCGCTGGGTGCGGGGATCGGGTGCGCGGCCCAGGTGGTATTCATGCGTGCCCGCCGAATCCAGTTCCACCAGCGCGTCCAGCCCCGCCGCAGCCAGCTTGGCGCGCAGCACGCCCTCCGCCGTCGGGGAACGGCAGATGTTTCCCATGCAACACATCAGGATGGCGTATGTCTTCATCGGATCACGGCTAGGCGGGAGTGGAACGGCGGGCGCAGCGGCACACGGGAGGGCCGCCGGCCGGACAGCCGCAATTCTACCCGCAGCCCTTCAGGCCAGCTGCTTGGCCAGCCGCTCGCCGTGCGCAAACCCGGCCACTTCCGCGGCCTCGCGCGATTTGTAGTGCTCGGTGATGCGCGAGGTCTCGGTCAGCGTGCCGGCGGCGCGAATATTGGTACCGGGGCGGCAGACGCGCACGGTGTAGGACCATTCGCTCTGTGAGCGCTGTTTGACCTGGACCTGCACTTCGTGGGTTTCATAGACCTTCTTCTTCCATTCACCGATATCGGTCATTGTGGTTCTCCACGGAAAATGGGGGATACCTGGCTAGTTGACCTCGCCGGCGTCGATCGCGCGCATGGCGCCGGCCTCCGCCAGGGCGATGGCCCCTTCGGGCGTGGGCGCGTCGCCCGCAATCGCCTCGTAGCTGGGGCCGGAAGGCTCGCCGAAGGCATCGGCGATGCGCATCTGCGCCGCAAACCCGCCGGCGGCATTGGGGACCGCGCTGACCACGACCGCGTAGCCGCCGTATTCAAACTGGCGTTCCATCTTGCCTCCTTCGCGGCAGCCTTCGCGCTTTCACCCTTCATGACCGGCGCCGCCGCGAATTTCACTATAGGCGAAGCGCGCGTGGCGGTGCGGCGTATCAGGCAGGCGGCAGCGCGCTCTCTCCGCTGGCGCCGAACACCTGCGCCTTGAGCTTGGCCAGCTGGTCGCGCACCTGCGCCGCCTGCTCGAACTCCAGGTTGCGGGCGTGGTCGAGCATGAGCTTCTCCAAACGCTTGATTTCCTTGGAGACCTGCTTCTCGCTCATGTCCTCGTAGCGGGCCTGCTCCTGCGCCGCCAGCAGCTCGGCCCTGGCATCGTTGACGCTGTAGACGCCGTCGATGATGTCCTTGATGCGCTTGACCACGCCGCGCGGCGTGATGCCGTTGGCCTCGTTGAAGGCGATCTGCTTGGCGCGGCGGCGCTCGGTCTCGCCAATGGCCTTCTTCATCGACTCGGTCATGCGGTCCGCGTACAGGATCGCGGTACCGTTGACGTTGCGCGCGGCGCGCCCGATGGTCTGGATCAGCGAGCGCTCGGCGCGCAGGAAGCCTTCCTTGTCCGCATCGAGGATCGCCACCAGCGACACCTCGGGAATATCCAGGCCTTCGCGCAGCAGGTTGATGCCCACCAGCACGTCGAAGGTGCCCAGGCGCAGGTCGCGGATGATCTCCACGCGCTCGACGGTGTCGATGTCCGAGTGCAGGTAGCGCACCTTGACGCCGTTCTCGGACAGGAACTCGGTCAGCTGCTCGGCCATGCGCTTGGTCAGCGTGGTCACCAGCACGCGTTCGCCAACCTCCACGCGGGCGTGGATTTCCGACAGCAGGTCATCCACCTGCGTGGTCGCCGGGCGCACCATGATGATGGGATCGACCAGCCCGGTCGGACGCACCACCTGCTCCACCACCTGCCCGGCATTGTCCTGCTCGAACTGCGCCGGCGTGGCCGAAACAAACATCACCTGGCGCATCTTGCGCTCGAACTCGTCGAACTTCAGCGGCCGGTTGTCCAGCGCCGAGGGCAGCCGGAAGCCGTACTCCACCAGCGTGGTCTTGCGCGCGCGGTCGCCGTTGTACATGCCGTTGAGCTGGCCGATCAGCACGTGCGACTCGTCCAGGAACATCAGCGCGTCGGGCGGCAGGTAGTCGACCAGCGTCGGCGGCGGATCGCCGGGGCGTGCACCGGACAGGTGCCGCGAATAGTTCTCGATGCCCTTGCAGAAGCCCAGTTCGGACAGCATTTCCAGGTCGAAGCGGGTGCGCTGCTCGAGCCGTTGCGCCTCCACCAGCCGGTTTTCCTTGTGGAAGAACTCCAGCCGCTCGCGCAGCTCCGACTTGATCGCCTCGATCGCGCGCAGCACGGTCTCGCGCGGGGTCACATAGTGGCTCGACGGGTAGACCGTGAAGCGCGGGATCTTCTGGCGCACGCGGCCAGTCAGCGGGTCGAAGAACTGCAGCGACTCCACCTCGTCGTCGAACATCTCCAGCCGCACCGCCATCTCGGCGTGTTCTGCCGGGAAGATGTCGATGGTGTCGCCGCGCACGCGGAAGGTGCCGCGCTGGAAGTCGGTCTCGTTGCGGGTGTACTGCATCGCGATCAGGCGCGCGATCACGTCACGCTGGCTGATCTTGTCGCCGGCACGCAGTGTGAGAATCATCTGGTGGTATTCGGTCGGGTTGCCGATACCATAGATCGCAGAGACGGTCGCCACGATGATCGTGTCGCGGCGCTCCAGCAGGCTCTTGGTCGCCGACAGCCGCATCTGCTCGATATGCTCGTTGATCGACGAGTCCTTCTCGATAAACAGGTCGCGCTGCGGGACGTAGGCCTCGGGCTGGTAGTAGTCGTAGTAGCTGACGAAGTACTCGACCGCGTTACGCGGGAAGAACTCGCGGAACTCGGCGTAGAGCTGGGCCGCCAGCGTCTTGTTGGGCGCGAACACGATCGCCGGCCGTCCCATCCGGGCGATCACATTGGCCATGGTGAAGGTCTTGCCCGAACCCGTCACCCCCAGCAGCGTCTGGAACGACAGGCCGTCCTCGACCCCCTCCACCAGTTGCCGGATGGCCTCCGGCTGGTCGCCGGCGGGCGGGAACGGCTGGTAGAGCTGGAACGGGGAGCCGGGGAATGTGACGAATTTGTCTTCGTCCAGGGCCGGCGCGGCTTCTGCAAGGTTCGACATAGGGGGCGAATTTACGGGCGGAATTAGGGAAATACCTCAGGAATACGGGGCGAATACGCTAGAATCTTGGGGTTGCCAGCCCCCGCTTCAAGCCGGAAGCGTCACGGGGGCCTGTCAGCCCCCAGCGCAGTCCGAAGCATTCTACGCCTTCCCGTTTTCTTACATAGCCGACCACGAGATTCCAAATGAGTTTGTTTTCTGCCGTCGAGATGGCCCCGCGCGACCCGATCCTGGGCCTCAACGAAGCCTTCAATGCCGATACCCGCCCGACCAAGGTCAACCTGGGCGTTGGCGTGTACTTCACCGACGAAGGGAAAATCCCCCTGCTGCGCGCCGTCCAGGAGGCAGAAAAGGCACGCCTGACCACCGCCACGCCGCGTGGCTACCTGCCGATCGAAGGCATCGCCGCCTATGACCAGGCCGTGCAGACGCTGCTGTTCGGCAAGGAATCGCCGCTGATCACGGAAGGCCGCGTGGTGACGGCCCAGGCACTCGGCGGCACCGGCGCGCTGAAGATCGGCGCCGACTTCCTGAAGCGCCTGTATCCGGACGCCAAGGTCGCCATCAGCGACCCGAGCTGGGAAAACCACCGCGCACTGTTCGAATCCGCCGGCTTCCCGGTGGTCAACTATGCCTACTACGACGCCCCCAGCCACGGCCTGAACTTTGCCGGCATGGTGGAATCGCTGAAGTCGTTCCCGGCCAACACCATCGTCGTGCTGCACGCATGCTGCCACAACCCGACCGGCGTGGACCTGTCGCCCGAGCAGTGGAAGCAGGTGGTGGAACTGGTCAAGGAACGCAACCTGATCCCGTTCCTGGACATGGCCTACCAGGGCTTTGCCGACGGCATCGACCCGGACGGCGCCGCCGTGCGCCTGTTCGCGGACTCCGGCCTGCCCTTCTTCGTGTCGAGCTCGTTCTCGAAGAGCTTCTCGCTGTACGGCGAGCGCGTGGGCGCGCTGTCGATCGTCACCACCAGCAAGGAAGAAGCACAGCGCGTGATGTCGCAGGTCAAGCGCGTGATCCGCACCAACTACTCCAACCCGCCGACGCACGGCGGCACCGTGGTCGCCACCGTGCTGAACAGCCCGGAACTGCGCGCCATGTGGGAAGAAGAACTGGCCGAGATGCGCGACCGCATCAAGCTGATGCGTCATGCGCTGGTGGACAAGCTGGCCGCCAAGGGCGTGCCGGGCGACTTCTCCTTCGTCAAGGCACAGCGCGGCATGTTCTCGTACTCGGGCCTGACCTCGGCCCAGGTGGACCGCCTGCGCAACGAGCACGGCATCTACGCCGTCGGCACCGGCCGCATCTGCGTGGCCGCGCTGAACAGCCGCAACATCGACGCCGTCGTCGATGCGATCGCAGCTGTGATGTAAGAGCCCCAGGCATCGCCACCCGCAGCAGGATGGCGACTGGCGCAAGCGTCACAAAGCAATGCACAAAAAGCGGCTTCGGCCGCTTTTTGCATTTGTTTGCGATTTATCGGCCCAATGTCATCAAGAAATCAGCCTTTTGCCTTATTGTTTTCCGCAGCATTGGAAGTACTTTAAGGTATATGCTGCAGAGCAAGATCGTTAGCACGGTCGTTCGATTAAAGGCATAATCGGCGCCACGATCCCCCGGTGTATTGTCAGTACATTAGTACTTGGTAGTACGTACCTCATAGCTAGACCCAGGCAGAAAAGGCATGCTCTACCAATTGCATGAGTTCCAGCGCTCGATCCTGCACCCGCTGACCGCGTGGGCCCAGGCGACCGCCAAGACCTTCACCAACCCCCTCAGCCCGCTCTCGCTGGTTCCCGGCGCACCCCGCCTGGCTGCCGGCTATGAACTGCTGTACCGGCTCGGCAAGGAATACGAAAAGCCGGCATTCGACATCAAGTCGGTGCGCTCCAACGGGCGCGACATCCCCATCGTCGAGCAGACCGTGTTTGAGAAGCCGTTCTGCAAGCTGGTGCGCTTCAAGCGCTATGCCGACGACCCGGAAACCATCAAGCTGCTCAAGGATGAGCCGGTGGTGCTGGTGGCCGCGCCGCTGTCGGGCCACCATGCCACGCTGCTGCGCGACACGGTGCGCACGCTGCTGCAGGACCACAAGGTCTACGTCACCGACTGGATCGACGCACGCATGGTGCCGGTCGAGGAAGGCGCGTTCCACCTGTCGGACTACATCTATTACATCCAGGAATTCATCCGCCATATCGGCGCCGAGAACCTGCATGTGATCTCGGTATGCCAGCCCACCGTGCCGGTGCTGGCCGCGATCTCGCTGATGGCCTCGGCCGGCGAGAAGACGCCGCGCACCATGACCATGATGGGCGGCCCGATCGACGCCCGCAAGAGCCCCACCGCGGTCAACTCGCTGGCGACCAACAAGTCGTTCGAGTGGTTCGAGAACAACGTCATCTACACCGTGCCGGCCAACTACCCCGGCCACGGCCGCCGCGTCTACCCGGGCTTTTTGCAGCATGCCGGTTTCGTGGCGATGAACCCGGACCGGCACCTTTCCTCGCACTATGACTTCTACCTGAGCCTGGTCGAGGGCGATGCGGATGACGCCGAAGCCCACGTGCGCTTCTACGATGAATACAACGCGGTGCTCGACATGGCCGCCGAGTACTACCTCGACACCATCCGCGAGGTGTTCCAGGAATTCCGCCTGGCCAACGGCACCTGGGCCATCGACGGCAATCCGGTGCGGCCGCAGGACATCAAGAGCACCGCGCTGATGACTGTCGAGGGCGAGCTGGACGACATCTCGGGCGCGGGCCAGACCGCCGCGGCGCACGACCTGTGCGCCGGCATCCCGAAAACCCGCAAGCAGCACCTAAACGCGGCGCACTGCGGCCACTACGGCATCTTCTCGGGCCGGCGCTGGCGCGAAGAGATCTACCCGCAGCTGCGCGACTTTATCCGCAAGTACCACCAGGCCTCGGCCACCAGGTAAGAAAACGCCCGCGATTGCGGGCGTTTCTTCTTGCGGGGCCGGGCCGGGATGCTCAGTGCTTCTTCAGGTAGCTGAGCAGCATTTCCGAGTGCAGCTCGGCAAAGCGCTCATGCTCCTGCTGCGAGGCCACGTCGCGGCCGATCACGGCGCTGATGGTATAGCGGTTGGACAGCACGTAGTAGCCCAGCGCGGAAATCGTCAGGTAGAACTGCGGCACGTCGATATCGTCGCGGAACACGCCTTGTTCCTGCCCGCGCCGGATCACGTCGGCCAGCACATCCACCACTGGGTTGATCAGCTGCTGCAGCTGCGCCGACTTCTTCAGGTGCCGGGCCTCGTGCAGGTTCTCGCTGTTGACCAGGCGGATGAACTCCGGGTGCTCGTAATACCAGTCCCAGACGAAACGCGCCAGCGTGCGCACGCCCTGGACCGGGTCTTCGTCGACCAGGTGGAGCTGCTCCTCGTCGGCGCGGAAATTGGCGTATTGCTTCTCAAGCACCGCCAGGAACAGGCCTTCCTTGCTGCCGTAGTAGTAGTACAGCATGCGTTCATTGGTTTCCGCGCGCCGGGCAATCTGGTCGACGCGGGCGCCGGCCAGCCCCCCCTTGGCGAATTCCTCGGTGGCCGCAGCGAGGATGCGTCGGCGCGTCCCTTCCGGGTCGCGTTTGGTCTTGGGCTCAGTTGACATGGGGTGGCTGGTCGATCGTTGCGCGGATTATGGCATAGGCCGGAATGCGGCAATCCGGCGGTGCGCGCATCATCGCCGTTTCTGCCCGCCGGCGAAATCGGGGATAATCCTTGCGGCGCGATGGCTCGCAGGGGTACACAGAGATCCCGGTGCCGCAGGGTCGCTGGCCTATTGTCCGCCGCCGGGTTCGGCTGTTATGTCGCCAAACCCTCACAGTGCCCCGCAAATTTCGTGTCTTGACCGTTGATCCGGCCTTGGTCCCTGTTTTGTCCCCTGATTTCCTGCCCGTAGTCGTGAATCCCGCCGTCAAATCCCTTGCCGATCGCATCGAAGCGCTGCTGCCCCAGACCCAGTGCACCAAATGCGGCTTCAACGGCTGCCGCCCCTACGCTGAAGCCATGGCCAGCGGCGAAGCCGCCTGCAACCGCTGCCCGCCAGGCGGCGCGCAAGGGATTGTGCGCCTGGCCGCGGTGCTGGGCACCGAACCGCTGCCGCTGGACCCGGAACGCGGCAGCGAACAGCCGCGCGCGGTGGCCCGCATCGACGAGAGCCTTTGCATCGGCTGCACGCTTTGCATCCAGGCCTGCCCGGTCGATGCGATTGCCGGCGCCGCCAAGCAGATGCATACGGTGATCCCTGACTGGTGCACCGGCTGCGACCTGTGCGTGGCGCCCTGCCCGGTCGACTGCATCGACATGGTCCCGGTCACCGGCGGGCGCACCGGCTGGGCCGCGTGGTCGCAGGCGCAGGCCGATGCCGCGCACGCGCGCTACCTGGCGCGCAATGCGCGGCTGATGCGCGAGCGCGAGGAAAACGACGCGCGCCTGGCCGCCAAGGCCGCCGCCAAGCTGGCCGCGGTGCAGGCCGAAGCGCCGGAAAACGATGCCGAGCGCGCCGCGCAGGAACGCAAGCGCGCCATCATCCAGGCCGCCATCGAACGCGCCCGGCAGAAGCAGCAGGCCGCGCAGCCGCGCAATACGGAGAACGTCTCGGCTGCGGTGCAGGCCCAGATCGACGCCGCCGAAGCACGGCGCGCGCGCGCGGGGCTTACCAAGCCTGGACCCGGCCAGAACGCCAATACCGACCCGGAAGAAAAACAATGAACGCCGCCAAGTGCCGTGCCATCTTTGAGACGCTGCGCGAAACCAACCCTGCCCCGGCCACCGAACTGGAATACAGCTCGCCGTTCGAGCTGCTGATCGCCGTGCTGCTGTCGGCGCAGGCGACCGACGTCGGCGTCAACAAGGCCACGCGGCGGCTGTTCCCGGTGGCGCATACCCCGCGGCAGATGCTGGACCTGGGCGAAGCCGGCCTCAGCGAGTACATCAAGACCATCGGTCTGTACAAGACCAAGGCGAAGCACGTGATCGAAACCTGCCGCATCCTGGTCGAGCGCCACGGCGGCAAGGTCCCGCCCGAGCGCGAAGCGCTGGAGGCGCTGCCGGGCGTGGGCCGCAAGACCGCCAACGTGGTGCTCAACACCGCGTTCGGCGAGCCCACCATCGCGGTGGACACGCATATCTTCCGGGTAGCGAACCGCACCGGGCTGGCGCCGGGCAAGACCGTGCAGATCGTCGAGCAGAAGCTGCTCAAGTGCGTGCCGCATGAGTTCCTGCACGATGCCCACCACTGGCTGATCCTGCACGGCCGCTACGTCTGCAAGGCGCGCAAGCCCGAGTGCTGGCACTGCGTGATCGAGCCGCTATGCGAGTTCAGGGAAAAGACCCCGGCGCCGCAGCTGTAACCCGGGCCTGGGGTCCTAGTCCGGCTCGTGCGCCAGCACCAGGGCCAGCTGTAGCGCGGTGCGCGCGACCATCTCCACCTCGGGCGCGTAGCCGTGCGTGATCCAGCGCAGGGCGATGTGGACCACCCCGCCCGCCACCCCCGCCGTCAGCAACGGATCGAGCTTGCGTCCCGGCGGCAGCAGCGCTTGCGCGAGCAGCCCGCCGAATTCATCCAGCGAATCCGCCAGCGCCCCGTCGACCAGCTTGCTGACGCCGCGGATTTCCACCAGGAACACCCGCGCTGAACGCGGCTCGCGCTGCAGCGCCCCGAAATAGGCGCGCAGCATGGCCAGCGCGCGTTGCTGACCATCGCCTCCGGCCCCCTCGCCCGCCAGGGCGAGGGTGTGCAGCAAGCGGTGGGTCACCGTTTGAAACGATGCCAGCAGCAAGGCCTCGCTGTTGGCGAACGACTCATAGAAATACCGTTCGGTCAGGCCCGCGGCCTCGCACACGGCCTTGACGGTGGCGTTCTGGTAGCCGCGCTCGCCGTAGACCTGCACGGCCGCGGCAATCAGCTGCACGCGGCGTTGCGCACGTCGTTCTTCGGCTTCGGCGCCACGGTAGCGGCGCGCGGGGGTGAGCTCGGTCGTCATGCGCGCCATTATGACATTCCCTATTGTCAGATTCCTTGCCGGATCGCTTCTGACAATCTATGTTGTCAGAAGCGCCACTCGCCCGGATCCCCCCATGACCGCCTCAAGTCCCGATGACGCAGTCCTTGATGTCCTGATCGTAGGCGCCGGCCTGTCCGGCATCGGCGCCGCGCGCCAGCTGCAAATGCGCTGCCCCGGCAAGCGCTACGCCATCCTGGAGGCGCGCGAGGCCATGGGCGGCACCTGGGACCTGTTCCGCTACCCCGGCATCCGCTCGGATTCGGACATGTACACGCTGGGCTACCGCTTCAAGCCCTGGCGCGGCGCCAAGGCCATCGCCGACGGGCCGTCGATTCGCGCCTACATCCGCGAAACCGCCGAAGAGGCCGGCATCACGTCACATATCCGCTTCGGCCACAAGGTCGTCAGCGCGGCATGGGACAGCGCCGCAGCCTGCTGGACGGTCGAAGCCGAACGCATGGCGGACCACAGCCGTCTGCGCTTGCGCACACGTTTGCTCTATGTGTGCGCAGGCTATTACAGCTATGCCGAGGGCCACCGGCCCGAATTTGCAGGCGAAGCGCAATTCCGCGGCAGCATGGTGCATCCTCAGTTCTGGAACGAATCGCTCGACTATGCCGGCAAGCGCGTGGTGGTGATCGGCAGCGGCGCCACGGCGGTCACGCTGGTGCCGGCCATGGCGAAAAGCGCCGCGCACGTGACGATGCTGCAGCGCTCTCCCACCTATATCGTGACGCGCCCCGGCGAGGACGCCATCGCCCACAAGCTGCGCCGCGTGCTGCCGGAGCGGCTGGCCTACGCCGCCACGCGCTGGAAGAACGTGCTGCTGGGCATGATGTTCTTCCAGCTGGCGCGGCGCCGGCCGGATCGCGTCAGGCAGCGCCTGATCGGAATGGCGGCAGCGCAACTGGCGCCAGGCTATGACGTCGGCACCCACTTCACGCCCCGCTACCGGCCGTGGGACCAGCGCCTGTGCCTGGTGCCCGACGGCGACCTGTTCCGCGCGATCCGCGACGGTCACGCATCGGTGGTGACCGACACCATCGACCGGTTCACCGAGGACGGCATCGTGCTGGCCAGCGGCAAGACGCTGGCTGCGGATGTCGTGGTGGTGGCCACCGGCCTCAAGCTGAACATGCTGGGCGACATCGCGCTCAGCGTGGACGGCCAGCCGCGCCGCCCCGCCGAATGCCTTGCCTACAAGGGGATGATGCTGAGCGATGTGCCCAACCTGGTGCTGGCCTTCGGGTACACCAATGCCTCGTGGACGCTCAAGGCCGACCTCACGGCCGAGTACGTCTGCCGCCTGCTGCGTCATATGGATCGCCACGGCCACCGCATTGCCGTGCCGCGCGCCCCCGCTGACGTAGAGCCGACCCCGTTCCTGGATTTCACCTCCGGCTACGTGCAGCGTGCCGCCACCGTGCTGCCCCGGCAAGGTCATCGCAAGCCCTGGCGCGTGCACCAGAACTACCTGAAAGACCTGCTGACGATCCGGCACGGGCGCATCGCAGACGGCGTGTTGCAGTTCGATGTCCCGCCTCCCTCTCCCTTGGCACACCGGGCGCACCGGGACGGCCAGGACACCACCGACAACAACCCGGTGCCGGCCGTTGCCGCCAGCGAGGTGCAATCATGACCATCGTCCTGACCGTTTTCGCGGTGCTGATCGGGCTGATCCTGGTGCTGGGCGCGTCGCTCTATCTGTACACGTGGCGCACCGCCCGGCGCATCGAAGCCGCCATGCCGCCGCACGGCCGCTTTGTCGACGTGCCCGGCGCGCGGCTGCACGTGGTGGAGCGCGGCCAGGGCCCGGCGGTGCTGCTGGTGCATGGACTGTCCGGCCAGTTAGAGAATTTTGGCTACGGCATGATCGGGCCGCTTGCCGAGCACTTCCGCGTGATCGCCGTCGACCGCCCCGGCGCGGGCCACTCCATACGCACGCCGGGCAGCGCCGCGGACCTGCCGGCGCAGGCCGCAGCGCTCGCCGCGCTGTGCGACAAGCTTGGCCTGGAGCGTCCGCTGGTGGTGGGCCATTCGCTGGGTGGGGCGATTGCGCTGGCACTGGCCATCCACCACCCCGAGCGCGTGGGCGGGCTGGCACTGATCGCGCCGCTCACGCACCCGCCCAAGGCGATCTCGCCGGTGTTCCAGGCCATGACCGTGCCCAGCGCGTGGCTGCGCCGGCTGATGGCATGGACGCTGGTGGTGCCGATGTCGATTCGGCGCCGCGATGCCGTGATGGACATCGTGTTCGGCCCGGACCCGGTGCCGGACGACTTCCCGACGCGCGGAGGCGGGCTGCTGGCGCTGCGGCCCCGCCACTTCCTGGCCGCGTCCGAAGACCTGATCGGCGCCGCGCAGAGCCTGCCGGCGCTGCTGCACCGCTACGGCACGCTGCGCGTGCCGGTCAGTGTCCTCTACGGCCGCGAAGACCGCATCCTGGATTTTGCCGAGCATGGCGAAGCGCTCGCCGCCAAGGTTCCGGGCGCCACGCTGACATTGGTCAGCGGCGGGCATATGCTGCCGGTGACCGCTATCGACACCAGCGTCGATTTCGTCCGCGACGCAGCCGCCCGGCTGCAAGTACCCGTGCCGGCCCAGGCGCAGATCGCCTGATCCACGGAGCCCCGCCCATGGCCACCACCACCGGTTCCAACCCCTACAAGCACAATGTCTTCGCCGCGTTCCAGGCCGTTCGCAAGCTGATGGCGAACGGCAACGACACAGAGCAGGTGTTCCGCATCATGCGCGCGCTCAACGGGCCGTCCATGCCCCGCAACTTCAACCGGCTGCTGAACACGCCCGACGGGCGGCGCATGGTCTACCAGCGCATCGAGCTGGCGGAGCGCCTGTCCGATCCCGCCTACGTGGCCAGGTTCGCAGCGGGCACGGTGGGCGCGGCCTATCGCGCGTTCCTGGAACAGACCGGCTACAGCGCTGACGGGCTGGCCAAGGTCTCGAACCTGGACCAGGAACCGTTGATCGAGGACGCCTACATGTGGTTCGGCCGGCGTACCCGCGACATTCACGACATCTGGCATGTGCTCACCGGCTACCGGGCCGATGAAAGCCTTGGCGAAGCCGCGCTGGTGGCATTCAGCTATGCGCAGACCGGCGGCAAGGGCTGGGCCTTCATCGCCATCGCGGCGTCGCTGAAAAGCCTGCGCGTGAGCGGCAGCCTGGCCTTTGCGCGGGCCGTGCTGGAGGGCTACCGTCTCGGCCGGCGCGCCCGATGGCTGTTGGGCGAAGACTACGAGAAACTGCTGCACGAACCCATCGACGCGGCCCGCGCGCGGCTTGGCATTGCCGAACCCCGGCGCTACCTGGCCTGCAATCCCGTGCAGGAATGGACGGCCTGAAGCCGCTGCGTGCCAGGCAAAAAAAAGCGACCACAGCGGGTCGCTTTTTTTGTTCAGGCACCGTTGGTGCGCAGCGCGTTCAGACGATGCGGCAGGCTTCGTCGAACGACAGGCGCGGGCCGCGCGGGAACAGCTTGTCGGCCTCGCCGTAGCCCAGGTTGCACAGGAAGTTGACCTGCCACTTGCCGTCGGGGAAGAAGGCCGCGTTGACCTTGTCGGCATCGAAGCCGCCCATCGGGCCGCAGTCCAGGCCCAGCGCGCGCGCCGCCAGGATGAAGTAGCCGCCTTGCAGCGAGCTGTTCATCAGCGCGTCGCGGGCGATCTTCTCGTCGTTGCCGGCGTACCAGGAGCGGGCGTCGGCATGCGGGAACAGCTTGGGCAGCTGGTCGTGGAAGGCGGTGTCGAAGGCGATGATGGCCGTCACCGGCGCCGAACGGGTCTTGTCGACGTTGCCGGCCGACACGCAGTCCACCAGGCGCGCCTTCTCGGCGGCGCTCTTGACGAACACGATGCGCGCCGGGCTGCTGTTGGCAGCGGTCGGGCCGAACTTCATCGCTTCATAGATCTGGTGCAGCACGGCGTCGTCCACGTGGCGGTCCTGCCACACGTTGTGCGTGCGGGCTTCGGTGAACAGCTGCGCCAGCGCGGCGTTGTCGATCTGGGACATGCGCTTCTTTCCTGTACGGGATTTGAGGGAAGGGGCGATTGTACCCAACGCTTTGTGCGCGCCACGACAGCGCCTTTGAGCAACCCGTTCAATTCCCTTGCATATCGGCGCGGGCCGGCGCCGGTGCACTGCCCCGGCGGGTCAGCCACAGCACGCCGGCCAGGATCAGCCCGCCGCCCACGGCCTGCGCCGTGCCGATATGCTCGCCCAGCAGAAACGCCGCCAGCAGCACCGTGACCACCGGCTCCAGCGTCGACAGCATCGACGCCTGCGCCGCGCCCAGCCGCTGCAGGCCGGCGAAGAAGGTCAGGATCGCCAGCACCGTCGACAGCAGCGCGATGCCCGCCAGCGCCAGCCAGCCGCCGGCAGTGGCCGGGAACTGCGGCGGCGCGCCCGCCCCCATCCGCAGCAGGCCGACGGCGCCATAGACCAGCGCCGCCGCGGTACAGATCACCGTGGTGGTGGCGATCGGGTTGATGCCGGCGGTCACGCGCGCGCCGACGATGATATAGACCGAGTAGATCACCGCCGCCGCCAGCCCCAGCGCGATCCCCAGCGGCGTGCCCTCGCCGCCGCCGACGGTCAGTCCGGCGCCCACCGAGCACAGCACCAGCGCGACCACCGCGGCCGTGGTCAGCCGCTCCTTCAGGAAGATGGCCGCCAGGATCGTCACGAACAGCGGATACAGATACAGCAGCAGCGCCACCAGGCTGGCCTGCGCATGGTTGAGCGCGCTGAAGAAGCAGAACGACTGGCCGACATAGCCGATGCCGCCCATCGCCGCCAGCGCCAGCACGCGGCGCCACGGCGGCAAGGCGATGCCGCGCGTGCGCATCACCCAGGCCAATGCCGCCGCGGCCAGCATGAAGCGCACCAGCAGCAGCCCGTAGACATCCGCGCCGGCCGCGTAGGCAAAGCGCGCGAAGATCGCCATGGCGCCAAAGGCGCTGGCCGACAGCGCGATCAGCAGCACGCCGGCCAGCTTGTCGCGGGCATGGTCCGTGGCAGTTTGGGCGGAAGCGGTCATCGGGCGGGCGGGAAGTCGGCGATCCCGCATTCTACTTGGCGCCGCCGGCAACAAGCGGCGCCGCCAGCGCGGGCCGCGGCCCTCGTTTACAATGTCGCCACCATGTTTAATCCCTCACGAGAAGAAGTCCGCCGGTTCTTCTGCGATGCCTGGCAGAAGCAGCTCACAGGCGGCGTGCTGACCCCGCTGGAAGCCATCGCCGTCGACTGGATCGGCGAGCACCCCGAGTACCACGGCCTGCTGCGCGACACCGAAGGTGCGCTGTCGCAGGACTACACACCCGAGCAAGGCCAGACCAACCCCTTCCTGCACCTGTCGATGCACCTGTCGATCTCCGAGCAGGTCTCGGTCGACCAGCCGCGCGGCATCCGCCAGGCCTATGAGGCGCTGGCACGCCGGCTGGATTCCCCGCACGAAGCGCAGCACCAGGTGATGGAATGCCTGGGCGAAATGCTGTGGCAGGCACAGCGCACCGGCCAGCCGCCCGACGGCGACCACTACGTCGATTGCGTCAAGCGCCGCGCCAACCGCTAAGTCCGGTACGCGTCACGCATCAAGTGCAGCGTACAATTCGTCACACCCCTCAGATGGGTGCGTGGTAGGCTTTGCGGGTCTGAATTTTCCCCAGCCGCGTTGCCGTCACATGGCGGCGCGGTGCCCGCAAGTCATGTCCCGTATTGCCCTCCCCCGCCGGCGCCGGCTCGCGCCCGCCGGCCGCGCCGTTGCCCCGCTCTGCCTGTCGCTGATGCTGGCCTGGCCCCTGGCCGGCCACGCCGGCGTGGCGCTGTTGCAGCCGCCGCGCGTGATCGACGGCAACCAGCCGCTGACGCTGACGCTGGTGGTCAGCGCCGACGACGCCACGCGCCGCTACCGTATTCCCGACACGCTCGAAGTGACCGCCTCGGGCGACCTGCAGGCGCCGGTGCGGCTGGTGCTGTGGCGCGAGGTCTCGGGCCCGGCCGTGGTCAACCTGCGCCGCGGCGAGCACCGCGCGATCCGCTACACGGTGGCGCTGCCGCCGGCCCTGCGCGGCCAGGTGCGGCTGGATGCCACCGGCATCGACGCCGCGCCGGTGCTGGTGACGCTGAACCGCCTGCCGCGGCCCGGTGAATCCGCCACCGCTGAGCCGCCGGTTGCCGGCAAGGCGCTGGCAGCGAACGGCTTGGAGCCGGCCACCGAAGCCGCCGTGCCGGTGACCCCGGTCACCACCGCCGACGCTGCCGCACCCGCTCCGGCCGACCTGCGCGACAGCGCCCGGCTGTCGTTCCATGACCCGATGTATTTCATGGTCGGCGCGCATGACGGGGCCAACGCCAAGTTCCAGCTGAGCTTCAAGTACCGCCTGTTCCAGGGCGAAGATCCGGCGTCGAAGCGTCTGTTCGACAACCTCTACGTGGCCTACACCCAGTTCTCGCTATGGGACCTGTCCGAGCAGTCCAAGCCGTTCCGCGACACCAACTACCGGCCCAGCCTGTTCTATTACCTGTCGGATACCGGCGTGCGCAACAATGCCATCAGCCGGCTGTCGCTGGCGGCCGGCCTGGAGCATGAATCCAATGGCCGCGACGGCGACGACTCGCGCAGCATCAATACGGTCTTCGTCAAGCCGACCTTCTACTTCGGCGACCAGAACGACTGGCACTGGCGTGTCGCGCCCAAGCTCTATGCCTACGTGGAAAAGGGCGAAAACCCCGACATCGCCCACTACCGCGGCTTCATGGACCTGGGCATTGCCTACGGGCGCCCGGACTCATGGGAGTTCTCCGCCACGCTGCGCAAGGGCACGCGCAAGTGGTATGGCAGCGTCGACGCGCAGCTGACCTACCCGATGGCGCGGCTGATCCCCGGCACCGCGGGCTACCTGATGGCGGGCTACTTCGTCGGCTATGGCGAGAGCCTGCTGGACTACAACCACAAGCTGCCGTGGCAGTTCCGCATCGGCTACTCGCTGTCCCGCTGAACCCGCTGAACCCACTCAGCCGGCCAGCGGCTTGCCGCTGGCCTTGAGCCGCGCATTGGCCACCGCGGCGGCAAACTGGCCGTGGCCATGCCAGCCGGTGGCGCGGCCCAGCTTCTTGCCGTTCCGGAAGAACATGAACACCGGGATGCCATGCAGGCCAAAGCGCCGGCCCAGCCCGGGATGCGCGTAGACGTTGGCATGCAGCCAGCGCAGTTCCAGCGCGCGGATCGGTTCGGGGTTGGCCAGCATGGCCTTCTTGGCCATCTCGCAGTTGAAGCAGTCCTCCCCCCAGAAGAACACGCACACCAGCGCGTCGCCCGCAGCGGCGATGGCGGCGTCGATGCTGCCGTCATCGGCCTCGCGCATGCCGAATGCCTCGAAGGCGCGGTGGTCGAGGTGGGGGGCCGGGGATGTCGCCGGGCCGACGCCTGGTTCAGTGGTCATGCTCGCTCCAGAATGACAAACGCCCGGGCCAGCCGGCACCGGGCGTCAGGTCGCGATCCAGGACGGCACGCCGCCGCCCCAGGCGGCCTTATTTCGGTGCCGCCACCGTCACCAGAGCCGGCCGCAGCACGCGCTCGGCAATGGTGTAGCCGCGCTGGAGCACGGTCACCACGGTATTGGGTTCCTGGTCCGCCGGCACCATCGAGATGGCCTGGTGGCGGTGCGGGTCGAATTTCTCGCCCACCGGGTTGAGTTCAACGATCTTGCCGCGCTCAAAGGCGGCGGCCAGCTGGCGCGCGGTCAGCTCGACGCCTTCGCGCAGCTTGGCGATATCGCCCGAGCCGTCGGCCAGCGCGGCCTGCAGGCTGTCCATCACCGGCAGCAGGTTGTCGGCGAAGTTCTCGATGGCGAACTTGTGCGCCTTGGCGACATCTTCCTGCGCCCGGCGGCGGATGTTCTCGCCCTCGGCAACGGCGCGCATATACAGGTCGTAATGCTCGCGCGCCTTGGCTTCCAGGGCGGCCAGCTGGGCCGCCACGTCGTCGACGGCAGCGGTTTCCGGCGCGCCGGCCTCCTGGCTGGCGTTGGCCGCCTCATCGCCAGCGGGCGTAGGCGTCTGGGTGGTTGGCGTCTGCTTCTGTTCTTCCATGTCGATCCGTATCAATGCATTGTCGCGGCCCGCCGTGGGCCTGGCCGCGGGTGGTAAATCGGCGCGTGTTCCGTGCAGGTGGTGGCAAGGCGCAGGTTTTCAAGAGTGGCGCTGGCGTGACGCGGAAACACACGGTTACAAAGGCCAGGCCTATGCAATCGACACCTTATTGCTTTGCCGCATCGCAATCACTAAGATTCTCAGTAATAAAAATGACAAAAATGCCGGGGTTGTGGAGATGGTTCATCTTTGTGCCTCTTCCGGAAGGTTGGCCATGCATAAGCTGCCAGTCGTGACACTCTGCCTTGTGGCCGCATTGGCGGTCATGACCGTCTTTATCTGCCTTTCCGGCGCATTCACCCCGCGCGATACGGAGTATGGCAGCGGCAAGGCGGTGTTCAAGCACTACATCGTCCCTATCGTCAGCCAGGAAGTCACGCAGGAATAAGCGCCACCTGGCCCTGATCCAAGCGCGCGGCGGCACCGGGGGCTTCCCGGTGACCGCCGCGTTGTCATTTCAGCTCTTCAGGTGGTCGATGCGGCGCCGGTCCCGCTTGGTCGGGCGCCCCTGGATCTGCGCGGACGGCTCCGGCTGCAGGCGCCGGCGCTCGGCATCGGCCAGCCGGCGCGACTGGCTTTCGGCACTTTCCTCGTACAGCGTCTGCGCCACCGGCGCCGGCCCGCGCGCCGGGGCAATGCCTTTCACCACCAGCTCCCAGCGCTGCTGGTGCGCTTCCAGCACCACCGTGTCGCCGGGCTTCACCTCGCGCGAGTTCTTGCATGGCTGGCCGTTGACGGTCACCTTGCTGCGCTCCACCGCTTCAGCCGCGAGCGAGCGCGTCTTGAAGAAGCGCCCGCACCACAGCCATTTGTCGATGCGCTGGCGCGCATCCGGCTCAAAGTCGACGTTCATGCCGCCGCTCCCCGGGTCTGGGCGCGCGTGCGCCGTGCTTCCAGTTCATGCGGATGCGGCGTGGCCAGCGGCCAGCCCTGCAGGTGCTGCAGCGCGATCTCGGCCATGGCCGCGACCCACGGATCGGCGTCATTCAGGCACGGGATGAAATGGAAATCCTTGCCGCCCGCGACCTTGAACTCGGTCTGCCCTTCCATGGCGATCTCCTCCAGGGTCTCGATGCAGTCGGCCGGAAAGCCCGGGCAGAAGACATCGACCCGGCCCGCGCCGACCTTGCCCAGCTCGGCCAGCGTCGGCGCGGTGTACGGCTGCAGCCATTCCGCCTTGCCGAAACGAGACTGGAACGTCACCTGGTACTGGCCCGGCTCTAGGCCCAGCGCCTCGCCCAGCAGCCGGCCGGTCTTCAGGCATTCGCAGTGATAGGGGTCGCCCAGCTCCAGCGTGCGCCGCGGCACGCCGTGGAACGACAGGATCAGCTTGTCGCCGCGGGCAAAGTCCGGCATGCCGTGGCGCGCCCAGTAGGCGGCGACCTGCTGGTGCAGCGCCGAGATATAGGCCGGGTGGTCATGGAAATGCTTGACCAGCCGCAGCTCTGGCTGGTTGCGCCACTGGCCCAGCACCCGGAACACCTCGTCGAAGGCCGTGGCCGTGGTGGTGCCGGAGTATTGCGGATACATCGGCAGCACCAGCACCTGCTCGCAGCCCTGCCGGCGCAGCGCCTCCAGCACCGAGGCGATCGACGGGTTGCCGTAGCGCATTGCGCACGCGACCGTCACTTCATGGCCATGCTGGTGCATCAGCCGCTGCAGCGCATGGGCCTGGCGCTCGCTGTAGACCAGCAGCGGCGAGCCCGTCATATGGGCCTCGCGCAGCCAGATCGATTCGTATTTCAGCGCCGAGGCGCGCGAACGCAGCGGCAGGATCACCCCATGCAGCAGCGGCAGCCAGGCCGCGCGCGGGATCTCGACCACGCGCGGGTCGGACAGGAATTCCTTCAGGTAGCGCCCCACCGCCTTGGGCGTGGGAGCGTCCGGGGTGCCCAGGTTGACCAGCAGGATCGCCGTGCGCGGCGCGTGGCCGTGCTGGTAGGCCGGTTCGGGAGAAAACGTCATGTCGCTTCCGGGTTGACACGGTGCCGGGACGGCGCCGGTGCGGCGCACCGGCGATTGCCGCGCCCGGCGGGAATGGAGCCGCTTGTCAGACCAGCCAGTCTTTGCACTAGTTCTGGCTCAGGGCGCTGGACAGCAGGCGCGCGGTGATGTCGACAATGGGGATCACGCGCTCATACGCCATGCGCGTAGGGCCGATCACGCCGAGCGTGCCGACGATCTGGCCGTCGACCTCGTACGGGGCGGTGATCACCGCCATTTCTTCGATCGGCACCAGCCGGCTTTCGCCGCCGATAAAGATCTGCACGCCCTGCGCATGGCTGGACACGTCCAGCAGCTGCAGCAGGCTGGTCTTGTGCTCGAACACGTCGAACAGGCGCCGCAGCTTGTCCATGCTGGAGGCCAGGTCTTCCACTTCCAGCAGCTTGCGCTCGCCACTGATAAAGACGTGGTCGTCGTCCTCGTCCTCGGCGACGCTGCCGGCCTCGACCGCGGCCTGCATCAGCTGCGACATGTCGCGGCGCAGGTCCTGCAGTTCCACCCGCAGGTGGCCGCGCACCGCGTCGAAGCTCATGCCGGCATAGTGCGAGTTGAAGAAGTTGGCCGCCTCGATCAGCTGGGCCGGCGTGTACGACAGCTCGGTCTGGATAATGCGGTTCTGCACGTCCCCCTCGGGGCTGACGATGATCAGCAGGATGCGCTTGTCCGACAGCCGCATGAATTCGATCTGCCGGAACGCCTGCGCGCGGCGCGGCGTCATCACCACGCCGGCAAAGTGCGACAGGTTGGACAGCGTGCGCGCCGCCGCCGTGATCATGCGCTGCGGCCCCAGCTGCTGGCCGCCGAGTTGATCCTGGATCTGGCCGGTCAGCTCGGCCAGGTCGGCGTTGCGCTCCAGCGGCTTGGCCGTCAGCATCGAATCGACGAACAGCCGGTAGCCGCGCGGGGTCGGGATACGGCCCGCGGAGGTGTGCGGGCTGGCAATAAAGCCCATTTCCTCCAGATCGGACATCACATTGCGAATCGTCGCAGGCGACAGGTCCAGCCCCGAGTACTTCGACAGGGTGCGGGAACCGACCGGCTGCCCTTCGGCAATATAGCGCTCGATCAGGGTCTTGAGCAGCGTTTTGGAGCGTTCATCCATGATGCCCCGATTTTACGCAAGTTTTGGACCTTCTGGCGGACGGCCTGGCCCGCCCGCCCGCGCCTGCTGACAACCGTCATGGCGGTATGGTCTAATCCCGCCATGTCCGCCCCCCCGAGAGCCAGCGCCGTGCGCACTTCGTTCAAGACCGTCGCCCTGGTGGGCCGGTACTCCACTGCCGGCATCGAAGGGCCGCTGGAGGAGATCGCCTCATATATCCTGCGCAACGGGCAGGACGTGGTGTTCGAGCGCGAAACCTCGCTCGCCACCGGGCTGACCGCCTACCCTGCCCTGTCCGCCGAGGAGATCGGCCGGCAGGCCGACGTGGCCGTGGTGCTGGGCGGCGACGGCACGCTGCTGGGCATCGCGCGCCAGCTGGCCGGCTACGACGTGCCGCTGATCGGCGTCAACCACGGGCGGCTGGGCTTCATGACCGACATCGCGCTGGAAGACGCGCACACCGTGCTGCCCGACATGCTCGACGGCCGGTATGAGGCCGAGACCCGCCTGCTGCTGGAATCGCGCGTGGTGCGCGACGACATGGACATCTTCTCCGCGCTGGCCCTGAACGACGTGGTGGTGAACCGCTCGGGCATCTCCGGCATGGTCGAGCTGGCGGTGTCGGTGGACGGCCACTTCATGTACAACCAGCGCTCGGACGGCCTGATCGTGTCGACCACCACCGGGTCCACCGCCTACGCGCTGTCCGCCGGCGGCCCGATCCTGCACCCGACGCTGTCGGGCGTGGTGCTGGTGCCGATTGCCCCGCACGCGCTGTCCAACCGCCCGATCGTGCTGCCGCACGACGCCGAGGTCACCATCGAGGTGGCCAGCGCGCGCGACGCCAGCGTCAACTTCGACATGCAGTCACTGACCTCGCTGCTGCCGGGCGACCGCATCGTGGTGCGGCGCTCCGAAAAGACCATCAACCTGCTGCACCCGGTCGGCTACAACTACTACGCCACGCTGCGCAAGAAGCTGCACTGGCACGAATACCCGTCCGAAGACAACCGCCTCTGAGCCAGTATCAAGCCGCCCTCCAAGCCTGAGCCCGAACCCATCGGACCGACTACCTTCCACGCCACGATGCTGCGCAGCCTGTCCATCCGCGATTTCGTCATCGTCGATACGCTCGACCTGGACTTCACCACTGGCTTCACCGTCTTCACCGGCGAGACCGGCGCCGGCAAATCCATCCTGATCGATGCCCTGGCGCTGGTGCTGGGCGAACGCGCCGATGCCGGCGTGGTGCGCGAAGGCGCCCCGCGCGCCAGCGTCAGCGCCACCTTCTCGACCCACCCGGCACTGGATGCCTGGCTGGCCGAGCGCGAGCTCAACAGCGAAGCGGAAGACGGCGTGCACACCGTGCTGCTGCGCCGCACGGTCGATGCCGGCGGCCGCAGCAAGGCCTTTATCAACGGCGCCGCCGCCACCCTGGCGCAGCTGCGCGAAGTCGGCGACCAACTGGTCGACATCCACGGCCAGCACGCGCACCAGCTGCTGCTGCGCCCCGATGCGCAGCGGCTGCTGTTCGACGCCCACGCCGGCCTCACCCAGCAGGCCGGCGCGGTGGCCGAGGCCTGGCGCGCCTGGCGTGCCTGCGTGCGCCAGCGCGAGGCGGTCGAGCACCAGTCGCGCGAGATGCAGCTTGAACGCGAACGGCTGGAATGGCAGGTCGGCGAACTGGACAAGCTCAACCCGCAGCCGGGCGAATGGGAAGAGATCCAGTCCGAGTACAACCGCCTGTCGCATGCCGCCGGCCTGATCGACGGCAGCCGCGCCGCGCTGGACGCACTGTCCGAGGCCGACGGCTCGGTGCTGTCGGCGCTGAATACCATCGTGCACAAGCTGCAGCAGCTGGCCGATGTCGATGGCGCGCTGCGCGACGTGCTGGCCGCGCTCGAGCCCGCGCAGATGCAGGCCGAGGAAGCCGCGCACTCGCTCACGCGCTATGTCGACCGGCTCGAACTCGATCCCGAGCGGCTGCAGGCGGTCGACGAACGCATGCAGGCGCTGCACGCCACCGCGCGCAAGTACCGCCTGCCGCCCGAGCAGCTGCCCGACGAGCTGGCGGCCCGCCGCCAGCAGCTGGACGACCTGCAGGCCGCGCAGGACCTGAACAAGGTGATGGCGCGCGAGGCCGCGGCCAAGGCCGCCTACCTGACCCTGGCGCAGCATCTCAGCCACGCCCGCCAGCAGGCCGCGCAGGCGCTGTCCGCCGCGGTCACCGACGCCATGCAGGGCCTGTCGATGGCCGGCGGCAGCTTTGTCGCCGCGCTCAATGCGCTCGACGAAGGCCAGAGCCATGGGCTCGAGCAGGTCGAATTCCTGGTCGCCGGCCATGCCGGCGTGAGCCCGCGGCCGCTGGCCCGGGTGGCCTCCGGCGGCGAGCTGGCGCGCATCAGCCTGGCGATCTCGGTGATCACCAGCGAAGCCTCGCCCACGCCCACGCTGATCTTCGACGAGGTCGATACCGGCATCGGCGGCGCGGTGGCCGAAGTGGTCGGCCGGCGCCTGCAGGAACTGGGCCGCGCGCGCCAGGTGCTGTGCGTGACGCACCTGCCGCAGGTGGCGGCGCAGGCCGGCACCCACCTGCTGGTGAGCAAGGAAACCACCGATGCGGGCGACGGTTCGGTCACGCGCTCGCGCATCCGGGTGCTGGATCCCGCCGGGCGCGTGGTCGAGACCGCGCGCATGCTGGGCGGCGCCACCGTCACCGCCACCACGCTGCAACATGCGGAAGAAATGCTGGCGCAAGGCATGGCCGGCGGCCAGGGCAGCCAGCCCGCGCGCGGCGCGGGCGGCAAGGATGGCCGGCGCAGCCGCCGCGCCGCCGGCTGACGGCCCCCGCCCGCCCCGCACATGCGCCAATCCATACACTGACAGGAGCCTCACCATGACCCGCCAAGCGCAAGCCGGCCTCCGGCAACGACCGCGCGCATCGCTGCGCGCCGTGCTGGCCATCGCCACCGCCGCATCGGCCGCACTGCTGGCGCTGTCCGCCTGCCAGGCCCAGCCCAAGTCCTCGGCCCCGCCGCCGGGCAGCATCAGCGATGACCGTTCCCTTGGCGACATCATGGTGCGCTTCAAGCCGCCCGCAGTGAACCTGTCAGAGGATGCCGGCAAGCTGCTGGCCGGGATCAAGGGCCCGATCCGCTACGTGGTCAAGCGCCCGATGTCCGGCGGCGTCTGGCTGGTCACCGCGATCTCGCCGTCGGCGGACGCCACCATCGACCAGGCGGTCGAGACCCTGCGCGCCACGCCCCGCATCGAGACCGCCGAGCCGGACCGCGTGCTCAAGCCCAACCGCAACATTCCCACCAGCCGCGACATGCCGCAGAGCTGAGCCCGGATTCAGGACAGGTCTTAAGCCGTCGGTTGCCCTTGCGCAACTACGCTGAATCGTATTCGCTACATAACAAGCCCCCACGCGCGCTACGCCCCAGGAGGTATACATGCCGCAACCCGCGCAGTCCGACTTCCGTAGCAGCCTCGTGACCCGCCGCTGGCGGGCCATCGTCTTCGCCGCCGCCGCTGTGTGCGGCGCGATACCGGCCAGCGCGGCACTGGCTGCCGGCGCCCATGCCGCACCCGCCTACACCGGCCAGATCATCGTGCGCTGGCGCGATGGCGCCGATGGCAGCAGCAAGACGCCTGCGGCGGCGGCGGATGCGCTCAAGCAGCTGAGCGAGCGCACCGGCATTGCCGTCACGGCGCGCCGCGCCATGGGCGGCAACCTGCAGTTGCTGCAGGTACCCGACGCACTGGCAGACGACCCGGAAGGCGCGGCGGCCCGGCTGCGCCAGGACCCGCGCATCGCCGATGCCGTGCCCGACCGCTGGCTGCGGCTGCACGACACCCTGCCCAACGATTCCGAGTTCATCTCGCGCCAGCCTTACCTGATGGGTACCGGCACGGCGGTGGGCGGCGTCAACCTGCCGCGCGCGTGGGACCGCAGCCGCGGCAGCAGCGGCGTGGTGATCGCGGTGGTGGACACCGGCATCCTGCCGCACCCCGACCTGGCGGCGCGCGTGTTGCCGGGCTACGACTTCATCAGCAGCAGCACCATTTCCAATGACGGCGATGGCCGCGACGCCGATGCCACCGATGCCGGCGACAATCTCGAGGCCGGCTTTACCTGCCCCGGCAGTTCAACGCCCACGCAGACGGCGACCGGCAACAGCTGGCATGGCACGCGCGTGGCGAGCGTGTTCGGCGCGCAGACCAACAACGCGCAGGACATCGCGGGCGTCGACTGGAACGCGCGCATCCTGCCCGTGCGCGTATCGGGCCGCTGCGGCGCGCTGCTGTCCGATACCGTGGACGCCATGCGCTGGGCCGGCGGCTTGTCGGTACCCAACGTGCCGGCCAATCCGACGCCGGCGCGCGTGGTCAATATCAGCCTCGGCGGCGGCACCTGCAGCAGCATTGAGCAACAGGCCGTCAACGACCTGAACGCGCGCGGCGTGGTGGTGGTGGCCGCCGCCGGCAACGAGCGCGGCGCGGTGGAAGCGCCGGGCGACTGCAGCGGCGTGATCGCGGTCACGGCGCATGCCAACGACGGCGAGAACGCCAGCTATGCCAATGTCGGCCCGCAGGTCGCGATCAGCGCGCCGGGCGGCGGGTGCGGCAACTCGCAGATAGTCAATGGGCAGTGCACGACCGCGCCCTCGGTCATTCGCACCTTGAACAACGATGGCAAGACTGGCGTTGGCAACTATGTGGTGACGTCATCCGCGGGCACCAGCTTCGCCGCACCGATGGTCTCGGGCGTGGTGTCCATGATGTTCGCGGTCAATGGCTCGCTGACCCCGGCCCAGGTCACCGCGGCGCTGAAGGCTTCGGCACGCCCGCATCCGTCCGGCACCTATTGCACCACCAATCCGGGCGTCTGCGGCGCCGGCCTGCTCGATGCCGACGGCGCACTGGCGACCGCGGCGGGCACGCCACCGGCGCAGGCTGCGCCGGCACCGGCCTCGGGCAACGGTGGTGGCGGTGGCGGCGGCGCCGTTGCGCCCTGGACCGCGCTGCTGCTGGCGCTGTCCGGCCTGCTGGCCTTCGCGCTGCGGCGCCGCATGTAAGCCCGGCGCCTGGCCGGCTCAGGCGTCGTCGCCGCGGGCCGGGCGCCGCGCCAGCCACCACTCCTGCACGACCCAGCACAGCAGGCCGGCGACGGCGCCGGCCGCGTGCGCGACGCGCACCACGCCAAACCCCCAGGCCGGATCGAACACCACCGGCGCCAGCCACGACTGCTCCACCCAGACCTTGGCCAGCACGCCCAGGCACAGCAGCACGCCGGTGACGCGCGCCAAGCCCGAGGCCCGCAACAGCCCGAGCGCGCCCCACAAGGCCAGCCCGTGCAAGGCGCCTGAGAGCCCGCCATACCACGCAATCGCCGGCACGCGCAGCACCACCACCTGCACCGCGATGCCGCAGGCAACCAGCACCAGCAGCAGGATGCGCGCACGCGCCACGCGCGCGGCGATGGCCAGCACGCCGGTGGCCGCCAGCGCGTCGGCCAGCCAGTGGTGTCCGTCCAGGTGCACCCACATGGCGGTGGCCAGGCGCCACCACTGGCCGTCCAGCCGCACCGCATCGCGCAGGTAGAGGCCGTGCGCATGCCACCACGGCATGAAGGTGAACCATGCCGACAGCGCCCACACCAGCGCGATCGCCGCCAGCAGCCCCGGCCACGATGCCCCGGCGGGCGCCGGCGGGACTGCCGCGTCAGGCTTCACCGAACACGGCCTGCCACAGCGCGCGCACCTGTCCGGTCTGCTGCGCCACCGACGCGGGCGCCACACGCGCGTGCGCCTGCCCGTCGAGCCGCAGCTGGTGCTGGCGCGCGCGGAACAGCCGGTATGCATCGCCCACCGCCAGTGCCAGCGTGGCGTCGATCAGGCCCAGCTCGCCCGCTTCGCGCAGCAGTGCGATATTGCCCGCGTTGCGCGTCAGCTGCGGGTGCGCACGGCTGTGCAGCAGCACCAGGTACTGCACCGTGAATTCGATATCGACCATGCCGCCGCGATCGTGCTTCAGGTCGAACAGGTCGGTCGGGTTGGGATGGCCTTCGGCGACCTTGCGGCGCATCTGCACGATCTCGTCGCGCAGCGCGGCGGCATCGCGGCCCTGGCACAGCACCTCGCCGCGCAGCGCCTCGAAGCGGTCGCCGATGGCGGCGTCGCCGGCGCAGAAGCGCGCGCGCGTCAGCGCCTGGTGTTCCCACACCCAGGCGGTGTTGTCGCCTTCGCGCAGCTGGTAGCGGCGGAACGCCTCGAAGCTGGTCACCAGCAGGCCGGCCGCGCCGTTGGGGCGCAGCCGCGTGTCGACGTCGAACAGCGCACCGGCGGCGGTATGGCTGGTCAGCCAGGTGATCAACCGGCGCGCATAGGCGGAGTAGACGTCGGGCGCGCGCTCATGGTCATCGTCGTACAGGAAGATGATGTCCAGGTCCGAGGCATAGCCCAGTTCCTTGCCGCCCAGCCGGCCGTAGGCAATCACCGCGAAGCGCGGCGTGTCGCGGTGGCGCGTGGCCAGCTGGCGCCAGACCGTTTCCAGCGTGGCCTCGAGCATGGCATCGGCCAGGTCGGACAGGCGGTCGGCCACCTGCTCCACCGTCAGCATGCCCTGCAGGTCCTGCAGCAGCACGCGGAAGGTCTCGACATGGTGCTCGCGCCGCAGGATGTCCATCTGCTGCTCGATCTGGCCTTCGGCGGCCAGCAGCCGCTCATGCAGGCGCTTGCGGAAGGCGGCCCAGTCGGGCGCGCCAGCCAGCGCATCGCTGTCCAGCAGTTCGTCCAGCAGCTGCGGGTGCCGCGTCAGGTAGGCCGCGGCCCAGCGCGAGGCATGCAGCGTCTGCGCGACGCGGTCCATCGCCTGCGGGTATTCGGACAGCAACGACAGGTAGGAGGCGCGGCGGCTGATCGCCTCGAGGAAGTCGATAAAGCGCGCGATGGTGCTGTCGGCGTCTTCCTGGCGCGCGGCCAGGTCGAGCGCGCGGTTCACCAGCTGGTCGAAGCGCGCGCGGCTGGACTCGGACAGCGCGCGGTAGCGCAGCGACGAGGCGATCGCGCGCAGCCGGTCCAGCAGCCCGGTGCAGTCGGTAAAGCCGGCGGCCTGCAGGCGCTGGCAGGGCGCGGCGTCATCGCCGCAGGCCGCATCGTCCTGCTTCTGTTCCGGGTTGTCCTGCGCTTGCGCGGCGTTGTCGTCGAACACGATGCCCGGCCACAGCGCTTCGCACGGGGCGGCATCGGGATCCGAGAAGGTGGCCTCGAACTGCTGCGCCACCGGCTCCTGCAGCGCCGCCAGGCGCGCCAGCAGTTGCTGCCAGTCGGCGCAACCCATCATCTGCGCCACCGCCAGCTGTTCTTCGGGCGAAGTCGGCAGGTGGTGGGTCTGGGCGTCGTCGCGGTACTGCAGCCGGTGTTCGAGCTGGCGCAGGAAGCGGTAGGCATCGCCGAGCTGCTCGGCCTGGCCGGCGGGCAGCAGCCCGCGCTCTACCGCCACCGCCAGCACTTCCAGCGTCGGGCGCACGCGCAGTGCGGGGTCCTGGCCGCCGCGGATCAGCTGGAACACCTGCGCCATGAATTCGATCTCGCGGATGCCGCCGCGGCCCAGCTTGATATTGAACGACCGCTGGTTGACGCCATGCCCCGCCAGCCCGCCGCTGCGCTTGGCGGCCTCGCTGCGGATCTGCGCGTGCAGCGAGCGGATGGCGGCGATCACGCCGTAGTCCAGGTAGCGGCGGAACACGAAGGGCGTGGTCAGCCGCGCCAGCAGGCTGGCGGTGCGCTGCGCATGCGGCGTGTCGAGCGCCGACACCACGCGGCCCTTGATCCAGGCATAGCGCTCCCACTCGCGCCCCTGCACCACCAGGTATTCCTCCAGCATGCCCAGGCTGCACGCCAGCGGTCCGGCGTCGCCGTTGGGGCGCAGCCGCATGTCGACGCGGAACACATAGCCGTCGGCGGTCACCTCGGCCAGCAGGTTGATCAGCCGGCGGCCGAGACGGATGAAGTACTCGTGGTTGGACAGGCTGCGCGAGCCGCCCTGGGTCTCGCCGTCCTCGTCATAGAGGAAGATCAGGTCGATGTCGGACGAGACATTGAGCTCGCGCCCGCCCAGCTTGCCCATGCCCACCACCACCAGTTCCTGCACCTCGCCGCTTTGGGCGCCGACCGGGCGGCCAAAGGTGGCGGCCAGGTCGTCGCCCAGCATCGCCAGACCGTGCTGGATCGCCAGCTCGGCCAGGTCGGTCATGGCGCCGGTGACCTCGCCCAGCGTGGCCAGGCCGCGCAGGTCGCGCTCGATCACCGCGCACATCACTTCGGCGCGCAGACGGCGCAGGCTGCGCTTGGCGGATTCCTCGGCATCGGCCGAGGGCTCGTGCAGCGCCTGCAGCCGCGCCTGCATCCAGGCGCGCGTCAGCGGCTGGGCGGCCGCGGCGGCCAGGATGGCCGGCAAATCCGGCCGGGCCTGCAGCACGCGGCGCGCGTAGTGCGAATACGCAGCCGAGTACAATACGTGGCCGCCCGCGTGGCCAGCCCCGTCAGCCGGCTGCAGCTCCTGCGCCGCGGTGATGGCGAAGGCGCCGGCAGCCATGGTGCCGGCGCCCGGCCCCGGCTGCGGGTCCGCCGGATTGGCCGGATCCGGTGTGGCGCGCGCGCCATGTTGGTCAGCAGCGTCGCCAGCGGCGGAACTCGTCGGTTCAGAGGCAGTCATTCCAGTATTTGAAATGCGAGAAAAGGTGCGGCCCGTGGTTGGTCCCGCGGTTCACCTGCTCGCGTCCTGTTGTCCGCGCAGCGGGCGCGCCATCGTGGCTATTGTCGCTTTGGGTGCGCGCAGCTTGCGCGTTCTTGTTTCAGCCGGCCGGGCACCAGATTGGAGAGCGGCTAGTATTGTCGGATAATCTGCGCATGTCCAGCCGCGCCCCACAACCCGCTGATGGTTCCCCCCCCAATGGCGGCGCGGGCGGGCAGGACGCCGCCTCCACCCTGGCCCCGCCACACCCCGTGAATCCCCCGGCCAACGATGCCACCAGCGCCCGGCGCAACGATTCCGCCGGCGCGTTCCTGCGCGCCTGCACGCGCGGCGTGGCGGCAGCCGTGCGCCACCCGTTCTGGCGCGGGCTGGGCCGCGCGCTGGTGCGGCTGGCGCTGGTGCTGGCCGCGCTGGCGCTGGTGGCGGGCCTGCTGATCCGCTTCGTGCTGTGGCCGCAGGCGTCCACCGCGCGCCAGTGGCTGGAAGAACGCGGCTCGGTGGCGCTGTCGGCCAAGGTCAGCATCGGCGCGCTCGATACCTACTGGGACGGCTGGCACCCGGCCTTCCGCGCCCGCGGCCTGCGCGCCGTGGACCGCGAACAGCGCGTGCTGCTTGCGGCCGCCACGCTCGACGGCAAGCTGGCGTGGCGCTCGCTGTTCAGCATGAACCTGCAGTTCGTCAGCCTGGGCGCGACCGGCACCGACATCCTGGTGCGGCGCACGCCCGAGGGCCGGCTGCTGGTCGGCGGCATGCTGGTGGACGCGACCGGCGGCCAGCAGGACGACGATCGCTTCCTGGGCTGGCTGATGTCGCAGGGGCGCGTGGCGCTGTCCGACGGCAAGCTGCGCTGGCTGGACGAGAAGGCACGCCTGCCCCGGCTCGATATCGGCGAGATCCGCCTCGACACCCGCCGCGACGGCGCGCGCCATACGGTGACGCTGGAAGCGCGCTCGCCGGCGCTGGGCCCGAGCCCGCTGGTGGTGCAGTCCTCCTTCAGCAACGACTACCTGCACAGCGCCGGCAACTGGCGCTACTGGACCGGGCAGGCCAGCTGGGACCTCGGCCAGCTGCAGCTGCCGGTGCTGCAGCGCTACCTGGCGATATTCGAGCGCGCCGCCAGCGGCACCTTCAGCACCGACGGCAGCATTGAATTCCGCCAGGGCCGCATCGTGCGCAGCCAGACCCGGCTGCGCGCCAGCGGCGTCGACCTGCAGCTGGCCGGCGCCTCCGCCCCGCTGCGCCTGGCCAATGCGCAGGCCTTCCTGCTGCACCGGACCGAACGCGACGGCAGCAACCTGCTGACCGTCGACACCCTGCTCTGGCAACCCCAGCCCGCCAGCGACGACGAGGGCACCCCCGCCGACAGCACCTGGCGCGAAGGCATGCGCAAGGTCACCCTCGGCTGGGCCACCGGCAAGGACGGCACCCTGCGCAAGTTCTCGCTGAAAGCGCCCACGCTGGACCTGAACACGGTGCGCGCGGCGGCCAGCTCGATGCCGCTGGACACCGCGGTGCTGCGCCGGCTGCGCGCGCTGCAGCCGGCGGGCCACATCGACAACCTCAACGTGAGCTGGAGCCGCGAGCGCGCGGGCATGCTCGAGCGTGGCGGCGGCAGGCCTCTCTACAGCGTGCAGGGCACGCTGCGCGACGTCTCGGTCAACGGCCAGCCGGCCGTGCCCGCGGTGGACGCCAGCGGCCACCCGCGCCTGGGCACGCCTGGCTTCTCGCACCTGTCCGGCACCTTCTCCTTCGATGACCAGCAGGGCAATGCCCGCTTCGAAGGCAACGGCGCGGCGCTGGTGCTGCCTGGCCTGTTCGAGGAGCCGCGGCTGCCGTTCGACCAGATCGGCGGCGAAGTGCGCTGGACCCATGCCGGCGGCAAGCTCGCGGTCACGCTGGACGGCGTGCGCTTTGCCAATGCCGATGCGGCCGGCTCGGTGCGCGGCACCTGGCGCGCAGGCGGCGACGGTGTCTCCGGCATCGCCGACCTGAGCGGCGACATGACCCGCGCCCAGGTGGCGCGCGTGCCGCGTTACCTGCCGCTGAGCATTCCGGCCGGCACCCGGCACTACCTGGCCGGCGCGCTGGCGGGTGGCGAAGCTGCCGGCGTGAGCTTCGTGCTGCGCGGCGACCTGGCGCATTTCCCGTTCCATGCCCCGCACGAGAAGGCCGGCGAGTTCCGTGTCGAGGTGCCGATCGAACACGTCAGCTACCAGATCGCCCCGCACCAGACCGCAAGCGGCACCACCACCGGCGCGCAGGCATGGCCGACCTTCACCGAGATTGCCGGGCGGGTCGTGTTCGACCGCGGCGGCATGACGTTCCTGGCGAGCCGGGCCACGGTCCACGATATCCCTGGCGTCACGCTGCTGGACGTCAAGGGCCGCATCGACGACCTTGGCCCGCGCGGCAAGCTGATGATCGACGGCGGCGCCAGCGGACCGGTACAGGGCTTCCTGCGCTACATCAACGCTTCGCCGGTGCGCGAATGGACCGGGCACGTGGCCGATGCGGCGCAGGCCCACGGCAACGGCGAACTCAGGCTCAAGCTCGACATGCCGCTGGAACACGCCGATGCCGCCAAGGTGGAGGGCCGCTTTCGCTTCCCCGGCAACGATGTCGTGCTCAGCCCGCAGCTGCCGCAACTGGGCCACGCCAACGGCACCATCACGTTCAATGAACACGGTTTCGGGCTGGAGAACATGCGGGCCCGCTTCCTCGGTGGCGAGATCCGGCTCGGCGGCGGCACCCAGCCTGACGGCGCCACGCACGTCACCGCCAGCGGCAGCGTATCGGCCGCCGGGCTGCGCGAGGCCGCCGCGGGCTCGGCGCTGGCGCCGGTGGCCGCGCGGCTCGAAGGCAGTACCAGCTACAGCGCCGTGATCGCCACGCGCGAGCACCAGCTGCAGGTGCAGCTGAGCTCCGAACTGAATGGCATGGCGATCGGCCTGCCCGCGCCCCTGGCCAAGGCTGCAGCGCAAGACCTGGCGCTGCGCGCGGACCTGCGCCCGGCCAGCGCCCCGGGCCGCGCCGGCACCAGCGAGCTGGTGCTGCAGCTGGGCCATGCGCTGAACGCGCGCTACCTGCTGCGCCGTGACCAGGGCGGCGGCATCGACGTGCTCGCCGGCGCCATCGGCGTGCAGCAGGCGGCGCCGCCGCCCGTGGCCGGCGTCAGCGCCGCGGCCACCTTCGACCAGCTCGATATCGATGCGTGGCGGGCGGCCTTCGGCGGCGGTGCCGGCAGCGCGGGCCCCGCCGAAGCGCCCTCGCCCTTCCTGCCTGGCCGCATTGCGCTGCGCGCGCGCGCACTGCACGCCATGGGCCGCAAGCTCGATGAGGTGGTGCTCGACGCCAACCGCGAGGCCGGCGGCTGGAACGCCAAGATCGACTCGCGCCAGGTGGCCGGCGCGGTGCAGTGGCGTCCGGCCGGGCCCTCGGCCACCGGCTCGCTGCAACTGCGCCTGGCGCGCCTGAACGTGCCCGATGCGAGCGACGAGCACAACGTGGTGGACGCGCTTGCCAGCAGCATCGACGAGCTGCCCGCGATCGACCTGGTGGCCGACCAGTTCATGCTGCGCGGGCATGACTTCGGCAAGCTTGAAGTCAAGGCCCATACCGGCACCAGCGCTGCCGACCCGGTCTGGACCCTGGACAAGCTGCAGATTGAGCAGCCCGGCGCCACCCTGACCGGCAGCGGCAGCTGGCGCGTGCCGCGCCGGCTGCGCGCCGACGCCAATGCCGAGCGCCGCACCCTGTTGTCCTTCAGCATCGATGTGCGCGATGCCGGCGCCACGCTCGACCGCCTGGGGCTGGCACACACGCTGAGCGACGGCAAGGGCAAGCTCGAAGGCCGCGTGGCCTGGCGCGGCTCGCCGCTGTCGATCGACTACCCGACGCTGTCCGGCAAGCTGTCGCTGGACCTGGAGAATGGCCAGATCCTGAGCGTGGACCCCGGCGCGGCGCGGCTGCTGGGCGTGCTCAGCCTGCAGGGCCTGCTGCGCTTTGCCACGCTGGACTTCCGCACCCTGTCAGGCCGCGGGCTGGTGTTCGACCGCATTGCCGGCACCGGCACGATCGAGAGCGGCGTCGGCACGATCCAGGACTTCGAGCTCAGGAGCCCGCAGATCATCGCCAGCATGAGCGGCACCGCCAACCTGCTGCGCGAGACCCAGGACCTGCGCGTGGATGTGGTGCCGCGCATCAACGCCACCTCCACCTCGATCGCGGCCGCCTTTATCAACCCGGTGCTGGGCATCGGCACGCTGGCCGCGCAACTGCTGTTTGCCGACGAGTTCTCCAAGGTGTTCACCCAGCACTACCGCATCAGCGGCAGCTGGGCCAACCCGCAGATCGGCAAACTGGAGGACAATAAGGCGCAAGCCCCGACCTTCCAGAACCGCGCGGACCCCGCCCTCCCGCGCTGAGGAAAACAACGCCCGCCCCGCCTATGACTGCACCCGCCGCCTCCGCCCCGTTCCGCGTTGCCGCCGTCCAGACCGTGACCGGCACCTCGCTCGATGCCAACCTGGCGCGCGCCGACGCGCTGATCACCGAGGCCGCAGCCGGCGGCGCGGCACTGGTGCTGCTGCCCGAATACTTCTGCATGATGGGCCGCTCCGAAGCGGACAAGGTGGCCGTGCGCGAGCACGACGGCGACGGCCCGGTGCAGCAGTTCCTGGCCGATGCGGCACGCCGCCACGGCATCTGGCTGGTCGGCGGCACGCTGCCGATGTGGTGCGACGACCCGGCGCGCGTGTACAACACCTCGCTCGCCTTCAATCCGCGCGGCGAGCGCGTGGCGCGCTATGACAAGATCCACCTGTTCGGCTTCACCCGCGGCACTGAGAGCTACGACGAGTCGCGCACCATCCTGGCCGGGCGCACGCCGGTCAGCTTCGACGCGCCCTGCGGCCGGGTGGCGATGTCGGTGTGCTACGACCTGCGCTTCCCCGAGCTTTACCGCGGGCTGGCCGCCGGCGACGGCACCAGCTTGATTCTGATGCCGGCCGCCTTCACCTACACCACGGGGCAGGCGCACTGGGAGATCCTGCTGCGCGCCCGCGCCATTGAAAACCAATGTTATGTGCTGGCCGCGGCACAGGGCGGCAAGCATGAGAACGGCCGGCGCACCTGGGGCCATTCGATGCTGGTCGATCCGTGGGGCGAGGTGCTGGCAACGCTGCCTGAGGGCGAAGGCGTGGTCGGCGGCGTGATTGATCCCGCGCGCCTGGCCGAGGTCCGGCAGAACCTGCCGGCACTGCGACACCGGGTGCTGTAGCATGTACGCAACCGCGGGGGCCGCCACTGGCGCCCGCCCAGAGAATTTTTTGCCGCGCCGGCCGCAAGCCGGTGCGTCCCCAGGAAGAAAAGGACATCTCATGAACGCCGGCGATCTCGGAATCCGCAACCTGGCCACCGCGCAGCAACTGCTGCTGGCACCGTACGGCCTGGACGAGGCCAAGCTCCAGCGCGTGCTGGCCGATATCTTCACGCACAAGGTCAACTATGCCGACCTGTATTTCCAGTACACCCGCAACGAGGCCTGGAGCCTGGAAGAAGGCATCGTCAAGTCGGGCAGCTTCAGCATCGACCAGGGTGTGGGCGTGCGCGCGGTCTCGGGCGACCGCACCGCCTTCGCCTATTCGGACGACATCAGCCTGGCGGCGCTGTCGCAGGCCGCGGCGGCCACGCGCACCATCGGCCGTGCCGGCAACGGCCGCGTCAAGGTGGCCGGCGAGCTGGCCACGCACGCCGGGCGCAACCTGTACGCGCCCAACGACCCGCTCGACTCCATGAGCGCGGCCGAGAAGGTGGCGCTGCTTGAGCGCGTCGAGCGCATGGCGCGCGCCAAGGATCCGCGCGTGGTGCAGGTGATGGCAGGCCTGGCCGGCGAATACGACGTGGTGCTGGTGGCGCGCAGCGACGGCGTGATCGCCGCCGACGTGCGTCCGCTGGTGCGGGTCTCGGTCACGGTGATCGCCGAACACGGCGGGCGCCGCGAGGTCGGCTCTTCCGGCGGCGGCGGCCGCTATGCCTATGGCTACTTCACCGACGAGCTGCTGCAGAAGTATGTGGACGAGGCCGTCTCTTCGGCCCTGGTCAACCTGGACGCGCGCCCGGCCCCGGCCGGCTCGATGACCGTGGTGCTGGGCCCGGGCTGGCCCGGCGTGCTGCTGCATGAAGCCGTCGGCCACGGCCTGGAGGGCGACTTCAACCGCAAGGGCTCGTCGGCCTTTGCCGGCCGCATGGGCGAACGCGTCGCGGCCAAGGGCGTGACCGTGGTCGACGACGGCACGCTGGCCAACCGCCGCGGCTCGCTCAACCTGGACGACGAAGGCAACCCGACCCAGTGCACCACGCTGATCGAGGACGGCATCCTGCGCGGCTATATCCAGGACACGCTCAACGCGCGCCTGATGAAGATGCCGGTCACCGGCAACGCGCGCCGCGAAAGCTATGCCGCGCTGCCGATGCCGCGCATGACCAACACCTACATGCTCAACGGCGACAGGGATCCGCAGGAGATCATCGCCAGCGTCAAGCGCGGCCTGTATGCGGTCAACTTCGGCGGCGGCCAGGTGGACATCACCAACGGCAAGTTCGTGTTCTCGGCGAGCGAGGCCTACATGATCGAGGACGGCAAGATCACCTACCCGGTCAAGGGCGCGACGCTGGTCGGCAACGGCCCGGAATCGCTGAAGGATGTCACCATGATCGGCAACGACATGCGCCTGGACTCGGGCGTCGGCGTGTGCGGCAAGGAAGGCCAGAGCGTGCCGGTGGGCGTGGGCCAGCCGACGCTGCGCATCGAGAACATGACGGTGGGCGGCACCGCCTGACCAGCGGCGATGACGAAGACGGGACCCTGCGGGGTCCCGTTTTTCATGGAATCGCCCAACCTTACGGCCGCACTTCATACACCAGGTTGAACGGCGTCTGCGCCGCGCGGCGGAAACTGCTGAAGCCGGCCTGCTCAACCACTGCGCGCATGCGCGCCTCGCCCGCCTGCGCGCCCAGGCACAGGCCGACTTCCTGCGCGCGCGACGCCGGCGTGCAGATGAAGGTGGACGCGGAATAGAACACCCGGCCCAGCGGGTTCAGGTTCTGCTCCAGCGTGTCGTTGGCAAACGGTTCCACGATCATCCAGGCGCCATCGGCACGCAGGGTCTCGCGCACGTGGCGCGCCGCGCCGACCGGATCGCCCATGTCGTGCAGGCAGTCGAACACCGTCACCAGGTCATAGTCCTTGCCGTCGTAGTCCTTGGCGGTGGCCACTTCGAAGCGCACGCGCTCGGCCACGCCGGCGCGGCGCGCGGCTTCGGCGGCATGGCGCACCGAAGGCTCGTGGTAGTCGAAACCGACAAAGCGCGAGGCCGGATACGCCTGCGCCATGATGATGGTCGACGCGCCGTGGCCGCAGCCCACGTCCGCCACCGATGCGCCCGCCTTGAGCCGCGCCTCGATGCCGTCCAGCGCGGGAATCCATTCGGAGACCAGGTGCGCCGCGTAGCCGGGCCGGAAGAAGCGCTCGGTGCCGTGGAACAGCGCGGGATCGTGCTCGTGCCAGCCCAGCCCGCGGCCGTTGCGGAAGATATCGATCACCTTCGGGATGGCGCGGAACTGCGCCACCGCGATCTGGAACGCGCCCGGGATAAATGCGAGGCTGCCCTCCTGCGCCAGCGCATAGGCCTGCTCTTCGTTCAGGCTGAACTGCCCGGTGGCCGGGTCATAGTCGACGTAGCCGCTGGCCGCCTGTGCCGACAGCCATTCGCGCAGGTAGCGCACGTCGGTATGGGTCTTTGCCGCCAGCACTTCGGCGGTCATTGCTTTTTCCGCCATGGCCTTGTACAGGCCGAGTTCATCGCCCACCACCACGGTCGCGGCATGCATCACCGCGCCGATATCGTTGACGAATTTTTCCATGAAGGCATTCAGCCTCGCTTCATCGACGCTCATGATGCACCTCCCCGTGCTCACTGCTCCCCGGTTCCAATATAGCCCCCGGTCATGTCGGGGAAAGCCGAAAAGCAGCGGCGGGGCAAGGCTTGCGCGGCAAGACTGCAAGGCGCCAGGAGATCGGTGCGCCAGCACACCGCATGGCCTCGTCGACACTTGCCAACCCTGGCAAAAGGCGCTATAAAGATGCTTCGCCGCGCGACAGGCAACTGACGCACGCTGAAAATTGACCGGCCGGCGCGCAATTTCCTGCCTTTCTGCTACGCAGTGCAGCATAAATTCGGCGCCCACGACGATAATCGATTCAAGCTGACCCAAGCCAAAGCCTTTTTCCGCCATGTCCGCTAAGTTTTACTTTTACTTTTTTAGCGATCTCACACCGCTGGCGGATAGGGAGGGACGGCTGTAAGCAGCGCCCCGAATACAAAAAAAACCGCCAGCGACCCTGGCGGTTTTTTTATACCTGTTTGTTTCCCCACCCACTCACGACCTCACAAGAATCCCGGAGCCATCATGCTGAAGAACACCGACGACCTGCGCATTCGCGAACTCAAGGAACTGCTGCCGCCCGCGCACCTGATCCGCGAGTTCGGCTGCTCCGAACAGGCTTCGGACGTGATCTACGGCGCGCGCCAGGCCATGCACCGCATCCTGCACGGCATGGATGACCGCCTGATCGTCATCATCGGCCCGTGCTCGATCCACGATACCCGCGCCGCGCTGGACTACGCCAAGCTGCTCAAGGTCCAGCGCGACCGCTTCGCCGGCGAGCTGGAAGTGGTGATGCGCGTGTACTTCGAGAAGCCGCGCACCACGGTGGGCTGGAAGGGGCTGATCAACGATCCGCACATGGATGGCAGCTTCAAGATCAACGATGGCCTGCGCACCGCGCGCGAACTGCTGCTGAACATCAGCGAGATGGGCGTGCCGACCGGCACCGAGTACCTCGACATGATCAGCCCGCAGTACATCGCCGACCTGGTCAGCTGGGGCGCGATCGGCGCCCGCACCACCGAGTCGCAGGTGCACCGCGAACTCGCCTCCGGGCTGTCGTGCCCGGTGGGCTTCAAGAACGGCACCGACGGCAACGTCAAGATCGCGGTCGATGCGATCAAGGCCGCGTCGCAGCCGCACCATTTCCTGTCGGTGACCAAGGGCGGCCACTCGGCGATCGTGTCGACCTCGGGCAACGAGGACTGCCACGTGATCCTGCGCGGCGGCAAGGCGCCCAACTACGACGCCGCCAGCGTGCAGGAAGCGTGCGACGCGATCGCCAAGGCCGGCCTGGCCTCGCGCCTGATGGTCGATGCCTCGCACGCCAACAGCAGCAAGCGGCATGAGAACCAGATCCCGGTGTGCGAAGACATCGGCCGCCAGATCGCCGGCGGCGACCAGCGCATCATCGGCGTGATGGTGGAATCGCACCTGGTGGCGGGCCGCCAGGACCACGTCCAGGGCCAGCCGGTCGAGGAACTGACCTACGGCCAGTCCGTGACCGATGCCTGCATCGGCTGGGACGACTCGGTCAAGGTGCTCGAGGGCCTGGCCGAGTCGGTGCGCCAGCGCCGGCTGGTGTCGGGCAGCGGCAACTGATAGCGCCGCGGGGCCCGGGCCCCGCGCTCGCGCATACAACAAAAAAGCCGCTTCCAGGGAAGCGGCTTTTCTGCACTGGCGCGGCGGCGGCCGCGCGTTCTTACTTCTTCAGCACCAGGTCGCCAGGCAGCGACTCGATGTAGGCGGCCATGTCCTTCAGCTCCTTGCGGGTGAACGGGCGCGGCTTGCCGTCCTTGTCGGTCACGGCCGGATTGGCGTTGACCTGGCCGGCCATGATGGCATTGGAGCGGCCCACCAGCGGGTTGCCCGACACCTGGTACGACGCCAGCGCGTGGTACAGGTAGTCGGCGTGCTGGCCCGCCAGCTTGGGGTAGTCCGGCGAGATCGGGGCGTTCATGCCCGCGCCGTGGCAGGCCACGCAGGCACCCTTTTCCACCAGCGCCTTGCCGGCGGCAAGGTCGGCGGCCGAGGCCGGCATCGCGGCAGCACCCAGCACGAGTGCGCCGAGCGCGAACGAAAGCGTCTTGAGCGTATTCATGTGGGGTCTCTTACTTGAGGGAATTGTTCTGCGTGCCGGCCTTCTGCTGCGAGTAGTAGGCCGCCACGTTGGCGATGTCCTGCTCGGTCAGCGTCGCGGCGATGCCGCGCATGGTCGGGTGCTTGCGCTCGCCCTTCTGGTAGGCCTTGAGCGCGTTCTCGATGTACTTGGCGCTCTGGCCGCCCAGCAGCGGCACTTCATAGATTTCGGGGAATGACGCACGGTAGCCCGGAATGCCGTGGCAGCCGATGCACATTGCAACCTTGTCCTTGGCAGCGTCTCCATTGCCCTTGACTTCCTGTGCCTGCGCGGCCGTTGCAGCCGCGCCCAGCACCACCATCGTGAGGAGCTTTTTCATTGTCTTTGCGGATTGGAAGTTAAACCGTGTGACCTGCCCTGCCGGGCGGAGACGGTTTCAGAATGCTGCTGCGGGGAAAACCAGGGCAGCCGGAGGGATTGCCGAGGTGCAACCCGCCAGACATGTCGCATCCGGTCTGTTGCCGGGATGTGGAACACCATTCTGGAACCACCTCTCGCAATCGCCGCGACCCGGAAGGGCCGCTGGGACTTCTGAACGCGGACTGCCGGATGCTGGGAGAACTGGACGTGGGGGCGCGTCAAACCGCCGCATTGTACCGCAGCCGGCACCTGCCAGTCCAGCAACCGGCCCGGGCCGCCGGTGGCCTGTCAGCGCGCCCCAACACGAACCGCAAAGGTCTTTTATACTGGCTGATCCCGGGAATCCGCACGACCGTTCGCGAATGCTGCCGCCAGCAGTGCGCGGGCGCCCTGCACCGGACCCTGTTTCCATAATGAAAGCGCGCATGACAGCGCGAAGAGACCGCGCCAAGCACGCCAACCCGGCCCTCGATCCGAGGCCGTCACCTCAGGTTGCCTCATGTCAAACATCGCCAACGCTTCCGCCCAAGCTTCCATCGCCCAGCAGGCCCGTTTCGAGGGCAGCGACCAGTATGTCGCCACCGACGACCTCAAGCTGGCCGTCAATGCCGCGCGCACGCTGCAGCGCCCGCTGCTGATCAAGGGCGAGCCCGGCACCGGCAAGACCATGCTGGCCGAGGAAGTCGCCGCCGCGCTGGGCATGCCGCTGCTGCAGTGGCATATCAAGTCGACCACCAAGGCGCAGCAGGGCCTGTACGAGTACGACGCGGTGTCGCGCCTGCGCGACTCGCAGCTGGGCGACGACCGCGTCCACGACATCCGCAACTACATCGTCAAGGGCGTGCTGTGGCAGGCCTTTGACGCCGACGAGCAGGTGGTTCTGCTGATCGACGAGATCGACAAGGCCGACATCGAATTCCCCAACGACCTGCTGCGCGAACTCGACCGCATGGAGTTCTACGTCTACGAGACGCGCGAACTGGTCAAGGCGAAGCACCGCCCGCTGGTGATCATCACCTCGAACAACGAGAAGGAGCTGCCCGACGCCTTCCTGCGCCGCTGCTTCTTCCACTACATCAAGTTCCCCGACGCCGACACCATGCAGCAGATCGTCGACGTGCACTACCCCGACATCAAGCGCGAGCTGGTCGCCGCCGCCCTGGAATCGTTCTACGAGATGCGCAACCTGCCGGGCCTGAAGAAGAAGCCGTCCACGTCCGAACTGATCGACTGGCTCAAGCTGCTGATGGCCGAGGACATCCCGCCCGAAGCACTGAAGAGCCCGGACAAGAAGGCCGCGATCCCGCCGCTGCATGGCGCGCTGCTGAAGAACGAGCAGGACGTGCACCTGTTCGAGCGCCTGGTGTTCATGAACCGCGCCAACCGCTGAGGCATTGCCCGCCATGACTGCGTTCGTCAAACCCGTCACGCTGGTGGGCCGGCACGTCACGCTGGAGCCGCTGCGCGCCGAGCATGCCGAGGGCCTGCGCAACGCCTGCGCCGACGGCGAGCTGTGGAAGCTCTGGTACACCAGCGTGCCCGCGCCCGAGCGCATGGAGGCCGAGATCGCGCGGCGCCTGGCGCTGCAGGAACAGGGCTCGATGCTGCCGTTCGCGGTGCGCGATGCCGCCGGCGAGCTGGCGGGCATGACCACCTACATGAATATCGACGCAGCCCACCGGCGTGTGGAGATCGGCTCCACCTGGTATGCGCGCCGCGTCCAGCGCACGCCGCTGAACACGGAGTGCAAGCTGATGCTGCTGGGCCATGCCTTCGACCATCTCGACTGCATCGCCGTGGAGTTCCGCACGCACTGGATGAACCAGCAGAGCCGCGCCGCCATCGCGCGCCTGGGCGCCAGGCAGGACGGCGTGCTGCGCAACCACCAGCGCATGCCGGACGGCTCGTTGCGCGACACCGTGGTGTTCTCGATCATCGCCAGCGAATGGCCGGCGGTGCGGCAACACCTGCAATTCCAGCTCGACCGTCCGCGCTGAAGCGGCCGCCGACTGATAGCGAGGCATCATGCTGATCGATTTCTTCTTCTCGCTGCGCCACGCCAAGCTGCCGGTCTCGGTCAAGGAATACCTGACCATGCTGGAAGCGCTCAAGGCGCAGGTCATCTCGCCGTCCATCGACGAGTTCTACTACCTGTCGCGCATGACGCTGGTCAAGGACGAGAAGCACTTCGACAAGTTCGACCAGACCTTCGCCGCCTACTTCAAGGGCGTCGAGAGCCTGGTCGACTGGAAGTCCGACATCCCGCTCGACTGGCTGCAGAAGACGCTGGAGCGCGAACTCTCGCCCGAGGAAAAAGCCAAGATCGAGGCCATGGGCGGCCTCGACAAGCTGATGGAGCGCCTCAAGCAGCTGCTCGAGGAGCAGAAGGAAAAGCACGAGGGCGGCAACAAGTGGATCGGCACCGGCGGCACCTCGCCGTTCGGCCACGGCGGCTACAACCCCGAGGGCATCCGCATCGGCGGCCCGTCCAAGGGCAACCGCACCGCGATCAAGGTGTGGGAGACGCGCGCCTACAAGGACTATGACGACCAGGTCGAACTGGGCACGCGCAATATCAAGGTGGCGCTGCGCCGGCTGCGCCGCTTCGCGCGCGAAGGCGCCGACACCGAGCTGGACCTGGACGACACCATCCACTCCACCGCGGCCAACGCCGGCCTGCTCGACATCAAGCTGCGGCCCGAGCGCCACAACAAGGTCAAGGTGCTGATGCTGATGGACGTGGGCGGCTCGATGGACGACCACATCAAGCGCGTGGAAGAGCTGTTCTCGGCCACCAAGACTGAGTTCAAGCACCTGGAGTACTACTACTTCCACAACTGCCTGTACGACTACGTGTGGAAGAACAACCGCCGCCGCCACGCCGAGAAGCTGGCCACGTGGGACCTGCTGCACAAGTACACGCCCGACTACAAGATCATCTTCGTCGGCGACGCCACCATGAGCCCGTACGAGATCCTGCAGCCGGGCGGCTCGGTGGAGTACAACAACACCGAAGCCGGCGCGGTCTGGCTGAACCGGATGACCGAGCAGTTCCCGCACTTCGTCTGGCTCAACCCCGAGCCGGAAGGGCTGTGGCAGTACCGGCAGTCGATCACGGTCATCAACCAGCTGATGAAGGGACGGATGTATCCGGTGACGCTGGCCGGGCTGGAACAGGCGATGAAGGTGTTGTCGAAGTAAGGCAGCGCTGGCTGCTGAAGCGCGCAAGGGGCGGCATCGAGATGCCGCCCTTTTTTGTGCTCCGGCCTCAGCCCGGCCGCGCCAGGTCGGCTCCTTCCATCACCCATGCGCGGAACGTGCGCAGCGCCGGCAGGTGCTGCTTCTGCTCCGGATAGCACAGGTAATAGCCCTTCTTGGCCAGCACCTGGGCCGGATGCGCCACCACCAGCGCCCCTGTGGCCAGCTCTTCCTCGATCAGGCAGCGCGGGATCAGCGCGATGCCCAGACCCGACAGCGCGGCCTGCGTGAGCAGCGAGAACTGGTCGAAGCGCGCGCCGCTCCAGGCCTCGCGGGTCGGCACGCCCAGCGTGGCGAACCAGTCGGGCCAGGCTTCGGGCACGGTGGTGTGATGCAGCAGCGGATAGCGCAGCAAGGCAGCGGGCGTGGGCGCCACGCCGCCGGGCTCGGACGCCAGCAGGCCCGGGCGGCACACTGGCAGCACCTCGCGCCCGGTCATGTAGTCGGCCAGGCTGCCGGGCCAGACGCCGTCGCCGAAGCGGATCGCGGCGTCCAGGTCCGGCTCGGAAAAATCGTAGCCCTGCGCGTGCGGCACGAATTCCAGCTTCACCTCCGGATGGCGCGCGAAGAACTGCGGCAGGCGCGGAATCAGCCACTTGGCGCCCAGCGTCGGCATGCTGGCGATATGCAGCACGCCGCCCCGCCCCTGCCGCGCCATCAGCTCGACGGTGGCGGCCTCCAGCTCGTTCAGGCTGGGGCCGATGCGCTCCAGGTAGCGCTCGCCCGCGGTGGTCAGCATCAGGCGCTGGCGCACGCGCTGGAACAGCTCCACGCCCAGGTAAGCCTCCAGGCTGCGCACCTGCTTGCTGACCGCGCCTTGCGTGACATGCAGTTCACGCGCGGCTACGGTAAAACTGTTATGGCGTGCCGCGGCCTCAAAGGCCTGCAACTCGGTCAGCGACGGACATAAGCGTCGCATAAATCACCTCTACTTCACGACCAAATGGAATGAGCTAAGGATTTTATTTCGTTTGCGGCGCGCTTGCTCGGGCGCGCAGAATCGTGAAATCCACTTTATTCCTCCCCTCGCCCTGGATCCCCCCATGCAACGTCGCCATCTTCTCCGCCTCCTGGCCGCCGCTTCGGCCGCCGCCGCTGCCGGCATCTCCTTCAGCGCCATGGCCCAGGCCGGCTATCCGACCAAGCCGATCACGCTGGTGGTGCCCTTCCCCGCCGGCGGCACCACCGACATCGTCGCGCGCATCGTCGCCGACAAGCTCGGCCAGCAACTGGGCCAGGCCGTGGTGGTTGACAACCGCGGCGGCGCCGGCGGCAGCATCGGCACCGCTTTCCTGTCCAAGGCGGCGCCGGACGGCTACACGCTGGGCATTGCCACGGCCTCGACCCATGGCATCAATCCGGCGGTCTACCCGCGCCTGTCCTACGATGCAACCAAGGACTTCACCACCATCACCAACCTGGCCTCGGTGCCCAACGTGATGAGCATCAACCCGGCGGTCAAGGCCACCGACATGAAGTCCTTCATCGCGCTGGCGCAGTCGCAGCCCAACAAGCTGGCCTATGGCTCGGCGGGCAACGGCAGCGTCTCGCACATGATGGGGGAACTGTTCAAGATGAGCAGCAAGACCGAACTGCTGCACGTGCCCTACAAGGGCGTGGGCCCGGCGCTGAACGACGCGCTGGCCGGCCAGGTGCAGGTGCTGTTCGACAACCTGCCGTCGTCGCTGCCGTTCATTGAAGGCGGCAAGCTGCGTGCGCTCGCCGTGGCAGCGCCCAAGCGCGTGGCCGCGCTGCCCAACGTGCCGACCTTCGCCGAACTGGGCCTGGGCGAAGTCAACGACGCCGCCTGGTTCGGCCTGATCGCGCCGGCCAACCTGCCGGCGGATATCCAGACCAGGCTCCACACCGCCGCGGTCAAGGTGCTGGCACTGCCGGAAGTGAAGGCCAAGCTCGAGAAGCTGGGCGCGACCCCGGTAGGCGATACGCCGGCGCACTTTGCCGCCCAGATCAAGAGCGAAGTGGCCAAGAACAAGCGCGTGGCCGCCGCCGCCAAGATCTCGCTCGACTGACTTTACGGCAACACCATGACCGACACCGACCGAACCACCGCGGACAGTCCGTTCTACCTGTACCAGCCCGAGGGCGAGCCCGCCGCGCTGTTCCTGGACTCGCCGCACAGCGCGACGACCTACCCGACGGACTTCCGCCCCGACCCCGCGCTGCCGCTGCCGCTGCTGCGCCAGGCCGAAGACACCTTTGTCGACGAACTCTACGCCGGCGCCCCGGCGCGCGGCATCGCGCTGCTGTGCGCGGGCTTCCCGCGCAGCTACCTGGACGCCAACCGCGCGCTGGAAGAAATCGACGAAGCCCTGCTCGACGCTCCCTGGCCCGGCGCCAGGCAGGAGACCGCCAAGACCCGGCTGGGCAAGGGCCTGGTCTGGCGGGTGCTGGACACCGGCGAGGCCATCTACGACCGCAAGCTGAGCGTGGAAGAAGTGCAGGCGCGCATCAACCGCTGCTACCTGCCCTATTACGCGCAGCTGCAGAAGCTGGCCGACCGCGCCGTGGCCAGCCACGGCAGCGCCTGGCATATCAACTGCCATTCGATGCCGAGCCACGCCGCGCCATTCGCCACCGAGTTCCCGGGGCTGGAGCATCCGGATTTCGTGGTCGGCGACCGCGACGGCACCACCTGCGACAAGCGCTTCACCGACCGGGTCGAGGGCGTGCTCAAGGAGATGGGCTACGACGTCTGGCGCAACCACCCGTACAAGGGCGTGGAGATCGTGCGCGTGGTGGGCCAGCCCCAGGCCGGCTGCCACAGCCTGCAGCTGGAGGTCAACCGCAAGCTCTACATGGACGAGGTGGGCCTCACGCATACCGCGGGCTTTGCCAGGCTGCGCCATGACCTGAACCTGCTGCTCGACGAGCTGCTGCGCTTTACGCGCTCGATGCCGTCGCGCGTGGCCTGACCCGGGCCGGGGCTGCGCCACGCAGCCCCGCATAAGCTGCGGGTTCACCGCAGTTGTGCGAAACAGGGGATTCCTGCTAGCGCACAAGTCACTTGTTGCACGACATCATGCGTTAGAAGAATGGGTAACAAGATTTAGGAACTTTGTCAGATAGGTTTCCTCTATCATGGCATTCCTTTGCGAACCCATCTTGCCTGCCGGCCCTACGGCGCCGCGGGCAAACCCAAGAACGCACACACCGCTCACACCGTGATCCGACGAATCTCCGAACTGCTCGGCAGCCGGCTCCGCATGGTGGCTGCCGCAGTGGCCGGTGCGATCGCGCTGGCAGGCTGCGCCAATATGCCGGCCGAAGATGCCAGCGCCGGCCCGGCACCTGCCCCGGCACCCGCCGCCGCGCCCGCCCGACCTGCCGCCGCCCCGGCACCCGCCACTCCCACGCCACCCACCAAGACCGTCACCCTGCCCGACCGCGGCCGCGTCAGCCTGTCCGAGTACCGGACCCGTATGCGCGAACAACTGATGAAGACCGAGAACGCCACCAGCGACGTGGCGGACTGCGCCGCCCACGCCAGCTGGGTGGTGCCGCGCTCGGCCACCTACGATGCCCTGAAGATTCCCACCGGCGCGCTCGCAGCGGGACAGGCCACGACCGAGCCATGGAGCGGACGCTTCTCGCCGGGCAAGCAGGCCGTTCCGGTCAGCTCGGTGGTCACCTTCGCCGCCACCGCGCACAAGCGCCGCGGCAGCGACGACTGGCAGCCGGTGAAGGTGCGCTGCGGTTATGACGACGGGATGATGCTGGCGTATGAACTGCTGGACAGCGGCGGCGCCACCATCAGCGAACCGGCTGCCGCGCCGGCCGTGCCAACTGCTACGCGCACTTCGGCAAGCAAGAGCCGCAATGGGGCCAAGGGCAAGAGCACGGCATCGAAGTCAAGCAAGGCGTCGGCGTCCAGGTCGTCGAAGTCAACGAGCGCCAAGTCCACCTCCGGCTCGGCCAAGACGACCAGCAAGGCCAAGAAGAAGCAGTAACGCGATGGCGCCCGTGCGGGCGCTGGTTGTCTCCCCTCTCCCGCCTGCGGGAGAGGGGAGACAACCAGCAGCGTGCAACAGAGTCGCCAGCCTCAGCCCAGGTAGTCCAGGATCGCCTGCAGCATCGCCGTCCCCAGCAGCGCACTGCGCGCGCCATTCCAGCCGACCGCCGGATCCGGCAGGTCGGCATTGTCCTTGAACGGCATCTCCAGCGTCAGCGCCAGGCAGCCGAAGGTATGGCCGATGTACTTGGAGGCCAGCTTGAGCGCATCCGCGTTGTACTTGCTGGCCGCGTAGCCGTGCACATCCTGGAAATCCGGCGAAACCCGCTTGAAGGCCTCGATAAAGCGCTGCTGCTCGCGCCGGCGCGCCTCCGTAAAGCCCGGCAGCATCTCGCTGCCGGCGACGAAGTTGTACGGCAGTCCCTCGTCGCCATGGATGTCGAAGAACATGTCGCAGCCGCTGGCCTCGATGGCGCGGCGCACGTGGTAGACCTCCGGGCTGGTATCCGGGCTCGGCGCCATCCACTCGCGGTTCAGGTTGGCGCCGGCGGCGTTGGTGCGCAGGTTGCCGCGCGCCGAGCCGTCCGGGTTCATGTTCGGCACGATGTGGAACACCGCGCGCTCCAGCAGCTTGCGCGCAACCGGGTCGCCCGCCCACATGCCGGTGCCGGTCAGGCGCTGCAGCACGCCTTCGACAAACCATTCGGCCATGCTCTCGCCCGGGTGCTGGCGCGCGATCATCCAGATGGTCTTCTTGCCGGGGCCGGGCTGGCCCAGCGTGACACGGGTCATGTCGCGCCCGTCCACGGTGCTGCCCAGGTGCGACAGCCGCGCCAGCGGCGAGCGCTGGCAGCTGGCCAGCAGCGACAGGTGGCGCTCATCCGGATACGGCTCGAAATACGCAAACCAGATGCTGTCGTGCTCGGGCGTGAATTCCACCGTCATCACCTGGCCGTCGAAGCGCGTCGGCACGCGGAACCAGTTGGCGCGGTCGTACGAAGCCACCGCGCGGTAGTCACGCCATCCGTCCGGGTAGGTGCAGTCGCCGGCGTTCAGGAAGTGCATCCGGCACGCCTGCCCCGCCGCGCCCTGCAGGCGGAAATGGAACCACTGGCGGAAGTCTGCGTGCGAGTCGGCGCGGATGCGCAGGCGGATATCGTCGGCGCGGTCGAGCGCCTCGACCTCGATGGCGCCGGAGTCGAATTGCGAAGAGATGTGCAAGGCGGCAGGCATGGCTGGCAGTCTCGTGGCGATGGGTTTCAGTCTTCCAGGCGGCGGCGGAACACCCAGCGGGTGGCATCCGAGGCCGCGGCGTCGAAGGCGTAGCCGTCTTCGGCAAAGCGCTTGAGCTTGTCCGGCTCGGTCACGCGCTGCGTCACGGCGTAGCGTGCCATGGTGCCGCGCGCGCGCTTGGCGTGGAACGAAATGATCTTGTAGCGGCCGCCCTTCCAGTCCTCGAACACCGGCGTGACGATCCGGGCCTGCAGCACCTTGGGCCGCACCACCTTGAAATATTCTTCCGAGGCCAGGTTGACCAGCACCGGCGCGCCTTCCTGCCTGAGCGCGGCCATGTCGGCGTTGATCATCTGCGTGACATCGTCGCCCCAGAACGCGTACAGGTCCTTGCCGGCAACGTTGTCGAGGCGCGTGCCCATCTCCAGCCGGTAGGGCTGCATCCAGTCCAGCGGGCGCAGCACGCCGTACAGGCCGGACAGGATGCGGATGTGCTTCTGCGCAAAGCCGAGGTCCTCGGCCGACAGCGTCTTCGCGTCGAGGCCGTCGTAGACGTCGCCGTTGAAGGCCAGCACCGCCTGCTTGCTGTTGGCCGCGGTGAACTCAGGCGACCAGTCGCCGTAGCGCGTCACATTGAGCACCGCGAGCTTGTCGGAGATGTCCATCAGCGCGCCCACATCCTGCGGCGCCAGCTTGCGCAGGCGCTCGATCAGCGTGGCGGAACGGTCGATAAAGCGCGGCAGCGTATGGGTCTTGAGGCGCGGGGGAGTCTCGTAGTCCAGCGACTTGGCGGGAGACAAAACGATGAGCATGGCAAAATCGCGGCAGTAGCCAAGGACAAACAAGCCAAGATTGTAGCGAATGCGCCTCGACACCACCGCAACCATCCTCTTCGCCAGCCCCGCCGGCGTCACATCAGCGCCGCGCGTGGTGCTGGACTCCAACATCTGGGTGGACCTGCTGGTCTTCCGCGACCCGCATGTGGAGCCGATCCGCACCGCGCTTGAGGCCGGCACCATCGCCCCGGTGATCCGCGCCGACTGCCGCGAGGAACTGCGGCGGGTGCTGGCCTATCCGCAATTTGCCCGCTTTGACGTCGATATCAATGCCGCGCTGGCCACCGTCGACCGCCTCGCCAGCCTGGAAGCCGCGCCGCCGCAGGCCGACTACGACGCCATCCGCCTGCCGCGCTGCAAGGACACCGACGACCAGAAGTTCGTTGAGCTGGCGCATTTTGCCGGCGCCGCCTGCCTGGTATCGAAGGACAAGGCCGTGCTCAAGCTGCGCACCCGCCTGCGCCGCAGCAGCGGCGTGGAAGTGATGACGCCGCCGGCCTTCGGTGCCTGGCTGGCCGCGCTTGGCGCCGCCAGCGCCGCCGATCCGCTTTAGAATGTCGGCTCCCGGCGCCGCCTCCCCGGTGGCGCCGCACGCCTGATCGCAATCCCCACCGCATCGACACGTTCGCATCATGTCCGCAGACACCACCCACACCCAGTTGACGCCGTTGTCCCCGCCGCCCTCGCGCCTGCCCGCCGTCGGCACCACCATCTTCACCGTGATGTCCGCGCTGGCCACCGAGAAGAACGCCGTCAACCTGGGCCAGGGCTTCCCGGACTTCGACTGCGACCCCAGGATCGTCGATGCCGTGACCGCTGCCATGCGCGCCGGCCATAACCAGTACCCGCCGATGGCGGGCGTGCCGCGCCTGCGCCAGGCCATCGCCGCCAAGATCGCCAGCCTCTATGGCCACCAGTACAGCTGGGACACCGAGATCACCGTCACCGCCGGGGCCACCCAGGGCATCCTGACCGCGATCCTGTGCGCGGTGCATCCGGGCGACGAGGTGATCGTGCTGGAGCCGTGCTACGACAGCTACCTGCCCGCGATCGAGCTGGCCGGCGCCACCGCCGTGCCGGTCACGCTGGAAGCGCCGGAATTCCGCGTGCCCTTCGACAGGCTGGCCGCAGCGATCACGCCGCGCACGCGCATGATCCTGATCAACACGCCGCACAACCCCACCGGCACGATCCTGCGCGCGTCCGACATGGACCAGCTGGCGCAGATCCTGGCCGGCACCGACATCCTGCTGCTCTCGGACGAGGTCTACGAGCACATGGTCTACGACGGCCAGCAGCACGCCTCGGTCTCGCGCCATCCTGAGCTTGCGCGCCGCAGCTTCGTGATCTCGAGCTTCGGCAAGACCTATCACGTGACCGGCTGGAAAGTCGGCTACGTGGCCGCGCCGGCAGCGCTGATGGCCGAGTTCCGCAAGGTGCACCAGTTCAATGTGTTCACCGTGAACACGCCGGTGCAGCACGGCCTGGCCGACTACATGGCCGATCCCGCGCCCTACCTGCAGCTGTCGGCGTTCTACCAGGCCAAGCGCGACTTCTTCCGCGCCGGGCTGGCCAACAGCCGGTTCAAGCTGCTGCCGTCGGACGGCACCTACTTCCAGTGCGTCGACTACTCGGCCATTTCCGACCTGAGCGAGGCCGACTTCGCGATGTGGCTGACGCGCGAGATCGGCGTGGCCGCGATCCCGGTCTCGGCCTTCTACACGCAGCCGCGTGAATCGGGCGTGGTGCGTTTCTGCTTTGCCAAGAAGGAAGAGACGCTGGCGCTGGCGCTGGAGCGGCTGGCCAGGCTGTGATGAAAACAAAAACGCCCGCGATGAATTCGCGGGCGTTTTTCACACATGCGGCAGTTCAAGCCGCTTCGCTTACTGCTTGCTGCGGCTCGCCATCAGCTCAAGATTGGCCTTGCGGTCGGCATTGACCTTCTGCACCGACTCACGCGCCGACAGCGTCTTCAGGTAGTCCTTGACCGGCAGGTCGGCCAGCAGGTCGGTGCCGTAGATGATCTTGGTGCACGACGACACCAGCGGCAGGTGTGCCGCGGCGGCGCAGTCGGCCAGCGTGAAGCTGTCGCCGGCGATATACGGCGAGAACTTCGCCAGCTTGGCGAAGGCCGGGACATAGCGCGTCAGCAGCTTGTGCTGGCGGTCCTTGACGCCGTCGCTGACCTTGCCGCCGAAGAATGCCTCGGGGTACAGCTCGCGCGCGGTCAGCTCCAGGTACAGTTCCATGAAGACGACGATCTCGCGCACCTTGGCGGCCTGGTACGGGTCGCCCGGCAGCAGCGGCGTCTGCGGATAGGCTGCCTCCACGTAGTCGACGATGGCTTCGGACTCGCACAGCGGGCCGGATTCGGTGATGATGTAGGGCACCTTGCCCGCGGGCGTGGCCGCCGGGTCGGTCTGGCCGATCCAGGCCAGCACCTCTTCGAACGGCACGTTCTTTTCCAGCAGCGCCAGCTTCACTTTGTTGTAGTAGTTGCTGGCGGCAAAACCGCAGAGCTTCAGCATGTCGTCTCTCTCCGTTATTGGGATGATCCCCGCATCGCACGGTGCGGATGTCGGGTGATTGTGGACCATCCGGGGTCTGCAGTGTACCGGCTGGCCGATCAGCGCACGCCGCCTGCCCCGCCAGACTGTTGCGGAAGGTGCAAAAAACGTACGATCGTGCTAATTTAACCACAACTTTTGGGGCAACTGATGAGCACTTTCACCATCGATACGCTGGGTATCGTCGGCACCGGCGCCATGGGCCGGGGCATCGCGCAGATCGCCGCGCAGGCGGGCCTGACCGTCAACCTGTACGACGCCAACCCGCAAGCCGTGGCCGCCGCGCGCCAGTACCTGCAGGACACGCTGGCCAAGCTCGCCGACAAGGGCAAGATCAGCGCCGCCGACGCCGAGGCCACGCTGGCCCGCGTCAAGCCCTGCGGCGCGCTGGAAGACCTGGCCGGCTGCGACATGGTGCTGGAAGCCATCGTCGAGAAGCTGGAGGTCAAGCGCGACCTGATCGCCAAGCTCGAAGCGGTCCTGCGTGAAGATGCCGTCATCGCCTCGAACACGTCTTCGCTGTCGATCACCGCGATCGCCGTGGGTGCGCAGCACCCGGGCCGCATCGCCGGCTACCACTTCTTCAACCCGGTGCCGCTGATGAAGGTGGTCGAGGTCATCGACGGCCTGTCGGGTAACCCCGCGGTGGGCGACGCGCTGATGGCGCTGTCGCGCCGCATGGGCCATACGCCGGTGCGGTGCAAGGACATGCCGGGCTTTATCGTCAACCATGCCGGCCGCGGCATGAATATCGAAGGCCTGAAGGTCGCGCAGGAAGGCGTGGCCGGATTTGCCGACATCGACAACATCATGCGCGAGCAGGCCGGCTTCCGCATGGGCCCGTTCGAGCTGATGGACCTGACCGGGCTGGACGTGTCGCACCCGGTGATGGAATCGATCTACAACCAGTTCTACCAGGAACCGCGCTACCGCCCCTCGCCGATCACCGCGATCCGCGCGGTCGGCGGGCTGATCGGCCGCAAGGCCGGCGCCGGTTTCTATTCCTACGCCGATGGCCAGAAGCAAGTGCCGGCCGCCGCCGCGGTGCCGGGCGCGCGCCCGTCGAGCGTGTGGGTCAGCCACGCCAGCGAGCGCGGCCACGCCATGGTGACCAAGCTGCTGGGCGCGCTGGGCGTGACCCCGGAAGGCGGCAACAAGCCGTCGGCCGACGCGCTGATCATCGTCACCCCGCTGGGCCTGGACGCCACCACCAGCGCGCTGCAGCAGGGCCTGGACCCGGCCCGCACCGTTGCCATCGACACGCTGCTGCCGTTCGAGGCCACCAAGCGCCGCACGCTGATGACCACGCCGGCCACCAGCGCCGCCGCGCGTGATGCCGCGCACGGCCTGTTCGCCAGCGACGGCGTTCCGGTCACGGTGATCCGTGATTCGGCCGGCTTTGTCGCGCAGCGCGTGCTCTGCTGCATCATCAATATCGCCAGCGATATCGCGCAGCAGCGCATCGCCACGCCGTCGGACATCGACCTCGCCGTCAACCTGGGCCTGGGTTATCCCAAGGGCCCGCTGGCGCTGGGCGATGCGGTCGGCCCGCAACTGGTGCTGGAGACGCTGCGCAACATGGAAGCGCTCACCGGCGACATGCGCTACCGCCCGAGCCCGTGGCTGTGGCGCCGTGCCGGCCTGGGCCTGTCGCTGCTGGCCGAAGAGCAGTAAGCCCGCCACCGCCCCACCGACCGAGCCACGCCCATGCCCGCACAGTTGCTTTCCCACCGCGTCGATTCGACCCTGGTGCTGACCATCTCGAACCCCGAGGCACGCAATGCGCTGCACCCGGACATCTACGCGGCCTCGCAGCAGGCGCTGGATCAGGCCGCCGCCGATGACTCGGTGCGCGCGGTCATCATCACCGGCGCCGACGGCATTTTCTGCGCCGGCGGCAACCTCAACCGGCTGCTCGGCAACCGCAGCCAGCCGCAGGAGGTGCAGGCCGCCAGCATCGCCCTGCTGAACGGCTGGGTCGAGTCGCTGCACGCCTTTCCCAAGCCGATCATCGCGGCGGTGGAAGGCGCGGCCGCTGGCGCGGGCTTCTCGGTGGTGCTGGCGTGCGACTTCGTGGTGGCGGCCAGCAATGCCAAGTTCGTGATGGCCTATGTCTCCGTGGGGCTCACGCCCGACGGCGGCGGCTCGTATGAGATCGCACGCGCGCTGCCGCGGCCGCTGGCCAGCGAACTGATGATGGAAGGCAAGCCGATGGACGCGGCGCGGCTGGCGCAGTTCGGGCTGGTCAACCGCGTCACCGAGCCGGGCCAGGCCCTGGACGAGGCCCTGCGCCTGGCCGCTGGCCTTGCCCGCCAGTCGCCGCACGCCGTGGGCCGCATCAAGGCCCTGATCAACCACGCAGCCACGGCATCGCGCGCCGAACACCTGCTGGCCGAGCGCGACAGCTTCGTCGCCGCGCTGCACCACCCCGACGGCGGCGAAGGCATCAGCGCCTTCCTGGAAAAGCGCAAGCCGCAGTACCGCTGAAGCCGGGCGCCGGACGCCTGGCTTTACCCGAACGGCCAGCCCGCGACAGACAGGCATGCCGCACAATACAAGGAGACAACGCATGGAATTGCCGCCGTCCTCGCGTCGCCGCATCTACCTGATGCGGCATGGTGCCGTTTCATATTTCGACGAGGCCGGGCGCCCTGCCCTGCCCGAGATGGTGCCGCTGAACGAGACCGGCCGCATGCAGGCCACCGCCGCCGGCCGCGCCTTTGCCGCCGAACAGATCCGCTTCGACCGCGTCATCGTCAGCGGACTGCCGCGCACGGTGGAGACCGCGGAGCGCGTGCTGGCCGAGCTGCCGGAGATGGACGGCATCGTGCCTGAAGTCTGGCCCGCGCTGCAGGAGATCCGCGGCGGCGACCTGTCCGCGATTGCCGACCAGGACCTGCGCGACGCCTTCGTCGGCGCCTTCGAAGGCGAAGTCCCGGAACACAAGCGCTTCCTCAACGGCGAGACCATCGGCCAGTTCCTCGACCGCGTGCTGCCCGCGCTGGAGCGCCTGCGCGCCGATCCCGACTGGGACACCGCGCTGATGGTGCTGCACGGCGGCACCAACCGCGCCATCCTGTCGCAGGCCATCACCTGCGGGCGGCGCGTGTTCTTCGGCTCGCTGCTGCAGACCGCGGGCTGCATCAATGTGCTCGACATGGGCGACGGCCCGCTCGACTGGGTGGTGCGCATGACCAACTACTCGCCGCCCACGCCCGTGCACAGCGGCACGCGCCACACCACCATGGAAGTGCTGCTGCACCAGTATTTGCGCGGACGCCAGCCGCAGGGCTGAGCGCGCCGCGGACTTGATCGAATCCCAACCGATACCGAACAGAAAACCAACGGAGACAGCATGACCAGCAACGTATCGCACTTCGAGGGCACGCGCCCGGTGGCGGACCAGCAGCGCTTCGACACCGACGCGCTGGAAGCCTGGATGCGCCAGCACGTGGAGGGCTTTGCCGGCCCGCTGACCGTGGAGCAGTTCAAGGGCGGCCAGTCCAACCCGACCTTCAAGCTGGTCACGCCGGGCCAGACCTACGTGATGCGCGCCAAGCCCGGCCCCAAGAGCAAGCTGCTGCCTTCGGCGCACGCGATCGAGCGCGAATACCGCGTGATGGCCGCGCTGGCCGGCAGCGACGTGCCGGTGGCGCGCATGTACGCGCTGTGCGAGGACGAGTCCGTGATCGGGCGCGCCTTCTACATCATGGAGTTCGTCGCCGGCCGCGTGCTGTGGGACCAGTCGCTGCCGGGCATGAGCACCGCCGAGCGCAGCGCCATCTACGACGAGATGAACCGCGTCATCGCTGCGCTGCACACGGTCGACTACAACGCCATCGGCCTGGGCGACTACGGCAAGCCCGGCAACTACTTCCAGCGCCAGATCGAGCGCTGGACCAAGCAGTACAAGCTGTCCGAGACCGAATCGATCCCGTCGATGGACGCGCTGATGGACTGGCTGCCGCAGCATATCCCGCAGGAAGACGCCGACCTGACCTCGATCGTGCACGGCGACTACCGGCTCGACAACCTGATGTTCCACCCGACCGAGCCGCGCGTGCTGGCGGTGCTGGACTGGGAACTGTCCACGCTGGGCCACCCGATGGCCGACTTCAGCTATCACTGCATGAGCTGGCATATCGCCCCGGGCCAGTTCCGCGGCATTGCCGGCGTTGACTTCGCCGCGCTGGGCATCCCGGACGAAGCCAGCTACCGCCGCCTGTACGAGCAGCGCACCGGCCGCCCGATCACCGGCGACTGGAACTTCTACCTGGCCTTCAGCATGTTCCGCATCGCCGGCATCCTGCAGGGGATCATGAAGCGCGTGGTGGACGGCACCGCGTCGTCGGCGCAGGCGCTGGACGCAGGCAAGCGCGCGCGGCCGATGGCGGAGATGGGGTGGCAGTACGCGCAGAAGGCGAAGGGCTGACGCGGCAACTGCTGCAGCAAAAGAAGACGGGCGCCGAGGCGCCCGTTTTTCATCTGCATCGCGCGGCGCTCAATCCCCCAGCGCCACCCCTTCCCGCCGCGGGTCCGCACCACCGGCCCACACCACCTTGCCGTCAGGCCCCTGCTTGCGCATGATCGCCTGCGTGCCGCTGGTCATCTCGATCTCGGCCACCTGGTGGCCGCGCTGCTGCAGTGCCTGCACCAGGCCCGGCGACACCAGCCCCTTCTCCACCTCGGTCGGGCCGTTGCGGCTGCCGAAGTTGCCCATGCCGATGGCGGCCTGCACGTCCATGTTCCAGTCCAGCATGCCGACCAGGGTCTTGGACACATACTCGATGATCTGCGAGCCGCCCGGCGAACCGACCGTGGCGACCAGCTGGCCGCTCTCGCGGTCAAACACCAGTGTCGGCGCCATCGACGAGCGCGGCCGCTTGCCCGGCTGCACGCGGTTGGCCACCGGCTTGCCGTTCTCGCTCGGCACGAAGGAGAAATCGGTCAGCTGGTTGTTCAGCATGAAGCCGCGCACCATCAGATGGGAGCCGAAGTACGACTCGATCGTGGTGGTCATTGAAATCGCCCCGCCGCGGCCATCGACCGCAACGATCTGCGAGGTGGAAACGCGCGGCGGTGAACGGTCGGGCGCGTAGGCCATCGCCGTGCCCGGCGGCACCCCCGGCTGGGCCTTGCCCATGCTCTTGTCGCCGATCAGCTCCGCGCGTGTGGCAAGGTAGGACGGGCTGACCAGGCCGGTCACGTTGACCGGCACGAAGTCGGCATCGGCCACGTACAGGCCACGGTCGGCGTAGGCCAGGCGGTCGGCTTCGGAGATCGCGTGGACCGCGTCGGGATTGGCCTCCATCACCGCCGGCGTGTTCACGCCCTGCGGCTTGAGCGCGGCCAGCGCGTACTTGGGATTCTTGGTCTCGAGCGCCTGCAGCGTGCCCAGGATCTGCGCGATGGCGATGCCGCCCGACGACGGCGGCGGCATGCCGCAGATCTTCCAGCGCTTGTAGTCGGTACAGACCGGCACGCGCTGCTTGGCCCGGTAGCTGCCCAGGTCAGCCAGCGACAGCGAGCCGGCATTGCTGCCGCCGTTGACCTTGGCGACGATATCGCGCGCGATCGGACCGTTGTAGAGCACGCCGGCACCGCGCCGGGCGACATCGCGCAGGGTCTGCGCCAGCTTCGGGTTCTTCAGCACCGTGCCGGCCGGCTTGGGCTTGCCCTGTGCATCCAGGAAGTAGGCGGCCATCTCCGGCGAATTGGCCAGGAACTTGTCGGCCGCCACCTGCGTGTACAGCCGCTGCGAGATCGGGAAGCCCTTCTCGGCCAGGTCGATGGCGGGCTGGAACAGCTTGGCCCACGGCAGGCGGCCGTGCTTCTGGTGCGCCATTTCCAGCGCGCGCATCACGCCGGGCGTGCCGACGGAGCGTCCCCCGATCTGGGCCTCGCTGAACTCCATGGGCTTGCCGTCGGGGCGCAGGAACAGGTTTTCGGTGGCGCCGGCAGGGGCGGTCTCGCGGCCGTCGAAGGCCTGAACGTTCTTGCCGTCCCAGTACATGATGAAGGCGCCGCCGCCGATGCCGGTGGCCTGCGGCTCGACCAGCGTCAGCACGGCCTGCATCGCGATGGCGGCGTCGATGGCCGAGCCGCCCTGGCGCAGGATGGCGCGCCCGGCCTCGCTCGCCAGCGGGTTGGCCGCGGCAGCCATGTGGCGCTGCGCGTAGACGGTGGACATGCCCGGGCGATACCCGGAGGCAACTTCCGGGGCCGGCGGCATCGCGGCAGGCGGTGTCGTGGCCGACGGCGCGGCCGGTGCTGCGGGCGCGGCGGTCCCTCCGCCCTGGGTACCACAAGCACCGAGCAGCGCCGTCAGGGCAAGGGCCAGCGCGCCGCGCCACGCCATCGAAGAGAGGTCAGGGTGAGCCATGCGATATCTCCTGGGGAAGGATCAAACGATTGTAGTGGCGATCGGAGCATCCTGGGGCAAGAAAGTCTGACTGCCGCCACATGAGGGAGCCACATGCAGGTGCAAAAAAATTCTCCCGGCTTAACCCCGATCCCTCGCCAGCACCGTTTCATCGACAGGCCGTCATGACCGGGGACCCGCCCCGCGGCCGCTCAGGAGAACAATATGCAACTTCGCGCACCGGCCGTCATTTCCAGTCTTGCCGCCGCCCTGGCGCTGTCGGCCTGCGGCGGGCATTCGCCGTCGCTTCCCCCGGAAGTGGCCCAGCCTGTGCCGCCGCCCGCGGCCCCGGCGCCCACGCACGACCACGCCGCCAAGGCTGGCCAGGTGGCACCCGCCATGGAAATGCGCGCCATCGACCCGCGCGCCCCGCTGGCGATGCCCTACCACCTGCCGCCGCCGGCGCCAGCCGAGCGCGAACGCTACGGCGCCATCGAGGAAAACGGCGTCAGGCTGGTGGCGCAGGCGCCGGTATCCACCTTCAGCATCGATGTCGATACCGGCAGCTACAGCAATATGCGCCGCATGCTCAATGCCGGACGCATGCCGCCGGCCGATGCGGTGCGCGTGGAAGAGTTGCTGAACTACTTCCCCTATGACTATGCCCAGCCCGCCGACGGCCGCCCGTTCGCCGTGCATGCCGCGCTGGCGCCCGCGCCCTGGCACCCGGCCAATGTGCTGCTGCGCATCGGCATCAAGGGCAAGGACATGGCCAGCGCCGCGCTGCCGCCCGCCAACCTGGTATTCCTGGTGGATGTGTCGGGATCGATGAATTCGCCGGACAAGCTGCCGCTGCTGAAGTCCTCGCTCAAGCTGCTGGTGCACAAGCTGCGGCCGCAGGACCGCATCACGCTGGTCACCTATGCCAGCGGCACGCGCGTGGCGCTGCCACCCACGCCGGGCAGCGACAAGACCGCCATCAGCACCGCCATCGACCAGCTCGTGGCCGGGGGCAGCACCGCCGGCGCCAGCGGCATCGCGTTGGCCTACCAGGCCGCGCAGCAGAGCTTTATCGCCGGCGGCATCAACCGCGTGCTGCTGGCCACCGACGGCGACTTCAACGTGGGCGTGACCGACTTCCGGCAACTCAAGAGCATGGTGGAAGAGAAGCGCAGGTCGGGCGTGTCGCTGTCCACGCTCGGCTTCGGCACCGGCAACTACAACGAGCAGCTGATGGAGCAGCTGGCCGATGCCGGCGACGGCGCCTATTCGTATATCGACAACCTGATGGAAGGCAACAAGGTGCTGGTCAGCGAGATCAGCTCGACCCTGGCCACCATCGCGCGCGACGTGAAGATCCAGGTGGAATTCAATCCGGCCACGGTGAAGGAGTATCGCCTGATCGGCTACGAGAACCGCATGCTGGCGCGCGAGGACTTCAACAACGACAAGGTCGATGCCGGCGATATCGGCGCGGGCCACACCGTGACGGCGCTGTATGAGCTGACGCTGGCCGGCCAGGCCGGGCTGGTCGATCCGCTGCGCTACCAGCCGGCCGCACCCGCGCCGGGGCGCGACGGCGAGCTCGCGCACATCAAGCTGCGCTACAAGCTGCCCGCCGCCAGCACCAGCCAGTTGATGGACATCACCGTCGCGCGGCAGGCCATCCGCCCGCTGGCGCAAGGCGATGACGACTTCCGCTTTGCCGCGGCGGTGGCCGGTTTCGGCCAGGTGCTGCGCGGCGGCAAGTTCACCGGCGACTGGCGCTACGCCGATGCCCACGCGCTGGCCCAGGGCGCCCGCGGCACCGACCGCTTCGGCTATCGGGGCGAGTTCCTCAAGCTGGTGGACCTGGCACAGAGCCTGGCCACGTCCAGTCCGGCCGGCGCCACCAGCGGCGGGCCGGCCGAGCGTGCGGCACGCTGACACCAGCCCGGGCCGCAAGCCGGCGCAAGGCGGCGCGGCAGGCTGTCGCGCCGCCTTGCGCTCTCCTATACTCGGGCGCATGCAGGCACCCGCCCCCGCCCCTTCCGCCGCGCCCGCAGCCGCCACGCCCGGCGCCGCGCTGTCGGCGCTGCCCGACCACGACCTGATGCTGCTGGTGGCGGGCGGCATCATCGAGCAGCCAGTCACCGAGCTGTTCCGCCGCCATAACGCCGGCCTCTACAACTACGTGGCCTGGCTATGCCAGGGCAACCGTGGCGAAGCGGAGGACATCGCGCAGAAGACCTGGGTCAAGCTGATGACCCGCTGCGGTGACTACCAGCCGGGCGCGGCGTTCCGCACCTTCCTGTTCCAGATCGCGCGCAATACCTGGCTCGACCAGGTGCGCAGCGCCGATGCGCGCCAGCGCGTAGCGCTGGACGACCAGCCAGCGGAGATGCCGGCCGACGACCTGTCGCCGGAAGCGGAGCTGCAGTTGCGCGAGCACGCGCACCACGTGCACCGCGCGCTGCTGCAGCTGCCCGTCGCCCAGCGCGAGGTGGTGGTGCTGCGCTTCTTCAGCGACATGAGCGTCGAAGAGATTGCGCAGATGCTCGGCGAGAAGTTCGAGACGGTGAAGAGCCGGCTGCGCTATGCGTTCGCGCGCCTGCGCGCAGACCTGGCCGGCAACGTGCCGGGCTCGCAGGAGACGCCGTCGTGAACGCGGCCGACCGCTTTATCGACGGCAAGGACCGGCTTTCAGCTCTGCTGCGGGACCTGCCCGCCTACGCGCCGTCCGCTGCGCTGGCAGAGTCGGTGCACGCGGCCGCACGTGCGGCACAACAGGAGGCGGATCGCCAACGGGCCGGCGCGGCGGCCCTGCCCTTCGCCGCGCCGCCAACACTGGCCACGGCGGTGCTGCAAGAAGCCGCGCGCCTGCAGGCGGCGCAGGCCACGCGACGCGATGCGCTGCTTGCGCGCGTGGCGTCAGGCGAGCCCGCAGCGGATATCCTGGGTGCCCCGGTCGGTGCCGCTGCCAGCGCGTGGCTGCAGGCACAGGCGGAGGCGGAGGCGGCAACACCGGCACAGGCAACACGGACAGCGGCGCAAGCCATGGCAGCGCGCGCCGCGCGCGCGCGGCGCTGGTGGCGCTCGCTGGGACTCGTGGCCAGCGTTGCGGCAGTGGCCGGGCTGACCACCAGTATCGTGCTGCGGCAGATCGATGACGGCGCACTGCTGCCGGCATCGGCGCCTGAACAGGTGTCCGCCCCGGCCGCGGCACCCGCCGCAGAGATGGCAGCAGCGCCCGCACCGCAAGCTGCGGCGGAGTCCGGGACGGCCGCGCCGGCAAACCCGCCGGCCGCGAAAGCTGCCCCGGCCCCGCGGCGGGAAGAGCGCCCTGCCCCGGCGCACGCCGGGCAGCGCAGCCGCGCGCCGGCGACGGCCGGGGGCACGGCACCACGCGAGGCCACCACGCCACCACCACCGCAGGCGACCGAAAGCTTGTCCGCCCAGGCGCCGGCCGTGGCCGCCGCACCGGCCGCTCCCGCGTATCCGGCCATGGCAGAGGCAGCCCCGCCGCCGGCAATGCCGGCACCCGCGGCACCGCCGGCGGCCGCGCCGCGGGCAGACTTCGCGCGCAAGGCCGCGCCACCGATGGCGGCCGCACGCGCCCCCGCGGCGGACACCGCATCAGGCATGGTCGTGTCGATCCAGGACGACCCCGAGGCTACGGCCGCGCGCATGCCGGCGGCGGCATCGGTCACGCTGCTGGCGGCCGAACCGGACAGTGAGGCAATCAGGGAATGGGCAGGACGGCTGTGGCAATCGATGCCGGCGGCGCAACGCCCGCCGGTGCCATTTGCCGTGCAGGCCGACCGCACGCTGGCCCCGGGCCAGGTGCGCATCGAGCTGCGGCACGGCGCGCCGCAATGAGCGCGCCGCTGTGCTGGTGAGTGCGGGTCAGCGCGTGGTGAACGACCAGCTCAGGTCCACCGGCTGTGAACCCAGCCGGCCGGTGACGCGCACGCTGTAGCGCTGCTGGCTGGCCAGCGGCGCCACCGGCGTGCAGATCGCCAGGCCGCGTGCGGCGCTGGAGAGGCCCGACGAGCGGCTGTCGACCTTGAGGCAGTTGACGTTGTTGCCTTGCGCGTCGGTGATGACGAAGTTGTCGGCATCGAACTGCAGCGAGGTGTTGATGGCCTGCAGCGATACCGGATAGCCCACGGTCTTGCCCTCGTAGCCCGGCGCGGGATTGGGGCTTTCCGAGTTGACCCAGCTGGCCGGCACGTCGGCCTGGCCGTTGTACGGATAGGCCACCATCTGGTTGTCGCTGCCGCCCTTCGATGCATCGGCCAGGTCGATGGTCTGGTAGTAGCTGGCCGAGGTGCCGCTGCCATCAGGGCCCACGCGCTCGGCAAAGCCGCTGCCGGCCGAGCCGTAGCTGCCCAGCAGCGCGGCGCGGTGGAACGGCGCGTTGACCAGGTCCGACACCAGCGCGTCCTTGGGCGACATCGACAGCTGCGCATTGGCAACCGAAGTCCAGCGGTTGGCACCGGCCACCACTTCCGCGGTGGCGTTGGTCGGATAGGCGGCCTGGATGCGCTCATTGGGCGTGGCGCCGGTATAGCCCGGCTTGCCGCTGGTCTCGTCGTGGGTCAGCGTGGCGTTGGCCAGCATGTAGGCAGTGTGGTTCTGCGCCACGGTATTGAGCGGATCGCGTGCCGCCAGCGGCGGCAGGCCCACCTGCTCGCGCCGATAGTTGGCGTAGCACAGGCCGGCGCTGCGCGGCTCTTCCAGCACGCGGTAATTGCTGACCGCACTGCCGCGCGCCGGCAGCAGCGAGATGCCGCCGCCCGCCGCGGGTGCCGGCGCCGTGCCGCTGACGGTATAGCAGGCACCTGCCGTGACAGGCGTGCCGGAACTCGGGCCGGAAGGCGCGCTGGCCGGCCCGCTCGCTTGCGATGCGCCCGACGAAGCAGCGCCGTCGCCGCCATCGCCACCACCGCCGCCACATGCGGACAGCGCCAGCGCCGCGGCGGCGCAAAGGGTAGTCAGGGCGAGCGTGGTGCGCCGCGCGCGTCGCAGCGGCATGGATTGGTGATCAGCAAGCAAGCGTTTCCCGGTCATCGTTCTGAATCGTCGTGGTCATCGGAGGAAGGAACCTGCCCCGGGGGATCCGCAGGCGCGGACAGCCGGCGCGGCAACCATCGCCAGCACCGTGCGGACACGGGCTCGCGGCGGCGGCGCCGGGGGCAGAAAGACCGGACGATGGTATGGGCGCGGACCGGGAGGGTCTAGCCCGTGAACAATTCCTTACGTGTGACCCGCGCGCGCCGCACCGGGGCGCCGCGGGGGTCGCTTGCGGTGCCCGCCGTGCGGGCGCGGGGGCACTTAGCTGGCGGCGGCTACGTCGGCCATGCCGGTGCCGAGCGCGGCCATCACCGCCATCAGCTGCTCGCGCAGCCAGCGGTTGGCACCGTCGTTTTCGCCGCCCGCATGCCAGTACAGGTGCAGTTCCAGCGAAGGCACCTTGAACGGCAGCGACAGCAGGCGGTTGGCATAGGGCTCATTGGCGATGCGCGCATAGCGCAGCGGCAGCGTGGCCAGCAGGTCGGTGCAGCTGACCACGCGGCACGCGGCCGCGTAGTGCTGGCAACGCAGGCGCACGCGCCGCGTCAGGCCCATGCGGTGCAGGGCCTGGTCTTCCAGGCCGGCACCGCGGCGGCGCGACGACACGTGCACATGCTCGGCCGCGAGGTAGCGCTCGAGCGTCAGCTCCTTCTTCACCAGCGGATGGTCGCGCCGCGCCAGCACCACCATCGGATCGGCCATGAACGGCGCGTGGTGGATGGCGGGCGAGACCGGCAGCAGGATGTCCAGCGCGGCGTCCAGCGTGCCGGCCAGCAGCTCGGATTCCATCTCGCGGCGGTCGAAGCGGATCGCGGCAATCTCCACCTGCGGCGCCATCGCCGTGACGCGCGCCATCAGCGGCGGCAGCAGCGTGGATTCCAGCGCGTCGCGCATGCCGATGGTGAAACGCCGCACGGTATTGGTGGGATCGAAGTGCGGCGTATCCTGCAGCGTGCGCGCGAACGATTGCAGCGCGCTGCGCACCTCGGCGGCCAGCGAGCGCGCCAGCGGCGTGGGCGCCATGCCCTGCCCGCGCCGCTCGAACAGCGGATCGTCGAACAGCGTGCGCAGCCGGCCCAGCGCATGGCTGACCGCGGGCTGCGTCAGGTTGAGCTGGCGCGCGGCCGCGGTGATGCTGCCTTCGCTGTAGATGGCGTCGAACACCACGAAGAGATTCAGGTCGATGCGGGAGAGCTGCATGCCGGGGATTCTGTCACGGAATGCAGGGAATTGATACTGGCAAATCCAGAAAATTCATTTTTCTTATTACCAGCTTTCAGATAGAGTGCATTCCATCGGCCCATGCCGCACTGATGCCGAGGCCTGCCGAGGCCAACGAGGCGCCGCCGCCCACCCCGGCGTCCACTGATTCCGTAGCGAGGAGACCACATGGATTTCGAATACAGCCCGAAGGTCAAGGAAATGCAGGCCAAGCTGCTGGCCTTCTTCGACCAGCACATCTACCCGAACGAAAAGCGTTTCGCCGCGGAGATCGACGCCAACCGCCGCGCCGGCAACGCCTGGGTGCCGACCAAGGTGATCGAGGAACTGAAGCCGCTGGCACGCGCGGCCGGCCTGTGGAACCTGTTCCTGCCGCGCTCGCCGCGCGCCCCGCAGGGCCTGTCGAACCTGGAATACGCCACGCTGTGCGAAATCATGGGCCGGGTGCCCTGGTCGGCCGAGGTCTTCAACTGCGCGGCCCCCGACACCGGCAACATGGAGACGCTGGAGCGCTATGCCTCCGAGGAACTGAAGGACAAGTGGCTCGAGCCGCTGCTGGCCGGCGAGATCCGCTCAGCCTTCCTGATGACCGAGCCGGCGGTGGCCTCGTCGGACGCGACCAATATCGAATGCCGCATCGAGCGCGACGGCGACCACTACGTGATCAACGGCACCAAGTGGTGGTCGTCGGGCGCGGGCGACCCGCGCTGCAAGGTCTACATCGTGATGGGCAAGACCAATCCCGACGCCGGCCGCCATGAGCAGCAGTCGATGATCGTGGTGCCGGCCGATACCCCGGGCATCACCATCAAGCGCTTCCTGCCGGTGTTCGGCTACGACGACGCGCCGCACGGCCATATGGAGATCGAGCTGAAGAACGTGCGCGTGCCGGCCTCGAATATCCTGCTGGGCGAAGGCCGCGGCTTCGAGATCGCGCAGGGCCGCCTGGGCCCGGGCCGCATCCACCACTGCATGCGCAGCATCGGCGTGGCCGAGCGCGCGCTGGAACTGATGTGCAAGCGCGCACTGTCGCGCGTGGCCTTCGGCAAGCCGGTGTCCAGCCAGGGCGTGACGCAGGAACGCATCGCCGAAGCCCGCTGCGAGATCGAGATGGCGCGCCTGCTGACGCTCAAGGCCGCGTACATGATGGACACCGTGGGCAACAAGGTGGCCAAGGCCGAGATCGCCATGATCAAGGTGATCGCCCCCAACGTGGCGCTGAAGGTGATCGACTGGGCCATCCAGGTCCATGGCGCCGCCGGCGTCTCCAGCGACTTCCCGCTGGCCAACTGGTGGGCGCACCAGCGCACGCTGCGCCTGGCCGACGGCCCGGACGAGGTGCACCGCAACGCCATTGCCAAGCTGGAGCTGGCCAAGCACATGAACCTGAATCCGGACGACATCAGGATGCCGGTGGCACGCGGGTTCTGACCGCCTGGCAACGCCGCGGGGCTTCGGCCCTGCCGGCAGTATGGAAAACGCGCAGCCAGTCTGCGCGTTTTTTTCTTCTGTGCTTAAATCGCCCGGTTCGCCACGTCAGTGGTTGATGTGGCCATCCCCAACGATCGCAGCCAGGAGATCTTTTGCGATGATCGACGTCTACACCTGGGCCACGCCCAACGGCCACAAAGTCCACATCATGCTGGAAGAATGCGGCCTGGAGTACAAGGTCCATCCGATCAACATCGGCGCCGGCGACCAGTTCGGCGAGGACTTCCTGAAGATCAGCCCCAACAACAAGATCCCGGCCATCGTCGACCCCGACGGCCCGGACGGCAAGCCGATCTCGCTGTTCGAATCGGGCGCCATCCTGCTCTACCTGGCGGGCAAGACCGGCAAGTTCCTGCCCGCGGACGTGCGCGGCAAGTACGAGGCGCTGCAGTGGCTGATGTTCCAGATGGGCGGCGTGGGCCCGATGCTGGGCCAGGCGCACCACTTCCGCATGTACGCGCCCGAGAAGATCGAGTACGCGGTCAACCGCTACACCAACGAGGCCAGGCGCCTGTATGGCGTGATCGACACGCAGTTGTCAAAGCACGCCTACCTCGCCGGCGAGCAGTACACCATCGCCGACATCGCCACCTTCCCGTGGCTGCGCAGCTGGCAGAACCAGGGCGTGAACCTGGACGACTACCCGAACCTGAAGCGCTGGTTCAACGAGATCGCCGAGCGCCCCGCGGTCAAGCGCGGCGTGGAAGTGCTGGCCAGCGCGCGCAAGGCGCTGCAGGACGACAAGGCGCGCGAGGTCCTGTTCGGCGCCACGCAATACAAGCGGCACTGAGCACGGCACTGCGGCGGCCGGGGCGCTGGCCCCGGCTGACCCGCCTGGTATCAGACCGGCGCCAGCGCGTGGCACGCAATCGCATACCCGTCCGCGCGCCGTCCGCCGCGCGCCGCAACACCAACCTCGACGTCATCGCCCGGCCCGAAGCAGCACAGCAGGCCGGTGCCCGGCAACAGCACGTCGAGCCGGCATGACTCGTGCGGGTCCGGCGCGTAGAGCGTGCCGGGCTGCAGGAAGGCCATGTCTCCACCGGCCCGCACCAGCGCGCCATGCCAGTGCAGGCCGATGGCGCCGCGGTAGCACAGCGCCCAGCGCAGCCCGCGCGCTTGCAGCCGCTGCGCCCAGTCATCGCCCGACTGGTCCAGCTGGATGAACTCCGGCCGCATGCCCTGCTCCGGCTGCGGGCCCTCTGCCCGTACCTCCTCTGCCGGCAACACGTGCATCCCCGCCACCCCCTCGGCGCCATTGGCCCCGACCGCGGCAATGCCGCCCAGCGCGCAGTGCCACCCGCCCGCAGGCAGCACCACCGGCCGCGAGGCATCGGCCGGCCCTTGCGGCACGGTGCGCACCAGGATGGAGTCGACCATCGCCTGCACCTGCATCGGCACGCCTGGCGCAGGCGCAAACAGCTCGCCGCCGCCCATCAGCAGGCAGCCGCGCCCGGGCGACCACAGCCGCAGGCCCCCGCGCAGGCAGCCCCACCATTCATGGCAGTCCGCGGCAAATTCAGCCTGGGTCTCGCCGGCGCAGAGAAAGACGTAGTCGCAGGTGCTGCCGAGGCCGGCAGCAGCGGCAAGCAAGCGTGACTGGAACCCGGGAATGAAGTCCGACGGCGCGTGGCGGTCGGCATGGAGGGCGCGCATCCGCGCCTCGAACAGCGTGAAGATCTGCATGGCAATCCCCCTGCAGGGCGACAGGCCGCAAGGCGGCTGTCCGCGCAGCTCGGCGCACGCATGACAGCGTTGCGCGCAGCATTGCGCAGTGGCCCGTTTGGCTCGGCCATGCAGGCCGTCCGGTTGATGCCATCGTGTCGCGCCATTTTGCCTGGCGCACCCCTCAATTTGCGGGTCGGACACCGATAGTGAGGAAGAGGATAAGTTGTCGTGGCCTCAAGGTCAAACCCTTAGCCTCAGACCACTCCGAACCTTTCACGACCCCATGACTTCTCGAAATCTCAGACTATTCGGATTGCATCTTGCCTGGCTACGCAAGCAGCGGGGCTGGTCCCAGGAAACCCTGTCGCTTGAGAGCGGGCTGTCGCGCTCATACCTGAGCGGCATCGAAAGCGGCAAGCGCAACCTGGCGCTCGCCAACATCTGCAGGCTGGCCGAGACGCTCGCCGTGCCAACCCCGGAGATGCTCGACTTCAGCCGCCATGACGCCAGCCAGCTGCAGGTGGAACAATCGCGCGCGCCCTTCGGCAACCGCCAGCGCGCGGCGATCGAGGCCACCGTGCGCCATATGGCAGAGCTGACCGAGCCCGAGCTGAACCTGGTGGCCGCGGTGGCGCGGGCGCTGGCGGGCAAGGGCAGCTTCCGCCCGTCGCTGACTCACGCCACCAACGCCGCGCCCGATGCCAAGGGCGACAGCGCAGACTAGACGCCCAGCATGCCCTGCCGTTCGATAAAGCGGATCACCTCGTCCAGGCCCTGCCCGGACTTGACGCTGCCCATCACGAACGGCCGGGCGCCGCGCATCTTGCGCGCATCGCTCTCCATCACTTCCAGCGATGCCCCGACGTATGGCGCCAGGTCCGTCTTGTTGATCACCAGCAAGTCGGACTTGGTAATGCCCGGCCCACCCTTTCTCGGAATCTTCTCACCGCCGGCTACGTCGATGACGTAGATCGTCAAATCAGAAAGTTCTGGGCTGAAGGTGGCAGCGAGGTTGTCGCCGCCGGACTCGATGAAGACCACGTCAGCATCCGGGAAGCGCGCCAGCATGCGGTCCACCGCCTCCAGGTTGATCGAGGCGTCCTCGCGGATCGCGGTGTGCGGACATCCGCCCGTTTCCACGCCCATGATGCGTTCCGCCGGCAACGCGCCGGAGATCGTCAAGAGGCGCTGGTCTTCCTTGGTGTAGATGTCGTTGGTGATGGCAACCAGGTCGTAGCGGTCGCGCATCGCCTTGCACAGCATTTCCAGCAGCGTGGTCTTGCCGGAGCCAACCGGGCCGCCGACGCCGACGCGCAGCGGAGGGTTCTTCTTGGTACGGGCCTGGGTCATGGTGCGGTAGGGGTTCAGGATCGGAACAGCCGGGAGTACTGCGTTTCGTGGCGCGCGGAAAGCAGGCCCAGCATCGGGGAAAAGGTGGAGAGTTGCGGCGGCGTGGCGTCGGCGCGGCGCGCGGCTTCATCGACCGTGTCTAGCACCGCGCCGTGCAGGCGCCGCAGCATGTGCTGCCCCGCCACCTGGCCCAGCGGCACCGCCTTGATCGCCGCGGCGACCTGGTTCTCGGCCCAGTTGAAGCAATAGGCGGCGAGGCCGTCGCGCGCCTCGACCTGCAGCGCCACGCATGCCGCAGTGAACGCCGTCGGCAGGCACACCGGCGACAGCGCCGCCAGCGTCTCGCGCAGCACGGGCGCGCCCCACTCCATCTGCGCAATCAGCCTGGACAGCGACCAGCCCATCTGCTCGGTCTCAAGCCGCAACTCGGAAGTCTCGCGCGTGGCGCGGAACCAGTCGTTCCATGTCCGCACCTGCGCGGCATCGCCCACTTTCCAGCAGCGATGCAGCAGCAGCCACAACGGCGCTTCGCATTGCGCCTGCACATGCAGCAGGTTGTCGCGGATCCATCGTTCTGCGCTCGGCGCATCGTGCACGCTGCCACAATCGATCGCAGCCTCCAGGCCTTGCGAATAGCTGAAGCCGCCGATCGGCAGCGATGGCGATGCCAGGTGCAGCAGCGAGATCAGTTGGGGCAGGCCGGTCATGGCACGCAATCAATGCTTGTGTCCGCAATGCTCGTCGTGGACATGGTGCGGATCACCGTGATCGTGGGAATGACCCTGTCCATGCGAATGCCCGTGCTCGTGCCCATGATGTTCATGAAACACCGCCTGCGCCGCCGCATAGTCCTCCGCAAACGTCGCATCGTGCCCATGCCTGTGCCCGCCGCCATAAGCCCCCGCCTCCGGCTCGAACGGCAGCTCGGCACGTTCGGCGCGCACGCCCAGCCGTTGCAGCATGTCCGCCAGCACCGCGTCGTATTCCAGCCGCAGGTAGTCGCGCCCGATCTCCACCGGCGTATGGCGGTTGCCAAGGTGATAGGCCGCGCGCATCAGCGCATGCGGGTCTTCCGCGCGCACTTCCAGCACCGCCTCGGCAGCGGCCTGCACTTCCACGAAGCTGCCGTCTTCGGCCACCAACAGGTCGCCGCCGCGCAGCACGGTGCCGCGCGGCAGGAACAGCGCGGCTTCGTCGCCGTTGTCGAGCACCGCGCGCAGGCGGCTCTTGCTGCGTTCGGCGAAGGGCAGGACCAGCTTGGGCGAGCGGCGCACCAGCACGGGCGCGATGCCGTGCGGGGCGCTCAGGAGTTTGTCGATCTTCAGCATGGGCGATGCGGGGCGCGGGCCCCGGCCAGTCAGAACAGGAAATAGCGCTGCGCCATGGGCAGCTCGGTGGCGGGCTCGCAGGTCAGCAACTGGCCGTCGGCAACGACCTGGTAGGTCTCCGGATCGACCGTGACGTGCGGTTGCCAGTCATTGTGCACCATGTCGCGCTTGCTTACCGTGCGCGTGCCGCGCACCGCCGACAGCGTCTTGGCCAGCCCGTAGCGCTCGCCGATGCCGGCCGCCAGCGCCGCCTGCGACACAAAGGTCAGCGACGAACGGTGCAGCGCCCCGCCGGCCGAAGCAAACATTGGCCGGTAGTGCACCGGCTGCGGCGTCGGGATCGACGCATTGGGATCGCCCATCGCGGCCGCGGCAATCATGCCGCCCTTCAGGATCAGGCTGGGCTTGACGCCGAAGAACGCCGGACGCCACAACACCAGGTCGGCCCACTTGCCGACTTCAACCGAGCCCACTTCATGGGCAATGCCATGTGTCAGCGCCGGGTTGATGGTGTACTTGGCGACATAGCGCTTGACGCGGAAGTTGTCGTGCCCGCCGCGCGCATCGTTGGGATCGCCCGGCAGCTTGCCGCGCTGCAGCGCCATCTTGTGCGCGGTCTGCCAGGTGCGGATGATGACCTCGCCGACGCGCCCCATGGCCTGCGAGTCGCTGGAGATCATCGAGAACGCGCCCAGGTCGTGCAGGATGTCTTCGGCGGCGATGGTCTCGCGGCGGATGCGGCTTTCGGCAAAGGCGATGTCCTCGGCAATCGACGGGTCCAGGTGGTGGCACACCATCAGCATGTCGAGGTGCTCGTCCAGCGTGTTGACCGTGTACGGGCGCGTCGGGTTGGTCGACGACGGCAGCACGTTGGCCTCGCCGCACACCTTGATGATGTCGGGCGCATGGCCGCCGCCCGCGCCTTCGGTGTGGTACGTATGGATGGTGCGGCCCTTGAAGGCGGCGATGGTCGCTTCAACGAAGCCGGCTTCGTTGAGCGTGTCGGTATGGATCGCCACCTGGGTGTCGGTTGCGTCCGCCACCGACAGACAGGTGTCGATCGCCGCCGGCGTGGTGCCCCAGTCCTCGTGCAGCTTCAGGCCGATGGCGCCCGCTTCCACCTGCTCCAGGAGCGGCCCCTGCTGGCTGGCGTTGCCCTTGCCCAGCAGGCCGATATTCATCGGGTAGGCATCGGCCGCCTGCAGCATGCGCTCCATGTACCACGGCCCAGGCGTCACGGTGGTGGCGAAGGTGCCGGTGGCCGGCCCGGTGCCGCCGCCGATCATGGTGGTGACACCGCTCATCAGCGCTTCTTCGATCTGCTGCGGGCAGATGAAGTGGATATGACTGTCGATGCCGCCTGCGGTGACGATCATGCCCTCGCCCGCGATCACCTCGGTGCCCGGCCCGACCACGATGGTGACGCCCGGCTGGATATCCGGATTGCCGGCCTTGCCGATCGCCGCGATGCGCCCGCCCTTCAGGCCGATATCGGCCTTGACGATGCCCCAGTGGTCAACGATCAGCGCATTGGTGATGACGGTGTCGACGCAGTCCTTCGCCATGCGCTGGCTCTGCCCCATGCCGTCGCGGATCACCTTGCCGCCGCCGAACTTCACTTCCTCGCCATAGATGGTGAAGTCTTTCTCGACTTCGATGCTGAGCCCGGTATCGGCCAGCCGCAGGCGGTCACCGGTGGTCGGGCCGAACATCTCGGCATAGGCCTGCCTGGAGATCTTTGCCATCACAGCGCTCCCATGATCTTGCCGTTGAAGCCATAGACGATGCGGTCGCCGTCCAGCGCCACCAGTTCCACCGTGCGCGTCTGGCCGGGCTCGAAGCGCACCGCGGTGCCGGCGGCAATATTCAGCCGGAAGCCGCGCGCGGTTTCGCGGTCAAAGGCCAGCGCCGCATTGGTCTCGTAGAAATGGAAGTGCGAGCCGACCTGGATCGGCCGGTCGCCGGTATTGGCCACCGTCACGCTGACCGTGGCGCGGCCGGCATTCAGTTCGATCTCGCCGTCGGCGGGCATCAGTTCACCGGGGATCATGACGATTCTCCTCAGGCCGCCAGCAGGCTGGCGCCATACAGCGCCACGCCGGCACCCGCCGCGCGGGCCAGCCAGCCGGCATGGCGGCGCAGCAACGTGCCGGCGCCGATGCCCAGCAGGTGCAGCGCCATGGTGGCGGCCGCAAACCCGCCTACGTATGCGAGTACCGCAGGCAGCGCGCCCGCAGTGGCGGGCAGTTCGGCCCCGTGGGCGTAGCCGTGGAAGATGGCAAAGCCGCCGACCAGCAGCGTACCGGCCCACGCCGGCAGCTTCGCGCGCAGCGCCAGCAGCAACCCGATCACCAGCAACGAGGCCGCGATCATCGGTTCGACTGCGGGCAGCGCCGCACCGGACAGGCCGATTGCAGCCCCCACCAGCATCAGCGCCACGAAGGCCAGCGGCAGGCGCAGGGTGTCGGCGGCCGAGCGGGCAATCAATGCGCTCCACACGCCCACCGCTGCCATCGCCAGCAAATGGTCGGCGCCGGTGAAGGGGTGCGCCAGGCCGGCCCACAGGCTGGCGCTGACGGTGGCGGCATCGTGGCCGGGATGCGCCAGCGCGGCGCCGGCGGCAACGGTCAGGGAAGTGCCCAGGGCAAGGCGCAGGCAGGCGGTACGGTTCATGTCGGCTCTCGGGTTGGTCTTGTTATCGCGGTCCAGAATCGGAATCGGTCATGCTCAGACAATGGGATGGTGGACGGTCACCAGCTTGGTGCCATCCGGAAAGGTGGCCTCCACCTGGATCTCGGGGATCATCTCGGCCACGCCATCCATCACGTCCTCGCGGCCCAGCACGGTGGTGCCCTCATGCATCAGCTCGGCCACGGTGCGGCCATCGCGCGCGCCTTCCATGATGGCGGCGGTGATCAGCGCCACCGCTTCCGGGTAGTTCAGCTTCAGCCCGCGTGCCTTGCGCCGCTCGGCCAGCAGCGCGGCGGTGAAGATCAGCAGCTTGTCTTTCTCTCGCGGCGTCAGTTCCATCTCTTGTTCCTGGTTTCCTGTGTTCGGTTGTCTCTGTTGGCGGCCTACGTGGCCCACAGCCGCAGCGGCCGCGCCGCGACACCGTGGATCGGCATGCGCAGCGCCTGCCAGCTGTCGACCATGACGTGGCTCACGGCTTCCATGTGCCGGCCCAGCACGCGCAGCAGCAGCATCGACTGGCCGTTGGCAGCCAGGCAGGTCACGCCGGCGCGCAGCTCCGGCGTATAAGGCAGCTGTTCGGCCAGGGCTTCGGCCAGTTCCTGCGTCGCGCCCTCGCCTACCGCCCACAGCGTGCCCAGCACATTGAGTCCATCGAGGCCGGCTACCGCGGTGCGCAGCGGCGACTCGGCTTCAAGATGCGATTGCTCGATCCACAACGCGCGTTCGCCCGTGCCGATGCGGGTATCCAGCCACAGCGCGCCGCTGGCCCACTGCTCGCCCGATGCCTGCCGGCCCAGCACCACCGCATCCCAGCCGATCGCGCTGCCGCCGGGCGCGACGTCGAGCACGGTCGAAATCCGCGCACGGGCGTCGTCGAAGACGATGTTCTCCTGCGGCAGCCAGTCCAGCCGCGCGCCTGCGCCCACCGTCAGGCGCACATGCTGCGCCGCCTCGCGGCCGAGCGACTTGTACCACTTGGTGGCACCCGGCGTGGCCAGCACGGCGTGCGCGCCAGCCTCCACCGTCACGTCGATATCCAGGCTGTCGCCGCCTGCCACGCCCGCTGGTGGATGCAGGATCACCGCATGGCAGATGCCGCCTTCCGGGTACAGCGGCTTCTGCACCAGCAGCGGCCCCTGGTGGCGCCGCTCGGTCAGCGCGGTGCGTTCGCCGCGCTGCGCAAAGCGCAGCCGCAGGGTGGCCTGCCATGCGGCGGGCACGGTGAGCGATGAAGGAAGATCGGGATGGCGCATGGCAAGGACAGCCGGCGGAGGCGCGCGCGCAATGGCGGGAATTGCAAGCAATCATAGCGCGCTGCCTGGCTTCGCGTAAGCAGCGTATGACCCACAAATCCCGGCGCTGCCGCGCAGCCGCCCTACACGGCGATCAGCTCCCGCACGCCGTCCTGCTCCATGCTGGCGCCGGCACCCCGCGCCACCACTTCGCCGCGGCTCATCACGACATAGTGGTCGGCAATATGCCGCGCGAACTCGTAGTACTGCTCGACCAGCAGCACCGTCATGCCGAACTCGTCGACCAGCAGGCGCAGCGCCCGGCCGATGTCCTGGATGATGGAAGGCTGGATGCCCTCGGTGGGTTCGTCCAGGATCAGCAGGCCCGGCTCGCTCATCAGCGCGCGCCCGATCGCCAGTTGCTGTTGCTGGCCGCCGGACAGGTCGCCGCCGCGGCGCAGCCGCATGGTGCGCAGCACCGGGAACAACTGGTAGATCCGGTCCGGCACGCCTGAAGGCCGCGCCCGGCTGGCGGCGCCGATCAGCAGGTTTTCTTCCACCGTCAGCCGCGGGAAGATCTCCCGGCCCTGCGGCACATAGGCCAGCCCGGCGGACACGCGCTCATATGGCGCCTTCTTCTCCAGCGCCTGCCCTTCCCATCGGATGCTGCCGCTGCGCGTGGGCACCACGCCCATCAGGCACTTGAGCAGCGTACTCTTGCCCACGCCGTTGCGGCCCAGCAGCGTGGTCAGCTTGCCGGCAGGCACGTCGAAACTGACATTGCGCAGGATATGGCTGCCGCCGTAGAACTGGTTCAGTGCATTGACCTGCAGCATGCTTATCTTCCCAGGTAGGATTCGATCACGCGCTCATCGCGCTTGACGCTGTCGAGCGTGCCTTCGGCCAGCACGCTGCCCTCGGCCAGCACCGTGACCTGGCCGGCATCGCCCGCGAGCGCTGCGACGAACTCCATGTCGTGCTCGACCACCATCATCGAGCAGCTGCCGCGCAGGCCATTGAGCAGCGCCGCCAGCTGCATGGTCTCTTCATCGGTCATGCCGGCCACCGGCTCGTCCAGCAACAGCAGCTGCGGCTGCTGCATCAGCAGCATGCCGATCTCCAGGCGCTGCTTCTGCCCGTGCGACAGCAGCCCCGCGGGGCGGTAGGCCTCGGCCTCCAGTCCGGTCAGCGCCAGCGTTTCCTCGATGCGGCGATGCCCCTCGGCCGTCAGCCGCGCGCGCAGCGACGACCACCAGCGCTTGTCGGCCTTCATCGCCAGTTCCAGGTTCTCCCACACCGCGTGCTGCTCGAACACCGTCGGCTTCTGGAACTTGCGGCCGATGCCGACCTGCGCGATGCGCGGCTCGGTCATCCGCATCAGGTCGATGGTCTGGCCCAGGAACACGCGCCCGCTGACATTGGCATTGCGCGGCCCGGTCTTGCCGGTGATGACATCCATCATCGTGGTCTTGCCGGCCCCGTTGGGGCCGATCACGCAGCGCAGCTCGCCATGGTCGATCGACAAGGTCAGCTTGTTCAGCGCGCGGAAGCCGTCGAACTGCACCGTCAGGTCTTCCAGGTACAGGATCGGCCCGTGCGAGACGTCGATGGTGCCGGGTTCGACGATGCGGCCCAGGCCGGTGGCGTCGCCGCTTTCGGCCTGGCCGTGCTGGAGTGCGGCATTCATGCTTCACCTCCGGTGCGTCCTGCCACGGCGGGCGCGGAAACAGGGTCTGCAGCGGCTGGTGGTATGGCCGCGCGCCGCTCGCGCAGCCGGTTCCACAGCCCGGTCACGCCATCGGGCAGGTACAAGGTCACCAGCACGAACATCGCGCCCAGCAGGAACAGCCAGTATTCGGCAAAGTGGGCGGTGAACAGGGTCTTGGCACCATTGACCAGGAACGCGCCGATCACCGGCCCGATCAGCGTGCCGCGCCCGCCCACGGCGACCCACACCGCCATCTCGATCGAATTGCCGGGCGACATCTCGCCGGGGTTGATGATGCCCACCTGCGGCACGTACAGCGCCCCCGCGATGCCGCACAGCACCGCCGAGAAGGTCCACACGAAGAGCTTGTAGCCCAGCGGGTTGTAGCCGGAGAACATCACCCGCATCTCGGCATCGCGCACCGCGGTGACCACGCGCCCGAGCTTGGACGTGACGATGTAGCGGCAGGCGATGAAGCCCGCCAGCAGCGCCAGGAAGGTCAGCACGAACAGCGCCGTGCGCGTCTGCGGCGCCGCAATCGCAAAGCCGGCAATGCGCTTGAAGTCCGTGAAGCCGTTGTTGCCGCCGAAACCGGTCTCGTTGCGGAAGAACAGCAGCATCGCCGCATACGTCATCGCCTGCGTGATGATCGACAGGTACACGCCCTTGATGCGCGAGCGGAAGGCGAAGAAGCCGAACAGCCAGGCCAGCACGCCCGGCACCAGCACCACCAGCAGCAGCGCATAGCCGAGGTGCTCGGTGCCGTGCCAGAACCACGGCAGCTCCTTCCAGTCGAGGAACACCATGAAGTCCGGCAGTTCGCTCTTGTACACGCCCTCGCGCCCGATCGATCGCATCAGGTACATGCCCATGGCATAGCCGCCCAGCGCGAAGAACAGCCCGTGGCCCAGGCTCAGGATGCCGCAGTAGCCCCACACCAGGTCCAGCGCGATCGCCGCCAGCGCAAAGCACATGATCTTGCCGACCAGCGTCAGCGCATAAGCCGACAGGTGCAGCGGATGCCCCTCCGGCAACACCAGCGCGCACACCGGCACGCCGATGCCGACGATCACCACCAGCGCCGCAAGCACCAGCCAGCCGCGCGGCGAGAACAGCGCCTGCCGCTCCGGCACCGCTAGCCGGAACGCGGTGGCGGAAGAATTCGATTGGACTCGCTGCATCATGCCTCCGCGCTGCGCCCCTTGAGCGCGAAAAGTCCCTGCGGCCGCTTCTGGATAAACAGCACGATCAGCACCAGGACAAAGATCTTGGCCAGCACCGCGCCATAGAAGGGCTCGATGAACTTGTTGATGATGCCCAGCCCGAAGGCGCCGACGATGGTGCCGGCCAGCTGCCCGACGCCGCCCAGCACCACCACCATGAACGAATCGATGATGTAGGCCTGGCCCAGGTCGGGGCCGACATTGCCGATCTGCGACAGCGCGCAGCCGCCCAGCCCGGCAATGCCGGCGCCGAAGGCAAAGGCGTAGCTGTCGACCTTCCAGGTGCGCACGCCGACGCAGGCCGCCATGGTGCGGTTCTGCGTGGTGGCGCGCACGAACAGCCCCAGCCGCGTGCGGTTCAGCACCGCCCACGCCACCGCCACCACCGCAAGCGCGAACAGGATGATGACAATGCGGTTGTACGGGATCACCAGGCCCGGCATCCATTCGATGCCGCCGCTCATCCACGCCGGGTTGGCCACTTCCACGTTCTGCGCGCCGAACAGCGTGCGCACCGCCTGCATCAGCAGCAGGCTCACGCCGAAGGTGGCCAGCAGCGTTTCCAGCGGGCGGCCGTACAGGTGGCGCAGCACCAGCCGCTCCAGCACGAAGCCCACCAGCGCGGCGGCCAGGAACGAGGCCGGCAGCGCCGCCGGCAGGTACCAGTCGAACGCACCCGGCGCGTAGGCGCGGAACAGCGACTGCACCACGTAGGTGGCATAGGCGCCGATCATCAGGAATTCACCGTGCGCCATGTTGATGACGCCGATCAGGCCATAGGTGATGGCCAGCCCGAGCGCGGCCAGCAGCAGCACGCTGCCCAGGCTCAGGCCGGCGAACAGGTTGCCGATCAGCTCGGCGCGGCGCTGGTCGCTGCGCAGCGTGTCCAGCGCCTGCTGCGCGGCCAGGCGCACGTCGGCATCGGGCTCGCGGTAGTTGCCGGCGCTGTCGCGCTCCACCAGCGGCGCCAGCTTCTGGCGGCTCTGCGGGTTGCTGTCGCTGCCGAGGATGCGGATGGCTTCAAGCCGCGCGTCATGCGCTGCGGGGTCGGCCGGCTCGGCCAGCACCAGGTTGGCCCAGATCACGTCCAGGCTGGTGCGCAGGCCGGCATCGGCCTCGTTCTTGCGCGCGGCTTCGACCGCGGCGCGCGAGGCGCTCTCGGGCTGGTCGCGCAGCGTGGCGATGGCCTGCGCGCGCACCGCGATATCGGGCGACTGCAGCAGCAGGCTGCTGGCGGCGCTGTCGACCAGCGCGCGCAGGCTGTTGTTCAGGGTCAGGGATTCGAGCTCGTCGGCTTTCACCGCGACCGGCTTGCCGGTAATGGCATCGACGGTCTTGCCGCCATCCTGGCGCACCATGCCGACCGACGGCGCATATTGCAGCGCGTCGTCCTGCAAGGCCTTCAGGATCGGACCGGCCTGTTCCGGCGAGGCCTTGGCCAGCGCGGTCAGCGCCGCGGTCTTGGCATCGAAGTCGTCTTCGGCCAGCGGCTTCAGCTCGGCCTGCGTCAGCGCCGCGGCCCACGGCGCAGCCGCCAGCAGCAGCGCCGCCAGCAGGGCGTGCAGCCATGGCAGGATGGAAACGGATAAGGGATTGCGCATAGGTGCTGGCGAGTTGCGGAATGAGTGTTTGGGGAGAAGGCAGGTGTCCATGACGAAGCGCTTGCCATCTGGCTGGCAAGCGCCTGCCCTCTCCCCCAGCCCCTCTCCCGCAAGCGGGAGAGGGGAGCCAACCGGCAGCGGGTGGCCCGGCTTACTTACATCACCTTGTCCGGCTTGCCTTCGTTACCCGCGATGAACGGGCTCCACGGCTGCGCGCGCACCGCCTTCGGCGTCTTCCACACCACCGAGAACTGGCCGTCGCCCTTCACTTCGCCGATCATCACCGGCTTGTACAGGTGGTGGTTCTCGCCCATGGTCAGCGTGAAGCCGTCCGGTGCCTTGAAGGTCTGGCCGTACATGGCGGCGCGCACCTTGTTGGTGTCGGTGGTGCCGGCCTTCTTCACGGCCTGCGCCCACATATGGATGCCCACGTAGGTGGCTTCCATCGGGTCGTTGGTCACACGCTTGTCGCCGCCGGGCAGGTTGTTGGCCTTGACCCATGCCGCCCACTGCTTGCGGAAGGCGTCGTTCTCGGGGTTCTTGACCGACATGAAGTAGTTCCATGCGGCCAGGTGGCCCACCAGCGGCTTGGTATCGATGCCGCGCAGTTCCTCCTCACCCACCGAGAACGCCACCACCGGCACGTCCTTGGCCTTCAGCCCGGCGTTGCCAAGTTCCTTGTAGAACGGCACGTTGGAGTCGCCGTTGATGGTGGAGATCACCGCGGTCTTGCCGCCCTGCGAGAACTTCTTGATATTGGCGACGATGGTCTGGTAGTCGCTGTGGCCAAACGGGGTGTAGACCTCTTCGATGTCCTTGTCGGCCACGCCCTTGCTCTTCAGGAAGGCGCGCAGGATCTTGTTGGTGGTGCGCGGGTAGACGTAGTCCGTGCCCAGCAGGAAGAAGCGCTTGGCGCCGCCGCCTTCCTTGCTCATCAGGTATTCCACCGCCGGAATGGCCTGCTGGTTGGGCGCTGCACCGGTGTAGAAGACGTTCTTCGACATCTCTTCGCCTTCATACTGCACCGGGTAGAACAGCAGCGAGTTCAGCTCTTCGTAGACCGGCAGCACGGATTTGCGCGACACCGAGGTCCAGCAGCCGAAGGTCACCGCGACCTTGTCCTTGGTGATCAGCTGGCGCGCCTTTTCCGCGAACAGCGGCCAGTTCGAGGCGGGATCCACCACCACCGGCTCCAGCTTGCGCCCCAGCACGCCGCCGCTCTTGTTGATCTCGTCGATGGTCATCAGGGCCACGTCCTTCAGCGACGTCTCCGAAATGGCCATGGTGCCGGACAGCGAGTGCAGGATACCGACCTTGATCGGTTCCTTGGACTGCGCCATGGCCAGCGGGCTGGTACCGATCATTGCCGCGGCGGCTATCGCCGACAGCTTCAGCATGTCACGTCGTTGCATTTGCAGCTCCCGTTTATGGTGTTAGTCAGGGACTACGCTCCCCGGGTGATGCTTCTGCAACTAGCGTGCCATGGAGGCAGGCCGCCTGATACCCACCGCACCCCCGGCAGATGGCGTGCTGGCGCGGCGCGCAGGCGCTGCCGCCGCCCACGATCGCGCATCCGCACCAGAGCAGTGCAGGCGGCGCACGCACCACTCCCGTGCATCTGCGCAATTCCGTGCGGGCGGCATGCGCAAGGCACCAGGCGCTGCGCGTCCCCGCACCAAGGCCGGGCGTCATGCCCCAAGGCAGGCGACGGGCAAAAAAAAACGGGGCCCCTTGCAGGGCCCCGCTCTCGATGCCAGGACGTTGGTCCTTACATCACCATCATGTTGGCATTCAGGTTGTGCATGATCCACAGCGAACCCGCCACCACGATCACCAGGATCAGCGCCGTGAACAGCAGCGCGATCACGTTGCTGCGCTGCTCGGACGACGTGTCCAGGTGCAGGAAGTACTTCAGGTGGACCAGGATCTGGACCGCGGCCATGCCGAGGATGATCCAGAGGATGGTGCCCTTGTCCATGCTGCCGTCCATCACGAGCTTGAACGGGACCACGGTCAGGATCACGGCCAGGATGAAGCCGATTGCGTACGACTTGAAGCTGGCGTGGGTGTCATGACCCGCGTGCGAGTCGTGCGAATCGTGGGCGCCGTGCGCCGCCGGTGCGTTGTGTTGTGCCATCACAGATGTCCCATCAGGTAGACCACGGTAAACACGCCGATCCAGACCACGTCCAGGAAGTGCCAGAACAGCGACAGGCACATCAGGCGCTTGCTCAGGGTCGGGGTGATGCCCTTCTTCGACAGTTGCCACATCAGCACGATCATCCACAGCATGCCGCTGGCGACGTGCAGGCCGTGGGTGCCGACCAGCGTGAAGAACGACGACAGGAACGCGCTGCGGCCCGGGCCGGCGCCTTCGGCGATCAGGTGATGGAATTCGTTGATTTCCATCGCCATGAATGCCGCGCCCAGCAGGAACGTGATGCCGAGCCACACCTGCACGCGGCTCAGGCTGCGGTTCTGCAGCGAGATCATCGCCATGCCGTACGTGATCGAGGAGAACAGCAGGATGAAGGTCTCCACCAGCACGTAGTTGAGCTCGAACAGCTCCTTCGCCGACGGGCCGCCTGCCAGTTCGCCGCGCAGCACGGCGAAGGCCGCGAACAGTCCGGCGAAGATGATGCAGTCGCTCATCAGGTAGATCCAGAAGCCATACACCGTATTGGCACTGGTATCGTGGTGCGCATGGTCATGGCCATGCGCGTCGGCTTTGGCCGGTGCGCCGGCCTGCGCGGGGATGCGGTCTAGGACTTGAGTCGACATGGTTCTCAGGCTTGCGAAGCAATGCGCTGCAGATGGCGCGTTTCGATCTGCTCGACCTCGGTGGCCGGCACGTAGTAGTCGATATGGTCGTCGTTGCTGCGGTGGATGAACGCCCACACCATGCCCACCAGGCCAACGATGGCCATCCACCAGATATGCCAGGTCAGGGCAAAGCCGAACACCAGGCTGAAGGCGCCGATGATGAAGCCCGCGCCCGTGTTCTTGGGCATGTGGATCTTCTCGTAGCCTTCGGTCGGCAGCGTCTCGCCACGGGCCTTCATGTCGGAGAACGCGTCCAGGTCACGCACCACCGGGGTGTGCGCGAAGTTGTAGAACGGCGGCGGCGACGAGGTGGCCCACTCCAGGGTACGGCCGCCCCACGGGTCGCCGGTCACGTCGGCCAGCTTCTTGCGGTCGCGGATCGACACCACGATCTGCAGCACCTGGAAGAAGATGCCCAGCGCCACGAACACCACGCCGACCACGGCCAGGTACAGCCACGGCGTCCAGGCCGGGTTGTCGGTGTGGTTCAGGCGGCGGGTCATGCCCATCAGGCCCAGCACGTACAGCGGCATGAAGGCGAAGTAGAAGCCGACCAGCCAGCACCAGAAGGCGCACTTGCCCAGCCGCTCGTTCAGCGTGAAGCCGAACGCCTTCGGCCACCAGTAGGTGATGCCGGCCAGGTAGCCGAACAGCACGCCGCCGATGATCACGTTGTGGAAGTGGGCGATCAGGAACAGGCTGTTGTGCAGCACGAAGTCAGCGGCCGGCACGGCCATCAGCACGCCGGTCATGCCGCCGATCACGAAGGTGATCATGAAGCCCAGCGTCCACAGCACCGGCGAGGTCATCTGGACCCGGCCGCGGTACATGGTGAACAGCCAGTTGAAGATCTTCACCCCGGTCGGGATGGAGATGATCATGGTGGTGATGCCGAAGAACGCGTTGACGTTGGCGCCCGAGCCCATCGTGAAGAAGTGGTGCAGCCACACGATGAACGACAGCACCATGATCGCGGCGGTCGCGTACACCATGCCCTTGTAGCCGAACAGCTTCTTGCCCGAGAACGTGGCGATCACTTCAGAGAAGATGCCGAACGCCGGCAGGATCAGGATGTACACCTCGGGGTGGCCCCAGATCCAGATCAGGTTCACGTACATCATGGCGTTGCCGCCACCGTCGTTCGTGAAGAAGTGGGTACCGACGTAGCGGTCCAGGCCCAGCAGCGCCAGGGTCACGGTCAGCACCGGGAAGGCAGCCACGATCAGCACGTTGGTACACAGCGCGGTCCAGGTGAACACCGGCATGCGCATCAGCGTCATGCCCGGCGCGCGCATGCGCAGGATCGTCACCAGGAAGTTCACGCCGGTCAGCAAGGTGCCCAGGCCCGAGATCTGCAAGCTCCAGAGGTAGTAGTCCACCCCCACGCCCGGGCTGAAGTCCAGGCCCGACAGCGGCGGGTAGGCCAGCCAGCCGGTCTTGGCGAATTCACCGACGCCCAGCGAGACATTGACCAGCATGGCGCCCGACACGAACAGCCAGAACGACAGCGTGTTCAGGAACGGGAAGGCCACGTCGCGCGCGCCGATCTGCAGCGGCACGACCAGGTTCATCAGGCCGGTCATCAGCGGCATGGCCACGAAGAAGATCATGATCACGCCGTGGGCGGTGAAGATCTGGTCGTAGTGCTCGGGCGGCAGCACGCCGGTCGCGCCATTGGTGGCGAGCGCCAGCTGGGTGCGCATCATGACCGCGTCGGCGAAGCCGCGCAGCAGCATGATCAGCGCGACCAGGCAGTACATCACGCCGATCTTCTTGTGGTCGACCGAGGTGAACCACTCGTTCCAGAGGTAGCCCCACTTCTTGAAATAGGTGATCGCGCCTAGCAGCGCGGCACCGCCCAGGGCGACGCCGGCCAGAACGACCATGATGATCGGCTCATGAAACGGAATCGCCGACAAACTCAACTTGCCAAACATCATTGCTCCTAGGATTGCGCGCCCAGCGCCTTCACAGGCGTGGTCATCGACAGCTGCTCTTCACCGAGGGTGTTGCGCGACGTGCAGATCGGGCCGCCCTTGAACCCGTCGGCGGCGAGCGCCGTGCCGCTGTGGCCCATGTACTTGTGCAGGATGTTGTGGAAGAGCTTGTCTTCCACCTTGCCGTAGTACGTGACCGGCTCCTTCTCGCTGGGTTGTGCCAGCGTCTTGTAGCCTTCAACGCCCAGTTCGGTGGACGAGGCGCGAACCTTGGCGACCCACTGGTCGAACTCATAGTTCGACATGGCGACCGCCTTGAACTTCATGCCCGAGAAGCCGCCGCCGCTGTAGTTGGCGGACACGCCGTCGTAAGAGCCGGCTTCGTTGGCGATCAGGTGGAGCTTGGTCTCCATCCCTGCCATGGCGTATACCTGGCTGCCCAGTTGCGGGATGAAGAACGAATTCATGATCGAATCCGAGGTGATCTTGAAGTTCACCGGGGTGTCGACCGGGAAGGCGATCTGGTTGACCGTGGCGATCTTCAGTTCCGGATAGATGAACAGCCACTTCCAGTTCAGCGCCACCACCTCGACGGTGACCGGCTTCTTGCTGGATTCGAGCGGCTTGTACGGGTCCAGGTCGTGCGAGGACTTCCAGGTGATGATGCCCAGCGCAATGATGATCAGGCAGGGGATCAGCCACACCACCACTTCGATCGCGGTGGAGTGCGACCAGTCCGGCTCATAGCGCGCCGAGGTATTGGACGCGCGGTACTTCCAGGCGAACACCAGCGTGAGCACGATCACCGGCAGCACCACCAGCAGCATGAGCCAGGTTGCAATCAGGATGATGTTCTTGATGTCGACGCCGACCTGCCCTTTCGGGTCGAGCAGCGTCATGTTGCAGCCGGCGAGCAGGAGCAGGCCAAGGCAAGGCAGGAACCGCGTCCAACGCGGCAGTATGGGTTTCTTCATGTCACGACTGGTTTGGTTACACCGCGCTTCGGGCAAAAGCGTGGCTAAACCGCCTGATGCTCGCGCAAGAGGCGTGGGGCTGAGGGAAAACCGGAAGGACGTGTCCTTAGCTGGCGTTGCGGTCGGGCGGCGGATCGAACGCCGGGGGACCATGCGGCCTTGCAACGCCATGAACACGGAAGGACAACTGACTGCGTGCGCTGCAGGCCCTGTAGGACCTTGCCGGCGCTGCGGCACCTGGCCGAAACCGCGAACGGTCCCGGCTCAGTACAGCGGCCGGGTAGCGTTGGAATACGAGGTTTTTGCACTTCCCGACGGACTTGCCTTCATGGCAAGCGCGGTTTTCGGCCGGGGAGCGCAACACGTAAAACATCGTGGGCGCGACTGTACCGCAACGCAACATTAGGGGTAAACCCAACGGCACAGAACACACTGTTCAGCAGAACGGACAATCGACGCACAAATCCGCGAAGCAGCATTTGACCGGCATCAACGTCACAAATCGGTTCCTAAAAATGCAGAAAGCGGCGCATTAGGCGGCCTACGGGGTGCGACATGCCTGTGTGGCATATTGTCGCACCGCGTCAAAACTGCCTATCCGTCACCCGTAGCGGCGCGTGATCGACTCGGCGACGCAGACCGGACGGTCGCTGCCCTCGCGCTCCACCGTCACTTCCCAGGTGGACTGTGCGCCCACCAGTTCGGGCGACTTCGGCAGCGGATCGAGGCGCTCGACCTTCAGCAGCTTGATGCGCGCGCGCAGCTTGCTGCCCACCGGCACGGGTGCCGTGAAGCGCACGCGGTTCAGGCCGTAGTTGACGCCGATCTTCGACGGCATATGCAGCGCGTTGTGCATGAACTTGGGCAGCAGCGACAGCGTCAGGAAGCCGTGGGCGATCGGGCCGCCATAGGGCGACTCTTTCTTCGCGCGCTCCACGTCGATGTGGATCCACTGGTGGTCGCCGGTGGCATCGGCAAACTGGTTGACCTGCTGCTGGGTCACCTCGATCCAGTCGCTGACCGCGACTTCCTGGCCCTGCAGGCCTTCCAGTTCTTCCAGCGTTGCGATGGTGCGCATGTCGATAGTCTCCTCGTGACGATAAAGTGTTCTTAAGCGGGGCGGCGGCCGTACATGCCCATGCCCTTGACGGTGCAGACCAGTTCGCCGCGCTGGTTGGTGGCTTCCCACTGGGTGTGGACCACGCCGCGGTCCGGCTTGGACTGCGACGGCCGGGTATCGAGCACATTCAGCACGACGGTGAGCGTGTCGCCGGCGTAGACGGGCTTGAGCCAGCGGATCTCGTCCACGCCGGGCGAGCCCATGCTGGCCGACTTGCCGGTGGTGCTCAGCACCAGCAGCCGCATCATGATCGAGCACGTCATCCAGCCGCTCGAGATCACGCCGCCATAGATGCTCTTGGCAGCGGCTTCCTTGTCGATATGGAACGGCTGCGGATCGTACTGGCGGGCAAAGGCCAGGATCTCTTCCTCGGTGACGAGGTACGAACCCAGTTCGCGGCGGCTGCCGACTTCAAAGTCCTCGAAATACAGCATCGGTTGTCTCTCTGTAGTGATTGGCGCCAGGGCGCTAAGTTTGCTCAGGCGATGATCGCATGGCCGCCGGGGGCCGGCGTCCGTATTTGCCGAACCCGCCCCTAACGGTCCCCAAAGAAAAAAACCGCGCCTGGACTACAGCGCGGTTTTGCTTGGACTGGCAGGATCAGGCAGCTTCCTGGAACCCCGGCTGGGCGGCGAACCTGCCCAGGTGGTGATCCACGTCGCCGAAGGTGGTGTTGATCAGCGTCAGCCGCTTGAACATGTGCGCGGCCGGCAGTTCGTTGGTCACGCCCATGCCGCCGTGGATCTGCACTGCCTCCTGGCCGACCGTGCGCGCTGCCTGCCCCACGCGCGCCTTGGCGGCGGAGACATAGCAGCGGCGCTCTTCCGGCGTTACTTCTTCGAAGCGTGCCGCGGCCAGCAGCGTGATCGAACGCGACTGCTCGGCGTGGATGAACATCTCCACCATGCGGTGCTGCAGCGCCTGGAAGCGCGCGATCGGCACGCCGAACTGCTGGCGCGTCTTGGCATATTCCAGCGTGGCGGCGTTGAGCGTATCCATCACGCCCACGGCCTCGGCGCACAGCAGCACGGCAGCGTAGTCGGCCACTTGCTCGATCACCGGGAAGGCCTTGCCGGCTTCGCCCAGCAGTTGCGCGGGGGCATCCTGGAAGGTGATGTCGGCCGCGCGCAGGTTGTCGATGGTGCGGTAGTCCTTGATGCTGACGCCGGCGCCCGTGGCATCCACCAGGAACAGCGAGATGCCGTCCTGGTCGGCTTCGGCACCGCTGCTGCGGGCCGACACGATCAGCTTGTCGGCCTGGCCGCCGTGCAGCACCACGGTCTTGCGGCCGTTGAGCTTGCCGTCGCGGGCGGTGACGCGCACGTCGTTCAGTTCATAGCGCGCCTGCGGCTCGTTGAAGGCCACGGCCAGCTTCAGTTCGCCGCCGGCGACCTGTTCCAGCAGCGCATCCTGGCCACCGGCCAGGCCCAGGGCGTAGGCGCCCACCACCGTGGCCAGGTACGGCTCCACGATCAGGCCGCGGCCCAGCTCCTGCTGCACCACCATCATGTCCAGGGCCTTGCCCGCGAAACCGCCCTGCGCTTCCGGCACCGGCAGCGCGGTCAGGCCAAGCTCGACCAGCGAGCCCCAGGCGGCGTCGCCATAACCGGCGGCGCTTTCGTAGTTCTGCTTGCGGGACTCGAAGCCGTAGTCCTTGTCGATGAAACGGCGGACGGCGTCGGCCAGCTGCTTCTGTTCGTCGCTGAGATTGAAGTTCATGTTGCGTGTCTCCTCACAGCCCCAGAATCATCTGGCTGATGATGTTCTTCTGAATTTCGTTGGACCCGCCATAGATGGAGGTCTTGCGATAGTTGAAGTAGTACGCGGCCAGCGGCGCTGCGTCGTCGTAGCCGGTCACGGCGTGCTCGGTCTCGCACTCCAGGTAGGCGGTGTCGAACGGCTGCGCGTACGGGCCGACGGCCTCGACCATCAGCTCGGTCAGCAGCTGCTGGATCTCGGTGCCCTTGATCTTGAGCATCGAGGCCTCGGGGCCGGGGCCCTTGCCTGCCGCTTCGCTCGAGACCACGCGCAGCACGGTGATCTCCAGCGCCATCAGTTCGATTTCCAGCGCGGCCACCTTGGCGCCGAACACCGGGTCTTCCAGCAGCGGCTTGCCGTTCTTCTGCTGCTGGCGCGCCACGCGCTTGAGGAAGCCGAGCTCGCGCTTGGAGTTGCCCACGCGGGCGATGCCGGTGCGCTCGTGGCCCAGCAGGTACTTGGCGTAGGTCCAGCCCTTGTTCTCTTCGCCGACGCGGTTCTCGACCGGCACCTTGACGTTGTCGAAGAAGACTTCGTTCACCTCATGCTCTTCGTCGAGCATGATGATCGGGCGCACGGTGATGCCCGGGGTCTTCATGTCGATCAGCAGGAACGAGATGCCCTCCTGCTTCTTGGCTTCCGGGTCGGTGCGCACCAGGCAGAAGATCATGTCGGCGTGCTGGCCGAGCGTGGTCCAGGTCTTCTGGCCGTTGACGATGTAGTGCTTGCCGTCCGAAGTCAGCTCGGCACGGGTCTTCAGCGAGGCCAGGTCCGAGCCCGAGCCCGGCTCCGAATAGCCCTGGCACCACCAGTCGGTGCAGTCCAGGATGCGCGGCAGGTAGTACGACTTTTGCTCTTCGCTGCCGTACTTCATGATCACCGGCGCGACCATCGCCACGCCGAACGGCAGCACGCCGGGCGCGCCGACGCGGGCATTCTCTTCATCCCAGATATGGCGCTGGGTGGCGTTCCAGCCGGTGCCGCCGTACTGGACCGGCCAGTGCGGTGCCGACCAGCCCTTGCCGGCCAGGGTCTTGTGCCAGCGCACCAGGTCGTCGCGGTTCGGACGGCGGTGGTTGAGAATCTTGCTGCGGATGTCCGCCGGCAAGTTGGCTTCGAGCCAGCTACGCACTTCCTCGCGGAAGGCGTTGTCGGACGCCGAGTAGTTGAGATCCATGCCCGTCTCCAGTGGTGCCGGCTTGGCGTGGGGCCGCCGGCGGTTTGTTCTGCCTGCACGTCAAGCGCCGACAGCAAACGGGCACAAGACGCAATTCAGTGAGCCGTCTGCTTCAGCGCATCCGGCACCACGAGCGGGAAAGTCTCGATGCCCTCTTCGGCCAGCGCCTGCACCTCCTCCGCCGAGGCCGAACCGCGAATGCCGCGTTCCGGCGCCTCGTCATAGTGCATGCGCCTCGCCTCTTCGGCAAAGCGATCGCCAACGTCCTCGGTCTGTGCCAGCACCTGCTTCACTGCATTCATATAGAGCGCTTGCAGTGTCACCGGTGCGGCGGCCGGCTGCGCCGGCCTGGCGCTGCCTTCGCGCGCGGTCGCGCCCGACAGGTTCAGGCGCGGCGCGCTGGGCAGCCGCGTCACGGCGTGGTCGCCACAGACCGGGCATTGGACGAGGTCACGAGAGATTTGCGACTGCGCATCTTCTTCCGAGGCAAACCAGCCCTCGAAACCATGGTCATGCGCGCAGCGCAGGTCGAGCACCTTCATGATCTTTCCAGCCCGTCAAAAGCTATATTATCCGCGAATCGAAATTTTGTGAACGGTCGTGCTAAATTTTTTAGAACGACCGTTCGGGAACAACCGCATGGCGCAGAATCCACGCGGCTCACTACTCACTATACGGCGTAATGCGGCAGCGGCTGTTCGCCCGGTTGCCAGGCACCCGAGATCACTTTTTCCAGCCAGAATGCGCCGATGATGGTCTTTACGTCGGTGATGCGGCCGCTGCGGACCCAATCGATCACCTGCCCCACCGGCGTGATGAAGGTTTCGATGAACTCGCCGTCGTCGAGCTGCGCCTCGCCATGCGTCAGGTCGCGCGCCAGGAAGATGTCGATGTACTCGGTGGAATACGAGATAACCGGGTGGATGCGCGTCAGGTAGTCCCAGCGCGCCGCGCTGTAGCCGGTCTCCTCCAGCAGTTCGCGTTCGCCACAGCGCTGCGCGCCCTCTTCCGGATCAAGCTTGCCGGCGGGGAATTCCAGCATCACTTCGCCGATCGGATAGCGGAACTGGCGCTCCATCAGCACGGTGCCGTCGCTGAACAGCGGGATCATCATCACCGCGCCCGGATGGACCACGTACTCGCGCCCGGTCTGCTTGCCGTCCGGCAGCCTGACGATATCTTGCTTGAGGGTGAGGAACTTGCCGCGATGGACCGTGGCCGAGGCGACGCACACTTCCTTCAGTGCGTCGTCGTTCCCGGCGGGTTCAGCGGTAGACGGGGTGCCGCGTTGGATCTTGTCGGTCATGGACGCTCCGGATCAGGCAGGGCCCGGCGCCGACAAGACCGGCTTCAGGCCGTGCGGTGTTTGACGAGGTATTGCCAGGTGAAGCCCGGGAAGGCAAACACCAGCATCATGCACGCGGTGATGGCGTAAAACTGCCAGCCCTGCGGGAAGGCGTTGCCAAGGCTGGCCTCCACCGCAAAGCCGGCGGCGCCCGCCACCGCGAACCATACGATCAGTTCCAGCAGGCGCAGCCACAGCGGCTTGCGCGCCCGCCGCAGCGGGATCAGCACGAACAGGCGCTGGTTCACAAACGGCAGGTTCGCACTGATCAGTGCCAGCAGGATGACAAACCAGCCGCTTGCGGATGCGCTCATGGCGTGTGGCGGATCAGGAACCCAGGGTCGAGCGGATGGCCTGGTAGCACAGGTTCATCAGCGCGGCCGGGAAAATACCCAGCAGGATCACCGCGGCGCCGTTCACGCTCAGCATCGAGCGCAGGCCAAAGGTTGCTTCCAGCTCTTCTTCAGCAGCGGGCGCATCGAAGTACATCAGCTTGACGATACGCAGGTAATAGAACGCGCCGATCAGCGAGAACAGCACGGCCACCACGGCCAGCCAGGTCATGCCCGATTTGACCACCGCATCCAGCACGGCCAGCTTGGCATAGAAGCCCACGGTCGGCGGAATGCCGGCCAGCGAGAACATCATCACCAGCATCAGGAACGCGAACCACGGGTTGCGGCGCGACATGCCCCTCAGGTCTTCCAGGGTCTCGGCCTCGAAACCCTTGTTCGTGCGCAGCAGGATGATGCCGAAGGTGCCCAGCGTGGTCAGCAGGTAGGTCACCGAGTAGAACATCGCCGAGCTGTACGCATCGGCGGCGCCGTCAGCCTTGTTGGCGACCACGCCCGACAGCAGGCCCAGCAGCACGAAGCCCATGTGCGAGATGGTCGAGTACGCCAGCATCCGCTTCAGGTTGCTCTGCACGATGGCGGTCAGGTTGCCGATGGCCAGCGAAATGATCGACAGCACCACCAGCATCATCTGCCAGTCGCTGGCCAGGGGCAGCAGGCCTTCCACCAGCACGCGGATGAACAGCGCAAAAGCTGCCACCTTGGGGCCGCCGGCGATCAGCAGCGTCACCGCGGTCGGCGAACCCTGGTAGATGTCCGGGATCCACATGTGGAACGGCGCGGCACCCAGCTTGAACGACAGGCCGGCGACGATAAAGACCACGCCAAAGGCCAGCATGGTGGTGTTGACGCGGCCCGACTCGACCACGCGGAACACTTCGCCCAGGTTCAGCGAACCGGTGGCGCCGTACATCATCGAGATGCCGTACAGCAGGAAGCCCGAAGCCAGCGCGCCCAGCACGAAGTACTTCATCGCCGATTCCGAGGTCACGCGCGATTCGCGGCGCAGTGCCACCAGCGCGTACGACGACAGCGACAGCAGTTCCAGGCCCAGGTACAGGGTCAGGAAGTTGTTGCCGGTGATCATCACGATCTGGCCGCCCAGCGTGAACAGGGCCAGCATGTAGAACTCGCCGGCGAACATGTCGCGCTCAGCCAGGTAGCGGCGCGTGTACACCAGCGTGACAAACAGGCCCGCCGCGCAGAACGCCGACAGCACGTTGGCCATCGGGTCGATCACCACCAGGTTGGAAAACGCGTAGTGGGTCTCGCCGGCGGCGGCGTTCAGGCCGAACCACACCGTCAGCACCAGGGTGGTCAGCAGCGACAGCGGATAGGCAACGCTTTGCTTGCCCTTGCCGCGCGCAAGGTCGATCCAGTTGATCGCGGCGATGGCGATCGCCAGGAAGATGATCGGCGCCACAGGGCCGAGTGTCGAGGACGGTTGCATGTTGATTTCTCTCCCCGATTACAGCTTGGACTGCGCCGCGTGGGACAGCAGGTTCACCACGGACGCGTGCATCACGTCGGTAAAGGGCTTCGGGTGCAGGCCCATGTACAGCGTCATGATGGCCAGCAGGCCGAGCATGACGAACTCACGCTTGTTCAGGTCGACCAGCTCGCGCACGTGCTGGTGGACGATATCGCCGAAGATCACGCGCTTGACCATCCACAGCGAGTAGGCGGCGCCGAAGATCAGTGCGGTGGCGGCCAGCAGGCCGATCCAGAAGTCGAACTTGACCGCGCCCAGGATCACCATGAATTCGCCGACGAAGCCCGAGGTGGCCGGCAGGCCGCAGTTGGCCATCGCGAAGAACACTGCCAGCGCGGCGAACTTGGGCATGGTGTTGACCACGCCGCCGTAGTCGGCGATCTGGCGCGAGTGCACGCGGTCGTACAGCACGCCGATGCAAAGGAACATCGCGCCGGAGATAAAGCCGTGCGAGATCATCTGCACGATGCCGCCTTCAACGCCGATGTCGCTGAAAATGAAGAAGCCCAGCGTGACGAAGCCCATGTGGGCGATCGACGAGTACGCCACCAGCTTCTTCATGTCGGCCTGCACCAGGGCCACCAGGCCGATGTAGATCACCGCGATCAGCGAGATGGTGATGATGAACGGGGCCAGGTAGTGGCTGGCGTCAGGCGCGATCGGCAGCGAGAACCGCAGGAAACCGTAGGCGCCCAGCTTCAGCATGATGGCAGCCAGCACCACCGAACCGCCGGTCGGCGCTTCCACGTGGGCGTCCGGCAGCCAGGTGTGCACCGGCCACATCGGCACCTTGACCGCGAAGGCGACGAAGAAGGCAATGAACAGCGCGATCTGCTCGTTCATCGACAGCTTGGCCTGGTGCCATTGCAGGATTTCGAAGGTACCGGTCTTGTTGTACAGGTACAGCAGCGCGATCAGCGTCAGCAGCGAGCCCGCCAGCGTGTACAGGAAGAACTTGAACGCGGCATAGACGCGGTTCGGGCCGCCCCAGACACCGATGATGATGTACATCGGGATCAGCGTGGCTTCGAAGAACACGTAGAACAGCATGCCGTCCAGCGTGCAGAACACGCCGACCATCAGGCCCGACAGGATCAGGAACGAGGCCATGTATTCGGCCACACGCTCGGTGATCACTTCCCAGGCCGAGATCACCACGATCACCGTGATGAAGGCGGTCAGCACCACGAACCACATCGAGATGCCGTCAACACCCAGCAGATAGTGGATGTTGAAGCGCTCGATCCAGTCCGCCTTCTCGACGAACTGCATGGCCGCGCTGGTACGGTCGAAGCCGAAGACCAGCGGCAGCGTGACGACAAAGCTGGCGATCGAGCCGAACAGCGACATCCACCGGACAAAGCCAGGGCTGCGGTCCGAGCCGAAGGCCAGGATCAGCAGGCCGAAAAAGACAGGCAGCCAGATTGAGAAAGACAGAACCATTTCTATGTTTTCCTTACTTGGTGCCTATCACTTGGTGCCGATCACGCCCGTGACCGTCAGCGTCAGCAGCACCAGCATGCCGACGATCATCGCGAACGCGTAGTGGTAGATATAGCCCGACTGCAGGTAGCGGCTTGCCGAAGCAAACGAAGCCACCAGGCGCGCCGCGCCGTTAACGAACAGGCCGTCGATCAGGCTCTGGTCGCCGCCCTTCCACAGGCCGGTACCCAGCAGGCGTGCGCCGCGGGCGAACACGGCCTGGTTGATGGCGTCCATGTAGTACTTGTTGTCCAGCAGCTTGTAGAGACCCGAGAAGCGGTTCGCGATGGCTTCAGGGATATCCGGGCGCTTCATATAGAAGAACCAGGACAGCACCACACCGGCGACGGCCAGCCACAGCACGGGCGTGGTCAGCGAGTGGATCGCCATTGCCACCCAGCCGTGGAATGCTTCCTTGAGCTCGGCCATGGCGTGGTGGTTCTCGCCGACGAAGATCACGTCCTTGAACGCGATGCCGTTCTTGAAGAAGTTGCCAAACAGCATCGGCTCGATCGCGATCGCACCGACGATCACCGACGGGATCGCCAGCAGCACCAGCGGCAGCGTCACCACCCACGGCGACTCGTGCGGCTTCTCGCCGGCGGCCAGGCCATGGTGGTGGTCGTGCGAGACCTCTTCGTCCTCATGGTCGCCCTCATGATGCTGGTGGGCATGGTTCTGGCCCCAGCGCTCCTTGCCGTGGAAGACCAGGAAGTACATGCGGAACGAGTAGAACGCGGTGACGAACACGCCCGCCAGCACGGCGAAGTAGGCAAAGCCCGAACCGGCGATATGCGACTCGGCCACGGCCTCGATGATCGAGTCCTTGGAGTAGAAGCCCGCGAAGAACGGCGTGCCGATCAGCGCCAGCGAACCCACCAGCGAGGTGATCCAGGTGATCGGCATGTACTTGCGCAGGCCGCCCATGTTGCGGATGTCCTGGTCGTGGTGCATGCCGATGATGACCGAGCCCGCACCCAGGAACAGCAGTGCCTTGAAGAACGCGTGCGTCATCAGGTGGAACACGGCCACCGAGTATGCCGAAGCGCCCAGCGCCACGGTCATGTAGCCCAGCTGCGACAGGGTCGAGTAAGCGACCACGCGCTTGATGTCGTTCTGGATGATGCCCAGGAAGCCCATGAACAGCGCCGTGATGGCACCGATCACCAGCACGAAGGACAGCGCCGTATCCGACAGCTCGAACAGCGGCGACATGCGCGCCACCATGAAGATGCCGGCGGTCACCATCGTTGCCGCGTGGATCAGCGCCGAGATCGGGGTCGGGCCTTCCATCGAGTCAGGCAGCCAGACGTGCAGCGGGAACTGCGCCGACTTGCCCATCGCGCCGATGAACAGGCAGATGCAGGCCACGGTGATCATCAGCCAGTCGGTGCCCGGGAAGATCACGGTCGCCAGCTGGTCGCGCGCGGCGAACACTTCGGTGTAGTTCATGCTGCCGGCGTAGGCCAGCAGCAGGCCGATGCCGAGGATAAAGCCGAAGTCGCCGACGCGGTTGACCAGGAACGCCTTCATGTTGGCGAAGATCGCCGTCGGGCGGGTGTACCAGAAGCCGATCAGCAGGTACGACACCAGGCCCACCGCTTCCCAGCCGAAGAACAGCTGCAGGAAGTTGTTGCTCATCACCAGCATCAGCATCGAGAAGGTGAACAGCGAGATGTAGGCGAAGAAGCGGTTGTAGCCGGGGTCCCCGTCCATGTAGCCGACGGTGTAGATGTGCACCATCAGCGAGACGAAGGTCACCACCACCATCATCATCGCGGTCAGCGAGTCGACCAGGAAGCCGACCTCCATCTTCAGGCTGCCGATGGCCATCCACTCGTAGACGGTGCCGTTGTAGCCGGCGCCGTTCATCACGTCGAGCAGCACCATCACCGACAGCACGCAGGCAATGGCCACGCCCAGAATCGTCGAGGTGTGGGCCACCATCCGGCCGCCGCGCGACTCCGAGGAAAACAGGTCAAAGAACTTGGTACCGAACAGGCCGGCGATCGCGGAGCCGACTAGCGGCGCCAGCGGGATCGCAAGCAGCAGGTTGGGGTTGAGCGTGGTTGCCATAGGACGCTTAGTGGTGTGCGGTCGGTGAGTCTTGGGTATCTGCGTAGTGCGCCACGGATCAGCCCTTGAGGGTATCCATGTCGTCCACGTTGATCGTATCCAGGTTGCGGAACAGCACAACCAGGATGGCGAGACCGATTGCCGACTCGGCGGCGGCCACCGTGAGGATGAAGAAAACGAAAACCTGACCAGCCAGGTCGCCCAGGTAATGCGAGAAGGCGACGAAGTTGATGTTCACCGCAAGCAGCATCAGTTCGATCGCCATCAGCAGCACGATCACGTTCTTGCGGTTCAGGAAGATGCCGACGATGCTGATCGCAAACAGGATCGCACCGAGCACGAGGAAATGAGCGAGAGAGAGCACAGCGATTTCTCCGGGCTTTAGTTCTTATTGGCGGCAGCCGCGGCTTCCGTCTGCTGGGTCTGGCCTTCGGACTGCATCGGCACCAGGCGCACGCGCTCGTCGCGGCGGGTGCGCAGCTGCGCCGACACGTCCTGGGCCTTGACGTCCTTGCGGCGGCGCAGGGTCAGCGCCACGGCGGCGATGATCGCCACCAGCAGGATGATGCCGGCCACTTCGAAGGCGTAGATATAGTCGGTGTAGATCAGCTTGCCGAGCGCGGCGGTGTTCGAGTAGCCCGGCTCCTGCGAACCGTTGGTGGCCACCGGCGTGGTGGTGCCGATAAAGTTGCGCACCAGCACGATCGCCATTTCGGCGATGATCAGCGCGCCCACCACCGAGGCCATCGGCACATAGGTCCAGAAGTCCCGCCGCAGGTGCTCGATGTCGATATCGATCATCATCACCACGAACAGGAACAGCACCATCACCGCACCGACATAGACCAGCACCAGCAGGATGGCGAGGAATTCCGCCTTGAGCAGCATCCAGATCGCCGCGGCCGTGAAGAACGACAGCACGAGGAACAGTGCGGAATGCACCGGGTTCTTCGCAGTGATGACTTTCAGTGCGGAGAGCACCAGCACCAGCGCAAAGACGTAGAAGATGGTGGTCGTGAGTTCCATGGTCCCTATCGGATCCTCTCTGGGCCGTCCGGCACAAGCCACCCCTCGGGTGGCCCGCTCCTGCGGCATCCTTGCATTGGCCCCTTGCATTGCAGGGGCCGCATTCAAATTCGGTGGCGGCGGCTGCCAGGTCTGCTGCTTGCGGCAGCCGCGAACCGGTCGTTACTACTGTCGCTGCTTCGGCTTAGCGATACTTTGCGTCGGCAGCCTTGGCTGCGGCGATCTGCGGCTCGTAGCGGTCGCCCACTGCCAGCAGCATGTCCTTGGTGAAGTACAGGTCGCCGCGCTTCTCGCCGTGGTACTCCAGGATCTGTGTTTCCACGATGGCGTCGACCGGGCAGGCCTCTTCGCAGAAACCGCAGAAGATGCACTTGGTCAGGTCGATGTCATAGCGGGTCGTGCGGCGCGTGCCGTCGGCGCGCGCGTCGGACTCGATCGTGATGGCCAGCGCCGGGCACACCGCCTCGCACAGCTTGCAGGCGATGCAGCGCTCTTCCCCGTTGGGGTAGCGGCGCAGCGCGTGCAGGCCACGGAAGCGCGGCGAGATCGGCGTTTTCTCTTCCGGGAACTGGACGGTGATCTTGCGCGCGAAGAGATAGCGGCCGGTCAGGGCCATGCCCTTGAAGAGTTCCTTCAGGAGCAGGCTGTTGAAGAAGTCCTTGATGGCGAGCAGCATGATGCTTCCTAGTATTTCCACACGGTGCGCGCCACGGCGCGCACCGTCGTTTGGCCGTTCAGTGCCAGATGTTCCAGGGCGACTTGATCCAGATCGCCACGATGATCAGCCACGCCACCGTCAGCGGGATGAACACCTTCCAGCCCAGGCGCATGATCTGGTCATAGCGGTAGCGCGGGAACGAGGCACGGATCCAGATGAAGACGGACAGCAGCAGGAATACCTTGATCACCAGCCAGAAGAAGCCCGGGATCGCATTGGTCAGCACGCTATCGACCGGGGGCGCCCAGCCGCCCAGGAACATCAGCGCGGTCATCGTCGAGATGATGATCATGTTGATGTACTCGGCCAGGAAGAACAGCGCGAAGCCCATGCCCGAGTATTCGATCATGTGGCCGGCCACGATTTCCGACTCGCCTTCCACCACGTCGAACGGGTGGCGGTTAGTTTCGGCCACGCCCGAGATAAAGTAGACGCCGAACATCGGCAGCAGCGGCAGCCAGTTCCACGACAGGATGTTGATGCCCATGTCGGCAAAGTAACCGGTGTTCTGGCCGTTGACGATGGCCGACAGGTTCAGGCTGCCGGCAACCATCAGCACCGTCACCAGCGCAAAGCCCATGGCGATTTCATACGACACCATCTGGGCCGCGGCGCGCATGGCGCCGATGAAGGCGTACTTGGAGTTCGAGGCCCAGCCGGCCAGGATCACGCCGTACACGCCCACCGAGCTGATCGCCATCACGTACAGCAGGCCGGCGTTGACGTCCGCCAGCACCACTTCAGCCTGGAACGGAATCACGGCCCAGACCGCCACGGCGGGCATCAGCACCATCAGCGGGGCAATCAGGTACATGCCCCGGCTGACCTGCGTGGGCATCATGACTTCCTTGAGCAGCAGCTTCAGCACGTCGGCGATCGGCTGCAGCAGGCCCAGCGGACCCACGCGGTTCGGACCGATACGGACGTGCATCCAGCCGATCAGCTTGCGCTCCCACAGGATCAGGTAAGCCACGCACAGCAGCAGCGGCACCACGATGATCACGGCGCGAATCAGGATCCACAGCGGTGTCCAGTAGGCACCCAGCAGGCCCTGTCCTTGCGAGGTAATCCAGTCAATCATGTCTTGTTCTCGCTCTTGTTCTTACGCCGTGGCCACGGTGCCGGTGGCCGGCGCCAGGTCAATGGCCTTCTCTACGGTGACCGTGCCGTACATCGCGCCCAGGCTCATGGCCGCCGGCGTTGCCGCCGGCACGCGCACGGTGTTGGCCGGGAGAGTGGCTTCGAGCACGGCCGGCAGCACCACGCTGCCCTGCCCTTGCGTGACCCGAACCGGATCGCCGGACTGGATGCCAAGGCTGGCGAACAGGTCGGCCGGCAGCGAGATCTGCATGGCGCGGCGCGCGGCAGCGCTCAGCTGCAGCGATTCGGCGCGGCGCACGATCGGGTCGGCGTGGTAGATCGGCACATCGGCGATGCGTTCGATGCCGTTGGCGGCAGCGGCGGCAACGCGGATCGGCGCGTCGGTGGCGTTGTCCAGCTGCGCGTCGACCGGGGCCGACAGCACTTCGGCACGCACCGACTCGGCGGTTTCGTAGTCGAAGCCGGCCACGTCCAGCAGGTTGCCCAGCACGCGCAGCACCTTCCAGCCCGGACGCGATTCGCCCAGCGCGCGGACCACGCCGTTGAAGCTCTGCGGCTTGCCTTCGCAGTTGACGAAGGTGCCGGCGGTTTCCGTGAACGGCGTCACCGGCAGGATCACGTCGGCGTACTGCATGGCCGCTTCCGAGCGGAACGGCGACAGCACCACCACCGTGCCGGCCTGGGCCAGCGCGGCCAGCGCCTTGCGCGGGTCGGCGGCGTCGAACTCGGGTTCGGTGTTCAGCAGGATGTAGGCCTTGCGCGGCGTGTCCAGCATCGCCTGCGCATTGGCGCCACCCTGCCTGGGCAGCGCGCCGGCGACATAGCCGCCGACGGTGTTGGCGGCTTCGGTCAGGAAGCCCAGCGTCGCACCGGTTTCAGTGGCGATCCACTGTGCCAGCGCGTGCAGCGCCGAGAACTGCGGATGGCGCACGGCCTCGTTGCCGAGGAACACCGCGCGGCGCTCGCCCGACAGCAGCGCTTCGGCCGTCTTGGCGGCAACATCGCCACCGTCGAAACCTTCGGTGCCGGCCGGGGCGGCCACGCCCTTGGCAGCGGCCACGGCACGGGCCACGCCGGCGAGGGCCGCGGTCCAGCCCGACGGCGCCACGTCGATGCGGGCGGCCACGGGCATCAGCAGGTCTTCACCGCCGGCGCCCAGCACGGCCACGCGGGCGCCCTTCTTGGTAGCCTGGCGCAGGCGCGAGGCCAGCAGCGGATGATCCTTGCGCAGCGACGAGCCGATCACCAGCACGCGTTGCAGCGTGGTCACGTCGGCCACCGGCATGCCGAGCCACGGCGCGCCCTTGAGCGCGGCCGAGAAGTCGGACTGGCGCAGGCGGAAGTCGACGTTGTCGCTGCCCAGGCCGCGCACCAGCTTGCCCAGCAGGAACAATTCTTCGAGCGTGCTGTGCGGGCTGGCGAGCGCGGCGATCTGGTCGGCGCCGTGCTCGCGCTTGATGCCGGCCAGGCCGTTGGCCACGTATTCGAGTGCGGTCTGCCAGTCGGTTTCCATCCATTCGCCGCCCTGCTTCAGCAGCGGGCGGGTCAGGCGGTCGGCGCTGTTCAGGCCTTCATACGAGAAGCGGTCCTTGTCGGAGATCCAGCACTCGTTGATGTCTTCGTTTTCCAGCGGCAGCACGCGCATCACGCGCTGGTTCTTGGTCTGCACCACCAGATTCGCGCCCAGGCCGTCGTGCGGCGACACCGACTTGCGGCGGGCCAGTTCCCAGGTGCGGGCCGAGTAGCGGAACGGCTTGCTGGTCAGCGCGCCGACCGGGCACAGGTCGATCATGTTGCCCGACAGTTCCGAATCGACGGTCTTGCCGACGAAGGTGGTGATCTCGGAATGCTCGCCGCGGCCCAGCATGCCCAGCTCCATCACGCCGGCCACTTCCTGGCCGAAACGCACGCAGCGGGTGCAGTGGATGCAGCGGGTCATCTCCTCCATGGAGATCAGCGGGCCCACGTTCTTGTGGAACACCACGCGCTTCTCTTCCTTGTAGCGCGACTCCGAGGCACCGTAGCCCACGGCCAGATCCTGCAGCTGGCATTCGCCGCCCTGATCGCAGATCGGGCAGTCGAGCGGGTGGTTGATCAGCAGGAATTCCATCACGGACTTCTGCGCCTTGACCGCCTTCTCCGAATTGGTGAAGACCTTCATGCCGGGGGTCACCGGCGTGGCGCAGGCAGGCAGCGCCTTCGGGGCCTTTTCGACCTCGACCAGGCACATGCGGCAGTTGGCCGCGATGGACAGTTTGCGGTGGTAGCAGAAGTGCGGGATATAGGTGCCCAGCTTCCGGGCTGCTTCCATCACCAGGCTGCCTTCAGCAACCTCAACCTTCTTGCCGTCGATCTCTAGTTCAACCATGTTCTGCCACGCTTAGATGTAGGCCGGAACCATGCACTGCTTGTGTTCGACGTGATATTCGAACTCTTTCCAGTAGTGCTTGAGCATGCCGCGGACCGGCATCGCCGCGGCATCGCCGAGCGCGCAGATGGTGCGGCCCATGATGTTTTCCGCGACGTTATTGAGCAGGTCCAGGTCTTCCTGGCGCCCCTCTCCGTGTTCGATGCGATTGACCATGCGGTAGAGCCAGCCGGTGCCTTCGCGGCAGGGCGTGCACTGGCCGCACGATTCCTCAAAATAGAAGTACGACAGGCGCAGCAGCGAGCGGACCATGCAGCGCGTCTCGTCCATCACGATCACCGCGCCCGAGCCCAGCATCGAGCCGGCCTTGGCGATCGAGTCATAGTCCATGTCGGACGCCATCATCAGGTCGCCCGGCACCACCGGCGCGGACGAACCGCCCGGGATCACCGCCTTGATGCGCTTGCCGCCGCGCATGCCGCCGGCGAGCTCCAGCAGCTTGGCGAACGGCGTGCCCAGCGGGATCTCGTAGTTGCCGGGACGCTCGACGTCGCCCGAGATCGAGAAGATCTTGGTGCCGCCGTTGTTCGGCTTGCCCAGCTTCAGGTAGTTCTCGGGGCCGACGGCCAGCAGGAACGGCACCGCGGCGAAGGTCTCGGTGTTGTTGATGGTGGTCGGCTTGCCGTACAGGCCAAAGCTGGCCGGGAACGGCGGCTTGAAACGCGGCTGGCCCTTCTTGCCTTCCAGCGATTCGAGCAGCGCGGTTTCCTCGCCGCAGATATAGGCGCCGTAGCCGTGGTGCGCGTGCAGCTGGAAATCGAAGCCCGAGCCCAGGATGTTGTCACCCAGGAAGCCGGCCGCGCGCGCCTCTTCGAGGGCTTCCTCGAAGATCTTGTACTCGTTCCAGATTTCGCCGTGGATGTAGTTGTAGCCCACGGTGATGCCCATCGCATACGCGCCGATGGCCATGCCTTCGATCAGCGAGTGCGGGTTGTAGCGGATGATGTCGCGGTCCTTGAACGTGCCGGGCTCGCCTTCATCGGTGTTGCAGACCAGGTATTTCTGACCCGGGAAGGTGCGCGGCATGAAGCTCCACTTCAGCCCGGTCGGGAAACCCGCACCGCCGCGGCCACGCAGGCCCGATGTCTTGACATCGGCGATCACCTGCTCGGGCGGGATCTTCTCGGTCAGGATGCGCTTCAGTTGCTGGTAGCCGCCACGCTTGACGTAGTCTTCCAGGTGCCAATTCTTGCCGTCCAGGCCGGCCAGGATCAGCGGCTGGATATGGCGGTCGTGCAGACTGGTCATATTACTTGCCCCCCTTGGCGGCTTCGCTCTTGAGCTCGTCGACAAGCGCGTCGAGCTTGTCGTCGCTCATGAAGCTGCACATGCGGGTGTTGTTGACGATCATCACCGGCGCGTCGCCGCAAGCGCCCATGCACTCGCCCTCTTTCAGGGTGAAGCAGCCGTCAGCGGTGGTCTCGTTGTAGTCGATCCCGAGCTTGCGCTTCAGGTACTCGCCAGCCCGCTCGCCGCCCGACAGGGCGCACGGCAGGTTGGTGCAGACGGCGAGCTTGAATTTGCCCACCGGCTTGGTGTCATACATGTTGTAGAAGGTCGCCACCTCTTCCACCCACACGGGCGGCATCTCGAGGTAGTTGGCGACGAACTGCATGACTTCGGGGGAAACCCAGCCCACCTCGCCCTGCGCCACGGCAAGCGCCGCCATCACGGCCGACTGCTTCTGGTCGGCCGGATACTTCGCGATCGCGCGATCGATTTCCTTGAGAGCTTCTGCTGATAGCATGGTCATTGCAGTAAAACGGCGTCAGGCAGCGCCACCGGGCGTTCCCTTCCGCAGGTTTGCAGCCGTCGCTGCCCGTTCCGCCGGCAGGCCTGAGGCCGTACCGGTCCGCCGCGGGTCTTCCGCCCGCTCCCCCTTGGGGAGCGCCGCGGAAAGCGCCCGGATCGTCGTCCGGGCCGGCGGTCCGTGATTAGCGGTCGATCTCGCCGAAGACGATGTCTTGCGTGCCGATGATCGTTACCGCGTCAGCAATCATGTGTCCCTTGGCCATTTCGTCGAGCGCGGCCAGGTGGGGGAAACCAGGTGCACGGATCTTCAGGCGGTACGGCTTGTTGGCCCCGTCCGAGATCGCGTAGATGCCAAATTCGCCCTTCGGATGCTCCACCGCTGCATACGCTTCGCCTTCCGGCACGTGCATGCCTTCGGTGAACAGCTTGAAGTGGTGGATCAGTTCTTCCATGTTGGACTTCATGTCCACGCGCGAGGGCGGCGCCACCTTGTGGTTGTCGGTGATCACCGGGCCCGGGTTACGGCGCAGCCATTCCACGCACTGCTTGATGATGCGGTTGGACTGGCGCATCTCTTCCACGCGCACCAGGTAGCGCGCGTAGCAGTCGCCGCCCACGCCCACCGGCACGTCGAAGTCCAGCTTGTCGTACACCTCGTACGGCTGCTTCTTGCGCAGGTCCCACTCGATGCCGGAGCCACGCAGCATCGGGCCGGTAAAGCCCATCTGCAGCGCACGTTCCGGGCTGACCACGCCGATATCCACCAGGCGCTGCTTCCAGATCCGGTTGTCGGTCAGCAGCGTCTCGTATTCGTCGACGTACTTCGGGAACCGGTTGGTGAAGTCCTCGATGAAGTCCAGCAGCGAGCCCGAACGCGCCTCGTTCATGGCCTTGATCGCGCGCTCGTTGTGTACCTTGGAGGCACGATATTGCGGCATCGTGTCAGGCAGGTCGCGGTAGACGCCGCCCGGACGGTAGTAGGCCGCGTGCATGCGCGCGCCCGACACCGCCTCGTACATGTCGAACATGTCCTCGCGCTCGCGGAAGGCGTACAGGAACACCGCCATCGCGCCCACGTCCAGCGCGTGCGAGCCGATCCACATCAGGTGGTTCAGCAGGCGGGTGATCTCGTCGAACATCACGCGGATGTACTGCGCGCGCACCGGCACTTCCAGGCCCAGCAGGCGCTCGATCGCCATCACGTAGGCGTGCTCGTTGACCATCATCGACACATAGTCGAGTCGGTCCATGTACGGCACGCTCTGAATCCAGGTCTTCTGCTCGGCCAGCTTCTCGGTGGCACGGTGCAGCAGGCCGATATGGGGGTCGGCGCGCTGGATGACTTCGCCGTCCAGCTCCAGCACCAGGCGCAGCACGCCGTGCGCTGCCGGGTGTTGCGGGCCGAAGTTCAGGGTGTAGTTCTTGATATCTGCCATGGCGCGTTATCAGTGCAAGCCGCCGTAGTTGTCCTCGCGGATCACGCGCGGGGTGATTTCGCGCGGCTCGATCGTGACCGGCTGGTAGATGACCCGCTTCTGCTCCGGGTCGTAGCGCATCTCGACGAAGCCCGAAACCGGGAAATCCTTGCGGAACGGATGGCCGACGAAACCGTAGTCGGTCAGGATGCGGCGCAGGTCCGGATGGCCGTCGAACACGATGCCGTAGAAATCGAAGGCTTCACGCTCGAACCAGTTGACGCCGTTCCACACGTCGATCAGCGACGGCAGCACCGGGAAATCATCGTCCGGGGCGAACACGCGCACGCGCAGGCGCCAGTTGTGGGTGATCGACAGCAGCTGCGAAACCGCGGCAAAGCGCAGGCCGTCCCAGGCACCGTCGCCGTACTCGGAATAGTCCACGCCGCACAGGTCGATCAGCTGCTCGAAGCGCAGCGACGGATCGTCGCGCAGGATGCGGGCAACTTCGAGGTAGTCGTCGGCCTTGACGATCAGCGTCAGTTCGCCGGTCGCCTCGATCAGGTTCTGCACGCGCTTGCCGAGAGCTTTCTCGAGCGCGGCCTTCAGGATGTCAAGCTTCGCCATTTCAGCCCTTGCGCGCGATGGTGTTGGTGCGCTTGATCTTGTTCTGCAGCTGGATCACGCCGTAGATCAGCGCCTCGGCCGTCGGCGGGCAGCCCGGCACGTAGATATCCACCGGCACGATGCGGTCGCAGCCACGCACCACCGAGTACGAGTAGTGGTAGTAGCCGCCGCCATTGGCGCACGAGCCCATCGAGATCACCCAGCGCGGTTCTGCCATCTGGTCGTAGACCTTGCGCAGCGCGGGGGCCATCTTGTTGCACAGCGTGCCGGCCACGATCATCACGTCCGACTGGCGCGGCGACGGGCGGAAAATCACGCCGAAGCGGTCCATGTCGTAGCGCGCGGCGCCGGCATGCATCATTTCCACGGCACAGCAGGCCAGGCCGAAGGTCATCGGCCACAGCGACCCGGTGCGGGTCCAGTTGATCAGCTTGTCAGCGGTTGTCGTGACAAAGCCTTCGTTGAGAACGCCTTCGATTGCCATTTCACATCACTCCCAATCGAGCGCGCCCTTTTTCCAGATGTAGACGAAGCCCACGATGAATTCCAGCAGAAACACGCCCATGGCGATGAAACCCGGCCAGCCGATATCGCGCAGGGCGACACCCCACGGAAACAGGAAGGCGGTTTCGAGGTCGAACAGGATAAACAGGATGGCGATGAGGTAGTAGCGCACATCGAACTTCATGCGCGCGTCCTCGAACGCTTCGAAGCCGCACTCGTACGGCGACAGCTTCGCGGGATCGGGCTTGTTCGGACCGAGGATCCGACCGATCGACATCAGCGCCACGCCAAGCACGACACCGAAGATGATGAAGATGAGAACGGGGAAGTAGGCTTCGAGATTCAAGGTACGGCCAGCCTTATCTGGAATGTTGTCAACAGCACCAGCTGAAGCGGCGTCCTGTTGCCCACCCCAGGCGCTAAGCCATGAGCCTCATGGCGCGCCGCCTTGCGGACTGCCGGAGCCCCACGCTCGGGTGCATTGCCCGGCCAGGGACTCCGATCAAGTTGTTTGGTGCCGACGGCGAGACTCGAACTCGCACAGCTTTCGCCACTACCCCCTCAAGATAGCGTGTCTACCAATTTCACCACGTCGGCTGGGGGAGAAACAATATTGCCTGGCGCCGGGTTTTCAGGCCCTTCAGGTCCGTTGCAGAGGCTTACGTCTTTGCTCGGAACCCATCGCTGGGGAATCGTTTCAAGCCTTGCATTCTAACCTAGATTTCTTGCTTTGTTCAACGCACAACTGCAAAAAAACTCAGGAATCCGCCGCAAGGCTTACGGATTATTTCGGTACAGCGGGAGCTGCCGGCGCCGATGCATCAGCGGCCGCTGCCGGGGCTGCAGCGGGAGCCGAAGCACCTGCCACTGCGGGCGCCGAAGCCGGCGCCGCGCCCATCACGCCCAGCGATGCAGCCGGCTTGTAGTTGCCCAGCAGCGTTAGCGCCAGCGTGCAGACGAAGAACAGCGTGGCCAGCACGGCGGTGGTGCGCGACAGGAAGTTTGCCGAGCCGGTGGCACCGAACAGGCTGCCCGAGGCGCCCGAACCGAATGCCGCGCCGACATCGGCGCCCTTGCCATGCTGGATCAGCACCAGGCCAATCACGCCCAGCGCCGACAACACCTGCAGCACCACCAACAAAGTCTTGAAGATTGCCATTTGATTTAGATAAGCCTTACTGGCTGGTTACTTGCCTGATCGGTCGATCGGAACGGCCGGCATTCAGGCGTTGCCGATCGCGAGAAAATCTTCCGACTTCAGCGAGGCGCCGCCAATCAGGCCCCCGTCGATATCGGTCATGGAAAACAGTTCGGCCGCATTGTCCGGCTTGACGCTGCCGCCGTACAGGATGGCCATGCGCTCGGCCACACCCGCGTCGCGCGCGGCAACCTGGCCACGCAGGAACGCGTGCACCGCCTGCGCCTGCTCGCTGGTGGCGGTCTTGCCAGTGCCGATCGCCCAGACCGGCTCATAGGCCAGCACCACGCGGCTCAGCTGCTCCACCGTCAGCGCGTCCAGCACGGCCTGCAGCTGCCTGCCGACCACCGCTTCGGTTTCGCCCGCGTCGCGCTGGGCCAGGGTTTCACCCACGCAGACTACCGGGACGATGCCGAATTCCAGCGCGCGCAGCGCCTTCGCCGCCACGGTCTGGTCGGTTTCGCCATGATAGGTGCGGCGCTCCGAGTGGCCGACCAGCACATAAGTGCAGCCAAACTCACCCACCATCGATGCCGCGACTTCACCGGTGAAGGCGCCGCGCGCCTCTGCCGACACATCTTGTGCACCCCAGGCCACTTGCGAGCCATTCAGCAACGCCTGGCATTGTGCAAGATAGGGGAACGGCGCGCAGACCGCCAGCGTCGCCTTGGCCGCGCCAGCCTTGATGCCCTCCAGCAGCGCCGCGTTTGCAGCCAGACTGCCATGCATCTTCCAATTGCCGATGACGAGCTTTTGTCTCACGAAGTGCCCCTCCCAAATCAAACCCGCTATTGTAGCTTGTGGCGGGGGCACGGCGCTACCGCCGCCCGATGGCGGCGGGCGGCAGCATTGGCCACATGCAACGGTCGATGTGCCTTACCAGGTCAGCACGATCTTGCCGATATGCTCGCTTGACTCCATCAGGCGATGCGCATCGGCCGCCTGCGCGGCCGGGAACACCTCGTGGATCACCGGCTTGATCTTGCCGGCGGCCAGCAGCGGCCACACCTGCTCGTGCAGTGCCGCGGCAATCTTGCCCTTGAACGATGCCGGGCGCGGACGCAGCGTGGAGCCGGTCACGGTGATGCGCCGGCGCAGGATATCGCCCAGCGGGATCTCGGCCTTGGCGCCGCCCAGCAGCGCAATGATGACGATGCGGCCATCGTCGGCGATGCACTTCAGCTCGCGCGCCAGGTACGGGCCGGCAACCATGTCGAGGATCACGTCGACACCGTTGCCGCCGGTCAGCGCCGACACCTCGGCGACGAAGTCCTGCGTCTTGTAGTTGATCGCGCGGTCGGCGCCCAGGTCTTCGCAGGCCTTGCATTTCTCATCGGTGCCGGCGGTGACGAACACCTTGTAGCCCAGCGCCTTGGCGATCTGGATCGCGGTCGTGCCGATGCCGCTGGAGCCGCCCTGGATCAGCAGGGTCTCATCCTTGCCGCGCGGGCCCTGGCCCAGGCAGCCGCGGTCGAACACATTGCTCCAGACGGTGAAGAAGGTCTCGGGCAGCGCCGCGGCCTCGATATCGCTCAGGCCTTGCGGCGCGGGCAGGACCTGCGCCAGCGGCGCCGTGCACAGCTGTGCGTAGCCGCCGCCCTGCACCAGCGCGCAGACGCGGTCGCCCACCTTCAGGCCGAAGCGGTTGTCGGCATGCGACAGGTCGCCGCCCACCACCACGCCCGCCACTTCCAGGCCGGGCAGGTCCGAAGCACCCGGCGGCACCGGGTAGTTGCCGGTGCGCTGGAATACGTCCGGACGGTTGACACCGGCGGCAGCCACGCGGATCAGGACCTCGCCCGCACCCGCAACCGGGTCGGGACGCTCGGTCAGCTGGAGGACTTCGGGGGCACCGTATTCGCGGATTTCGATGGCTTGCATGCTGCTCTGCTCCTTGTACTTGTCTTGGCGCGGGTCGACGATGCATCGCGCCAGGGTCGGTGTGAGCCTTGGCTCGATAGGGTTGCCGGCAGTGTAAACAAAAAAACGACTGGACATCGTCCAGCCGTTTTTTTGGCGGCGCCACCTTGCGGCGGCACCTGCGGGCAATCCTGCCCCGCTGGCTTTACTGCTGTTCCGAGCCTTCGGCCGGAGCCGCCGGCGCGGCGGCTTCGCCGGCGTTGATCGGGCTGATGCTGCCGCCCTCTTCGGCCAGCGCGGCCTTCAGCGACAGGCGCAGGCGGCCCTTCTCGTCAGCCTGGATCAGCTTGACGCGGACTTGCTGGCCTTCCTTCAGCCAGTCCTTGATGTCCTTGACACGCTCGTTGACGATTTCCGAGATGTGCAGCAGGCCATCCTTGCCCGGCAGGATGTTGACGATGGCGCCGAAGTCCAGCAGCTTCAGCACGGTGCCGGCGTAGATTTTGCCCACTTCGGCTTCCGCGGTGATGCCCTCGATGCGGCGCTTGGCTTCGGCCATGCCGTCGGTCGAGGTCGACGCGATCGTGATCGTGCCGTCTTCCTGGATGTCGATGGTGGTGCCGGTTTCCTTGGTCAGCGCCTGGATGGTCGAGCCGCCCTTGCCGATCACTTCGCGGATCTTGTCCGGATGGATCTTCATGGTGATCATGCGCGGAGCGTGCGCCGACAGTTCGGTGCGGGCGTGGCCCATCGCTTCCTGCATCTTGTGCAGGATGTGCAGGCGGCCTTCACGGGCCTGCGCCAGCGCGACCTGCATGATCTCCTTGGTGATGCCCTGGACCTTGATGTCCATCTGCAGCGCGGTGATGCCGTTGTCGGTACCCGCCACCTTGAAGTCCATGTCGCCCAGGTGATCTTCATCGCCCAGGATGTCGGTCAGCACGGCAAACTTGTTGCCTTCCAGGATCAGGCCCATGGCCACGCCGGCCACGTGCGCCTTGACCGGAACGCCGGCGTCCATCAGCGCCAGGCAGCCGCCGCAGACCGAAGCCATCGACGACGAGCCGTTGGATTCGGTGATTTCCGAAACCAGGCGGATGGTGTAGGCGAATTCATCGTCCTTCGGCAGCACCGGGATCAGCGCGCGCTTGGCCAGGCGGCCGTGGCCGATTTCACGGCGCTTCGGGCTGCCCACGCGGCCGGTTTCACCGGTGGCGAACGGGGGCATGTTGTAGTGGAGCATGAAGCGGTCGCGGTATTCGCCGGCCAGTGCGTCGATGATCTGCTCGTCGCTCTTGGTGCCGAGCGTGGCCACCACCAGCGCCTGCGTTTCACCACGGGTGAACAGCGCCGAGCCGTGCGCGCGCGGCAGCACCGACGAGCGGATCTCGATCGGGCGCACCGTGCGGGTGTCGCGCCCGTCGATACGCGGCTCGCCGGCCAGCACCTGGCCGCGCACGATCTTGGCTTCCAGGTCGAACATGATGTTGCCGACTTCCACCTTGTCGGCTTCCACGCCGGCGGCTGCCAGCGCGGCCGCCACGTTGGCGTTTACTTCCTTCAGCTTCTGGCTGCGGGCCGACTTCTGGCGCAACTGGTAGGCTTCCTGCAGCAGCGGCAGTGCAACTTCGGTGACCTTGGCGATCAGCGGCTCGTTCTTGGCGGCCGGGGCCCAGTCCCACTCGGGCTTGCCGCCTTCGCGCACCAGCTCATGGATGGCGTTGATCGCGATCTGCATTTGCTCATGGCCATAGACCACGGCGCCCAGCATGACGTCTTCCGACAGCTGGTTGGCTTCCGATTCCACCATCAGCACGGCGCGCTCGGTACCGGCGACCACCAGGTCCAGGTCCGAGGTGGCGAGCTGCGAGCGGGTCGGGTTGAGCAGGTACTGGCCATCCTTGTAGCCCACGCGCGCGGCGCCAACCGGGCCGTTGAACGGGATGCCCGACACGGCCAGCGCGGCCGACGCGCCGATCAGCGCGGGAATGTCAGCGGGCACTTCCGGGTTCAGCGACACCACGTGGATCACCACCTGGACGTCGTTGTAGAAGCCTTCCGGGAACAGCGGGCGCAGCGGACGGTCGATCAGGCGCGAGGTCAGGGTCTCGTTTTCCGACGGACGGCCTTCACGCTTGAAGAAGCCGCCGGGGATCTTGCCGGCTGCGTAGGTCTTCTCGATGTAGTCGACGGTCAGCGGGAAGAAGTCCTGGCCCGGCTTCGGGCTCTTGGCGGCGACCACGGTCGCCAGCACCACGGTGTCTTCCACATCGACCAGCACGGCACCGCCGGCCTGGCGGGCGATTTCGCCGGTTTCCATGCGGACCGTGTGCTGGCCCCACTGGAATTCCTTGACGATCTTGTTGAACATGGACATGTGCATTCCTTGGCTTGCGTGCAGGCCGCGCAATCACGCAATAACACGCGCACGGCCTGCGACGCCTGCGTTCTCAGCCGCAGGCAAACTGCCGGGTCGCCGGTCGCAGTCGCAGGGAAGTGCTATGCCATTCCAGCGCGGCACCGGCGTTGCCGATGCCGTGCTGGAATGACACAAAGCCCTGTTTCTTTGGCCGGTCCGGGGTATTGAAAACAGAAAAAAGAACAACTTACTCCGTTGCGCAGCTTGCTGCAACGGGCGCCCGGTGAATCAGAATGTCCGCCGGGCGGCGTGAAGCGAAAATCACTCCATCATCTGCCTGCATCGCTGGACAAGGCGGATTCACCCCGCCAGAAATGCAAAATGCCTGCCCCAGCATTGCTGAAGCAGGCATCGAGGCCTCACGCGAAACCGTGCAAACCCTGGAATCGCGCTGCCATCGGGCGCAACCTTACTTGCGCAGGCCCAGCTTTTCGATCAGGGCGCGGTAACGGTCGGCGTCGTTGGACTTGAGGTAGTCCAGCAGGCGGCGACGGCGGCTCACCATGCGCAGCAGACCGCGGCGGCTGTGGTGATCCTTCATGTTGGCCTTGAAGTGCGGGGTCAGTTCGTTGATGCGGGTGGTCAGCAGGGCCACTTGCACTTCGGGGCTGCCAGTGTCGTTGGCGCCACGTGCGAACTGCTTGATGACTTCGGACTTGTTGATATCGGCAACTGCCATGATGATTTCCTTTCACTTGCGAACGCTACAGCGCGGGATGCGCCGCATGCGTCGTGCCATGTTTTGACTGGCTACCGCCGCCACCGGGCCAACGGCCAGGCAACGACAGCCGCGGATTATAGCCGAAAAGCCGCGGCAGGAATACCGGGCGGCCCGCGCAGGCGCGCTGGCGCTCAGGGGCGCTCCATCCGGCACGTGGTCGGCAGCGTGGTCTGCGCGGCCTTGAGCTTGCGCACGGTACGGAAGCCATAACCCGAGCCCTCGTTGTCGAAGCGCACTGCCCCGCCCTGGCGCTCCATCACGGACACGTACAGCGGCTGCAGCACCTGGTGGTCGTCGGCGCGCACGGTGGCCTCGTGGAACTGGTTGACGTAGCGCATGTTCTCGAGCGCGCGCGCCACCTTGACCGCATCGGTGAAACCGGCCTGCTCGATCGCGCGCGCCAGCATTTCCACCATCATCTGCATGCGCAGGTGCACGTAGTCGTCCTTCGGCTCCGGATAGCGCGCGCGGAACTGCTGGTAGAACGCGTCCGACGCCGCCCCGCCCACGTTCGGGTGCCACTCGGCCACCGCCAGCACGCGGCCCACGCCGGCATCGCCCATCGCCGCGGGCGCGCCCAGGCCATTGCCGTAGAAGGTGTAGAACTTGGCCTGCAGGCCGCCTTCGCGCGCGGCCTTGACCATCAGCGTCAGGTCGTTGCCCCAGTTGCCGGTGATGACCGCGTCCGCCCCGCTCGCCTTGATCTTGGCGATATAGGGCGCAAAGTCCTTGATCTTGCCGATCGGGTGGAACTCGTCGCCCACGATCTGGATGTCCGGCCGGCGCGCCGCCAGCATCTCGCGCGCCGAGCGCGACACCTGGTGGCCGAAGCTGTAGTCCTGGTCGATCAGGTAGACGCGGCGCACGGCCTGGTCCTGGCGGATCACCTCGGTCAGCGCCTGCATGCGCATATCGGCGCTGGCGTCAAAGCGGAAATGCCAGAAGCTGCAGTTCTCGTTGGTCAGGCTGGGATCGACCGCCGAGTAATTCAGGAACAGCGCGCGCGCGTCGGGCTGGCGCGCATTGTGGCGGTTGATGGCCGACACCAGCGCGCCGGCCACGGCCGAGCTGTTGCCCTGCAGGACAAAGGGAATGCGCTTGTCGGTCAGGGCCCGCAACTGGATCAGGCTCTCGTCGACATTGCCCTTGCTGTCAAAGGTGACCAGCTCCATGGGCCGCGCACCCTCTGCGGTCTTCACGCCGCCGCGCGCATTGATGCGCTCGATCGCCAGGCGCAGGTTGCGCGTCACGGCTTCGCCTGCGTTGGCAAACGGGCCGGACAACCCGTCGATCATGCCCAGCCGGATCGGCTCTTGAGCTGACGCGCCCGCCGCGGCCGCCAGCAACAACCCGCCCAGCCATCCACGCCACCGTCCCGCAACCTTCATGTTCTCTCCCGGAAAGCGCAGGATAGTACGGCAGCGACCGGTTGCGGGCAAATGCCACCGGGCCCGATCATTGGTGCCGTTTCCGCGAGGAAAGCGCCAGGTTGCGCGAAGATCCACCGAAAAGCAGCGCCCGGCGCACACAAGCGCGGAGGCCGCACTACACTTGCGGTATTCACCATCCACGCATTGACCGAGGTTCGCCATGAATTCTGTCATCGCCAACGGCGCGCGCCGGCTCATGCTGGCGCTGGGCGCCGCCATGCTGTCTGCCTGCACCACGCTGATGCCGGTACCGGAAGGCACCAAGCTGGTGGGCCAGCCGCAGGCCGCAGTACAGGCCGCGTTCGGGCCGCCCACCGATGTGTTCCAGCTGCGCGACGGTACCTCGCGCTGGATCTACACCAAGCAGCCGCTAGGCCAGTACGCCTATGGCGCCGACTTCGACCGCAACGGCAACCTGACCCGCTTCAGCAATGTGCTGTCCACGCTGGAACTGTACAAGGCGCAGGTCGGCACCTGGACCAGGCAGGATGTGGCCGAGCATTTCGGCATGACGCGCCTGCCGGTCGAGTACTACCCACTGATGCGGCGCGAGGTCTGGTCCTACCGCTTCCGCCATGAAGACGTGTGGCCGTCGCTGTACCACTTCTATTTCGACGACGCCGGCATCCTGCGCCAGACCCAGATCACGCCCGACCCGATGTACGACCCCGACGAGCGCCGCCGCTGAGCCATGAAAAAAGCCCGCCATCCCCGGGTCGGGAATGGCGGGCCTGGTCCGGACGCTCAGGCCGGGTAAGCCTTCCGCCGTCTACGCAGGGGCCTCGGTCAGATCTGCGGATTGATCTTCTGCACAGCCTTGTCGTGCAGCTTGTTCAGCGCTGCCAGGTAAGCCTTGGCCGAGGCCGCGACGATATCCGGGTCGGTGCCCACGCCGTTGACGATGCGGCCGGCCTTGGACAGGCGCACGGTGACTTCGCCCTGGGCCTCGGTGCCGCCGGTGATGGCATTCACCGAATAGAGCACCATCTCTGCGCCGCTGGACACGCGTGATTCAATCGCATGCAGGGTGGCGTCGACCGGGCCGTTGCCCTCGCCCTCGCCGCTCTGCTCCTGGCCGTCCATGCTGAACACCACGCGCGCATGCGGGCGCTCACCGGTCTCGGAGCGCTGCGACAGCGAGATAAAGCGGAAGTGCTCGTTGGCATCGTGCTGGGCCTCGTTCGAGACGATGGCGACGATGTCCTCGTCGAAGATCTCGGCCTTCTGGTCGGCCAGTTCCTTGAAGCGGGTGAAGGCGGCGTTGACTTCGGTCTCGCTCTCGAGCTCGATGCCCAGTTCCTGCAGGCGCTGCTTGAAGGCGTTGCGGCCCGACAGCTTGCCCAGCACGATCTTGTTGGCGCTCCAGCCCACATCCTCCGCGCGCATGATCTCGTAGGTGTCGCGCGCCTTGAGCACGCCATCCTGGTGGATGCCCGAGGCATGCGCGAAGGCATTGGCGCCCACCACGGCCTTGTTCGGCTGCACCACGAAACCGGTGATCTGCGACACCAGCTTCGAGGCCGGCACGATCTGCGTGGTATCCACGCCGATATCGAGGTCGAAATAGTCGCGGCGGGTCTTCACCGCCATCACCACTTCTTCCAGGCTGGTGTTGCCGGCGCGCTCGCCCAGGCCGTTGATGGTGCATTCGATCTGGCGCGCGCCGGCCATCTTGACGGCGGCCAGCGAGTTGGCCACGGCCATGCCCAGGTCGTTGTGGCAGTGCACCGACCAGATCGCCTTGTCCGAGTTGGGAATGCGCTCGCGCACCGAGCGGATCAGCTCGGCGTAGCCTTCCGGCACGGCATAGCCCACGGTATCCGGCAGGTTGATGGTGGTCGCCCCCTCGGCGATCACGCCTTCCAGCACGCGGCACAGGAAGTCCATGTCCGAGCGGCTGCCGTCTTCCGGCGAGAACTCGATATCGTCGGTGAACTGGCGCGCAAAGCGCACCGCCAGGCGGGCCTGCTGGTACACCTCGTCCGGCGTCATGCGCAGCTTCTTCTCCATGTGCAGCGCGGAGGTGGCGATGAAGGTGTGGATGCGGAACGAGTTGGCCGGCTTGAGCGCCTCGGCGGCGCGGGCAATGTCCTTGTCGTTGGCTCGGGCCAGCGAGCAGATGGTCGAGTCCTTGACCACCTGCGCGATCGAGCGGATGGCCTCGAAGTCGCCGTTGGAGCTCGCCGCGAAACCGGCCTCGATCACATCGACCTTCAGGCGTTCCAGCTGGCGTGCGATGCGGATCTTTTCCTCGCGGGTCATCGAGGCGCCGGGCGACTGCTCGCCGTCACGCAAGGTGGTGTCGAAAATGATGAGTTTGTCAGACATTTTGTGGAGCTCCTGATTGCTTGTCGTGTGCTGTCCCCGGCATGCTGCGTCCGGGGCCTACCGCCTGTTCCGCGCTCCACGGCTGTGGAATGCAAAACGCCCCGGCGTGCATGGAGCAGGCCGGGGCGTTGGAAAAATTCCTTGCGGATGTCGCGCTAAGGGGTAAGTCCGTCCTTAGCGCGCGCGCGTCCCGACCTGATGGCCTAGTAGGCCACCTAGGGTGGTGCGGGCGATTAGGACTTGGCGCGAAATCATGCCAGCGACTATAGCCGAGTTGGCGCGCCCGTGCAATACAGGGTTTAGCCCATATTGCCCGGACGCGCCAGCGGCACGGATCAGCCCTTGGGCGGAATGCGCAGCTTCTGGCCCGGGTAGATCTTGTCCGGGTGGCTCAGCATCGGCTTGTTGGCCTCGAAGATCTTGTTGTACTCGGCACCGTTGCCGTAAGCAGCCTGGGAGATCGCCCACAGCGTGTCGCCCTTGACCACGGTATGCCAGCTCGATTCCGCGGATTCGACGTTGACCGACATCTTGTCCTCGACCTTGTCCACGCCCTCGACGTTGCCGGCGCACAGGATGATCTTCTCGCGCGTGGCCTGGTCCGGTGCCACGCCGAACACCGTGACCAGCCCCTGCGAGCCGTCCACCTGCACCATCAGCCCGGTGGCATCCAGGCCCATCTTCCTGATGTAGCCCTCGATCGCATCGCCCGCGGCGCGATTGGCGGCATCGACCTTCTCCGCCGACGCATCCGCCGCGGCGGCCTCTTGCGCGGCCTTGGCCTCGCCCGTGCCGAACAGCTTTTCTCCCGCTTCCTTGATGAAGTCGAACATGCCCATGACATCCTCCTGACGGTGAGTGGAAAACACTGCAGAGTGCCACGCCTCGATGGCCGCGGCATGAAAACAATTGTGAATCCGGAAATGCATGAAGGGCGCCTGAGCGCCCTTCTGCCTGAAGCGTCTATGAAGCCTTGGCGCCGTTCTCGCGCTGCTTCTTCTCGATGGCCGGCTTGCCGTGCATCGCCCGCCAGGCCCATAGCACATAGCCCGAGATCGCATAGGCCACGAACAGGCCGAACAGCGCCACCGGCGGATCGGTGGACACCACCACGAACAGCACCAGGACCAGCACCATCATGCCGAACGGCACGCGGTAGCGAACGTCAAGCGCCTTGCCGCTGTAGAACGGCGCGTTGGACACCATCGACAGGCCGGCGTACAGCGTGATGCCGAACGCCACCCACGGCATCCACAGCTCCTTGACCGGCAGCTTGTTGTCGATCACCAGCCAGACGAAGCCCGCGACCAGCGCGGCGGCGGCCGGGCTGGGCAGGCCTTGGAAGAAGCGCTTGTCTACCACGCCGATGTTGGCGTTGAAGCGCGCCAGGCGCAGCGCCGCGCAGGTGCAGTAGACAAAGGCTGCGATCCACCCCCACTTGCCCAGGTCATGCAGGATCCACTCATACATCACCAGCGCCGGCGCAACCCCGAAAGAGGTCATGTCCGACAGCGAGTCATACTGCTCGCCAAACGCACTCTGCGTATTGGTGATGCGCGCCACGCGCCCGTCCATGCCGTCCAGCACCATCGCCGCGAAGATGGCAATGGCCGCCGCATCGAAGCGCATGTTCATGGCCTGGACGATGGCGAAGAAACCCGCGAACAGCGCCGCGGTGGTGAACGCGTTGGGCAGCAGGTAGATGCCGCGCCGGCGCGGACGCTGGTAGACGATGTCGTGGTCGTCGGCGGTTTCGTCGTCGAAGTCATCGTCGGCGCCGCGCAGCTGGTTATGGCGGAACGGCCGCAGGTGGGTCACGTTGCCGCTGCTGCTGCGCTTGTTACGTCGATGGAAGGCAACCATCACAGTCCTCCGGTCAGGCTGTCGCTCACTTCACGTCGAGTTCGGCGAGGATGGTCGACGAGGCCGATACCTTCTCGCCGATGGTCACGCGCGGGCGCGCATCGAGCGGCAGGTAGACGTCCACGCGCGAGCCGAAGCGGATAAAGCCGTAGCGCTGGCCGCGCGCGAGGTTGTCGCCCACCTTGGTGTAGCACAGGATGCGGCGGGCCACCAGGCCGGCCACCTGCACCAGCGTCACCAGCTGGCCGTCCGCAGCGCGCCGGATCAGCACGGCATTGCGCTCGTTCTCGACCGAGGCCTTGTCCATGTCGGCGTTGACGAACTTGCCGGGGAAATATTCGACCTTCTCGACCGCGCCGTCGACCGAGACCCGGTTCGAGTGCACGTTGAAGACGTTCATGAAGACGCTGATCTTCAGCGCCTCGCGGCCGGCGTACGGGTCCTGGGTCTTTTCGACCACGACGATGCGGCCGTCCGCTGGGGCCAGCACGGCGTTGGGTTGCGACGGGATCGGGCGCGGCGGATCGCGGAAGAACTGGAGCACGAATACCGTGATGATCCACAACGGCAACGCCCACCAGAAGCCCGCGCTGGCGTGCACCAGCAGCGAGATGACAAAGGCGCCGGCCAGGAACGGCCAGCCTTCACGGGCGATCAGCGGATGAGGGTAGTTCATGCAGTACAGGTGTCGGTGGATACAAGACCATGGCAAGGCGGCGCGGCGGCGGCGATAGCCACCATCGGGCGGCGCCCCCGTGGTCGCGGAGCAGGATAATGCACGCCTTGCCCAAAGTCTGACAAGCATAACAAAAAGCCGTTCAGGTCCCGCGACTCCCCTCTGATAATAGAAGGGCGTGGCACGGAACGCTGAACGGCTTCGGCCCGCCGCCGTGCGGCGCGGGCCATCAGACAGCGATGCAGCTTAGTTCTTCGACTGGTCGACCATCTTGTTCTTGGCGATCCACGGCATCATCGCGCGCAGCTTGGCACCCACTTCCTCGATCTGGTGCTCGGCCGTCAGGCGGCGGCGCGAGATCAGCGTCGGGGCGCCGGCCTTGTTCTCCAGCAGGAAGCTCTTGGCGTACTCGCCGGTCTGGATGTCGGTCAGGCACTGCTTCATCGCCTTCTTGGTCTCTTCGGTCACCACGCGCGGGCCAGTGACGTACTCACCATATTCCGCGTTGTTGGAGATCGAGTAGTTCATGTTGGCGATGCCGCCTTCGTAGATCAGGTCGACGATCAGCTTCAGTTCATGCAGGCACTCGAAGTAGGCCATTTCCGGCGCGTAGCCGGCTTCCACCAGGGTTTCGAAGCCAGCCTTGATCAGCTCGACGGTACCGCCGCACAGCACGGCCTGCTCGCCGAACAGGTCGGTTTCGGTTTCTTCGCGGAAGTTGGTCTCGATGATGCCGGCACGGCCGCCGCCGTTGGCGGTGGCGTACGACAGCGCGATGTCACGGGCGGCGCCGGACTTGTTCTGGTGCACGGCGATCAGGTGCGGCACGCCGCCACCTTGCGTGTACGTGGCGCGCACGGTGTGGCCCGGGGCCTTCGGCGCGATCATGATCACGTCCAGGTCGGCGCGCGGGATCACGGCACCGTAGTGCACGTTGAAGCCGTGGGCGAAGGCCAGCGCCGCGCCTTCCTTGATGTTGTCGTGCACTTCGTTCTTGTACACGTCGGCGATCTGCTCGTCCGGCAGCAGGATCATGACCACGTCGGCACCCTTGACGGCCTCGGCCACTTCCTTCACTTGCAGGCCGGCGTTGGCAGCCTTGTTCCACGACGCGCCGCTCTTGCGCAGGCCGACCGTCACATTGACGCCCGAATCCTTCAGGTTCAGCGCGTGGGCATGGCCCTGCGAGCCATAGCCGATGATGGTGACGTTCTTGCCCTTGATCAGGGAGAGGTCGGCGTCCTTGTCGTAAAACACTTTCATGATGATTCCTTCAATCTCTGTCTTTTGTATGAGGGGGGCGGCATCCTCGGACGCATCGTGTGCGTCCGGATCGCGCCGCCCCGGGGATGCTGCGTGAAGCCGTATGGGTGAGCCGGGGCCCGGTCAGACCTTCAGGATGCGCTCGCCGCGGCCGATGCCCGAGCCGCCGGTACGGACGGTCTCGAGGATGGCGGTGCGGTCGATGGCGTCCAGGAACGCATCGAGCTTGACGCCGTTGCCGGTCAGCTCGATGGTGTAGGTCTTCTCGGTGACATCGATGATGCGGCCGCGGAAGATGTCGGCGGTGCGCTTCATTTCCTCGCGCTCCTTGCCCACCGCGCGCACCTTGACGAGCATCAGCTCGCGTTCGATGTGCGCGCCTTCGGTCAGGTCGACCACCTTGACCACTTCCACCAGGCGGTTCAGGTGCTTGGTGATCTGCTCGATCACATCATCCGAGCCGGAGGTGACAATGGTCATGCGCGACAGCGAGGCATCCTCGGTGGGTGCCACGGTCAGCGTCTCGATGTTATAGCCGCGGGCCGAGAACAGGCCCACCACGCGCGACAGCGCGCCCGGTTCGTTTTCCAGCAGGACCGAAATGATGTGACGCATTACAGGTCCTCCGCGCCGAGCAGCATTTCGGAAATGCCCTTGCCCGCCTGGACCATCGGCCAGACGTTTTCGGTGGGATCGGTCTGGAAGTCCAGGAACACGGTACGGTCCTTCAGGCGGAACGCCTCGCGCAGCGCCGGCTCGACGTCCGACGTCTTCTCGACGCGCATGCCGACGTGCCCGTAGGCCTCGGCCAGCTTGACGAAATCGGGCAGCGCGTCCATGTAGGAGTGCGAGTAGCGATTGTCGTACTCGATTTCCTGCCACTGGCGCACCATGCCCAGGTAGCCATTGTTGAGCGAGCAGATCTTCACCGGGGTGTCGTACTGCAAGCAGGTCGACAGTTCCTGGATGCACATCTGGATCGAGCCTTCACCGGTGATGGTGACGACTTCCTTCTCCGGGAACGCCTTCTTGATGCCCATCGCGTACGGCAGGCCCACGCCCATCGTGCCCAGGCCGCCGGAATTGATCCAGCGGCGCGGCTCGTCGAACTTGTAGAACTGCGCGGCCCACATCTGGTGCTGGCCGACGTCGGAGCAGATGAAGGCATCGCCCTTGGTCAGTTCCCAGATCTTTTCCACCACGTACTGCGGCTTGATGATCTCGGAGCTGCGGTCGTACTTCAGGCAGTCCACCGAACGCCATTGCTCGATCTGCTCCCACCATTTGGCGAGCGCTTCGCGCTTGGGCTTGATGTCGCTGGCCTTGAGCTGGGCGATCAGTTCCTGCAGCACGTCCTTGACGTTGCCGACGATGGGGATGTCGACCTTGACGCGCTTGGAGATCGACGACGGATCGATGTCGATATGGATGATCTTGCGCGCCTGCGAGGTGAAGTGCGCCGGGTTGCCGATCACGCGGTCGTCGAAGCGGGCACCGATGGCGATCAGCACGTCGCAGTTCTGCATGGCCATGTTGGCTTCATACGTGCCGTGCATGCCGAGCATGCCGACGAACTGCTTGCTGGTGCCGGGGAACGCGCCCAGGCCCATCAGCGTGTTGGTCACCGGGTGGCCGGTCAGCGCCGCCAGCTGGCGCAGCTCGTCGCTGGCATTGGCCAGCACCACGCCGCCGCCGGTGTAGATATACGGACGCTCGGCACCTTGCAGCAGGGCCACGGCCTTGCGGATCTGGCCCGAGTGGCCCTTGTTCACCGGGTTGTACGAGCGCATGTCGATCGACTTGGGGTACTCGTACTTGCAGGCATTGCGCGAGACATCCTTGGGGATGTCCACCACCACCGGGCCCGGACGGCCGGTCGCGGCAATGAAGAACGCCTTCTTGATGGTCGAGGCGAGATCACGCACGTCCTTCACCAGGAAGTTGTGCTTGACGATCGGGCGGGTAATGCCGACGGTGTCGCACTCCTGGAAGGCGTCCTGGCCAATGGCGTGGGTCGGCACGTTGCCGGTGATCACCACCATCGGGATCGAGTCGAGGTACGCGGTGGCAATGCCGGTGACGGCATTGGTCACGCCGGGACCGGAGGTCACCAGCGCCACGCCCACCTTGCCGGTTGCCCGTGCATAGCCGTCTGCGGCATGGACCGCGGCCTGCTCGTGGCGCACCAGGATGTGCTCGAACTTGGTTTGCTTGTGGAGCTCGTCGTAGATATACAGCACTGCGCCGCCGGGGTAGCCCCAGACGTACTCGACGCCTTCTTCGGCAAGTGCGTGAACGAGAATTTCCGCCCCGATCATTTCGGGTGCGGCAGATGAATTGCTGTCTGCGTGGGAGAATTCCGCGCTGGGCATGTTCATTTCAGTCCTTTGCAATTTTCGGCAAAAAATTGTTTGGATGCTCTCTGCCGGGCTTGTGGCTCGGGTTCAAGCGGTGCGCGTCTGCATGGAAGACCGCCTCATAAGCGGCCGGATGAGACAACCACTGATGTCGTGTGAACCGACGATGATACTGCAATGCACCAGCGCGGTCTACGGTTGTTTTTGCCCTGCGCATGAGGGATTTTCCCGAGTGCGGCGGATCTTTTGCGCGCCGCAATGTATTTGCAGCAATACAAAGTGGTACAGGGGGTCGTTTTTTTGCTAGCATCGCAGCACCTCGAATGTGCCACGGGCCGTACGCAGCACATTCACCAGAACCGGGCATTTGTCCCGCAGCAACGAGCCGCAACCGCCTGAATGGCCACCGACCAGGAACTGTCCGATTTTCTTGCCAGCGTCGAGCGCCGCGCCTTCAAGCAGGCCGTATTTGCGGTCCGCGACGACGACGCCGCGCTGGACATTGTCCAGGACGCCATGATCAAGCTGGCCGAGAAGTACGGAGACAAAGACGCCGCCGAGCTGGCGCCGCTGTTCCAGCGCATCCTGCAGAACACCATCCACGACTGGTTCCGCCGCCAGAAGGTGCGCAACACCTGGGTCTCGCTGTTTTCCAGCCTGCGCGACGACCGCGAAGGCGACGACAATGACCTGCTTGAGACGCTGGAGGCACAGGCTGGCTCTGCATCGGCCGAAAGCAGCGCCGACAAGGTCGAGCGCGCCCAGGTCATGCACATCATCGAGCAGGAAATCCAGCGCCTGCCGACGCGTCAACGCGAGGCATTCCTGATGCGTTACTGGGAAGATATGGACGTCGCCGAAACCGCCGCCGTAATGGGGTGCTCCGAAGGCAGCGTCAAGACGCACTGTTCCCGTGCCACGCATACACTTGCGCAGGCCCTGCGCGCACGGGGGGTCCGACTATGAGCAGAAACGAAAAAGAAATCCGCGAACGCCGGTTTGCGCAAGAGATTCGGGCGGCACTTGATGCCGGCACCGACGACCTGCCGGCCGACATCACCGAACGGCTCGCCGCTGCGCGCCGGATGGCGGTCGCCCGCAAGAAGGCCGAGGCGCCCGTGCTGGTCCCGCAACTGGCCATGTCCGGCACGCACGTCCCGCTGTTTGATGAAGACAGCTCCCCGCTGCACCGCGCCGGCGCCTGGCTGCGCCGCCTTGGCCTGATCTGGACGCTGGTGGCGCTGGCCGCCGGCCTGATCGGCATCTATCACTGGCAGGAGCAGAAGCGCATCGAGGAACTGGCCGATATCGACGCCGCCATGCTGCTCGACGATCTGCCGCCCACGGCCTACGCCGACGAGGGCTTCCACGTATTCCTGAAGCGCGGGCAATAGCATGGCGCGCGCAATATTCCACCCCGACGCCTTGCGCCGCCGGCTGGCCGCGCTGCTGGCCGGTGCCGGCGCAGCCGCCTGCTGGGGCCTGCTGCCGCCCGCGGCGCATGCCCAGGGGGCTTCGGCGGTGACAGCGCCTGCGGCCGCGCAGGCAACCAATGCCCGGCCGGCCTGGGCCGATCTGAGCCCGGTCAACCAGCGCATCCTGGCCCCGCTGCAGCCGCTGTGGGACAGCCTGCCGGAACTGAACCGCCACAAATGGCTGCGCATCGCCGAGCGCTACCCCAAGTTCTCCCCGGCCGAGCAGGCCCGGCTGCAGGCTCGCATGGCGGAATGGGTCAAGATGACCCCGCAGCAACGCCGGCTGGCGCGCGAGAACTACCAGATCACCCGCTCGCTGCCGGCCGAGAAAAAGGCCGAGGCCTGGGACAAGTACCAGCAGCTGCCTGAAGAGCAGAAAAAGAAGCTGGCCGCCACCGACCATGTGCCGCGCCGCCCCGGCGCTGTCAGCGCGCTGCCCAGCGGCAAGCGCCTGCCCAGCGACACCAGCCGCCAGTTCCACCGCGAGCCGAAAGCGGCCAGCGCCGCAGCGGGTCGCAGTGGCCACGCTGCCGGCATGCCCGCCAGCGAAGCCCAGGCGCAACCGGCCTCCGCGCCCGCGGCCGTGACCGCCGCCGCGGCGCCGGCTGCTTCGGCACCGGCAGCGCTCGCCGCACCGGCATCCGCAGCCGAGGCCGCCACCGAAGCGGCCGCGGCTTCCGACGCCACCGTGCGCCAGTAATCCCCACGTCATTTGGCATAATGGCCGTCTCACGCCGGCCAGCGCAGCAAGGCCGGCCCCGACTGACCCGCGCCGGCACCGCCATGCCCCCGTGCGCCAGCCCAGCCTTCTTCGCCTTCCATGCCCGCTGCCACCCTCGATCCCAACCCCGCCGCAGCCGCCCGCCCCGCCGCCCCGCCCTTGCGCCGACGCATCGCCTGCATGCTCTATGAGGGCGTGCTGCTGTTCGGCGTGCTGAGCGCCTCGACCGCTGCCTACCTGCTGGTGCAACCGCTGCTGCAGAAGCTTGGCGTGGACGGGCCGCTCGTGATCCAGGTGTGGAGCTTCCTGGTGATGGGCCTGTATTTCACCTGGTTCTGGCAACGCAACGGCCAGACCCTGGCCATGCAGACCTGGCGCATGCGCGTCGAGAACGCCGCCGGCGTGCCGCCGCGCTGGCCGCAGGCGGCGCTGCGCTACGTGCTGGCATGGCTGTGGCTGCCGCCATCGGCGGCAGTCGGCCATATGCTGGGGCTGGTCAAGGGGCCGTTCGTAGCGGTGCTGTGCGCCGGCCTGCTGGTCTGGGTCCTGCTGGCGTGGCTGGATCCGCGCCGCCAGTTCCTGCACGACCGCCTGGCCGGCACGCGGCTGACCGACCTGCGCCCGCCCAAGCCATGAGCCTGTCGGCCGCCGGCATCCGCCGCCTTGCGGTGACCTTGCAGGCGGCCGCCGCGCTGGGCATCGCCACCGGGCTGGTGCAACTGGCCGGCTGGCCATGGCCCGGCGCGGTCGCCGCCGGCGTGGCGGCCATCCTCGGCAGCTTCGCCAGCGGCATTGCCTTCGCCTTCGCCCTGAGCGGGCGCGGCCTGTGGGTCGGGCGCGGCAATCACCCGCCCGCACCACCGCTTGAACTCGCCGCCACGCGCCGGCCGCTGCGCCTGCCTGAGGCGTTGCGCTGCTTTGCGGCCGAGTGCGTGGCCGTGCTGCGCATGTTCGACTGGCTGCAGCCGTTCCGCGCGCACGCTCCTTATGCCGCACCGCTTGACGCCCTGCCTGGCCGCGACGCCCCGCCGGTGCTGCTGGTGCACGGCTACGCCTGCGGGCAGGCCATCTGGCTCGACATGCAGCCGGCACTGGCCGCCGCCGGCTACCGCTGCGAGGGGATCGAGCTCAAGCCGGTGTTCGGCGACATCGACGACTACGCCCGCACGCTGCTGGCCGCCATGCGGCGCATCACAGCCGAGGCCGGACGCCCGCCGCTGCTGGTCTGCCACAGCATGGGCGGGCTGGCCGCGCGCGCCGCGCTGCAGCTGGCGGGCGACGAAGACGTCTGCGCCGGCGTGGTGACGCTGGGCAGCCCCCACCACGGCAGCGCGCTGGCGCGCTTTGGCGGCGGCCCCAATGCGCGCCAGATGCGTTGCGGCAGCCCCTGGCTGCGCGCGCTCGCCGCCGCGGAAACCCCGCGCCGCCGCGCGCGCATGATCTCGATCTTCAGCTGGCATGACTCGATCGCCGGGCCGCCTTGCACCGGCTGGCTCGACGGCGCCGGGCATATTGCGCTGGCCGGCATCGGTCATGTCACGCTGCTGCGCCATCCCGCCGCGGTGCGTGCGGTGCTGGACGCACTGGCCGAGCTGTCCGCCCGCGGGCACTGACACCTGCGCCAGCCAGGACTGTTCCACTTCCGCCACGATTCATATGTCAGTCATGTTTCCGTCACGGCACCGTCATCGCGGGCTGGCTGAATGCAGCCATCGCCGCAACCGGGACAGCCATGGTGCAAGCAATCCGATCTGCCCGCGGGTATTTGTCGAAGACCGCGCAACTGACGCAATGGCTGCGCCGCAGCCCTGACAGCGACAGCGCCGCGCCGCTGACCGCCTTCATGGCGCCGGCCCTGGATGCCGCGCTGGCGCCCCAGCGCGAACAGCAGCAGACCTACCCGCCCGAGCCGCACCCGATCCAGCGCTACCGCGCCATCTGGCTGTCGGACATCCACCTGGGCACGCCCGGCTGCCAGGCCAACTACCTGCTGGACTTCCTCAAGCACAACGAGTCCGACCAGCTCTACCTGGTCGGCGACATCATCGACGGCTGGCAGCTGCGCCGCGGCTGGTACTGGCCGCAAAGCCACAACGACGTGGTGCAGAAGCTGCTGCGCAAGGCGCGCAAGGGCACTGAAGTGATCTACGTTCCCGGCAACCACGACGAGGCCGCGCGCCAGTTCGACGGGATGGCCTTTGGCGACATCACCGTGCGCGAAGAAGCCGTGCACGTCACCGCCACCGGGCGCCGGCTGTGGGTGGTGCACGGCGACCTGTTCGACGGCGTGGTGCAGCACGCGCGCTGGCTGGCCTACCTCGGCGATTCGCTGTACACGGTGATCCTGGCGCTGAACCGCCACTTCAACCGGCTGCGCGCGCGCCTGGGCTTCCCCTACTGGTCGCTGTCGCAGTTCCTCAAGCACCAGGTCAAGAACGCGGTCAACTACATCGGCGCCTTCGAGAGCGCGATGGTCGATGAAGCGCGCCGCCGCGGCTGCGATGGCGTGGTCTGCGGCCATATCCACAAGGCCGAGATCCGCGAGGTCAATGGCCAGCTCTACTGCAACGACGGCGACTGGGTCGAAAGCCTGTCGGCACTGGTCGAGACCATGGAAGGCGAGCTGAAGATCGTCTACTGGACCACGCTGCTGGACGCGCCGGCCCCGGCCACGCGCCGCCGTCGCCGCGCCGCCGTGGCGGGCTGATCCCGGCCTGCCACCGTTTGCCCCAACCGCATTGCCCTTCCACCGCGCCCGAGGAGGCTGCATGAAGATCCTGATCGTCACCGATGCCTGGGAACCGCAGGTCAACGGCGTGGTGCGCACGCTCAAGTCCACGCGCCGCGAACTCGAGGCCATGGGCCACACGGTCGACATGATCACGCCGCTGGAATTCCGCACCGTGCCGTGCCCGACCTACCCCGAGATCCGCCTGTCGCTGTTCCCGGCGGCGCGCGTGCAGCGCCGCATCGAGGCCTTCGCTCCGGATGCCCTGCATATCGCCACCGAAGGGCCGCTGGGCCTGGCCGCGCGGCGCCACGCGCTCCGCCGCCGGCTGCCCTTCACCACGGCCTATCACACGCGCTTTCCGGAATACGTGCAGGCACGCTTCGGCATCCCGCTGGCGTGGACGTACCGCTTCCTGCGCTGGTTCCACGGCCCGGCCCAGGCGGTGATGGCGCCCACCCCGGTGGTGCTTGACGACCTGCGGCACTATGGCATCACCAACGCCGTGCTGTGGACGCGCGGCGTGGACCTGGACGTGTTCACGCTGCAGCGCCCCAACGTGCTCAACACCGCCCACCCGATCTTCCTGTACGTGGGCCGCGTGGCGGTGGAAAAGAACGTCGAGGCCTTCCTGGCGCTGGACCTGCCCGGCTCCAAGTGGGTGGTCGGCGACGGCCCGGCGCTGCCGGCGCTGCGCGCGCGCTATCCGGGCGCCAACTACCTGGGCGTGCTGAGCCAGCCCGAGCTGGCCCGGGTGTATGCTTCGGCTGATGTGTTCGTGTTCCCGAGCCGCACCGACACCTTCGGGCTGGTGCTGCTGGAAGCGCTGGCCAGCGGGCTGCCCGTGGCCGCCTATCCGGTCACCGGCCCGATCGATGTGCTGGGCGACAGCCCCGCCGGCGCGATGCACGAAGACCTGCGCGAAGCCTGCCTGGAAGCGCTGCGCATCGACCGCGCCACGGCCCGTGCCCACGCCGAGCGGTTCTCGTGGCGCGCCGCCTCCGAGCAGTTCCTGGCCCATCTTCGGCCGTTCGCTGCCGGCAAGCCAGGCCGCGACAGCGCAGCGGCCCAACCCGCCCCGCAAAACCATGTCCAAACCCCATCCGGAACTGCCGTCCGACCCGCCTCTGCAGAGGCCGCCGCAGGCAATCCAGAGCGCTGACTATTCGATCGAGCAGAACCCCCACAAGGGCAACCGCGGCCTGACGCGCGCCTGGCATGCGGCCATCAATTCGCTGTCGGGGCTGCGCTATGCGGTGCTCGAGGAAAGCGCGTTCCGCCAGGAGCTGACGCTGGTGGTAATCCTGGCGCCGTGGGCATTCCTGCTGCCGGTGGACGTGGTCGAGCGCATCCTGCTGCTGGGCACGCTGCTGGTGGTGCTGATCGTCGAGTTGCTCAATTCCAGCGTCGAGGCGGCGATCGACCGCATTTCGCTGGAGCGGCACAGCCTGTCCAAGCGCGCCAAGGATTTCGGCAGCGCCGCGGTAATGCTGGCGCTGGTGCTGTGCGGCGGCACCTGGGTCGCCATCGCCGGGCCGCACGTGGTGCGCTGGGTGCGGGCGCTGGCGGGCTGATCCGTCACTCGCCGGGGATGCCGGATGGGGTGGCCGGGCCGATTGCTTATAATCGCTAGCCTGCCCCCCGATTTACCGATCGCACCGATCGCCCGGACGCCCATGGAACCGAAACCGCAAACCGGCCCCCGCCGCACCAGGGACCGCATCCTCGACGTCTCGCTGCGCCTGTTCAACGAAGTCGGCGAACCCAACGTCACCACCACGACGATTGCGGAAGCCATGGAGATCAGCCCCGGCAATCTCTACTACCACTTCCGCAACAAGGACGACATCATCAACTCCATCTTCGTGCGCTTCGAGCAGGAGATGGAGCGGCGCCTGAAGATGCCGGACGACCACAAGGCCACGCTGAACGAAAGCTGGGGCTACCTGCAGTACATGTCCGAGTTCCTGTGGAACTACCGCTTCCTGTACCGCGACATCAACGACCTGCTGGCGCGCAACCGGATGCTGGAGACCAACTTCAAGCGCATCGTCGAGCAGAAGAAGCGCTTTGCGCACGAGATCTGCCGCCAGTTCATCGACGACGGCGAAATGGAAGCCACGCCCGAGCAGGTCGAGGCCATCTGCACCAACATGGTGGTGATCGCCACCTACTGGCTGTCGTTCCAGTTCGTGCAGCATCCGCGCCAGTACAACGACCCCGAGCAGATCCGCGGCTACCTGCACGGATCGAGCTACCACATCTTCTCGATCCTGGCGCCCTACCTGCGCGGCCGGGCCCGGGACGCATTCGACCAGCTGGCGCGCGACTACGCGGCAGCCAAGGCCGCAGCCGACGCGGCAAAGGAAGCAAAGTGAAATCGGTCTGCGTGTATTGCGGCTCCAGCCCCGGCAACCGTCCTGAATACGCCGAAGGCGCGCGCCTGCTCGGCCGCACCCTGGCCGAAAGCGGCCTGGCGCTGGTGTACGGCGGTGGCAAGGTGGGCCTGATGGGCATCGTCGCCGACGCCGTGATGGAACATGGCGGCAACGCCATCGGCATCATCCCCGACGCGCTGATGCAGAAGGAAGTCGGCCACCGCGGCCTGACCGAGCTGCACGTGGTGCGCAACATGCACGAGCGCAAGCAGATGATGGCGGATCGTGCCGACGCCTTTATCGCCATGCCGGGCGGCGTGGGTACCTTCGAAGAACTGTTCGAGACCTTCACCTGGCTGCAGCTGGGCTACCACGACAAGCCGGTGGGCCTGCTGAATGTCGGCGGGTTCTACGACGGCCTGCTGGGTTTCCTTGCGCACGCGGTGCAGGAAGGCTTCATGAAGCAGGTGCATGCCGACCTGCTGCATGTGGCAGACACGCCCGCCGGCCTGCTGGGCCAGCTGGCGGCCGCGCCGCGCGTGCGGGTCGACAAGTGGCAACAGGCGCGCGACAAGACCTGAGCGCGCCCCTGCTGCCGGCCTGGTTCAGAACGACGAGCCCGGCTGCCGCAGGAACGCCAGTTCCTGCTCGGTGCTCTGCCTGCCCAGCACCGCATTGCGGTGCGGGAAGCGGCCGAAGCGCGCGATGATCGCGCGGTGCTTCCCGGCCCACTCCACCACATCCACCACCCCGCCGCTGGCCTCGCGCAGCTGCGTCATCAGGCGCACCGCCTCGTCCTGGTCCTCCAGCGCCTCGGAATGCTCGAACGGCATGTAGCAGAACATGCGGTGGTAGTCCGTCGGCAGCTTGCGGTCCATGCCGGTGGCGACGATGCGCCTGGCCAGTGCCAGCGCCAGCGCATCGCTGCCGAAGCTGCGCGGATCGTTGCGGAACATGTTGCGCGGGAACTGGTCCAGCAGCACCACGCGCGCGCAGGCGCCCTCTGGCGTGACCGACCAGTCGTCCGGTGCCCCGTCGCAGGCGACCTGCCAGTCGGACAGGAAGTTGGTGCGGATCTGCGCATCGAAGGCGTCCGACTTGGTGAACCATTGCGGGCGCTCGGTATTCCAGGCGGCCGACCCGGGCTGGCCGAACCAGAAATCGAGCAGACGCAGGGCGTCTTCAGGCAGTTGGTCTGTCATGGGCTGGGAAACATTTCGGTTGAAAGAAGGGAGCAGCGGCGCCTCAGCGCGCCACGTTGCGCATCCAGTCGGCGGTCTGGAAGAAGGCCTGCATCAGGCGCAACTGCAGGTCTTCGGACAGGCCGATGTCCTGCATTGCCAGCGCCATGCAGCGCATCCACTGGTCGCGCTCGCTCACGCCGATCTCGAACGGCATATGGCGCGCGCGCAGGCGCGGATGGCCGAAGCGCTCGATAAAGTGGTTGGGGCCGCCCAGCCAGCCGCACAGGAACCAGAACAGCTTGTCGCGCGAGCCCTCCAGCGAGGGCGGGTGCAGCGCACGCAGTCCGGCGAACTGGGTCTCCAGGTCCATCAGGTCGTAGAAGCGGTCGACCAGCTCGCGCACGCGCGCTTCGCCGCCCACCAGTTCAAATGCGGTCACCTCGGCCGTGCCGGGCTTGTCGTTGGATTCAGTACTCATCACACACTCAGTCTGCGCAGGCTGCCTCAGGCATCACGCAAGGTCGCCAGCGCGGGCTGGCGCAGCACTTCGCGCAGGCCCAGCCAGCCGCCGGCAAAAGCGCACAGCATGCCAGAAACCACGCCCACCGGCACGATCCAGGCATTGAAGCGGTACGGGAAATCGAAGACGAACTGCGACAGGCCCCAGCCCACCGCGATCGCGCCAAGGCTGGCCAGGAATCCGGCCAGGCCGCCCACCACCAGGAACTCGGCGTACTGGGTCTGGCGCACCAGCGCGGCCGAAGCGCCCAGCGCCTTGAGCAGGCCGGCGTCGCGCATGCGCTCGTCGCGCGCGCCGGACAGCGCCGCGTACAGCACGGTGACGCCCGCGGCCAGCGTAAATACAAAGAGGAACTCCACCGCCGCGATCACCTGGTCCAGGATGTCCTGGATCTGGCGCAGGATCAGGTCGGTATTGACCACGGTGATGTTGGGGAAGGCCGCGATCAGCCGGTTGCCCAGCGCCGTGCTGGCGGGCGGCAGGTGGAACGACGTGATGTAGGTCTCGGGCAGCCCCTGCATCGCCTGCGGCGGCAGGATCACGAAGAAATTGACGCGCATCGAGCCCCAGTCCAGCTTGCGCAGCGAGGTCACGCGGGCCTGCACCGCCTGGCCGGCCACGTCAAAGCGCAGCGTGTCGCCCAGCCGGATGCCCAGCGTCTTGGCGATGCCCTCTTCCACCGAGGCGCCGGCGTCCGGGCCGTTGGACCAGCGCCCGGCAATCACGCGGTTGCCCTCGGGCAGCGCATCGGTATAGGACAGGTTGAATTCGCGCTCGACCAGGTTGCGCGCGCGCCCGTCCTCGAAGCTGTCGCCGCGGATGGCGCGCTCGCCGATATGGGTCAGGCGCCCGCGCACCATCGGGTAGAGCAGGTCGTTGATGCCGGCGCCGGCCAGCATCTGGCGCAGCGGCTCGCGCTGGTCCGGCTGGATATTGATGATGAAGCGGTTGGGCGCGTCGGCCGGCGTGGCCTGGCGCCAGGAATCGACCAGGTCGTTGCGGGTCATGCCGAGCAGCAGCAGCGCCATCAGCCCCACCGCCAGCGCCACGGTCTGCAGCACCGTGACCGCGCGGCGGCGTTCCAGCACCGCCAGCGCAAAGCGCCAGCCCATCGCCGCGCGCCCGCGCAGGCGCCCCCGCAGCAGGCGCGACAGCAGCGTCAGCAGCGCCAGCGCCAGCACCGCGAAGACCACGCCCGCGGCGACAAAGCCGCCCGCCGTGGTCAGCCCCAGCCGCAGGTCGCGCGCCGCCACCAGCAGCAGCGCGACAAAGGCGCCCAGGCCCAGCGCATAGGCCACCCAGGCCGACACCGGCGGCAGCCCGATATCGCGGCGCAGCACCCGCAGCGGCGCCACCCGTGTCAGCGCCAGCAGCGGCGGCAGCGCGAACCCGGCCAGCAGCACCAGCCCGGCCAGCACGCCCACCAGCGCCGGCAGCAGCGACGGCTGCGGCAGCGACACCCGCAGCAGCCCGCCCAGCGACAGCAGCAGGCCATAGTGCGCCAGGTACCCGAGCAGCACCCCGGCGAGCGCGCCCGCGGCCCCCACCAGCAGGAACTCCAGGCCGAAGGCGCGCAGGATCTGCCCGCGCGACAGCCCCAGGCACTTGTAGACCGCGCAGGCATCGGTGTGGCGCTGCATATAGCGGCGCGCCGACATGGCGATGGCCACCGCCGCGATCATCGACGACAGCACCGCCACCAGCGACAGGAAGCGCTCGGCGCGGTCCAGCGTGGCACGCATCTGCGGCTGGCCCGACTCCAGCGACTCGACCCGCGTATTGCGCAGCTTGCGGCGTCCGATCTCGTCCTGCGCCCATTTCTGGAAGGCAGCGCCCGCGGCGTCGGGGCCGGCCACCAGCAGCCGGTAGGTCACGCGGCTGCCCCAGCCGATCAGCCCGGTGCTGTCCAGGTCCGACAGCGGCATCAGCACGCGCGGCGCGAAGTTCATGAAGCCGGTGCCGCGATCAAGCTCCTGCGTGATGATGCGTTCGATGCGGAAGCTGCGGCTGCCCAGTTGCAGGGTGTCGCCCACGGCAACCCCCAGGGCGCCCAGCAGCGCCTCGTCGACCCATACCGTGCCCGGCGCGGGAATGCCTTCGGCGGGCGCATCCGGCGCCCCCGCCGCACTGGCTACCTTGAGCTTGCCCCGCAGCGGATAGCCGTCGGTCACCGCCTTGAGCGCGGCCAGCTGGCTGGGCGCGTCGCCGCCGGCCGGCGCCTTGCCGTTGGCAGTAGCCATGCTCGGGAAGGTGACGGTCTGGGCCACGGCCAGCCCCGCCGCTTGCGCACGCTGCGCGAAGGCGGCATCGAAAGGCTGGTCAGCCACCAGCAGTACGTCGGACGCGATCATCTGGCGTGCGTCGCGCTCCAGCCCCAGCCGCATGCGGTCGGCCATGAAGCCCACGCTGGTCAGCGCAGCCACGGCAAGCACCAGCGCAAACAGCAGCAGGTAGAGCTCGCCGGCCAGCCAGTCGCGCCGGGCCATGCGCAGCGCCTGGTGCCAGGCGGAGAAGCGGCCGCCATGCGCGGGACGCGTGCCGGCGGGGTTGGCGGCCGTGGCCGGGGCTTCGATGGCGGACTCGGGAGGCATCGGTTGGTTGGTTCTTGGTTTCTGGCGGCGGCGCGCCTCGGGTCAGTCGAAAAAAAAGCGGAAATGGCCGGGAAGCTAGCGAGGTGTGCCAGGCCGCTCAGACCTGCCGCGCAGGCTCGCATGCAGCCGGCGCACGCCGCGCCACAATTTCGGCAGCAGCCACACCGACACCAGCAGGAAGACCACCAGCAAGACCAGGAACACCACCGGCAGGAAAAACGCCAGCAGCAGGCTGCCGGTCGCGGTCAGGTCTTCAGTGAATGAGGCCGTCCAATTGGAGAACGGTTCCGGCGACACATTGATCAGCGCGCGCGTGCCCGCCTTGACCGCATGCGCGGTGCCGGCCAGCGTGCCGCCGATCAGCCCTGCCGCCACCATCCACTGCGGATCCAGCTGGCCGAAGGCGGCGGCGGCCAGGATCGCGCCGGCGGGGATCCGGATAAAGGTATGGATGCCGTCCCAGACGGTATCGAACGCGGGCACCTTGTCGGCGACGAATTCGGCCACGGCCAGCACGGCGGCCACGCCGATGACCCACCAGGATTCCAGCGGCTGCAGCCCGGGCGGCAGGTCCAGCCAGCCCAGGCGCGCCAGCACGCCGGCGGCCAGCACCGCAAGGTAGAGGCGAAAGCCGCTGGCCCAGGACATGCCCGCGGCCAGCGCGGCGGTTTCCAGCATGGCGCTCCTTGCAAGGGTCTGGCGCAAGCCGATGCAAACCGCGGTGCGCCTGGCAGGGAGTGTAATACGGACCGGGCCGCGCAGCCGCGCGCCCGTCGGCGTCATGCCGCCTGGCTGGCCCTCAGTTGTCTTCCTTGCCGCCCGGCCCGAACCACGGCAACGCCTCCTGCGGCGTCAGGATACCGGCCGGCTCGGCCATGGTGTAGCCGGGCAGCGCCTCGATGCGCCGGGCAAAGGCCGGATCAGCCAGCAGGGCCAGCAGCGCTGCCATCCAGCCGGCGGTCTGGTCGTTCTTGCGCAGCGCCAGGTAGTAGGCCTCGCGCGTCAGCGGCACAAAGGCGAGCCCGTGGGCCTCGGCATTCATGCGCAGCCCGAAGCCCACCTGCGCGCGGCCGCCGTGCACGGCCTCGGCCACCTTCTCGTTGCTGAACTCGGTCTCCTCGTAGCCGGTGATCTGGTCCGGGTACAGCCCCTGCGCGGCCAGCAGCTGGTCGAACAGCATGCGCGTGCCCGAACTGCGCTGCCGGTTGACGAAGCGCGCCTGGGTGCGCGCCAGGTCGCGCAGGTCATGCACCTCGCGCGCCACCTCCGGCGCCAGGATCAGGCCCTGCTCGCGCCAGGCCAGCCGCAGCAGCCGCACCGCGGCCGGCCGCAGCCACTTGCGCAGCGTCACATGCGCGACCGAGCCCGCGGTCTGCACCGGCGAGACATAGAAGCCGGCCAGTTCCGACTGCCGCTCCTGCAGGCAGATCAGCCCCTCCACGCTGCCGCAGAACACCGTGTCGAGCTGCAGCGAGGTTCTTGCCTCGCCCAGCGCGGCGGCCAGCACCTCCACCGCCGGGTCATGGCTGCCGGTGAAATGCACCTGCGACTGCGGCTGCTGGGCATCGTCCAGCTCGGCAACGAAGTCGGCCATGGCCTTCTGCACCACCGGGTCGACCGATTCGCGCAGGCGCAGCTCGGCGCGCAGCAGGCGTTCGCCAAAGCGGGTCAGCGAGGCACCGCGGCCGCGCTCCATATCGAGCACGCTGCGCCCGAGCATTTCCTCCCAGGCCCGCATCACGCCCCAGGCATGGCGGTACGACAAGCCGATCTCGCGCGCGGCGCGGTGCAGCGAGCCGGTCTCGCGCACGGCCTTGAGCAGTTGGAAGACCTTGCCGTTGGCGCGCGGATTGTCGTCGGGCGCGATCACGGGGAACAGGTCAAAGCGGAAGGTCATATGTCATCCGCAGCATATTTACTTGTCGATCTCGGCTGGACCACAATGAATACCCCATTCTTATGTTCTTTTGCCGCATTCTCCATGAGATCGAAAGGCAAAAGCAATTATGTCTGAAAAAACATAATACAAAGGAGCCACCGCATGTCGCCTCGCCTTGCCCAACGCCTGCGCCGCCCAGCGCGCCATCTCGTTGCGATTGCCTGCGCAGGCCTGCTGTCGGCGGCCCATGGCGGGGAACTGAAGCTGGCCACCACCACCAGCACCGAGAACTCGGGCCTGCTGAAATACCTGCTGCCGCGCTTCGAGCAAAAGGCAGGCGTCACCGTCAAGGTGATCGCGGTCGGCTCGGGCAAGGCCATGAAGATGGGCGAGATGGGCGACGTCGACGTGCTGCTGGTGCATGCGCGCAAGATGGAAGACGCCTTTGTCGCGGCCGGCTACGGCGTGAACCGCCGCGACGTGATGTACAACGACTTCATCGTGGTCGGCCCGGCCAGCGACCCGGCAGGCGTCAAGGGCGGCAAGGACGTGCTGGCGGGGTTCCGCAAGCTCGCCGGCAGCGGCAGCAAGTTCATCTCGCGCGGCGACAACTCCGGCACCGACGTGATGGAGAAGGACTACTGGAAGCAGCTCGGCATCGAGCCCAAGGGCCAGCCGTGGTATGTCAACGCCGGCCTGGGCATGGGCGAGGTGCTGACGATGGCCGCGCAGATGCCGGCCTATACGCTGTCGGACCGCGCCACCTACGGCGCCTATCGCGCCAAGACCGGCCTGGCCATCGCCATCGAAGGCGATCCGAAGATGTTCAACCCGTACGGCATCATCGCGGTCAACCCCGCCAGGCATGCGGGTATCAACCACACGGATGCGATCAAGCTGGTGGAGTGGATCACGTCAAAGGAAGGACAGGACGCGATTGCCAGGTACCAGGTGGAAGGCGAGCAGCTGTTCTTCCCGAGCTACAAGGCAAAGTAGGCTCCTCGCCTGCTGCCCCGGCCCGCTCAGCCGGCCTCTGCCTCCAGCCGCGGCAACTGCGGCAGGTCCGCCGCCACCTCGGCGATCATGCGCCGGATCCACATCACATCCGGCGCCGCGTGGCAGCGCTCGTGCCACAGCTGGTAGAAGCGCATGCGCGGGAACGACACCGGCGAGGGCACCATGCGGATCGGCAGGTACTGCGCGTAGTGCGCGGCAAACTGGCGGCCGGTGGTAAAGACCATATCCGTCTTCATCAGCACATACGGCACCAGGCCGAAATACGGCAGCGTGACCTGGATGTTGCGCTTGTAGCCCTGCTCGGCCAGGGCCTGGTCGATCATGCTGCGCTGCATCGACGCATACGGCGCCGGGGCCAGGTGCGGCATCTCCAGGTAGTGCTTGAGCGTCAGCCCCTTGCGCGCCAGCGGATGCTGGGCGCCCAGCATGCACACCACCTCGTCGTCGAACAGCGGCGAGATATGCAGGTGCTCCGGCGGCGACAGCCAGTTGCCGACCACGATATCGAGCTGCCCCTGCTCCAGGTCGTCCAGGAAGTCCGACGACGACGTCATCGGATGCACGAACAGCTTGGCGCCCGGCGCCAGCCGGCGCACGCGCTCGACGATATTGGGCAGGAAGAAGGCGTCCAGGTAGTCCGGCGCGCCCAGGTGGAAGGTGCGCGTGGTGGTAGCCGGGTCGAACTGCTGCGGCGGGCGCGCGATGCGGTCCATCGCCGCCAGGCTCTGCTCGGCCAGCGCCAGCAGTTCGCGGCCGCGCTCGGTCGGCACCATGCCGTTTTTGCCCCGCACCAAAATGGCATCGCCGGTGATCTCCCGCAGGCGCTTCAGGGTATTGCTGATGGCGGGCTGGGACTGGCCCAGGCGCACGGCCGTGCGGGTCACGCTCTGCTCGGTCAGCAGGGTGTGAAGCACCCGCAGCAAATATGTATCGAGATGGTCGCGTCCGTGCATGGCGATGGCGGCCCTCCGGCAGGGGCCAGATGGGTGGCGTGGGGGATGGGAACGGCGCATAGTGTATGACAGGCGCCCCGCAAACGGTCAAATCACCTCCTCCAGGGGGGCGCCTTGCGGTGCGGCGGGGCACCAATCGGGCCGCCCGCTGATGGGGCATATCACCTGGGCCGAATATTGCATGAAAGGCCAGGGTGCTATGTTTCCGCCATCACCAAGAGAGAGAAGACCATGGAGACGCAAACCATCCGCTTTTTCCACCGCGGCCAGGTCAAGGAAGTATCCGACGCCCCCATTACCCGCACCGTGCTGCAGTACCTGCGTGAAGACGCGCGCTGCACCGGCACCAAGGAAGGCTGCGCCGAAGGCGACTGCGGCGCCTGCACCGTCGTGGTCGGCGAGCTGCAAGACGGCGGCGATGTCGAATTCAAGGCGGTCAACGCCTGCATCCAGTTCCTGCCCACGCTCGACGGCAAGGCCCTGATCACGGTCGAGGACCTGCGCCAGGCCGACGGCAACCTGCACCCGGTGCAGGTTGCCATGGTCGAGTGCCACGGCTCGCAGTGCGGCTTCTGCACTCCCGGCTTCGTGATGTCGCTGTGGGCGCTGTACCAGCAGCACACCCCGGGCGGCGAAGCGCCCTCGCGCCAGACCATCTGCGACGCGCTGACCGGCAACCTGTGCCGCTGCACCGGCTACCGCCCGATCATCGACGCCGGCGAGCGCATGATGGCCCTGCCCGCCCCGACGGCGGACAAGCTCAACCCGAAGCAGATCGCCGACACCCTGCGCAACCTCAAGCGCGGCGAGACCTTCCGCTACCGCGCCCAGGGCCAGGAGTTCTTTGCCCCGCGCAGCGCGGCCGAGTTCGGCGCGATCAAGGCGGCACAGCCCGATATCCGCATCCTGGCCGGCAGCACCGACGTGGGCCTGTGGGTCACCAAGCAGTTCCGCGAGCTGGGCAACCTGCTCTACGTGGGCCAGGTGGAAGACCTGAGCCACATTGAGGAACGCGACGGCATGGTCGAGATCGGCGCCGCCGTGACGCTGGAAAAGGCCTACGCCGCACTCAACGCCGCACACCCCGAGCTGGAAGAGATGTGGAAGCGCTTTGCCTCGCTGCCGATCCGCAATGCCGGCACGCTGGGCGGCAATATCGCCAACGGTTCGCCCATCGGCGACTCGATGCCTGCGCTGATCGCGCTGGGCACGGAAGTGGTGCTGCAGCACGGCGAGACGCGCCGCACGCTGCCGCTGGAAGACCTGTACCTGGCCTACCAGAAGACCGCGATGCAGCCGGGCGAATTCGTCGCCGCGCTGCGCGTGCCGGTGGCCGGCCCGCAGCACTTCCGCACCTACAAGCTGTCCAAACGCTTTGATGAGGATATTTCCGCCGTGTGTGCCGCATTCGGCATCACCGTGCAGGACGGCATCGTCACGCAGGCCCGCATCGCCTTCGGCGGCATGGCCGCCACGCCCAAGCGCGCCGCCGCCACCGAAGCGGCCCTGACCGGCCAGCCGTGGAATGAAGCCACCGCCCGCGCCGGCATGGCCGCGCTGGCGCAGGACTACACGCCGCTGTCCGACATGCGCGCGACCGCGTCGTACCGCAGCCGCGGTGCCGCCAACCTGCTGTACCGCTTCTGGCTGGAGACCCGCGCCGAAGCGCTGCCCGCGGCAGCCGTCAACGTCCGCGCCATCGGCGCCGGCGCCACTGAAACCGCCACGGCCTGAGCCAGAGAAAAAGGAAAGCATCGGCATGAACAAGCAAACCGAACCCTTCCTGCTCGACGCCACCGCCGAACAGGTCTCGCAGGTCGGCATCTCGCGTCCGCATGAATCCGCCCACCTGCACGTGGCCGGCACCGCCACCTACACGGACGACATCCCCGAGCTGGCCGGCACGCTGCACGCCGCGCTCGGCATGAGCACCCGCGCGCACGCCCGCATCAAGTCGATCTCGCTCGACAAGGTGCGCGCCGCGCCCGGCGTGGTCGACGTGCTGACGGTGGACGACATCCCCGGCACCAACGACTGCGGCCCGATCATCCACGACGACCCGATCCTGGCGCGCGACGTGGTCCAGTTCGTCGGCCAGCCGGTCTTTATCGTGGTGGCGACCTCGCATGACGCCGCGCGCCGCGCCGCCCGCCTGGGCACGATCGACTACGAAGACCTGCCCCCGGTGCTGTCGCCGCAAGCCGCGCACGAGGCCGGCAGCTATGTGCTGCCGCCGATGCACCTGACGCGCGGCGAGCCCGCCGCGCGCATTGCCGGCGCGGCCCACCAGGACAGCGGCAGGATCCACCTGGGCGGCCAGGAGCAGTTCTACCTGGAAGGCCAGATCTCGTACGCCGCGCCGCGCGAGAACGACGGCATGCAAGTGTGGTGCTCGACCCAGCACCCGACCGAGATGCAGCACGCGGTGTGCCATATGCTCGGCTGGCAGGCGCACCAGGTGCTGGTCGAATGCCGCCGCATGGGCGGCGGCTTCGGCGGCAAGGAATCGCAGTCGGCGCTGTTCGCCTGCTGCGCCGCGCTGGCTGCCTGGAAGCTGATGTGCCCGGTCAAGCTGCGCCCGGACCGCGACGACGACATGATGATCACCGGCAAGCGCCATGACTTCGTGTTCGACTACACCGTGGGCCACGACGACGAAGGCCACATCGAGGGCGTCAAGGTCGAGATGGTGTCGCGCGCCGGCTTCTCGGCCGACCTGTCGGGCCCGGTGATGACCCGCGCCATCTGCCACTTCGACAATGCCTACTGGCTGCCGAACGTGCAGATCGACGGCTACTGCGGCAAGACCAACACGCAGAGCAATACCGCCTTCCGCGGCTTCGGCGGCCCGCAGGGCGCGTTCGCGGTCGAATACATCCTGGACAATGTCGCCCGCACGGTCGGCAAGGATTCGCTGGACGTGCGCCGCGCCAACTTCTATGGCAAGACCGAGAACAACGTCACGCCTTACGGCCAGACCGTGGAAGACAACGTCATCCACGAGCTGATCGACGAACTGGTGGCCAGCAGCGAATACCGCGCCCGCCGCGAGGCCACACGCGCGTTCAACGCCACCAGCCCGGTGCTGAAGAAGGGCATCGCCATCACCCCGGTGAAGTTCGGCATCTCGTTCAACGTGGCCCACTTCAACCAGGCCGGCGCGCTGGTGCACGTCTACAACGACGGTTCAGTGCTGGTGAACCACGGCGGCACCGAAATGGGCCAGGGCCTGAACACCAAGGTGGCGATGGTGGTGGCGCATGAACTGGGCATCCGCATGGAACGCGTGCGCGTGACCGCGACCGATACCAGCAAGGTGGCCAATACCTCGGCCACTGCCGCTTCCACCGGCGCCGACCTGAACGGCAAGGCCGCGCAGGATGCCGCCCGCCAGATCCGCGAGCGCCTGGCCGTGTTTGCCGCGCGCAAGGCCGGCGTGGAGCCGTCCGAGGTGCGCTTCAACGATGACCTGGTCAGCGCCGGCGAACTGCGCGTGTCGTTCGGCGAGCTGGCGCGCGAAGCCTACGTGGCGCGCGTGCAGCTGTGGTCCGACGGCTTCTACACCACGCCCAAGCTGCACTGGGACCAGAGCAGGCTGCAGGGCCGCCCGTTCTACTACTTCGCCTACGGTGCCGCGTGCTCCGAGGTGCTGGTCGACACGCTCACCGGCGAATGGAAGCTGCTGCGCGCCGACGCGCTGCACGACGCCGGCCGCTCGCTGAACCCGGCGATCGACATCGGCCAGGTCGAAGGCGCCTTTATCCAGGGCATGGGCTGGCTGACCACCGAGGAACTGTGGTGGAACAAGGACGGCAAGCTGATGACGCACGCCCCGTCCACGTACAAGATCCCCACGGTCAACGACTGCCCGGAGGCATTCAACGTGCGCCTGTTCCAGAACCGCAACGTCGAGGACAGCATCCACCGCTCCAAGGCCGTGGGCGAGCCGCCGCTGCTGCTGCCGTTCTCGGTGTTCTTCGCGATCCGCGACGCCGTGGCTGCCGTTGGCGACTACCGCATCAACCCGCCGCTGAAGGCCCCGGCCACCAGCGAAGCGATTTTGGACGCCGTCGACGCCGTGCGCGCAGCCGCGGAGCAGCCAGCCTGAGCTGGCGGAACGATCGCAGGAAGCGCGCGCCTGCGGGCGCCCCCGGACTTTCCCCCCTTGGCCGCGTTGACGGGCAAGGGGCCGGTGGCAGAAGCAGGCGCGCGCCACCCTTGCGCTGACATAGCGCAGGCAGCACCACAGCATCAAGCAGCAACCAGGCAACACCGACAAGGCCCCCGACATGCAGGACGCACCGCTCAAACCCTTCCGCTTCGCCGACGCCGCCCGCATGGTGCGCGCCGGCGTGCCGGTGGCAATGGTCACCATCGTCGAGGTCAAGGGCTCGGCCCCGCGCGAGGCCGGCATCCGCATGCTGGTCAGCGCCGACGACCTGGTCGGCACCATCGGTGGCGGCCACCTGGAGTGGCGCGGCATGGATATCGCGCGCGAGATGCTGGTGCGCGGTGAACAACGCCGGATCGAGCGCATTCCGCTCGGGCCGGCGCTGGGCCAGTGCTGCGGCGGCGTGGTGCAGCTGGCGTTCGAGGTCCTTGGCAAAACCGACCTGCACTGGCTTGACGCGGTCGAACGCAATTTCACCGCCGGCAAGGCAGTGCAGCGGCAGGTGCCGGCCAGCGGCGCGATCACCCATGGCGACAGCCATGCCGTGATCCCCGGCGTAACGCTGCACGCCGACGGCAGCTGGACCGATACGCTGGTGCCCGACACCATGCACGTGGTGCTGTTTGGCGCGGGCCATGTCGGCCATGCGCTGGTCAAGGTGCTGGCCACGCTGCCGTGCCGCGTGCACTGGGTCGACGAGCGCGACACGCTGTTCCCCGGCGGGCTGCCCGACAATGTCGAGGCCGAGGCCAGCGACACACCCGAAGCGGTAGTGGCACAGGCGCCCGCGGGCAGCTACTTCCTGGTCATGACGCACAGCCATGCGCTGGACCAGACCCTGTGCGAAGAAATCCTCAAGCGCACCGACTTTGCCTACTTCGGGCTGATCGGCTCCAAGACCAAGCGCGCGCGCTTTGAACACCGCATGGCCGAGCACGGCATCGACCCGGCCCGGTTTGCGGAAATGACATGCCCCATGGGGGTTCCCGGGATTACCGACAAGGCTCCGGCTATGATTGCGGTAGCCATCGTCGCCCAGCTGCTCCAGGTCCGCGAACAGCGCCTTGCCGCGCTGCGTCTGGGCCGCCCGGAGGCGGTGCATCCCTGAACCCGTGCCGCCGGCCTCGCCGGCAGGCACAGAAAAGCCCAGAAACGAGGCCCCCATGACCATCGATGCCGCGCTCGCGGAACAGATCCGCCGCACTCCCAAGGCCGAACTGCATGTGCATATCGAAGGCACGCTTGAGCCGGAACTGATCTTCCGGCTGGCGCAGCGCAACCAGGTGGCGCTGCCCTATCCCAGCGTCGAGGCGCTGCGCGCCGCCTACGCCTTCACCGACCTGCAGTCGTTCCTGGACATCTACTACGCCGGCGCCAGCGTGCTGCTGACCGAGGAAGATTTCTTCGACATGACCATGGACTACGTCAAGCGCGCCGTCGCCGACAACGTCCGCCACGCCGAGATCTTTTTCGATCCGCAGACCCATACCGCGCGCGGCGTGCCGATCGGCGTGGTGATCGACGGCATCGCCGATGCCCTGGCCCAGGCGCGCACCGAATATGACTTCTCCAGCAGCCTGATCCTGTGCTTCCTGCGCCATCTGCCGGAGGAAGACGCCTTCGCCACGCTGGAAGCGGCGCTGCCCTACCGCGACCGCTTTGTCGGCGTGGGCCTGGATTCGTCCGAGCAAGGCAACCCGCCCGAGAAGTTCGCGCGCGTGTTCGCCAGGGCGCGCGAGCTGGGCCTGCACCTGGTGGCCCACGCGGGCGAGGAAGGTCCGGCGCAATACGTCACCGACGCCCTCGACATCCTCAAGGCGCAGCGTATCGACCACGGCGTGCGCGCCATCGACGATCCGGCACTGGTGGAACGCCTGGCGCGCGAGCGCGTGGCGCTGACCGTGTGCCCGCTGTCCAACGTCAAGCTCAAGGTCTACCCGGACCTGCGCGACCACCCGCTCAAGCGCATGCTCGATGCCGGCGTGGTGATCACGCTGCATTCGGACGATCCGGCCTACTTCGGCGGCTATATGAACGCCAACTGGGAAGCCACCTTCGAGGCGCTGCCGCTGGACGCGGCCGATGCCCACAAGCTTGCCCGCAACAGCTTTGAAGCGGCCTTCCTGCCTGCCATGCAGAAGGCCGAATTCCTGGCGGAAGTCGACCACTTCTGGTCGAGCCCGCCCAAGTCCCCGCCCGCAACGGCCCCAGCGGCCTGAGCGCGGCGCATGCCAATAGCCCGGCCCGCTGCTTGAACCATGCCGTTCCGCGCGGGCCGGCCACAAGAGACAAACCATGACGACCAACCCCAAGACTGACTCCCTCACCCGTGCCATTCGCGGCCGCGTGCTGCATTTCCTGCGCGATCCGCAATTCCATGAGGATGCGTATCAGTATTGGGACGACGGGGTGCTGATCGTCACCAACGGGCGCATCGCCGCCGCCGGCGACCATACGCAGCTGGCTGCGCGCATTCCGGCTGATGCCGAGATCGTCGACCACCGCGGCAAGCTGATCGTGCCCGGCTTTATCGACACCCACGTGCACTACCCGCAGACCGACATGATCGCGTCGCCGTCGCCGGGCCTGCTGCACTGGCTCGACACCTACACCTTCCCCGAAGAGCGCCGCTTTGCCGACCCCGACTACGCGCGCGGCGTGGCCGGCTTCTTCACCGAGGAACTGCTGCGCAACGGCACCACCAGCGCGGTGGTCTGGAGCACGGTGCACAAGGCCTCGGCCGAGGCTCTCTTTGCCGAAAGCGAGGCGCGCAACCTGCGCATGGTCACGGGCAAGGTGATGATGGACCGCAACTGCCCGGAATTCCTACGCGATACGGCCGAGACCGGCGCCCGGGACTCCGCCGACCTGCTCTCGCGCTGGCATAACAAGGGGCGCCTGGCCTACGCCATCACGCCGCGCTTTGCCCCGACCTCGACCGAGGCGCAGCTGGCCGCCTGCGGCGAGCTGGCGCGCGCCTATCCGGACGCCTTTATCCAGACCCACGTGGCCGAGAACCGCGACGAGGTCAAATGGGTGGCCGAGCTGTTCCCGGACGCGCGCAGCTACCTGGACGTGTACGACCGCTACGGCCTGCTGCGCCCGGGCGCGATGTATGGCCACGCCATCTACCTGGACCAGGACGACCGCCGGCGCCTGGCCGACAGCGGCGCCGCGGTGGCGCATTGCCCCACCTCCAACCTGTTCCTGGGCAGCGGCTTCTATGACTTCCACCAGTCCGACGCCAACCGCCTGAACGTGACGCTGGCCACCGACGTCGGCGGCGGCACCTCGTTCTCGATGTTCCGCACCATGAACGCGGCGCACAAGGTGGCGCGCATGGGCGGCTACTACCTGACCGCGCTGCGCATGTTCTACCTGGCCACCCGCGCCGCGGCCGAGGCGCTGGGCTGGACCGACCGCGTCGGCAGCTTCAGCGTTGGCTGCGAGGCCGACTTCATCGTGCTGGACCCCAAGGCCACGCCGCTGATCGCGCGCCGCAGCAACCGCTCGGAAACGCTGGAAGAAGAGCTGTTCGCCTTTGCCATGCTGGGCGACGACCGCGTCATCGACAGCGTCTATGTGATGGGCGAGGCCGCCCACGTGCCAGCCGCCTGATCCGTCACCTGGCCAGCAGCCGCCCGCCCCCATGCGGCGGGCGCGCTTTTACCGCTTCGCCCCCGCCTCCGGCTTGACGACCGTCAAGGCCGCCTTCGACAAAGCCTTCTAACCTTGCGGTTCCGCCGCGGCCGTCTGCGTGCCGTGCGCCCATACCCATCCGACCGCAATCAGAAGGTTCCGCATGACCGCTTCCCAATCCGCCGCTCACGCCCCTGAGCGCGCCAGTGGCCCGCATGGCGTGCCCCATGCCGCGCGCAAGGGCGCGCCCAACCACGCCCCGCTGCCGGAGCCGATCGCGCCGGACGCCCCGCTGCCCTCGCGCAAGATCATCCGCGGCTGGTTGATCCCGCTGGGCCAGCGCAGCACGCCGCGCGCACTGCTGTTGTCCGCCTTCGACTACTTGCTGTTCGGCGCCGTGTTGGCCGGCGTGGTGCTGGCGCAGCACTGGGCCGCCAAGCTGGCGCTGGGCGTGCTGGCCGGGCTGATCATCGCGCGCCTGTTTATCATCGGCCACGATGCCTGCCACCAGAGCCTGACCCCGCGCCGCGGCCTGAACAAGTGGCTGGGACGGCTCACCTTCCTGCCCTCGCTGACGCCGTACAGCCTGTGGGAAGTCGGCCACAACGTGGTGCACCATGGCTATACCAACCTGAAGGGCTTCGACTTCGTCTGGGCGCCCTACTCACTGGAAGAATTCAACGCGCTGCCGCGCTGGCGCCGCGTGATGGAGCGCATCTACCGCACCGGCTTCGGCCCGGGCCTGTATTACCTGGTGGAAATCTGGTGGTGCAAGATGTTCTTCCCCAGCAAGCGCCAGATGGCTACGCGCCGCCCGATCTTCACCGGCGACTGTGTGCTGGTAGCCGCCTTCGGGCTGGCCTGGATCGGCGCGCTGGCGGGCCTGGCGCTGGCCACGGAGCAGTCGGTGTGGTTGCTGATCGGCGCGGGCTTTGTGCTGCCATTCCTGGTCTGGAATGTCACCGTCGGCTTCGTGCTGTATGTGCACCACACCCACACCAGCGTCGCCTGGTATGACACCAAGGCCATGTGGGCCAAGGCACAGCCCTTTGTCTCGACCACCGTGCACCTGCGCTTCCGCCACGGCATCGGCGCGGCGCTGCACCACATCATGGAACACACCGCGCACCACGTCGACATGAGCGTGCCGCTGTACCGCCTCAAGCGCGCCCAGGCACTGCTGGAGCACGCGCTGCCGGGCCGCATCATCATCGAGAACTTCTCCTGGCGCTGGTATTTCGATACCGCGCGCCGCTGCAAGCTCTATGACTTCAAGGCCCTGTGCTGGACCGATTTCCGCGGCCGCCAGACCAGCGACAACGCGCCTGTACCCGTCTGAGGGGTCAGGCCTTGTGGCGGGGGCAGGTGGACGCCTGCCCCCGCCGCCGCTATAATTGCCGCTTCCATTGGGGAGTAGCCGCCCTGCTCTCACCGCGCCGCGCAATGCGGACTCCGGGGGACAGGGGCGTACGTCAACAGACTTGACCGCTTGCGGTTATGGCGTGCGCAGCTCCGGACCCGCCCGGCCGTACTGATACGGACCCGGCAGCGTCCAGCCTGGCGAGACCGATGACCATACCTTTCTGGCCGGGCCGGGAAAGGTGTGCGTCATTGGCATCTCGCGATGCATTGCGGCCCGGTTACCCCACAACACCAATATGGAAGCCTTCCTCGTCTCCACAGGCATCGTCGCCCTCGCTGAAATGGGCGACAAGACGCAATTGCTGTCACTGGTGCTGGCCGCGCGCTACCGCAAGCCCGTTCCCATCATCGTTGGCATCCTGATCGCCACGCTGTTCAACCACGGCTTTGCCGGTGCGCTCGGCGGCTGGATCACGCATGTGCTGGGCGAAAGCCTGCTGCGCTGGATCCTGGGCCTGGGCTTTATCGCGATGGCGGCATGGATGCTGATCCCCGACAAGCTCGACGACGCCGAACAGGCCAGGCCGGTCAAGGGCGCCCTTGGCATCCTCGGCACCACCATCGTGGCCTTCTTCTTTGCCGAGATGGGCGACAAGACCCAGATCGCCACCGTGGCGCTGGCCGCGCGCTTCAGCGATGCGGTGATTGCCGTGGTGGCCGGCACCACCTTCGGCATGATGGTCGCCAATGCGCCGGCGGTCCTGCTTGGCGACAAGTTTGCCAACAAGATGCCGATCGGACTGGTGCACAAGATCGCGGCGGGGATCTTCCTGGTGCTGGGGGTGCTGGCGTTGCTGAATATCGGCGGATAAGTCGCCGAAAAAAAACGGGGCACAAGGCCCCGTTCAAACCCTCGCCGGTCCGGTACTGATGGTTGCCAACTGCACAACCCTCCGGACCGTCGATCACCGATGCTCGGATTTCGCGGGCCGGCGGCACGCGCCGGCCCTGATGCTTTTCAGATCAAGCCACCCTCAGTTGGTGGTCTTGGCACCGCCTTCGAACCACTGGCCCAGCAGGGCGCGTTCGTCGTCGGTGATCTGCGTCACGTTGCCCAGCGGCATCGCCTTCTGCTGCACGGCCTGCTGGTAGATCAGCTGCGCGTGGGCCTTGATGTCTTCCGCGGTATCGAGCTTGATGCCCTTGGCTGCGGTCGGCATCATCTTCGGCTGCTCGGCGTGGCACTGCACGCAGCGTGCGTTCATCACTTCCTGCACCTTGGCAAAGCTGACGGCGGTGGCGGCTTCACCACCTTCTGCCTTGGCCACGGCCGGGCGCGGTTGCGGCGCGATCAGCACGGCGACCACGGCCAGCACGGCAACGCCGGCTGCGGGCCAGGCCACGTTGATCTTGCCCTTGTGCTTGAGGATGAAGAACTGGCGGATCAGCACACCGGCGAGCATGATCAGGATCAGCGCGGCCCAGTTGTACTTGTAGCTGTAGGTCATGCTGTAGTGGTTCGACAGCATCGCGAACAGCACCGGCAGCGTGAAGTACGTGTTGTGCACGCTGCGCTGCTTGGCGTTCTTGCCATGGACCGGATCGACCGGCTGGCCCGCGCGCAGCGCGGCAACCACCTTGCGCTGGCCCGGGATGATCCACACCAGCACGTTGGCGCTCATGATGGTGGCGATCATCGCACCGGTCAGCAGGAACGCCGCACGGCCCGAGAACAGGTGGCACGCCACGTAGGCAGCCACGGCCACGTAGATCGCCACCAGCACGCCCACGGTCTTGTCGCTCTTGCCGAACACGCGGCAGATCACGTCATAGACCACCCAGCCCGCGGCCAGGTAGGACAGCGCCAGGCCGACCGCCGCGCCGGGCGACATGTCGTAGACGTTCTTGTCGATCAGGAACGTGCTGGCGTTGAACAGGTACAGCACCACCAGCAGGCCGAAGCCGGTCATCCAGGTGGAATACGACTCCCAGTAGAACCAGTGCAGGTTCTCAGGCAGCGTCTTGGGTGCGGTCAGGTATTTCTGCGGGTTGTAGAAACCGCCGCCGTGCACTGCCCACAGCTCGCCGCCGACACCCTTCTCCTGCAGGTCAGGATCGGTGGGACGGGTCAGGCTGTTGTCGAGCCAGACGAAATAGAACGAGGAGCCGATCCACGCGATCGCCGTGATGACGTGCACCCAGCGCAGCAGCAGATTGGCCCAGTCGAGAATGTAGCCTTCCATGTCTTGTCTCCTGTTTCCCTATGCCACCGCTTCAGCTGCCGCGGTAGGTCGAGTACGACCAGGGCGAGACCAGGAGGGGCACGTGGTAGTGCGCGTTGACATCGGCAATGCCGAAGCGCAGGGGCACCACGTCCAGGAAAGCCGGCTCGGGCAGCTGCGTGCCTTGCGCGCGGAAGTAGTCGCCCGCGGCGAATTCCAGCTCGTACACGCCAACGGCGAAGTCCGCGCCTTCCAGCAGCGGCTGGTCGCAACGGCCGTCGTGGTTCGTCACGACTGTCTTCAGGGTTTCGCGACGATTGTCGACAATCTTATGAAGAGTAACCGACATGCCCTTGCCGGGCGTGCCGGCAGCGGTGTCAAGTACGTGTGTGGTCAAGCGTCCCATCGTGTTTTTCCTTAGGCGATTGGGTTGTGAGGGGCGCCGCTGCCTTCACTAGCACCATTTGTGGGAATGGTGCCCGCTCGGTACGTCTGGTAACGCATCCCGGCGCTGGGTGGTGCGTGGCGACAATGCGCCTGCACTACCCGGTTGGCAATTCAGGGATTTCCCTGAGTTGTCGAAAACCTGAGTCGGTTTTGTTGACAATATTGAAGCAGTAACCAAATAATTGTCAACAATTTTTGGATCACCGCTGCCTGATGTCCAGGATTTGCGGTGCCCTGCCTGACTGCTGGTGCCACGATGTCCAAGAGCCTGAAGCTGATTGCCGCCAACGCCGAAACCAAGGCCGACGCCGAGCTGACCGAGATCCAAGCGGGCAAGCCCGCCAAGCCCGCACGCAAGGGCTCGGTCGAAGAGCGCATGTATCACGAGATCTACGACGCGATCATGGAGCACCGGCTGCCGCCGCGCACCAAGCTGACCGAGCATTCCCTTTGCGAGATCTATGCCACCGCGCGGCACACGGTGCGCAAGGTGCTGTCGCACCTGGCAGCCGACGGCATGGTCGATCTCGAACCCAACCGCGGCGCCTTTATCGCCAGCCCCTCCACCGACGAAGCGCACGACATGTTCGAGCTGCGCCAGATGCTGGAACGCGCGGTGCTGGAAAAGCTTGCCGGCATGCCCGACGTCAAGGCCGTGATCGCGCCGCTGCGCCAGATGGTGGCCAGCGAGCGCCAGGCGTTCCTCACGCATGACCGGCCCAAATGGATCCGCCTGTCCGCCGAGTTCCATACGGCGCTGGCGGAACTGTCGGGCAATGCGCTGCTGGTCAACATGATGCGCCGGCTGGTGTCGCGCACCACGCTGATGATCGCCAGCGTGGAAGCCCCGGGCAACAACGCCTGCTCGTTCGATGAACACGAAGAGATTCTCGACGCACTCGAACAGGGCAATGCCGCGCTGGCCCAGTCGCGCATGGCGCACCACCTTGGCGCCTGCGCCGACCGCGTGCAGCCGGACGAGCCGGGCAACTTCGATCTTCGCAGCGTACTAGGCCGCTCCACCTAGCACGGTGTTCCCGCCCCTGCCCCCAACTACAAGGCCAGACCCGGTCGGCAAACAGCACCCGGCTCACCGACGAGAGTGCTGAGACGACAGGCAGATAACGGTCCGGAGACCTTCCGGGATCCAGGACCGGGGCCATGGCAGTGGTGTTCCCATCAAACCAAAGGAGAGGAGACGCACCCATGAATTCCGCAAGCACCACGGTCCCGACGGACCTCACCAACGAGCGTTTGCCTTCCGGGCGCCTGCTCGCGCTCGGGTTGCAGCACGTTCTGGTGATGTACGCCGGCACGGTTGCCGTGCCCCTGATCGTTGGTGGCGCGCTCAAGCTGCCCAAGGACCAGCTGGCGTTCCTGATCAACGCCGACCTGTTCGCCGCGGGCCTGGCCACGCTGATCCAGGCCTTTGGTTTCTGGAAGTTCGGCATCCGCCTCCCCGTGATGATGGGCGTGACCTTCGCCTCGGTGGCGCCGATGATCGCCATCGGCACCGATCCCAATGTCGGCCTGCTCGGCATCTATGGCGCGGTGATCGCATCGGGGGTATTCGGCATCCTGATCGCGCCGATGATGGGGCGCATGCTGGGGCTGTTCCCGCCGGTGGTGACCGGCACGGTGATCACGCTGATCGGCGTGTCGCTGATGCGCGTGGGCATCAACTGGGCGGCCGGCGGCCAGCCCACCACCCGTGCCGTGATCGACGGCGTGGTCAAGGAGGTGCCCAACCTCGCCTACGGCGACCTGGCCAACCTCGGCATTGCCGGCCTGACGCTGCTGATCATCCTGCTGCTGACCAAGTACGGCCGCGGCCTGGTGGCCAACTGCGCAGTGCTGCTGGGCATCATCGCCGGCACGCTGGTGGCGATGGCGATGGGCAAGGTGTCGTTCGAAGGCCTGGATGAAGCCAGCTTCGTCGCCGTCATCACGCCGCTGCACTTCGGCATGCCGACCTTCGAAGTGACCGCCATCCTGTCGATGTGCATCGTCATGCTGATCACGCTGGTGGAGTCCACCGGCATGTTCCTGGCGCTGTCCGACATCACCGGCAAGAAGCTGAGCAACGAGGACCTGACCCGCGGCCTGCGCGCCGACGGCCTCGGCACCGTGATCGGCGGCATCTTCAACACCTTCCCGTACACCTCGTTCTCGCAGAACGTGGGCCTGGTGACGGTGACCGGCGTGCGCTCGCGCTACGTGGCGGCTGCCGGCGGCATCATCCTGATCGCCTTCGGCCTGTTCCCCAAGATGGCCCACGTGGTGGCCTCGGTGCCGCAGTTCGTGCTGGGCGGCGCCGGCATCGTGATGTTCGGCATGGTGGCCGCCACCGGCATCCGCATCCTGGGCTCGTGCGATTTCAACCGCAACCGCCACAACCTGTTCATCGTCGCCATCTCGATCGGCGCCGGCATGATCCCGACGCTGGCACCGACCTTCTTCCAGTACTTGCCGAAGTGGACCGGTCCGTTCACCCACAGCGGCATCGTGCTGGGCACGATCGTGGCCGTGGCGCTGAACCTGTTCTACAACGGCATCCAGTCGCGCGAGGAGGCCATGCGCAACGCCGCCGCCAACTCGCACGGCACCGAGTAACTGAAGCAACGGTATCGAAGTATCCGGCACCGCCGCCGGCACGACTGGCACGTTCATTGCGTGATGGTCGGCGCTTGCGGGCGGCGCGGCGGTGCCGGGCGTTTTCCTGAAGCAAGCAAAGACACATGACAAAAGATAACTATCCACGCGATCTCATCGGATATGGTGCCCGGCCGCCGCACGCCCGCTGGCCGGGCGGCGCGCGCGTTGCGCTGCAGTTCGTGCTCAACTACGAAGAAGGCGGCGAAAACTGCGTGCTGCACGGCGATGCCGCCTCCGAGCAGTTCCTTTCCGAGATCGTCGGCGCCGCGGCCTACCCCGACCGCCACATGAGCATGGAGGGCATCTACGAATACGGCTCGCGCGCCGGCGTCTGGCGCCTGCTGCGCGAGTTCGAGAAGCGCGGCCTGCCGCTGACCATCTTCGGCGTGTCGATGGCGCTGCAACGCCATCCTGAACTGACCCGCGCCTTTGTCGAACTGGGCCACGAGATCGCCTGCCACGGCTGGCGCTGGATCCACTACCAGGGCATCGACGAAGCCACCGAGCGCGAGCACATGCGCATCGGCATGCAGATCATCAAGGACCTGACCGGCGAACTGCCGCTGGGCTGGTACACCGGCCGCGACAGCCCCAACACGCGCCGCCTGGTGGTGGAGCACGGCGGCCTCCTGTACGACTCGGACTACTACGGCGACGACCTGCCCTTCTGGACCGAGGTCGAAGTCACCGGCGGCGAGAAGAAGCCACACCTGGTGGTGCCGTACACGCTCGACTCCAACGACATGCGCTTTGCCACGCCGCAGGGCTTCAATACCGGCGAACAGTTCTTCCAGTACCTGAAGGATGCGTTCGACGTGCTGTACGAGGAAGGCGACCCGAGCGGCCAGGACAGCCCCAAGATGCTGTCGATCGGCATGCACTGCCGCCTGCTCGGCCGCCCGGGCCGCTTCCGCGCGCTGCAGCGCTTCCTCGACTATGTGCAGGGACACGACAAGGTGTGGATCTGCCGCCGTGTCGACATCGCCCGCCACTGGGCCGATACCCACCCCTACCCCCCCCGGAACCAAGCATGAGCCAGACCTACACCATCGCCCAACTCAACACCATGCCTGTCGCGGAGTTCGTGCAGGTGCTGGGCGGCATCTACGAACACTCGCCGTGGTTTGCCGAGACCGCAGCCGCGCAGCGGCCCTTCGCCGACGGCGCCGCGCTGGCGCAGGCACTGCGCAAGGCGGTCGATGAAGCGGGCGAGGCGGCCCAGCTCAAGCTGGTGCGCGCCCACCCGGAGCTGGCCGGCAAGGCCGCCGTGCGCGGCGAGCTGACCGCCGAATCCACGCGCGAACAAAGCGGCGCCGGCCTGAACCTGTGCACGCCCGAGGAGTTCGACCGCCTGCAGTCGCTCAACGCGGCCTATAACCACAAGTTCGGCTTCCCGTTCATCCTGGCCGTGCGCGGCTACGACCGTCACGGGATCATCGCGGAGTTCGCGCGCCGACTGGAAAACACGCCGCAGCAAGAGTTGCAAACTTGCATCAACCAGATCCATCGCATTGCGCAGTTCCGGCTTGACGACTTAGTATCCGCCTGAGCAAAAAAGCGTCACCTGTATAACAAAAAACGCTGTACCCGATGCCGCCGGCACCCATGCACCACCCCTCACCGAGCCAAGCCAGGCGGCACGAATAAAAGCACCAAGACATTAGAAGAACCCGACAGGGACCCAGTACACAACGTTCCAAGCAGGATCAAAAACCACGGAGGTCTAACAATGCAGAAGCAGTACAAGCCGGCACTAAAGCTGGCGGCAGTAGCGGCTACCCTTTTTTCCGGTGCGGCCATGGCCCAGTCCAGCGTCACGCTGTACGGCCAGGCTGACATGTTCATCGGCGGCGTCAAGAGCCCGGGTTCGGGCGAGCGCGCATGGGTGGCCAACTCGGGCGGTATGCAGACGTCCTACTGGGGCATCAAGGGCACCGAAGACCTGGGCGGCGGCACCAAGGCCATCTTCGACCTGAACGGGTTCTTCCGCACGGACAGCGGCAACAGCGGCCGCTTCACCGGCGACTCGATGTTCAGCCGCAACGCGTACGTCGGCCTGCAGAATGACAAGCTGGGTACGTTGAAGCTGGGCCGCAACACCACCCCGTACTTCATCTCGACCATCCTGTTCAACCCGCTGGTCGACTCGTACGTGTTCTCGCCGACCATCTTCCACACCTACTTCGGTGCGGCCAGCAATGGCGTGGTGGATCCGGGCATCATCGGCGACTCGGGCTGGAGCAACTCGGTGCTGTACTCCACCCCGAACTTCGGCGGCCTGAGTGCGAACCTGATCTACTCGGCAGGCGAGAAGGCAGGTGCCGCGGGCCAGAACAAGTGGGGCGGCAACCTGATGTACTTCAACGGGCCGTTCGCCGCGACCGTCGCGTTCCAGCAGGTCCGCTTCAACGCCGTTCCCGACGACCTGTCGGTAGCAGGCCTGAGCCGCCAGGACGCTGTGCTGGGCGGCATCACGTACGACTTCAAGGTGGTCAAGCTGTTCGCCCAGGGCCAGTACATCAAGACCAAGGCCAGCACGGCCGCCAGCGGCGACATCAAGCACACCAACGGTCAGGTCGGGGCCTCGGTACCGGTCGGTGCCGGCAACGTGCTGGCGTCCTACGCCTATGGCAAGACCGAGAACGCGATCGGTGACTTCAAGCGCAACACGTTTGCCGTCGCCTACGACTACAACCTGTCCAAGCGCACCGACGTCTACGCCGCCTACTACTACGACAAGATCACCGGCATCGAGCACGGCGATACCTTCGGCGTGGGCATGCGTCACAAGTTCTGATGGCGTAAGCGCCTCACCGGCAGCACTGGAGCCCGCCTTCCCGGCGGGCTTTTTCATTGCCGCGCACGCGTCACTTTAGGCAAGACTTTTGCCCCGGAATGCTGCGGCGCGCCATTCCCTGCTAAGCTTCACACCGGATCGGAAGCCCGCGCTCCATAGTCGGATTCAATTGGAACGGCCCCCGCCCGCTACCTAGATTGGTGTTCCAGGCCTCAAAAAACGATCCTAGAGAGGTGATTCATGCGGCGATATCCGAAGACCCGTTCCGAACTGATGGCCATCCTGAACCAGTGCCTCGACAACAACCCCGAGTGCGGCGAATGCGAGTTGCACGCGGTGCGAATGCACCAGCCTGACCATACCGGATGCAACTGGAGCGCCGAGGTCGATTTCCCGCAAGAATCCGTCGACAACCTGGGCACGCAGCTCGCCGCGGCCAAGTCGATCATTGTCGTAATGCGCGAGCAGTACAACGTGCTGCAATAGCCACCGAACCAGCAGCGTGCCCTGCGCGCTTGCCGCGGGGCACCATCAAAGAAAAAGCCGGATCATCAGACCCGGCTTTTTACATTGGCTCACGCCTTTCAGCGCATCAGCGCACCGCGTTGCTCTCCGCCACCGCCACGGCCGTCATGTTGACGATCCGGCGCGTAGTGGCCTGCGGGTTCAGGATATGCACCGGCTTGGCCGCGCCCAGCAGGATCGGGCCCACCGTGACGCCCTGCCCGCCCGTGATCTTGAGCAGGTTGAAGGCGATATTGGCGGCGTCCAGCGTCGGCATCACCAGCAGGTTGGCGCTGCCGGCCAGCTTGGTCGACGGCAGGAAATGGCGGCGCACGTCTTCGTCCAGGGCAGCGTCGCCCTGCATCTCGCCTTCCACTTCCAGGTGCGGAGCCACCTTGGCCAGAATCCCCGCGGCCTCGCGCATCTTGCGCGCCGACGGACGGGTAGAAGAGCCGAACATCGAGTGCGACATCAGCGCGACCTTGGGAACCAGGCCGAAACGCGCGATTTCCTCAGCGGCCAGTTGCGTGATCGCGGCCAGTTCGTCGGCGGTGGGATCGTCGTTGACGAAGGTGTCGGTGATGAACAGCGTATGCTTTTCGAGCATCAGCGCGTTCATCGCGGCGAACACCTTGGCGCCCGGCGCCAGGCCGATCACGTCGCGCACGTGCTCGAGGTGTGCCTCGAAGCGGCCCACCGTGCCGCACAGCAGCGCATCGGCATCGCCCATGTGCATCAGCATGGCGCCGATCAGCGTGTTGGAGCGGCGCAGTGCCACCTTGGCCATGTCCGGCGTCACGCCGTCGCGGCCGCGCAGCGCGTGGTAGGCCTCGTGGTAGGCGCGATAGCGCGGGTCTTCTTCCGGATTGACCAGATCGAAGTCCACCCCGGCCTTGAGGCGCAGGCCGGCCTTCTCGATGCGCATCTGGATCACGTGCGGGCGGCCGATCAGGGTGGGGCGGGCCAGCCCTTCGTCGACCACGGTCTGCACGGCACGCAGCACGCGCTCTTCCTCGCCCTCGGCGTAGGCCACACGCTTGGGCGCGGCCTTGGCGGCCGAGAACACCGGCTTCATGATCAGGCCGGTGTGATAGACATAGGTGGACAGCTGCTGGCGATACGCCTCGAGATCCTTGATCGGGCGCGTGGCCACGCCGGATTCTTCCGCGGCCTTGGCCACCGCCGGCGCGATCTTCTCGATCAGGCGCTGGTCGAACGGCGTCGGGATGATGTAGTCCGGGCCGAACTTCAGCTCACGGCCGCCGTAGGCGGCGGCAACGGCGTCGTTCAGCTCGGCCTCGGCCAGCTCGGCGATGGCCTTGACGCAGGCCAGCTTCATCGCTTCCGTGATCTTGGTCGCGCCGCAATCCAGCGCGCCGCGGAAGATGTACGGGAAGCACAGCACGTTGTTGACCTGGTTCGGGTAGTCCGAACGGCCAGTGGCGATGATGCAGTCCGGTCGCGCGGCCTTGGCCACTTCCGGGCGGATTTCCGGCTCGGGGTTGGCCAGCGCCAGGATGATGGGCTTGTCGGCCATGGTCTTGACCATCTCGGCGGTCAGCACGCCGGCGGTCGAGCAACCCAGGAAGACGTCGGCGTCCTTGACGATGTCAGCCAGCGTGCGCGCCGAGGTGTCCTGCGCATAGCGCGCCTTGTTGGCTTCCATGTTGGCGTCGCGGCCAACATAGATCACGCCCTTGGAGTCCACCACCGAGATGTTCTCGCGCTTCACGCCGAGGCTGACCATGGTGTCCAGGCAGGCAATGGCGGCCGCGCCGGCGCCGGACACGGCCAGCTTCACCTTGGCGACGTCCTTGCCGACCACCTTCAGGCCATTGAGCAGCGCCGCGGTAGAAATGATCGCGGTGCCGTGCTGGTCGTCGTGGAAGACGGGGATGTTCATGCGCTCGCGCAGCTTCTGCTCGATGTAGAAGCATTCCGGCGCCTTGATGTCTTCCAGGTTCACGCCGCCCAGCGTGGGCTCGAGCGCGGCAACGATCTCGACGATCTTGTCCGGGTCGCGCGCGTCGAGCTCGATGTCGAACACATCGATGCCGGCGAACTTCTTGAACAGGCAGCCCTTGCCCTCCATCACCGGCTTGCCGGCCAGCGGGCCGATATCGCCCAGGCCCAGCACGGCGGTGCCGTTGGTGACCACGGCCACCAGGTTGGCGCGCGAGGTGTACTCGGCGGCGGTGGCGGGGTCCTTGGCGATTTCCTCGCAGGCATAGGCCACGCCCGGCGAATAGGCCAGCGACAGGTCGCGCTGGTTGGACAGCGCCTTGGTCGCGGTTACCTGGATCTTTCCCTTGGTGGGGCTGCGGTGGTATTCCAGCGCGGCGAGGCGCAATTGCGCTTCAGGACTGTTCGGGGCATGTTGCGGTGCATCACCGCTATTCTTGCTGCTCATTGGCTCGTCCGGAAAATGGCCCGAACCGGAAGCGCCCCTCTCCCGCCAAGATCCGGCTCAGCCCCGATCGAGAAATCTCAGGATACGGGCCGGCAGCGAAGGACAACGCCTGGCAGCGAAACTGGCGATCCCGGCAGACAGGCCGGAAAAATCGAGCAACCATTCTAGCCCACGTGTCCGCGCAAAGTACCACCAGAGCCCGCCTGCAGGCCGCTTTTTGGGTGGATTATTCCAGTTAAACAGCTTTTACCATTGCGTATGCAATGCAGGTGCAGACGCATGCCCGTGCATGCATCCGCACGCATCGCCTGGCAGGGACCGCGCGGCCGGCCCCGGCCGCCCTACTTTGCGTTTTTCTCGACCTCGAGCGTCACCCGGCGCGGACGGCCGCTCTCGGCCGGGAAGTCGGTAAAGGCGCTGCGGATCAGGTAGGGCATGACCGCAGGCAGGCTGCCGTTCTCGGTCTGGTTCTGCGCGGTGACCTGGTAGACCCGCTTGCCGCTGGCCGCATCCCTGAAATACACCCGCAGGCTGGAGAACGTCACCGGAATGTCGCGCACCACGGTCTGCGGCGGCCAGTAGCCCGGCCCCCATGGGCCCCACGGACCCCAGGGCCCGTAAGGGCGGTAGTAGCCAGGCCCCCAGTACGGGCCCCACGGGCCGTACCACGGGTCCGGATAGACGGTCTCGGCCACGCGCACGATGCCGGGCGCGGCATCGAAGTCCATGCTGACGCGATAGCGCGCCTGTTTCGCCGGCGCCTGCTCGAAGCCGATCTCCGCCAGCGCCGCGGCCAGCCACTGCTCATAGGTCTGGCGGTCAAGCTGCGCCGCCTGCTCGGCGCTGCGCTCGAAGCTGTAGGTGCGCGGCGCATCGTTCTGCCAGCCGGGCTGGCGGAACGCCGTGACATCGGTCACCACCGTGCTGGCGCACCCTGACAGCAACAGCGCCGCCAGCAACGCCATCGCCCCCCACCACCTGCGCGGCCCCGCCGCTCCTGCCTTGCCGACACCGCCTGCGCGCTGCCACATAGTGCTACCTCGCTTTCCGCTGAATACCCACGTGTCTCTGAGACCACGCCGCCGGCGCGGAATTCCCCGCAGCTTGCCGATGCCGTGCTGCGCCGGGCCGCGCCCCGACCCCTTGGCTACAATGAGGACTTCAGCGCCATGCTTCGCTGCCGCGCGCATGGCCCGCCCCCTTTCCTAACGGTCTTCCGAAGACAGGATCTTTCCATGCTGCGCACCGACACGCCCGTTACCGTCTATCGCAAAGACTATACCCCGCCGCCGTTCGCCATCGACCACGCCGAACTGGTGCTGGACCTCGATCCCCAGCGCACCGTGGTCACCAGCACGCTGCGCTTCGCGCGCCAGGCCGGCGCGCCCGACGCAGCGCTGGTGCTGGCCGGCGAGGAACTCGAACTGATCGGCGTCAGCCTGGACGGCAAGCCGGTCGCCAACGCGACCCAGGATGCCGGCACGCTGACCATCCCCGGCCTGCCGGCGCAGGGCACGCTGGAGATCACCACCGCTTGCCAGCCCGCGGCCAATACCACGCTGTCGGGCCTGTATGTGTCCAACGGCAACTTCTTCAGCCAGTGCGAAGCCGAGGGCTTCCGCCGCATCACCTACTTCCTGGACCGCCCCGACGTGATGGCGACCTACCGCGTCACGCTGCGCGCCGACCGCGCCGCCTATCCGGTGCTGCTGTCCAACGGCAACCTGGTGGGCCAGCGCGAACTGCCCGACGGCCGCCATGAAGCCGTATGGGAAGACCCGTTCCGCAAGCCGGCCTACCTGTTCGCGCTGGTCGCGGGCAAGCTCGAATGCATCGAGGAACGGATCCAGTCCGCCTCCGGCAAGGACAAGCTGCTGCAGGTCTGGGTCGAGGCGCGCGACCTCGACAAGACCCGCCACGCCATGGATTCGCTGATCCATTCGATCCGCTGGGACGAGCGCCGCTTCGGGCTGGAACTGGACCTGGACCGCTTCATGATCGTCGCCGTGGGCGACTTCAACATGGGCGCAATGGAGAACAAGGGCCTGAACATCTTCAACACCAAGTACGTGCTGGCCAACGCGCAGACCGCCACCGACACCGACTTCGCCAATATCGAGGCGGTGGTCGGCCATGAGTACTTCCACAACTGGACCGGCAACCGCGTGACCTGCCGCGACTGGTTCCAGCTTTCGCTCAAGGAAGGCCTGACGGTGTTCCGCGACCAGGAGTTCTCGGCCGACATGATGGGCTCGGAATCCGGCCGTGCGGTCAAGCGCATCGAGGACGTGCGCGTGCTGCGCCAGGTGCAGTTCCCCGAGGACGCCGGCCCGATGGCGCACCCGGTGCGCCCCGACAGCTATGAAGAGATCAATAACTTCTACACGGTCACCGTGTACGAGAAAGGCGCCGAAGTCGTGCGCATGTACCAGACCCTGCTCGGCCGCGACGGCTTCCGCAAGGGCATGGACCTGTACTTCCAGCGCCATGACGGCCAGGCCGTCACCTGCGACGACTTCCGCGCGGCCATGGCCGATGCCAACGGCCGCGACCTGACGCAGTTCGGCCTGTGGTACAGCCAGGCCGGCACCCCGGTGGTGACGGCGCGCACGGACTGGAACGGCGACGACGGCAGCCTGACGCTGACGCTGTCGCAGCGCTGCCCCAAGGTCGGCATCGAGACCCGCGCCGGCACGCCCGAGAAGCAGCCCTTCCATATCCCGTTCGCGCTCGGGCTGCTTGGCGCAGACGGCAAGGACCTGCCGCTGCAGCTCGAAGGCGAAAGCACGCCCGGGACGACCACGCGCGTGCTCGACTTCACGCAGGCCGAGCAGAGCTTCCGCTTCATCAACCTGCCGCGCGGCGCCAGTGCCCCGCTGCCCTCGCTGCTGCGCAACTTCTCGGCGCCGGTGATCGTCGATGCCGAGTACACCGACGCGCAGCTGACCTTCCAGCTGTCGCACGACAGCGATGCCTTCAACCGCTGGGAAGCCGGCCAGCGCCTGGCCACGCGCGCGCTGCTGCAGCTGGTGGCCGAGGTCCAGGCCGGGCGCGAGCTCAAGCTCGATCCCGCGCTGGTGCAGGCCATGCGCGCCGTGCTCACCGACGACACGCTCAACCCCGCCTTCCGCGAACAGGCGCTGGTGCTGCCCGCCGAGGCCTACCTGGCCGAGCGCATGGGCGTGGCCGATCCCGCCGCCATCCACCGCGCCCGCCAATTCATGCGCGAAGGCCTGGCGCGCGCGCTGCAGGCCGACTGGCTCGCCGCCTACGAGGGCAATGCCACGCCGGGCGCCTACTCGCCCGATGCCACCTCCGCCGCCAGGCGCGCACTGCGCAACCTTGCGCTCGGCTACCTGGCCGACGGCGGCGATGCCGCGATGCAGGCGCTGGCCGAGCAGCAGTACCAGAACGCCGACAACATGACCGACCGCTTCGCCGCGCTGTCGGCGTTGGTCAACAGCTTCGCCCCCGGCCGCGAGCACGCGCTGGCGGACTTCTATGAGCGCTTCGAGGACGACCCGCTGGTGATCGACAAATGGTTCTCGCTGCAAGGCATGCAGCGCGGTGAAGTCGGCCCGCACGCCGGCAAGCGCACCATCGACACCGTGCTCGCGCTGATGGAGCACCCCGCCTTCAACCTGCGCAACCCCAACCGCGCGCGTTCGCTGATCTTCAGCTTCTGCTCCGGCAACCCGGCCCAGTTCCACGCCCAGGACGGCTCGGGCTACCGCTTCTGGGCCGACCAGGTGCTGGCGCTCGACGCCATCAACCCGCAAGTGGCGGCGCGCCTGGCGCGGGTGATGGACCGCTGGCAGAAGTACGAAATGGCGCTGCGCGACCGCATGCGCGCCGAACTGGAACGCGTCGCCGCCAGCAGCACGCTGTCGCGCGACGTGCGCGAGATCGTCGGCAAGGCGCTGGCCGCCTGAGCGGCGGGAACGACACAAGGAGGCCCGCCAACGCCCCCTTTGCCCGGCCAAGCGCGGCCGGGCATGTAGAATTGCGGCCATCCAAGGAGAACCAACCATGACTCGCATCAGCCTCACCCGCTACCTGGTCGAGGAGCAGCGCAAGCACAACACGATCCAGCCCGAACTGCGGCTGCTGATCGAAGTGGTCGCGCGCGCCTGCAAGGCCATTTCCAACGCCGTCAGCAAGGGCGCCCTCGCCGGCGTGCTGGGCTCGGCCGGCACCGGCAACGTCCAGGGCGAAACCCAGCAGAAGCTGGACGTGATCGCCAATGAAGTGCTGCTCGACGCCAATGAATGGGGCGGCCACCTCGCCGCGATGGCGTCGGAAGAAATGGAATCGTTCTACGAGATTCCCAACCGCTACCCGAAGGGCGAATACCTGCTGATGTTCGACCCGCTGGACGGCTCGTCGAACATTGACGTCAACGTCTCGATCGGCACCATCTTCTCGGTGCTGCACATGCCCAAGCCGGGCCAGACCGTGACCGAGGCCGACTTCATGCAGCCCGGCACCCACCAGGTCGCCGCCGGCTACGCCGTCTACGGCCCGCAGACCACCCTGGTGCTGACCGTCGGCAACGGCGTGCACATGTTCACGCTCGACCGCGAGGCAGGCAGCTTCGTGCTGACGCACTCCAATGTGACGATCCCGGACGACACCAAGGAATTCGCCATCAACATGTCGAACATGCGCCACTGGGCCCCGCCCGTGCGCCGCTACATCGACGAATGCCTGGCCGGCGAAGAAGGCCCGCGCGGCAAGAACTTCAACATGCGCTGGGTCGCCTCGATGGTCGCCGACGTGCACCGCATCCTGACCCGCGGCGGCATCTTCATGTACCCGTGGGACCAGCGCGAGCCGGAAAAGCCGGGCAAGCTGCGCCTGATGTACGAAGCCAACCCGATGGCGATGCTGGTCGAGCAGGCCGGCGGCGCCGCCACCAACGGCCACCAGCGCATCATGGACGTGCAGCCCGAAAAGCTGCACCAGCGCGTCTCCGTGATCCTGGGCTCCAAGAACGAAGTGGAACGCGTCACGCGCTACCACCTGGAAGCCGAAGGCAAGGCCTGATTCCGGCCGCGCGGCAATAGCACGGGGCGCCCAGGTGGCGCCCCGTTTTCTTTCGGCCCCGGCCGGATGGCACGGGCGACACAAAAGGGGTTCACAGGGCGGAAAAACGCTGCTATTATTGCGGGCTGTTCCAGTTCACCGGAACATGTTGCCGAAGTAGCTCAGTCGGTAGAGCAGCTCATTCGTAATGAGAAGGTCGGGGGTTCGATTCCTCTCTTCGGCACCACAGAATTCCAGGGCATCGCCCACACAAGCCAACCCGGACAGCGTCACGCTCTCCGGGTTTTTTGTTGCCTGTGATCGGGCAAAGCCGGCGGTGGCAGCGGGCGCCCCAGCCGGTGCGCCCACCAGTAGCGGAAGGGATGATCGAAGTCGGGATAAAGCACCGGCTGGCTGAAGCAGCCGGCACGCTTCATCAGGAGGTAGGCAGCAAGCATGGCCGCCCAAAAAACTAGCAGTTCCACGATAACGGCCACCCTTGGATTTACAGGCGGCTGTTTTCATTATAGGTAGCCGCCTACCCCAGGGGGACGATGGCGCACCCGTGCAAACCCTAGGGTCTGTTCCCTCAATACACATCCGGAACGATCATCTCCTTCGGCACCGGTTGCCGCACATAGTCCTCATGCCGTTCGCGCCCCGGCAGCACCACGCTGGGTGCCTCCACTTCCGCATAGGGCACCTGGCTCAGCAGGTGATGGATGCAGTTCAGCCGTGCGCGCTTCTTGTCGTCGGCCTGCACCACCCACCACGGCGCCTCGGCAATATGCGTGCGCTCGAGCATGATTTCCTTGGCCTTGGTGTAGTCCTCCCAGCGGCGCTGCGATTCCAGGTCCATCGGGCTCAGCTTCCACTGCTTGAGCGGATCGTGGATGCGGCTGAGGAAGCGCAGGCGCTGTTCGTCGTGCGTGATCGAGAACCAGTACTTGATCACCTGGATGCCGGAGCGCACCAGCATCTTTTCGAACTCGGGCACTGAGCGGAAGAACTCTTCGTACTGGTCGTCGGAGCAGAAGCCCATCACGCGCTCGACGCCGGCGCGGTTGTACCAGCTGCGGTCGAACAGCACGATCTCGCCGGCGGCGGGCAAGTGCGCCACGTAGCGCTGGAAGTACCACTGGGTGCGTTCGCGGTCGTTGGGCGCTGGCAGCGCCGCCACGCGGCAGACGCGCGGGTTCAGGCGCTGCGTGATGCGCTTGATCACGCCGCCCTTGCCGGCGGCGTCGCGTCCTTCGAAGATGATGACGATCTTGTGTCCGGTGGCTGCCACCCAGCTCTGCAGCCGCACCAGTTCGCCCTGCAGGCGGAACAGCTCGCGGAAATAGTGGCGGCGGCTGTCCTGCTCGGCCTCGTCGTCCAGGTGCACCGGATCGCCGAAGGCCTCGCTGGCTTCGCGGTCGTCCAGTTCCAGTTCGATCTCTTCGTCGTAGTAGTCGGCCACCTCATTGTGGATGCGCCGCACCAATTCTGCTTCGCCCGGTCTCATCTGATCTGCTCTCCCTGTGGATACAACGCGGTCGCGCCGATACTCGCATGCCGGTATTGCAGCCGCGTGAAAGCGGGGCAGGCCAACCGCCCTGCCCCGCCTTCCTGCCTGCCCCTGCAGATTACGCCAGTTACGCCGCCGGATTGATGTTGTGGTTGTGGCGGAACAGGTTGCCCGGGTCATAGCGCCGCTTCACCTCGACCAGCCGGTCGTAGTTGGGCCCGTAGGCCGCGCCGATGCGGTCGGTTTCTTCCTGCGTCAGGAAGTTCACATAGACGCTGCCCAGCGCGAAGGGCGCTGCCGCGCGGAACACTTCACGGGCCCAGCTGATGCACTTGTCGTCGTCAGCGGGCGCGTCCCAGCGCCCGTGCAGGTTCATGATGAAGTTGGCGTCGCGGCTGGCGTAGGCGGTGGCATCGGGCGCGACGCGGTTGGTCTGCCCGCCCATGGCGCCGATAAAGACCTCGCATTGCGGCGAGGGCAGTTTGCCGATCTGTTCGATCAGCATCGTGATCAGGCCGTCGTCCAGCCCGGCGAAGTTGTGCGATTTCCAGTAGTTGCGCGCGCCCGGTGTCAGCAATGGATCGAACGCCTGCTGCCATGCCGTGAGCGGCATCGGGCCGAGATGCTCGCCATAGGGTGTGCCGAGCTTGCGCAACGGCTCGACCAGTTCGGGGCCTTTGTCAGGCGGGCCGATATAGCAGATCGCCAGTGCCGCGACCGGCTTGCCGTGCGTCTCGGGCGGCAGGAACGGCAGCGGCGGCGCCTGGCGCAGCACCACCCAGACGGTCAGCTCGTCAGGCATCGACTTGAACAGTTCACGGTAGGCCGGCAACACCGCGGCGGCCTGTTCCAGCGGATAGACGATCAGCCCGCCATAGATCTCGGGGCCGACCGGGTGCAGCCGGAACTCGAACATCGTCACCACGCCGAAGTTGCCGCCGCCGCCGCGCAGCGCCCAGAACAGGTCGGCGTTCTCGCCGGCGCTGGCGCGCACCAGCTTGCCGTCGGCGGTCACGACCTGTGCCGCCACCAGGTTGTCGACGGTGGTGCCGAACTTGCGGCTGAGCCAGCCGAAGCCGCCGCCGAGCGTCAGCCCGGCCACGCCGGTGGTGGAGTTGATGCCCAGTGGCGTGGCGAGGCCAAAGGCCTGCGCCTCGTGGTCGAAATCGCGCAGCGTGGCGCCGGGCTCCACATAGCCGCGTTGCGCGTGGGGATCGATGCGCACGGATTTCATCTGCGACAGGTCCAGCACCATGCCGTCCTCGCAGATCGCCAGCCCGCCGATATTGTGGCCGCCGCCGCGTATCGACAGCAGCACGCCATGGTCGCGCGCGAAGTTGACCGCGGCGATCACGTCGGCAGCGCCCGCGGCCTGCACGATCAGTGGCGGACGGCGGTCGATCATCGCGTTCCAGATGCGGCGCGCTTCGTCGTAGCCGCTGTCGTCCGGCTGCAGCAGGCGCCCGCGCAGCTGCGCCTTGAGTGCCTCAATGTGTTCCTGCGATGGCTGGGCCATAGTGTGCCTCCCGATGCTGGTTGGAAACATCGGACGGCGCGCGGCGTCTGGGTGCAGGGAAATGGCCACGAGGACCGATGACTAGATCATTTAAGGCAGTCACCGCTTGAATGTAAATGGGCCTTTGGCCCCACGCGCACAATCCCCATGGCAAGTACCGCAACGCGTTCATGCCGCCCCGCCACCCTGCCGGCCTATCATGAATGAACAGCCGGGACGGCGCCCTCGCGCCGTCCGTCTGCACCATGAACACAGCCAGCCACCCTCCCCTGTTCCTGTGCGGCGACGTGATGACCGGGCGCGGCATCGACCAGATCCTCGCGCATCCCAGCCAGCCGCTGCTGCATGAATCGTATGTGCATTCGGCGCTCGACTACGTGCGCCTGGCCGAGCACAAGGCCGGCCCGATCGCACGCCCCGCCGCGCCGGAGTACCCCTGGGGCGATGCCCTGGCGGAACTGGAAAGCCGCGCTGCGCGGCCGCGCATCGTCAACCTGGAAACCGCCGTCACCACCAGCGACGATGTCTGGCCCGGCAAGGCGGTGCACTATCGCATGCATCCGGACAATGTCGCCTGCCTGCAGGCCGCCGGCATCGACTGCGCAGTGCTGGCCAACAACCATGTGATGGACTGGGGACGCGCGGGCCTGACGGATACGCTGGCAGCGCTGGACGGCGCGCATATCGCGCATGCCGGCGCCGGCCCCGACGAGGCAAGCGCGGCGCACGCCGCACTGCTGCAGCGGCCCGGCGGCGGCCGCGTGCTGGTGCTGGCCCTCGCCATGGAAAATGCCGGCACCCCCGCGGCCTGGCGCGCCAGCGCCGGACATTCCGGCGTGAACCTGCTGGAAGACTGGTCGGTGGCATCGCGCGAACGCATTGCCGCGCAGGTGCGCAAGTTCAGGCGTGCCGGCGACATCGTGGTGGTATCGATCCACTGGGGCCCGAACTGGGGCTACCACACCGACCCCGCGCAACGCGCCTTCGCCCGCGCGCTGGTGGAGGGCGGCGAAATCGACATCGTGCACGGGCATTCCTCGCATCATCCGCTCGGGATTGAGCTGCATGCCGGCAAGCCGATCCTGTACGGCTGCGGCGATTTCATCAACGACTACGAAGGCATCGGCGGCTACGACGCTTACCGGCCGGACCTGGCGCTGATGGTCTTTGTCAGCTTCGATGCCGGCGGCAGCGCCGACCTGCGGCTGGTGCCGTTGCGGCGCAGCCATTTCCGGCTGGCCTATGCGCGCGAAGTGGATATGGCGTGGCTGCAGGCCATGTTCGAAGACGAGGGACGGGCACTCGGCACCCGGGTGGAGCGCAGCGGCTTGCACGAACTGCGCTTGTGGGCGGCTTGAGCCTCAGCCCATGAAAAAGCCCGCCGTTGCGGCGGGCTGCCCGAAAGCCAATCGCCACGCGTCAGTGGCGATGGATCATGTGGTCAAACCAGGTGCGCACCGACTGCTCCTGCTGCTGCAGCAGCGTCGGGTTCTTTTCCCGCAACATCCAGATGGTAAATGCGGCGCACGCAACAAGGGCGATCAGGACCAGCGCGGTAATCAAGGTGGCGGCCATCGCAACCTCCTTTGGATAATGGTTGCACCTTCAGTGTAGTTCGCCCGGCAGCCGTCCCGGAAAGCAGAAAGGCCAGCCTTGATGGCTGGCCTTCCGGTTATTCCAGTGCCACGTGAGTTGGTTCCGTGTAACGCTTCCGCAGAGTGCTGATCCGCTTCTTCATTCACTGCCCGACTCTAGCTCACTCGCCCATCCTGCGGCACCCCAGGACATAACTGCAGCATAGTACAAATCCCCGCGGATAACAGCGCGCGTTCAGCTGACAGCGATGCGGTCGTCGACCAGGCGGATCTGGCCGCCAGGCTTGTCTTCCATCACTTTGAGCACGCGGCTGCCTACCTGCAGCGTGACGCCGCCATGGATGCGGCGCGCGGCGTCGATCACGGCCTCGGCGGCCGGCTGCATCTGCTGCCCCAGCTCGGCCAGGCGGGCCTCCAGCTCGAACAGGTCGCGCGACAGCTTGAACAGTGTCGCGCGTGCCTGTTCGCGCAGGTCGCCCACGGCCTTCTCGGGATGCTTGGCAAAGAAATCCACCAGCTGCCTGACCTTGTTCTGCTCTGCCAGCATGCGGCGGCGCTCGGCTTCCAGCGCGGCGCGCTGTGCGTCGGCAAATGGATTCAGGCCGACCTGGATGCTGGTGGCGGTGCCGGCCGGCGCGCCCAGCACCGCGGCGCGCACCGCCAGCAAGGCACGGCTGCGGCCGCCGCTGATGCTGCCCTGCGCGCCGGTGCCGCCCACCACGATGCGCTCGCCGGCAGCAACATCGCTCTGCCGGATGCCGCTTTCGACGTTGACCTCGGTCCCGGCCTCGACCACGGCGTTCTCGATAAAGCGCGCCTTCACCGCGCCCTTGCAGCGCACGCTGGCGCGGCTGATGCCGCCTTCGGCGCGGCCGGTGTCGGCCTTGCCGATAATGCCGCCCTTGACGATGACATTGCCTCCGGCCTCGACATTGGCGGCTTCGATGGTGCCCTCGACCACCACGTCGCCGCTGACGTTGACCGACATGCCGGTGCGGATGTCGCCCGACACGCGCAGCGTGCCGTCGAACGCCACGTTGCCCGAGTGCAGGTCGACCGATTCCACCTGCACCACGGGGCTGACCGAGATGCCGTGCACGCCAACCACCGGAGATCCGGCGATCACCGCGCGCAGCAGCTCCGCATCGTCGGCATCGGCGGCAGCGCCGGTCAGGCCTTCGGCAAAGGGCGGATCATCGACCGGATCGGCGGCGACGGGCTTGCCAAATACGTCGACGCCGTCATTGCCGCGCACCGCCGGAACGCGCCGCATCAGCGGCGTGCCGGGGCTGACCAGCAGCAGATTGCCCAGGTCGCGCAGGTCGACCTTGCCGGCCTCGTCGTCAGGCTGCGCCGGCTTGCGCGGTTCGAGCAGGTTGATGAAGCGCGCCGGCTCACCCTGGCGCGGCGCGACGCCGGCAGCAATGGTGCGCAGCTCGCAACGGCCTTCGGCCAGCGCGGCGTCCAGTGCCAGGGTCTGGATCGGCGCCACCACGCCGCGCGCCGCCGCGGCACGGCGGATGTCCTCGGCGCCGACCGGGCGGCCGCCTTCAGCTGGCAGCAGCGTCAGCCGCACTGCCAGGCCGTCGGCGGTGATGTCGAGCTCGAACGCGCCGTCGATCAGCGCACCGATGGTGGCATCGATCTCATGCTCGGCGCGCTGGCATTGCGCCAGGAACTGCGCCATCGCGCGCGCATCCAGCCGCGCCCCGGCCCAGCCCAGGCTGTCCAGGCATTGGCGCAGGCTGGCCTGGTCCGGCGGCAGCCTGCCTGGCTGCGGCGTGTAGCGCGCATGCACCTGCTCGCCTGGCTCGGCAAGCTCCAGGCGCAAACCCGACTCATGCGTCATGCGTCCCCTGAATCGTCTTGTGCAGCCGCGCGGCGGGTGCCGGCGCTCCGCTTGTTATCGATCCATAAACCAACGGCAGCAGCGCAGAGAACTTTAGCGCACACCTTGCCGCGTCGGCGGGGCTGCCATCGCCTTCGTGGGCAAGCGCCTGGGGGGACGATCCGGACGATGTCCGGGCTATTTGACCGAGACCACCTCGATGGTACCGGTCTGGCCGCTCTGCACGACCTCCTGCTTCATGACCAGGCCCATGTCGGGGCAGTACCAGTCCGTAACGCTGGCGCTCGCCGGCGGCACCGACACGGTGTGGCCCGCCACCGTGACCGGCGCCATGGTCGTGCTGCGCTCGTAGCGGACCGGCCAGCAGGATTTCTGGCCGAGGCGGGTGGGGATGGTCGCGCGCTTGCCGACGACCTTGCCGCCGATGGTGATCTTGGCGGACGGGATCCTGGCCTGGCCGGCGCTCTGGCCGGCGGCGGTCATCTGCAGGTCCATGCGCACCGTCTGCGACTCGCCCGGCAGCCGCTGCCCTTCCGCTTCAATGACGCCGCCGTAGGCCAGCGTGCCGACCGCGCTGCTGTCGAGCATGCCTGATGCCGTGCCGGCGGCGCTCTTGCCCTCGACCTTGCCCGGCGCGCCGCCGCGCGAGATGGTCAGGCGGTCTTCGATCACCGCCATGGTGTAGTCCAGCCGCGTCTCGTTGCCCGAGCCGGCCGCGGCCACCTTCGACACGACGCTGATATTGGCATTGCACTGGCCCTTGCCCGACTTGCGCACGCCGGACACGGACATGGTCGCCGTGCCCGGCGCACCGCCCTGCATGGTCATGCGGATCTCGCCGCCGTCGTGCATCCACGGCGCATCGCAGACGCCGGCCGCTGCGGCTGCCGGCAGCAGCAGCGCAGCGAGGGCCACGCTTGCGCCAAGCGCCGTGCGGCGGTCCAGGGATTGACGCGCGCCAGCGCGGTCGGAATTCTTCGGCATCTGTCGCCTCTCCATTGGTCAGTTCAGCAAAGCACCGGCAGTCAGTCCTTGCATTGCGGCATGTCGCGGAAGCTGTCGCGCACCGTCGCACAGGACTGCGCCAGGCCATCCTTGTCGGAGACGCCGGCCCAGCGCGTGCGGATCGATTCCAGCTCGCCGGGCAGCCCGTCGCGCAGGGTCTGGGCGGCCGCGGCCTGCCCCGACTTGTCGAGCTTGGCCGCCATGTTCTCGGTGCAGGCGCGCTGCGCGGCCTCGGCTTCCTGGCAAGCCTTCGGCAAGGCATCGCTGGCCGCGGCGGAACGCCCTTCTTCCTTGCCACAGCCGGCAACGGCCAGCGCCAGCATGACCGGCAGGCAGGCACGCGGAATCCAGTACGACTTCATGACTTCTCCTTTTTCTTCACCGCGGAGGCGGGGGGTTCTGATACGAGACAATGGCAAGGCCGCCGTGCTGCGCCGGCGACGCCGGCTGGCGCAAGGGCGCCGCGGTGCTGCCGTCCTGGCCGCCGCGCAAGCGCGCATAGCGGCCCAGCACCTGCGGCACGTAGGCCTGGGTCTCGGCAAACGGAGGGATGCGCGACCCGTGGCGCAGCACCGCGCCTTCGCCCGCGTTGTAGGCGGCCAGGGCCAGGCTGGTGTCGCCGTTGAAGCGCGATAGCAGGCCGCCCAGGTAGGACGCACCGGCCTGCAGGTTCTGGGCTGGATCATAGGCATCGGTCACGCCCAGCATGCGAGCCGTGGCCGGCATCAGCTGCGTCAGGCCGATGGCGCCCTTGACGGAGGTGGCTTGCGGGTTCCAGCCCGACTCCACCTCCACCATGGCCATCAGCAGATGCGGGTCCACCGCCGCGGCCTGCGCCGCGCGGTGCGCGAGGGCAACCAGCTCAGAGGGTGGGGACTTGGCGCTGACGACCGCGGCCTTTGCCGCCGCCAGCGTTGGCAGCCCGATAAACGCCCGCGCTGGCAATTCCGCGGGCGCCGCGGTGGACGCCAGCCGTGCCGGCGCGGCGCTGCGCGACGTGAGGAAGGTCACGCCGCTGCCGCGGTCGGCATGCATCACGATCTCGGCGCCGGCCGGCACCGCGCCCGCCAGCAGCATTGCCGCCACCACACCGCGCGCCGGCGCGGCCACAAGCGCAGGCATCACTGCTTGGCCAGCTCCACGCGGCGGTTCTGCGCGCGGCCGAACGGCGTGTCGTTGGGCATCAGCGCATGGGTGGCGCCATAGCCCTTGGCATCGAGGCGGTCGGCGGGCACGCCAGCGCTTTCCAGGTAGCGCTTGACGGCGGCGGCGCGGCGCTCGGACAGCGGCTGGTTGCGCGCGTCGCCGCCGGTGCTGTCGGTATGCCCCTCGACGCGCAGGCGCCAGTCGGGGTGCGCCAGCACCGCCTTGGCGGCACGGTCCAGCAGCGGCCGGGCCGCCGCGCTCAGCACGTCGGAATCGGTTTCGAAGTTGACGCCGTAGAGCTGCACGCGGCCCGCGCCTTCCAGCGCCTGGCCGATGGGATCGGGGGCTGCCTCGGCCTTCGGGAAGCACGGCGGCGCCGTGTCCGCCAGGCGCCAGCCGCCGGCCTCGCGCACGCTGTCGAAGGTGCGGGCATCGCCCTTCACCAGCGCCGCGTAGGCATGGCTGCCGTCCGGGCTGAAGGCCATGGCGCCCTTCTCAGGCGCGCCCTCGGTGGTGCGCCGGAAAGCCAGCAGGGCGCCATTTTCCAGCCCGCCGGAAATCGTTCCCAGCACCTGCGTGATCTTCATCTGCTTGTTGCTGTAGTCGCCTTCCACGTAGCAGCCTTCCACCGCGGCGCCGTCCTGGTGCAGCAGCACGTAGCCGGACGAACCGAATTCCACCGGGAACTGGTAGATGCCGCCCACCTGGCGCACCTTGTCGGCCACGGCCTCGGGCTTGCCGTAGGCCATGAACTGCTGCAGGCCGATCTGGCCCTCGTCCTGGTCGCCCGGCCAGCGGTTGCCGGTAAGCGTCAGGCGCAGGGCCCCGGCCTTGACGGGCTGGGCCAGCGGCACGCGGGTATCGTAGCCGTCCTGCCCCGGCAGGTCCGCATCGTAGATCACGGTCCAGGGGCCTTGCGTGCCGCCGGCCGAGGCTTCGACGCGGGCATGGCGCGCATTGCTGCGCGCCCCGGCATCGGACAGGCCGCGGAAGCGCAGCACGTCGACGGACGAGGCCTGCGCCAGCGCAATCACCAGCTCCTGCCGGCTGCCGTTGCGCATAAAGCCGGCATGGTCCGGAATCTCATTGAGCAGCGGATACCACGAGCGGTCTTCCTTGTCGCGGTTGACCACGAACGCGCCGGACCACAGGCCGGCAACGTTGGTTTGCGCGGGCGTTGCCGGCGCCGATGCCACGGGCTGCGCCGATGCCGCTGCAGGCGCGGGCTGCGCATCGCCTTGCGCAGCGGCGCTGTCAGCAGGCTTCTTCTTGCAGCCCGCCAAGGCCAGCAGGGCCACGACGCCCAGGCCGATGGCGGCCTTGCGGGTCGTCAGTCCAAACGTCATTCCCTTCAAGGTACTTCCCCTTCTTCTTTTTGTGATGCCGGCCGGTCCGGTGCGCGCCTCAATGCGGGGCGCGCATCAGCATGTCGATCTTCTGCAGCCGCGCGCGGACTTCGCGCTCCAGCGGCGCCAGTGTTTCCGGGCTGGCTCCGGCCTTGCTGGCGCGCGCGTAGTTCGCGATCGCCTCGTTCATGCCGCGCTGCTCTTCGGCCAGCGCACGCTTGACCAGCTCGCGCTCATCGCTGGCCGCCACGCTCGGAATCGCCGCCTGCGCGGCGCCCGCGACGGCGGCCTGCGCCTGGTCGGGCGCGTTGCCGCGTGCGGACGGTGCCGCTGCCTGGGGCGCGGAAGCCGCCGGAGCCCGCGCTGCCGACGCCGGCACGGCGCCGCTCACCGCCGGCGGCGCACGCCGCGTGGTGATGATCTGCACGCCTTCGGAGCGAGAAACCTCCATCGCCGCCAGCGCCGGTCGCGGCACGAACCCGAGGTTACACAACAACAGCAACGCCAAACAACCCCGCTTCGGCAATTTTGTCGACCTTGTCGATTCTGGCATCGGTGTCTTCGGGCCTATCCCGGCAAATTTTCACAAATACTTACAAAAACGGCGGCTGCGGAAGCGTCAGTTGCCGCGATACGGCGATTGCATCCGCACGATCGCCTCGGACTCGAGCGGGATGCGCCATTCCGACGCCAGCGTGGCCCGTCCGGTGCAGAAATTGGGCGTGGTCGGGACCTCCATGCCGCCGTACGAACCGGTTGCAACAAAATTCCGGATGCCGTTGACCAGCGAGTAGATGGTGCGATCGGCAAACGGCACGAACATTTCATAGCAGTACGTGACCCGGATCTTCAGCAGGTTGGCGTCCTGGATATTGACGCCAGAAGACGGCCCCGCGCTGGTGGCGCGGTACATCAGGCTGTCGTTGGGGATCTCCCGCGTGGTCTTGCCGGCGTAGTAGCCGCTTCGCCCGAAATCCTGCAGCGCCGCCGGCGTCGGGTTCAGCACGTCGATCCTGGCCTGGGTGCGGGCTTCGAACTGGGCCTTGGCATAGCCGGTGGCATGCGCGGTACGGTCGGCGGAGCGCACGAACAGCGGCGTCAGCCCCAGCGCCAGCCCCTTGCGCATGCTGGCCAGCCGCCCGTGGTCGACGGCGCCTTCGCGCGCGGCCTGCAAGGCGGCGTGGTCGAGCGTGGCCTTGGCCTGGTACAGCAGCCCGAACTGGATCACGCCCAGGCACAGCAGCAGCAGCGCCGGCGCGATGATCAGGAATTCCACCGCGGACTGTCCCCGTGCCCCGCGCCGCGCCGCGTGCTTTTGCTGGTGCGTCATGGCCCCTCCTCCCGCATTTCCAGGGTCTGGCCCGGCGCAATCCCCAATGCCGCCGCGCGCCCCGCGCCGAGCTCAAGCGTCTGGCACGCGCGCCAGTGAGCACGCACGCGCTGGCGCCCCACGCTCGGGTGCACCGCCAGCACGCGCTGCCGCTTGTCGAGAAACACCACGTCGATCGCCATGCGCATGCCAAAGGTGTGGACGGCGCCGCAGGGAGACAGCAGCAAGGCTTCGTCCGGTGCCATCGAATCGCGGCTGAGCAGCCCCGTCATGCGTTCGCGCGCAGTGGCCGCCACCGACACCCGCACGCCGGTGTCGAGCGTGCCGTGGCTGGCCCGCAGGTAGAGGCGCGCCTGCCTCACAGCAGCCCTTCCTGCATGAATTTCATCACGATCGGGAAGCCAAGCACGATAAAGGTGACCGGGAAGATAAACACCACCAGCGGAAAGATCAGCTTGACCGGCGCTTCCATGGCCTGCTTCTCCGCGCGCTGGAAGCGCTCGGTGCGCCGCTGCTCCGACTGGAAGCGCAGCGTGGCGGCCAGCCCCGAGCCCATGCGCTCCGCCTGGATCACGGCACCGACGAAATTGGTGACCTCCTTCACGCGCAGGCGGTCATCCATGCGGCGCAGCGCATCGGCGCGGCTCAGGCCCGACTTCAGGTCGCGCAGCACGTGCTCGAACTCGCGCCGCAGCGGGCCCTCAGGCCCCTTCTCCACCGCCTGCAGCAGTGCGCCGTTGATGTTCAGGCCGGCCTCCACGCTCAGTGTCAGGAAATCCAGAAACACCGGCAGGTGGCGCGTGATCTGCAGCAGGTTGCGCTTGCGCACGTCGCGTAGCCAGATGCGCGGATAGAAGAAGCCCAGCGCGCCGGCGGCAAGCAACAGCAGCGGCGAGAACACGTCCAGCCCCAGCATGGCTATGCCCGCCAGCAGGCAGAACGCCAGCGCCGAAACGATCGACAGCGACAGGAACTGGCGCGCCGTCATCAGGAACGACATGCCCGTCAGGCGCAACTGCTCGTCCACCGCGGCGCGCAGCGACTTCGGCGTGATCCAGACGAAATGGTGGTCGAAGAAGCGCACCACCGGCCAGACCGCGCGCAGCGACGGCGGCAGCGGGTCGAGGTAGTCGCGCGCCTCGTCGGGCACGGCCACGGTGAGGCGGCGCATGGCCATGGTGGTGGCGGCGAGCACGCCGACCAGGCCGGCGGCGAGGGCGAAGGCAACAACAAGCATCATGGTCGGCCCCGGTCAGACATCGATATGGGTGATCTTGCTGATCGCCTTGTAGCCAAGCAGCTCCATCACCGCGATCACGGACAGCGTGCCCCAGCCGATCGGCGAATTGAACAGCGGCGCCATCGCCACCGGCTCCATGTGGTTCAGCACCACGATCAGGAACAGCGGCAAGCCCGTCATCACCAGGCCCTGCATCTTGCCCTGCGCGGTCAGCGCGCGGATCTTGCCTTCCATCTGGTGCTTCTCGCGCAGCGTGCGCGCCACCGACTCCAGCGTCTCGGCCAGGTTGCCGCCCACCTCGCGCGAGATCGTGATGGCCGCGGTCACCATCAGGAAGTCGGGCACCGGGATGCGTTTCTCCATATTGCGCAGCGCGTCCATCAGGTCCACGCCAAGCCGGACTTCGCGCATCAGCAGGTCGAACTCCTGCGAGATCGGCGGGCGCGACTCGGCCACCACGCTTTCCAGCGCCATCGGGAAGCTGGCGCCGGCGCGCAGCGCGCTCGACATCATCAGCAGCGCATCCGGCATCTGGTCTTCGATGGCCATCAGGCGCTTGCGCTGCATCTTCTTCACCAGCGCGCGCGGCAGCAGCAGGCTCACCGGAATGCTGAGCATCGCGAAGAACACGTTCTGCGACACCAGCCAGGTCAGCAGCGGCAGCGCGAATACCGCCACCACCGAGATGCCGGCCACCTGCCGCATGTTGATGAAGATGAAGAGATCGGCCAGCGAGGCCTCGACCTCGGTCGCCAGCGTCTGCGTGTGCCGCACGAACCAGCGCTTGCCCTGCGACAGCACGGCCCACGCAATCAGCACAGTCATCAGGAAGGCGCCGCACAGCACCAGGGCAAGGTTCATATGGCCTCCTTACTCGTCGCGGGCGGTGAAGATGCCCGTATTGACCTGGATGCCGCGACGGATCAGGTCCTGGTAGAAATCCGGGATATACGAGGTGGCGACATAGCGCCCCTTGACCTTGCCGTCGGCACCGTAGCCTTCCTCGCGGAACATGAACACGTCCTGCAGCTGCACCACGCCCGTTTCCATGCCGCTGACCTCGGTGATATGCGTCACGCGGCGCGAACCGCAGGAGAAGCGCGTCTGCTGCACGATCACGTCGACCGCCGAGCAGACCTGTTCGCGAATGGCCTGCACCGGCAGGTCCAGCCCCGCCATCAGCGTCATCACCTCGAGACGCGACAGGCAGTCCCGCGGCGAGTTGGCGTGGGCCGTGGTCAGCGAGCCGTCATGGCCGGTATTCATGGCCTGCAGCATGTCCAGCGCTTCCCCGCCGCGGCATTCGCCGACGACGATGCGGTCCGGGCGCATGCGCAGGCAGTTCTTGACCAGGTCGCGGATCGTCACCGCGCCCTTGCCTTCCATATTGGGCGGCCGCGCCTCCAGCGACACCAGGTTGGGCTGCGACAGCTGCAGTTCGGCAGCATCCTCGACCGTGACGATGCGTTCGTCATCCGGGATGAAGCTAGACAGCACGTTCAGCAGCGTGGTCTTGCCCGAGCCCGTGCCGCCGGAGATCACGATATTGGCGCGCCGCTCCACGGCGGTGCGCAGGAACTCCAGCATCTCGGGCGACAGCGAGCCGAAGCCGACCAGGTCTTCGCCCCTGAGCTTCTTGCGCGAGAACTTCCGGATGGTGATGTTCGGCCCCTTGAGGGCGAGCGGCGGGATCACCGCGTTCACGCGCGAGCCATCGGGCAGGCGCGCATCGACCATCGGCGAGCTTTCATCGATGCGCCGTCCCAGCGGCGCGACGATGCGCTCGATGGCGCCCAGCACGGCGCGGTCGTCGGTAAAGATCACCGGCGAACGCGTCAGCCTGCCGGCGCGCTCGACAAAGATCTCGTCATGGCAGTTGACCATGATTTCCGAGACCGCGTCATCGTCCAGCAGCTCTTCGAGCGGACCCAGCCCGATCACTTCGTCGAAGACGCTCTGCTTGAGCGCGTCCAGCGGGATCTCCTGACTGCGGAACACGCTCTCCTTGAGGATGTCGTCGAGCAGCGAGCCGACCAGTTCGCATAGCTCGTCCTCGGCCATGCGCGCGACGTTGACGCGGCGCAGGTCGAGCGCAGCGATCAGGCGCTGGTGCGCCTGCTTGCGCAGTTCCACGCCGCGCGGCGAGTTGATGGGCGCGCGCAAGGCCTCGTCGAGCGGCGCCGCCGGCGCAGGTTTGGCGGCCACCGGCGCTGGCTTCGGCGCAGGTGCCGGCGGCCTGGGTGCGGGCACGGCTTCGCGCGGCACCGGCTCGCTTGCCTGGGGCGATGGCGACAGGGTCACCGCCTCCCGCGGCGGCGACGGAGGCGGCACAGGCATGGGCACCGGCACCGCCGGTTGAGGCGCCACGGCATCCTGTGGTGGTTGGGCGTGGTGCTGCAGCGGCGATGGCTGCGCCGCCACGCCCGCTCCCGCACGCCCCGGCTCGGCCACGACCGACAGCACGAAGCCGCCGATCTCGATCTGGTCGGCCGCGGCCAGCGGGCCATAGCGCGTGATCGGGTCGCCGTTGATCAGCGTCGAGGCAATGCCGCCCTGATCCTCGATATACCAGCCGCCGTTGTGTCCTTCGATGCGGGCGTGGACCTTGCCGATCAGCAGGCCCTTGAGGACGACGTCGCAGCCGGGATCCTTGCCGATGGTGCAGCCCGGCCCCTTCACATGGATCACCTCGGCGCTGCCATTGCGCTGCTGCAGGCGGATATTGAGCATGGCCGGATCAGCCTCCGTTCATCGGGTCGACGCCGGGCGGCGGCAGCGGCGACCGCTTCTGCTCCATCACTTCCTGCTCGCGCACGGCATTCGCAGCGGGCAGCGGGCTCGGCTCGCCGAAGCGGTGGCGGTAGTTGGCATCGACATCCGCACCACGCTGCAGCAGCGCGGCGTTTTCCGGGCTGGCCGGGTCATAGACGACCGGGGTGACAAAGATCACCAGGTCGCTCTTGTTGTTGCGGAATTCGTCGGAACGGAACAATCGCCCGAGGATGGGAATGCTGCCCAGCAGCGGCACCTTGTCGACGGCCTTGGACGCGTCGGCATTGACCAGCCCCGAGATCGCCAGCGTTTCGCCCGCGCGGATCGAGGTCTCGGAGGTGGTGCGGCGCGTCAGGAACGCCGGGAAGCCGCCGAACGATACCGACGGGTCGATCTGGCTGATCTCGGTTTCCAGCGTGGTCGAGATGACGTTGTCGACGTTCACCGCCGGGCGGATGTTGAGCTTGATGCCGTACGGCTTGTAGTCGACGTCGGTGGTGCCGAACGCGCCGGCCTTGGGAATCGGCACTTCGCCGCCGGCCAGGAAGGTGGCCAGCCCGCCGCTCTTGCTGTTGAGCTCCGGCGCGGCGAGCACGTAGGCATCGCCATCGGAGATGGCCAGGTTGATGCGCGAGAAGATGGTCGTGGCAATGCCGAGATAGAAACCGCTGGCGGCGCCGGCAACCTGGCTCGGGGTATCGGTGAAGGTGGCCGCATCGGTGGACGGCAGCGTGCGATAGCGCCCGGTGTGCACCGGATTGCCCGCGAACGCGATCTGCGGCCCGTTGAAGCTCTGCTGCCAGGCAATGCCCAGCTTCTCCATGCCGCGCCGGGTGATCTCCATGATGTGCACCTTGAAGTGCACGGTCTTCTTCAGGGCGTCGCCCTCGTCGGCGCGCACCAGGTTGACCACGCTGTCCAGGCCCGAGGTGGCGGTCTTGATCAGCGGCACCATCTGCGGATCGACGATGCCCGACAGCACCACGCTGGGGCCGACCACCTCGATCTTCAGGCCGCGCACGCTGCCCAGCGACGCCCGCAGGCGCTGGGCCACGTCGGCGGTATCGGCCGGCGCCACGCGCAGCTTGCCCTGCAGCGCCACGCCGCGCTCGTTCCAGACGATCAGGCTGGTGGTGCCGATCTCCTCTGCCAGCAGCAGCAGGCGGCCGTCGACCACGGTGCTGCTGACCAGCGCGCCGTTGCCGATGGCCACGCGCTTGATGGTGCCCGGCACCTCGAGCGCGCGCACCTCGCCCTTGAACAGCTCGATCGCACCAAAGCGCGCCGGCAGCTCGTACGACGGCGGCTGCGCGCCTGTGCGGGCCGCGGTGGTCACGGGCTCGGCGGCCCAGGCTCCCGAGGCCAACGCGGCTGCCGCCAGTGCTGCCATACCCCCGCGCACCGCATGGCGCGCCCCCTTACCCGTTTTCCCGTCCGGTGCTCTGTGTACCGTGACCGCCTGCAGGCGCCCGGCGATGCCGCCGCGCTGCGCGAAAGACCCATCCATTGCGTGTTCCGTCAGTTGGTGTTCTGGATAATCCGATGTCGTGCGGCCGCCGCGCTCAACGCGAGGCCGGCCGGCCCGCCATGGCGTTGGCGGCGTTGGCAACGGCGCCCTGCTGGGCCTGGGCGATGCCGCCCGCGGAACCGCCCATGGATCCGCCATTGGCCAGCGCCGAAGAAATGGCGTTGCCGATGTCCTGCGCGGTAGGCAGCTTGGAGATCATGTTGGCGCCCGCGGAACGGCCACCGACGATGTATTCGATGGCCGCTTCGTCGCCACCGGCGAAGAGCGCGTGCTCGCTGACCGCGATCTGCGGGGTCGCGGTCTTGTCGGCCGCATTGCGCAGCACCGCGCGCAGGCTGCCGACCTTCTGCGCCAGCGCCAGCCGCGCCGCCTGTTCGGGCGACACCATCAGCGTGAGGCTGTCGTAATCCGGGTCGGTGTCCACGCCCTCCGCGCCTTCCGCGGCCTGCGCCGCCATGGCTTCGCCATAGTCGCGCGGGCGCACGTCCTGGCCGGTGGCCAGCACCAGCATGTCCGACATCAGCAGCCGCGCGGTCTGCTTGTCGGTGCCTGCCGCGGTGGGCGAGGTGGAGCTGATCAGGAACAGGTCGACATGGTTGCCAGGCTTGAGCATCTTGGCCGTCGAGTTGACCATGTCGACCTCGATGGTGAAGGCGCGCTTGCCGGGCTTGAGCAGGTCGGAGAAATCGCGCGACTGCAGCGCTTCCACGTCGGCACGCCGCACCGGCTGGCCCTGCCGCACCTGGCGCACCAGGCGCAGGTTCGCCACCTTGTCGAAGCTGCTCGCCAGGATCATGTCTTCGTAGACCAGGTCGGCCGGAATCTCCCGCGCCGCGAAGCCATTGCCGTCGATCACCGTGCCCGGCGCGGCATTGCGCACCGGCACCATGACGGCCACGCGGCGGCCCTCGTTCAGCTGTGCGGCCAGCTGCTCTTTCAGTGCCGCTTCGCGCCCGCTCAGGAAGCGGTAGATCCACAGTGTCAGCAGGCCGGCGACCAGCACGGCGATGACAAGGACGACCCAGGGATTCCCGATAATTGAATGAATCTTGATTTTCTTCAGCATGAATGTGCTTGCAATGGCCAGACGCCGCCTGGTGGCGGTGCGTCAGGGAAGTGACAGGGAAAAGCTGTACGCCTGAAAGAAGGACCTGAACGCCGCGGCCAGCATGCTGATGACCGAGTTGTCGCCGCCGGCGACCAGCACGGCAACGACCAGCAGCGTGATGACGATGTATTCGAACGCGGCCTGCCCGCGCTGGCGCCTGCTACGGATTGCCATCGCGCTACTCCGGCCGTGCCACGGTGATCACCGCGTCGGTCTGGCCGGCGCGGTCGACAAAGGTGGCATCCATGCGTTCCTGCTGCCGCTGCATGGCCAGCGTGAGGCCCTCGATGCGGCCCGAACCGTCGGCCACGGGCGCGGGCATCTGCACCACCGAACTCCAGCCCTGCGCCGCCAGCCGCTCGGCGGCGCGCTGCCGCGCCGCCTGCGCGTTGCCGGGCAGCCGGACCACCAGGGTGCGCCCGCGCTGGCCGCGGTCCGTGCTCTGGACATCCGACAGGACCTTGGCGCCGGGCGGCAGGCCCAGGTCGCCCAGCCCGGTGCCGGACGCCACCGGCGCCAGCTTGCTGACCGAGAAGATGCCCGCCACATGCCCGCCCGGCGCGGGCCTGGGCTCCAGCGACAGCACATAGTGGCAAAGCCCGTCGATCGCGCTCAGCACGTACTGGCCGCCGGCGCGCTGCCCGCGCGCCGGCACGCCTTCGCGCGTCCAGTACTGGCGCCACGCGTCCGAGACCGCTTCGGCGGTGCCGGCGAACTCCATCGTCAGCACCCGCGTGGGCAGGCCGTTGACCACCATGTCGGTGCCGACCGCATGCGCCCTGGCAGGCGCAACCGGCTGCCGCGTGCAGTCCGTCGCGGTCGCTGCCGCCGCGGACCAGGCGAGCGCGGCCGGCAGCAGCGCGGCCAGGCAGCGCATCAGCACGCCATGCATGCAGGCTCTCATCTCAGCGGCTCCCCAGGCGGTCGGCGGGGACCACGTCGGGCTGGATGCGGCCCAGGTCCAGTTTCAGGATTTCCGGCCCGAAGGCGGCCAGCCCGACGGTCAGCGCGGTGTCGATCACGCCGCCCTTGCTGGTAGGCACCGCTTCCTTGATCACGGCGAGCGTGCCGTTGCGCCCCTCGGGCGTCCAGGCGTTGGTCAGCAGCACGGTGTGGTCCTGCATGCCGAAGCCGGTCCAGCCCGGCCACAGCGCGCGCAGGGCCGCGTTGTCGCCGGCGACGGACAACCCCACCTCGGCCCGGTAGAGGTTGCGCGTGGCCAGGTCGAAGCCGGCGCTGACCGCGTTGGCCGCACCCATGGCAGCCGTGATCGGCTTGAGCGTGGCTGCCGGGGTTTCGTCGACGCCGCTGCCCAGGGTCACGTCGGCATAGTTGCGCAGCATGTCGACGCCGGCATGGTCTTTCCACATCGGCGCCATGCCGCCGGGCAGGCGGCGCGCCGTGCGGTCGCTCGACGCCAGCGCGGCCTGGTCGTGCCCCAGTACGCGCTGCACGAATTCGCTGCGGATCTCTTCGTCGCCCTTGCTGGCGAAGCTGCCGTGCGACGCGCGCCAGCCCGGGTCGACGGTCCAGACCGTGCGCTCCCAGCCGGCATAGCGCGAGGCCATCAGCGCCTTGTTGCGCACGTCGCTGAACTTGCCCAGCATCGCCATGCCGAGAAACAGCACGCCAAGCACCGTCATCGCGGCGATCACGAATTCGATCATTGCCTGTCCGGCTGCCCGGTTCGGCCTGGCTGGCCTGCGCATGCGCATGTCCGTTCCCTCAGTTGCCCTGTGCCGCGATCGCGGCAACGCGTTCGAGATCGCTGGTCTGCGTCAGCGATGCCTGCCAGTACGGATTGAAGAGGCTCGGGTATTCGATGCGCGAATCGGCGCGCCGCCACCCCGCCGCGCTGCGCAGCGCGCCCGCCATGCCGCCGCTGTCGGTCGGGCGGATAAAGTACGCGCTGCCGCTGGCAAGCGCGCGCATCATGCCGCCGGCCATGCGCCCGTCCAGCGTCAGGCGATCGCCGCCCGGCAGCACGCGCGAACTGGTGACGACTGAAGTGTCCTGGCGCTGCGCCTCGATCGTGATCGAGGGCGCGCGGTTGAAATCGTCCACGGGCCCGGTGCCGGGCTTGGGCTGGTTGCTCAGGTCGGCGTACTCCTGCAGCCCCGCGGGCTTGTTGTGCAGGGTCTTGCCCGGCCCCGACGAGTACTGCATCTGCGCGGCGATCAGCGTCAGCGGGTTCAGCAGCGAACCGCCGAAATTGCTGTAGCCACCGTAGCCGGAGCGGCCCGAATAGCGCCCGCCCGGGCCATTGGCCGCGCCGCCGCGCCCGACACTGGACACCGTGGGAATCGCAAACCCGACCGGGCCGGCCGGCGTGGCCCAGACACAGGCAAGCGTGCCGTTGGCCTGCGAGGCATCGAGTGCTTCCCAGCCCTTCTTGTCGCGGCGCAGATGCGTGCCGCCGTCATGCGTGACGACGGTCACCATGATGGCCACCACCGCGCCCTTGCAGCCCTTGTAGGCAGTCGGGACCGCCGTCGGCGAGCGCGGCGAGCCGCGGTCCTTCAGAAAGCCGTCGAGCGTGGTGCCGTCGGTGGTGACGTCGGCAAAGCGGTCCTTGCCGGTGGCCGAACCCTGCTTGGGATACTGCGGATCGGTCACGGTGGTGAACTTGGTCCAGCGGGCCAGCTGCACGCCATAGCGCGGGCCAAAGAAGTAGCCGGAACTGACCGTCGAATCAGGCTGGTTGCGCTTGGCGACTTCGTCGGTCACCAGCGGCACCGCGGCAATGGTGCCCGCGTGGTAGGCGCGCTGCGCCATGCTGAGCGCGGCGATGATGTCATCGAGCCCGGTCACCAGCGGCGGCAGCAGCGTGTTCAGGGCGGATCGCACCGGCGTGATCGCGGCCTTGCCCAGTTGCTTGGGCGTGGTCCACAGCAACTGCCCGTCGGAGAAGATCTTGACCAGCGTGTCGATCCAGGTGTTTTCCGTGTAGGTGCCCTTCAGCTCGTCGATCCACGACTTGAGGCTCACGGCCTGCGCCACGGCCACCTGGTTGGCCACCATCGCGCGGTTCGCGTAGGCGGCAAAGTTGTAGTCGCGCGCCTGCAGCACCGCGGCGCTATAGGCCGCTGCGTCCGCCGTGTTCTGCAGCTTGGTCTTGGCGCTGGTCAGCTGGCTCGCATTGAAGGCGAGATACAGGGCCAGCCCGCCGATGGCGAGGAACACCAGCGCGAAGGCGAGTGCCTGACCGCGCTGGCCGGGACGGCTGCGTCGATGCGCAAGACCTGTTTTGCCCATGTTCCGGGATCGCGAGTGCTGGAGCGCAGCAAGCAACTGGCGGCGATGCCGCTTAGTTGTTCTTGCCCGTGTCGTTGCCGACGTTGTAGTTGTTCAGCCCCTTGCCCTGGTTGGCCTTGGAACTGGCATCGTCCGCGGCGCTGCCGGCTTGCTTGATGGCCTGCTTGGACGCCGAGTTCTTGCCGGCCATTTCCTGGGCGAGGCCCGCGGTCTGGTTGCGGATGGTCTGGCCGAACATGGCATAGACGCCGATCGCGGACACGGCGATCAGTGCCACGATGATGATGTATTCGGTCATGCCCTGACCTTGCTGACGCGCCTTGCGGCGCAGATTTGCGAATGTCATAACGACTCCTTCCATGGGAATGCACAGAAACGGTTGCGCCATATGAAAGGCGCCTCATATGGAAGCCATATGTAAAGAAAACGCTGATGCGAACGGTTATCCGGCAGCAGCGGCGTGCATGCTATCAAAAGGTTCCTTAGGGCCGAAGAGGAATAATTTCAATATTTTTAATAGCGTTGAAATAACCCTACCAGGGACTCCCCCGAATGTAACAAAAAGTAATCCTTCACAATGGACGGAGGTTATACGAACTATTCTCGGAACCGGCACATTGCCAGCAATGGGGTGCTGTTGAGCGTTGATTTACGGATGACAAGCCGCGCCACGGGCGGCAGGCCGCATGCGGCCTGCCTGCTGGACTTCAAGGCGAACCGGGGCAGTCATACCGCCCCTGCCAGCTGCCCGCAGCATAAAATAAAGAAGCAAAAAAATGGCAGAACTGGATATAAAGAATGCAGTGGAAATACTGGGGGCGTTAGCACAGGAAAATCGGCTCAGGATATTTTTACTGCTCGCCGATTCGGGACCGGAAGGAATACCGGCAGGTATTATCTCCGCATCTTCCGATTTAACTCCCTCTTCCGTAACATTCCATTTGAAGGAATTGGTCAGGACGGGGTTGGTTAAAAGCCGCCAGCAAGGGCGGTTCATGATTTACTCCGCCACCACCGACGGCATTTCCTCAGTCCTCGCATTTCTTGGCGGGAAATGCGCTTCCCTGCAGTAGAGGGCACTGTTCCGGCGGCGCGCCGCGCCGCCGGACGACCCGCCGCGCGGGCCTGCGCCGCCAGCCCGGCACCTCATCCCGACAATCCCGTCTGCCAAATTTGCGTATTTCGAATTCATGACACAAATCGTGTCAATTATGTTGTTTCAGGATCATTGCCGATTTCGGAATTCAGCCTTGGTCGAGATGCAACACGCCGCCCGCTGGTGGCCAAAGGCAGTCGGTTTCTGACCATTTGCCGCGCTTTTGCCGGAGCCGAGCGCCAGGAGCCCGGAGAAACGCAGGCATCCCGTGGCGGTAACAATGCAGCAGTTTTAATACTTTTACCATTTATCCGACAGCAACTCGCAAGCTCGATCGAGCCCGCCGAGAGCCCGTGCCGGCGATGCGGAAGCGCCAACCACACCACGCCCCGCACCGGTGAGGCCAGCGTCACTCGGGGACCCTGCGGGACTTTTCGGTAAACTGTCGGCATTCCGGGACGCGCCGCGTCCCGCAGCCTGCGCAGTCCCCCTCATGTCAAATACCCACGAAATCCGCCCCGGCCAGTCCATCGAACTGCTCAAGGAACTCCATATCCTGACGCGCGACGGCAAGATGAATCAGGACAGCCGGCGCAAGCTCAAGCAGGTCTACCACCTGTTCCAGTTCATCGAACCGCTGCTGCAGGAAGTCAAGGCCGAGCGCGGCCGCGTCACGCTGGTGGACCACGGCGCCGGCAAGTCGTATCTGGGCTTTATCCTCTACGACCTGTTCTTCAAGGCGCTGCAGGACGACTCACATATCTTCGGCATCGAAACCCGTGAAGAACTGGTGAAGACCTCGCAGGCGCTGGCTGCGCGGCTGGGCTTTGCTGGGATGTCGTTCCTGAACCTGTCGGTGGCGGATTCGATCACCTCGCCGCAGTTGCCGCCCACCGTCGACGTCGTCACCGCGCTGCATGCGTGCAATACCGCGACCGACGACGCGATCCGCTTTGCGCTGGCCAAGCAGGCCCGCCATATCGTGCTGGTGCCGTGCTGCCAGGCCGAGGTGGCCAGCGTGCTGCGCAAGCACAAGGGCAAGCTGCTGGCGGGCAATCCGCTGACGGAAATCTGGCGCCACCCGCTGCACACGCGCGAGTTCGGCAGCCAGGTGACCAATGTGCTGCGCTGCCTGCAGCTGGAGGCGCATGGCTACCAGGTCAGCGTGACCGAGCTGGTGGGCTGGGAACACTCGATGAAGAACGAGCTGATCATCGCGCAGTACAAGGACCTGCCGCGCCGCCGCCCGGCCGAGCGGCTGGAAGAGGTGCTGGAAAGACTGGGGCTGGAAGAGATGCGCGAGCGCTTCTTCACCGCGCCGGTGTCGGCTGCGTAGTCAGACTTTACCGGGCTCGTCCTCGCCCGCCATCCAGCGCTGCCAGCCCTCGTGGCCCAGGCGGCGCATGGTGGCCTGGTTGCGCTCGTAGATGTCCGCCGCATCCGGGAACGCCGCCGCCGCGCGGGCGATGGAGTCCTCGCGCAGCAGGTGCAGGATCGGATACGGGGCGCGGTTGGTGTAGTTCTCGATATCGTCCGGCTCGGTCCCGGCAAACTGGTACTGCGGATGGAAGCTGGCGATCTGCAGCGTGCCTTCCAGCCCGAGGCTGCCGAGCAGGCGCTCGGCAAAATACAGCAGGTCGTTGAAGTCGAGGAAGTCCGCCACCGCATCCGACAGGATCAGCAGCGTGGTGTCGATCTGGTCGGGGTCGGCGTCTGCCAGCAGGCGCAGTTCGCGCTCCAGGTCGTCCATCACGTCCGGCGCTTCGGTGACGGTGCTGACCACGTAGCGCACCTGCTCCTTCACATACACGCTCTTGGCGAACGGGCACAGGTTGAGCCCGATCACGGCGCGCTCCAGCCAGTGGCGGGTGGCGGCGATGACGGTGTCTGCGGAGTGAGTGGCGGAGGTCATGATGGCGATGCGCGGCAAACCGTCATTCTAGCGCTGCCGCAGGCTCTATAATCCGCGGCGGAAACACCCCGCCCCCTGCCGAGCCTCCTGATGCCCTCTTCCGCCACTTCCTCCCCTTCCCAAGCCAGCGTCGACGTTGCCGTCATCGGCGGCGGTCCGGCCGGCCTGATGGCGGCCGAAGTGCTGGCGGCGCAAGGTGCCAGCGTGGCCGTCTACGACGCCATGCCGTCGGTCGGGCGCAAGTTTTTGATGGCCGGCAAGGGCGGCATGAACCTGACCCACGCGGAGCCGGAGCCGGCCTTCCTCGGCCGCTATGGCGCCCGCACCGCACAGATCGCGCCGATGCTGGCGGGCTTCGGCCCGCAGGCCCTGCGCGACTGGGTGCACGGGCTTGGCATCGAGACCTTCATCGGCAGTTCCGGCCGCGTCTTCCCGACCGACATGAAGGCCGCGCCGATGCTGCGCGCGTGGCTACACCGCCTGCGCGAGTCCGGCGTGCAGTTCCATATGCGTCACCGCTGGCTGGGCTGGGACGACGGCGCGCCGCATGCGCTGCGCTTTGCCACGCCGCACGGTGAAACGGTCATGCGGGCACGCGCGGTGGTGCTGGCGCTGGGCGGTGCCAGCTGGGCAAGGCTGGGATCGGATGGTGCGTGGGTGCCGCGGCTGGCCGAGCGCGGCGTCGAGATTGCGCCGCTGCGGCCCGCCAACTGCGGTTTCGATGTGGCGTGGAGCGAAGCGTTTGCCGCGCGCTTTGCCGGCGAGCCGGTCAAGCCGGTAGCCATCGCCCTGACCGACCGCAATGGGCAAGCGCACTACCGCCAGGGCGAGTTCGTCATCAGTGCGACCGGCATCGAAGGCAGCCTGGTCTACGCGCTGTCCGCGCCGATCCGCGACCGCATCGAAGCCGATGGCGGCGCCACCATCCACCTGGACCTGCTGCCGGCGCATAGCGCCGAACATGTCAGCGCGCAGGTAACGCATCCGCGCGGCGCGCGCTCGCTGTCGAGCCACCTGCAAAGCCGGCTCGGCCTCACCGGCGTCAAGGCCGGACTGCTGCGCGAATGCCTGTCGAAGGAAGCGATGCACGATGCCGGCACGCTGGCCGCATCGATCAAGGCGCTGCCGCTGCGGCTGCTGCGCCCGCGGCCCATCGACGAAGTGATCAGCAGCGCCGGTGGCGTGCGCTTCGAGGCGATGGATGAAGGGTTGATGCTGCGCGCGCTGCCGGGCGTGTTCTGCGCCGGCGAGATGCTGGACTGGGAGGCACCCACCGGCGGCTACCTGCTGACGGCGTGCTTTGCCAGCGGGCGCACCGCGGCGCTCGGCGCCGCGGCTTACCTGCAGCAGGCTTAGGCGGCCTTGCCGCCGACGATGCTGAGCGCCACCGCCTCGGCCACTTCGATGCCGTCGATCGCCGCGGAGTAGATGCCGCCGGCATAACCCGCGCCTTCGCCCGCCGGGTACAGGCCCTTCACATTGATGCTCTGGTAGTCATCGTTGTTGCGGCGGATGCGCAGCGGCGACGAGGTGCGCGTCTCCACCCCGGTCAGCACGGCATCATGCAGGGCAAAGCCAGGCAGCTTCTTGTCGATCTCGGGAATGCCCTCGCGGATCGCCGCGATCACGTAGTCAGGCAGCGACGTGCTCAGGTCGGTCGGCGTCACGCCGGGCTTGTACGAGGGCTCGACCGAACCCAGCGACGTGGATGGCCGTCCCGCGATGAAATCGCCCACCAGCTGGCCCGGCGCGCAGTAGTTGCTGCCGCCCAGCTCGAACGCGCGCTCTTCCCACTTGCGCTGGAATTCGATGCCGGCGAGCGGGCCGCCGGGATAGTCCTCGGGTGTGATGCCGACCACGATGCCGGCATTGGCGTTGCGCTCGGCGCGCTTGTACTGGCTCATGCCATTGGTCACCACCCGGCCCGGCTCGGAAGCTGCCGCCACCACCGTGCCGCCCGGGCACATGCAGAAGCTGTACACCGACCGCCCGTTGCTGCAGTGATGCACGACCTTGTAGTCGGCCGCGCCCAGCAGCTTGTTGCCGGCGAACTTGCCGAAGCGGCTGCGGTTGATCAGCCCCTGCGGATGCTCGATGCGAAAGCCCAGCGAGAACGGCTTGGCCTCCATGAACACGCCGCGCCTGTGCAGCATCTCGAAGGTGTCGCGCGCGCTGTGGCCGACCGCCATGATGACGTGGTCGGCTTCCAGGTATTCGCCGTTGGACAGCTTCAGGCCGCGCACCTGGCCGTTGTCGATGTCGATATCGTCGACGCGCGTCTCGAAGCGGATCTCGCCGCCCAGTTCGATGATCTCGGCGCGCATCTTCTCGACCATGCTGACCAGCCGGAAGGTACCGATGTGCGGGCGCGCCTTGTACAGGATGTCCTCCGGCGCGCCGGCGCGCACGAACTCGTTGAGCACCTTGCGGCCATAGTGCTTGGGGTCCTTGATCTGGCTGTACAGCTTGCCGTCCGAGAACGTGCCCGCGCCGCCTTCCCCGAACTGCACGTTCGATTCCGGATTGAGCACGCTCTTGCGCCACAGGCCGAAGGTGTCCCTGGTGCGCTCGCGCACTTCCTTGCCGCGCTCCAGGATGATCGGGCGGAAGCCCGACTGCGCCAGGATCAGGCCGGCCAGCAGGCCGCACGGGCCCATGCCGATCACCACCGGGCGCGGATGCGAGCTGCCCGCCTGCGCGCGCGCGACGAAGTGGTACGCCATGTCGGGCGTCACGCTCCAGTTCGGCTTGCCGGCCATGCGTTTGATTGCCGCGGCCTCGTCGCCGACCTCGATATCGATGATGTAGGTCAGCTTGATATCCGAGCGCTTGCGCGCATCGTGGGCACGGCGGAACACGGTATAGCCGATCAGGCCGTCTCCCTTGACACCGATCTGCGCGGCGCTGGTGCGCACGGCGGCGTCCAGGTCGCTTTCGGTATGGTCGAGCGGGAGTTTGACTTCACTTAGACGTAGCATGGGGAACCCGAGAACTGCGGCCGGGGGGTTGGGCACACCAATGTGCCAGGCCGGCCGGAGCGCAATTTTATAGGCTTTCGGGCGCGGAGTCGGGAATCTGGCGGGATTCGGGCTGTCGGGCCGGCCCGGTGCGGCGCCACGACAACGCCAGCCAGGCTTGCAGCCGGGGCAGCCAGCCCGGCGGGTCAGTGATCGACAATGCGCCGGCGCGGCTTGCCGACAGCGTCAGCCAGCCGCGCGCGGGCACGATCCACGTGTCGCCCGCGCGCAGGCGCCGCCGCGGTACGTAGCAGGTCTCGGCCAGCCATTGCGGCGGCCCGGCCAGCTCCAGCTCACCCGCGCCGGCATGCAGCATGGTGCCCGCCGCCACGCGCAGGCGCAGGCACTGGCCGGCCAGAAGCGGCACTACGGTTGATGTGTCGTTGAGATCGCTTTGCATGGCAGGACTCCGGTAACAGGCACAGGACTCCAGCCTATCGACCTGATCTCATCCGCGGCAGGCACACCCCGGAACCGCCTGGACCGGAACAGCCAAGCAAATTCAGCCCTGTTACGATACAGCCGCCACGCGTCTGTATCTGTACTGATGCGGCCAACCGCGCCACGATGCCCCCAATGGAATCCGCCCCGCTCTACCGCCAGGTTGCCGGCCACTACCGCCGCGCCATCGAATCCGGAACGCTCGCCGCCGGTGACCGCATGCCGTCGGTGCGCGCGCTGATGGCGCTGCACAGTGTGAGCCTGTCCACCGCGCTGCAGGCATGCAGGCAGCTCGAGAGCGACGGCTTGCTGGAAGCGCGGCCGCGCTCGGGTTATTTCGTCGCGGCACCGCTGCGTTCGCCGCTGGCGGCGCTGGCCGAGCCGGCCGCGGCCTTGCCTGATCCGGCGCAGTATGTCGGCATCCACCAGCGCATTTCCGGCTTGCTGGCGCGTGGCCAGCACCAGCATGTGCATACCAACCTGGGCGGCGCCTATTGCGCGCCGTCACTGTATCCGACCGAGGCGCTGCGCAGCGCCGCGACCCGTGCGCTGCGCCGGCATCCGCTGCTGTTCGGCGAAGCGGTCGAGCCCGAGGGCTACCAGCCGCTGCGCGCCGCGCTGGCGCGCCAGGCGTTGCGGGCGCGCGTGCAGCTCGCGCCGGAGGAAATCGTCATCACCAACGGCTGCACCGAGGCGCTCAACCTGGCCCTGCGCGCGGTGGCCGGGCCGGGCGACGTGATCGCGGTGGAATCACCGACCTACTACGGCCTGCTGCAGATCCTGGAAAGTCTCGGCATGCGCGCGCTGGAGATCCCGTGCAGCCCCCAGACCGGCATCTCGCTGGAGGCGCTGGAGCTGGCCGCGCAGCACTACGACAATATCCGCGCGGTGGCGGTGGTGCCCAACCTGCAGAACCCGCTCGGCTGCATCATGCCGGACGCGCACAAGGCGCGGCTGGTGCAGTGGTGCGAGGCGCGCGGCATCGCGCTGATCGAGGACGACTGCTTCTCGGCCACCGCCGACAGCGATGCGCCGCCGGCCGCGGCCAAGGCCTGGGATGGCAGCGGCAACGTGATCCACTGCGCCTCGCTGCACAAGGTGCTGGCGCCCGGCATGCGCCTGGGCTGGATCGCCGCCGGCAAATGGCAGGCGCGCGTGGAGATGCTCAAGTTCGGCCTGTCGCGGCCCAACGAGATGCTGTCGCAGATGGCGGCCGCCGACTTCCTGGCTTCCGGCGCGCACGACCGCCACCTGCGCCGGCTGCGCACCCGGCTGTGCGCGCAGCGCGAATGGTTCACGCAGGCCATCGCCGCAAGCTTTCCCGCCGGGACGCGGCTGGGGTCCCCGCGCGGCGGCATGCACCTGTGGGTGGAACTGCCCGCCCAGGTATCGTCCGAAGCGGTGTTCGACCAGGCGCTGCAGGCCGGCATCCGCGTGATGCCGGGCGTGATGTTCTCCAACGCCGGCCGCTTCGACCACTGCCTGCGCGTCAACTGCGGCACGCCGCGCTCGGCGCAGATCGAGCGGGCACTGGGCACGCTGGCCGCCATCGTGCAGCGGCTGGCGGGCTAGCCCTGGCGCTTGCCTGCCAATATCCCTCCCCTTTTGCTGGCGCCTCGCCTATCCTAAGAACCCATTTCATAATGAAGAAGGGGACGCGTTCAAGCCAGGCGCGGCGCAGGCTAGGCGCGGGCCGCCGGCCTTGGTCATTCCAAGGTCAAGGCCCGTAACAACGCATGCGCCGCGCCTGGCTTGAACCCGAAGGGAAGGCTGCTGCCGGGCCGCATGGCGTTGTTGCGGCCTCCTTGCGTGGAATAACCACGCCGCGTCGGCCACGCCTAGCCCTGCGGCCCGGCAGCAGCCTTCGCGCCCCTTCTTCATTATGAAATGGGTTCTAAGCGCTGGTGCGCAGGGCGGCCCGGCTGGTCTCCGGGGGCGAAGACCGACCACGGGGCGCCGTGCACCACGGGAAAAAGAAAAAGGAGAAAAGCCTTGAGCAGTGCATCCGCGGCAACGTCCGTCGGCAAGGGTGCCGGCAACCCTGCCGGCAACAACCTGGACGACTATCAAACCCTGTTCCAACTGGCACCTGTCTCGCTGTGGCTGGAAGACTTCAGCGCCGTGCGCGAGTATTTTGCGCAACTGCGCAAGGAAGGTGTCACCGACCTGCGCGCCCACCTGCGCGCGGACCCGCGGCAAGCGGCGCAGTGCTCGGCGCTGATCCGCGTGATCGACGTGAACCGGCGCACGCTGGAGCTGTTCCGTGCAGCCGATCTCGACGACCTGGTGGCCAACCTCGACACAGTCTTCCGCGACGACATGCTCGACCAGCATGTCGAGGAGCTCGGCCAGTTGTGGGACGGCGGCAATCGCTTCGCCAGCCAGACCGTCAACTACACGCTGGATGGCGAGCGGCTGGACATCCAGCTGGAGGCCACGGTGATGCCGGGCCACGAAGACACCTGGGAGCGCGTGCTGCTGTCGATCAAGGACATCACCGCGCGCATGCGCACCGAGCACGAGCTGCGCCGCAGCGAGCAATATGCGCTGGGACTGTTCGAGCATTCGCCGGTATCGCTGTGGGTGGAGGACTTCAGCGCGGTCAAGGTGCTGCTCGATGAAGTGCGCGGCGCCGGCATCACCGACTTCCGCACCTTCCTCAACGTGCATCCGGACTTTGTCTTGCGCTGCATGCAGGAGATCCGCGTGCTCGACGTCAACCAGCAGACGCTGCAGATGTTCGGCGCGGACAGCAAGCAAGTCCTGCTCTCGCGGCTGGGCGATGTGTTCCGCGACGACATGCGCATCCACTTTGCCGAGCAGCTGATCGACCTCTGGCACGAGAAGCTGTGGCAGCAGCGCGAAGTCATCAACTACGCGCTGGATGGCCGCGCCGTGGACGTCTTCATGCAGTGGTCGGTGTTCCCCGGGCGGGAAGCGGACTGGGACCAGGTGCTGGTGTCGCTGACCGATATCACGGCGCGCAAGAAGGCAGAAGCCTATGTCGAGTTCCTGGGCAAGCACGACGTGCTGACCAAGCTCTACAACCGCGCCTACTATGAGGACGAGATGGCGCGGCTGGGCCGCAAGGGCCCGTGGCCGGTCAGCGTGGTGGCGGTGGACCTGAACGGCCTCAAGGTGGTCAACGACCAGTTCGGCCATGCCGACGGCGACGGGCTACTTCGCCGCACCGGCGAGGTGTTGAAGAAGGCGGTGGGCGAGCAGGCCTGCGTGGCGCGCATCGGCGGCGACGAGTTCATGATCCTGCTGCCCGGGCGCGACGAGCGCGGCGCCGCGACGGTGGTCGAGCAGATCGGCAAGGTGGTGGAACTGAACAACCAGTTCTACCCGGGCGCACGCCTGAGCCTTTCCATCGGCCACGCCACCTGCCTGCAGGGCGACCGGCTGAACGAGGTCGTCAAGCTGGCCGACAGCCGCATGTATCAAGCCAAGCGCGACTACTACACCACGCTGGCCAACGAACGCCGCCGCGATTGAAGCCTAGCGGCTCAGCCCGGCGTGCATTCGCCGCGCAGCAGCGCCCACTCCTCGCATTGCTTGCCGGACGGGAAGGTGCAGATGCCGGACTGGCCGGCGGGTGTCGACACGATCTGCAGCTTGCCGCCGCGCTGCGTGCAGTTGACGGAGGCGGGGTTGGGCTTGCCGACGGCAGCGGCGCTGCCGGCGGCACGTTCTGCAGGTGTCGTGGTGCATGCGGCGGCGCCAAGGGCGGCGGCCAGCCACAGTGCTGCGGTACGGACGCGCATCAGGATCTCCGTGGGCAAAGGAAGCTCCCAAGTGGGTGCTCCCTCTCCCGCAAGCGGGAGAGGGGAGCAAACCGTCGGTTTTTGCTTCTTACAGGAAGACGATCAGCCCCACGCCCAGCACGATCAGGCCGAACTTGGTGACGTAGTAAAGCTGGCGGTTCCAGGCCTTGAAGCGGCGGCGATACTGGCCGCCCAGCCAGACAAAGCGGAACAACCGGTTGATCATGCCGGTCTGGTCGTGCTCGTCATTGGGCGAGCTGGCCGCGGTCATGACCTTGCGGCCCATCCAGTGGTTGAACTTCGCAGCCCAGCCGTAGCGCATCGGACGCTCGATATCGCAGAACAGGATCAGCCGGTTGGCATCGCTGCGGTTCTCGGCCCAGTGCAGGTAGGTTTCGTCGAAGACCACGCCCTCACCGTCGCGCCAGCTGTGGCGCTCGCCATCGACCTCGATAAAGCAGCGGTCGTCGTTCGGCGTGGCCAGGCCCAGGTGGTAGCGCAGCGAGCCGGCGAACGGGTCGCGGTGCGGGTTGAGCTTGCCGCCCGGCGGCAGCTCGGCAAACATCGCCGCCTTCACCGTGGGCAGCTCGCGCAGCAGCGCCACGGTCTTGGGGCAGAGCTCCTCGGCCGACGGGTGCTGGGCCTCGTACCACTTCAGGTAGAAGCGCTTCCAGCCGTACTTGAAGAAGGAATTGAAGCCGGCGTCGTCGTTCTTGTCCGCGGCCTTGATCTTGCGCATCGCGGCCAGGGCCAGCCCTTCGTCGCGGATCTCGGGCCAGGCGGCGCGCAGCTTTTCCAGGTCGGGGAAGTTGTCGACCGGGATGTACGGCGTGCGGGGCACGCCCGAGAACGCATACATGAAGCAGTTGATCGGGGCCACCAGGGCCGAATGGTCCAGCAGCTGGCGCCAGATGCGCAGGCGCACCTTGCCGCGGAAGTGCACATACAGGACGGCACCGAGGTAGCCCGCGACGATAATCCACTTGATCACCGAAATCCTCCTGGTCAGCCGCCTCCGCCGCGTGTCAGTCACAGCGCGGACCGGCTGGGTGAAAACGCGTATTTTAGCGAAACGGCAGAGCCGCCGCAGCTTGAGACGATTGCGGCACATGGCCCCGGTTCGGGCCGGGAAGTCAGGTTGGCGCGTTCAGGCCCCGCCGCGCGACTGCCGCGCGATGCGCTCGATCAGCGCCTGGGCGTCGTCGGGCAGGCCCTGCAGCCTCAGCAGGCGCGCGTTCAGCACCAGGTTTTCCAGCACCAGCTTGGCGGTCGAGGCCCACATCGTGGCCAGCAGCGCTTCCACCGGCAGGCCGGACGCTTCCATCTCGCTGGAGCGCTCGGCGATCAGCCGGCACGCCAGCCGGCGCAGCGCGGCGTCGTCGAACGGCAGGTCGGCGTAGTCGATGGGGTCTTCCTTCTCGACTTCCGTCATCAGTTGCAGCAGGGTGTCTTCTGTCATGGGCAGACTCCTGGCCTGGCAAGACGCGTGGGCTACACGCGGAAATCAGCAGCCATGTCGGCATCGGTGCGCGCCTCGAGGCGCCCCGAACGGCACGCGGCGACAAACTGGTCATAGTCGCGCTCGACCTGGTCGGCATAGCCATTGGCATAGCCTACCATCACGTCGGCCATGCGGTCGCTGCGCCCCAGGTAGCCGCTGACCTCGGCGGCCAGGCCGCTGGCCTTGGCGTGCGCGCGGGCCAGCACCCAGCCACACAGCGAGGCATAGCGGCCGAACAGCTCGGCATCCATCAGCTCGATCTGTGCCGACAGCTTCATGTCGCGCAGCTGCCGCAGATAGAAGTGCCGCCCGAACGGCCCCTTGGTCCAACCGAGGAACAGGTCGCTCGCGGCCTGCATCAGGCGCTGGCCCTCGACCACGCGCCGGCCCTCGTGCGCGGTCGGCGCGCTCTTGAAGTAACGCGCCACCACCGACCTGGTGGCCTCCTTGGCCTGCAGGAACAGCGGCTTGTCATGCTGGTCCACCATCAGCTGCACCAGGCAGCGCGTGCCCACGCTGCCCACCCCGCCCACCTTGAAGGCCACGTCATGGCGCGTGAAATGGCCGAGCAGCCGGCGCCGGTCGGGGGCCAGCGTGGACAGGTAGTCGTGGTAGGCCTGGTCCAGCGCCAGGTCCGCGTCGCTGGCGGCCAGCCAGTCGTCGCCCGGCCCGAACAGCGTCTGCTCGCCACGCACGTGGAAGATCGCCGGCGGCGCATCGAGTATCGACCAGCGGTCGCCGATGCGCTCGGCCAGCTTGGGCAACAGCGACTCGTGGGTGCGGTCGGCGGCGCGCTCCATGCCGCGCCGGATGCGTTTCTGGACTTCGGGCAAGGTTTCTTCTTCGAGCAGCCGCTCGAAGGTGATGCGGTCGTACCAGGTCTCGAGCATGCCCATTTCGCCATAGGCGAGCATGCGGCGCTGGTAGCTGCCCACCGCTTCGCGCACCACGTCTTCGGCCACAGCGGACTTGTGCCGCAGGTGGCGTGCCGCTACCACGAAGCTTGCGCACAGGCGCTTGAGGTCCCATTCCCACGGACCGGGGCTGGTTTCGTCGAAGTCGTTGAGGTCGAACAGCAGCGCGCGCTCGGGCGTGGCAAAGCCGCCGAAGTTGGCCAGGTGGCAGTCGCCGCAGATCTGCATATGCAGCCCGGAATCCGCGGTGCTGGCCAGGTCGTGCGCCTGGATGATGGCGCTGCCGCGGTAGAAGGCGAATGGCGACTGGATCATGCGGCCGTAGCGCAGCGGCACCAGCCGCTCAACCCGGCCCTGGCTGCTGATTTCCAGCAGTTCGACGGGGTCGCGGTCGACGTTGCCAATGGCCTCGTGCGCACCGCGCGGCACCTTCTGGCGGGCGGCCCTGCCGCGCTCGCGCCGGGCCTCGACAGTACCCTCGGCCCCGGCTTGCCCGCCCTCCTGACGTGTCGCCACCATGCCCCCCATGCCGGCGCCGCCAGCGGTTGCCATTTGTGCAGCATCTGCAACAGAAGCTAATGCACTGCGCCGCGGCTTGTCAATCGGCAGGCCACGGCGCGGGTCAGGCTGAGGTCGGGCGGATGTGCGCCGTGGCTCAGAGCGCGGGCGGCTGGCGACGGAAACCGACGCCGAAGCGGTTCCATGCATTGATGGCCGAGATCAGCAGCGTCAGGTCCGCCATTTCCTTTTCCGAGAATTGCTCGCGCAAGTCCTGGTAGTCCGCATCCGGCGCCTGGCTTTGCGGCAGCAGCGTCAGCGCCTCGGTCCACGCCAGCGCGGCGCGCTCGCGCGGGGTGAACCAGCTCACTTCACGCCAGGCCGGCAGCAGGTTCAGGCGGCGCTCGCTTTCGCCATGCTTGCGCGCATCGGTGATGTGCATGTCCAGGCAGAACGCGCAGCCGTTGATCTGCGAGGCGCGGATCTTCACCAGTTCCTTGAGCGTGGTCTCCAGCGAGCAGCGTGCCAGGTAGACCTCCAGGCCAACCATTGCCTTGTAGGCGTCAGGGGCCACGTCTTGCCAGTTCATCCGTTCTTCCATGATCGATCTCCGCTTTGACAGGTTGGATTCGGCGGGCACTGGTGTCGCGCCCGTTGGGATGAAAGATAGACCCATCGATTGGCCCCGTACACCGCCAATTTCCGGCAGAATCAGTAGACCAATCCTGACCGACGCGTACCTTATGGAACTGCATCTCGCCCTGGACCAAGCCAGCGACCTGACCGCGCAGATCGTCCACCAGATCCGCGACGCGATCCAGGGCGGCCGGCTCGAGGCCGGCGCACGCATGCCGCCTACGCGCCTGCTTGGCATCCAGCTGGGCGTGGCGCGCAAGACGGTGACCACGGCGTATGAACGGCTGGTGGCCGAAGGCTGGCTGCACGCGCGCGTCGGCGACGGCACCTATGTGGCCGAGGGGCTGGCCCGCCCGGCCGTGCGCATGGCGGCGGCGCCGGTGCTGCCGCCTGCCGTGCAGCGCTGGATGGCGGTGCCGACGCCGTTCCTGGACTCCGGCGGCGGCGCGCGCTATGCGTTCCAGCCGGGGCAGGCCGATACCACGCGCTTTCCGCATGAAGCCTGGTCGCGCTGCGTGCGCGCGGCGCTGGCCGCCGAGCGCCAGCGCCCGCCCGGCGCCGCCGATCCGGCCGGCGAGATGGTGCTGCGCCAGGCCATTGCCCGCCATATCGCCTTCACGCGCGGCGTGCAGAGCATGCCGACCGACATCCTGGTCACGGGCGGCGCGCAACAGGGCATCGACCTGCTGGCCCGGCTGCTGCTCGGGCCCGGCGCCGTGGTGGCGATGGAGGATCCCGGATATCCAATGGCGCGTTCGTTGTTCCAGGGGCTGGGCGCACGGGTGGTGCCAGTGCCGGTCGATGGTGAAGGGCTGGTGGTGGAGGCGCTGCCGAACGATGCCACGCTGGTCTATGTCACCCCATCGCACCAGTCGCCGCTGGGCGTGCCGATGAGCCTGGCGCGGCGTCAGGCGCTGCTGGACTGGGCGGCACGCCGCCACGCGGTGATCCTGGAAGATGACTACGACAGCGAATTCCGCTACGGCGGCCAGGCGCTGGACGCACTGCAGACGCTGGACCGGCATGGCCGCGTGGTCTACCTAGGCACGTTCTCGAAGACGCTGGTGGCGAACCTGCGCGGCGGCTACCTGGTGGTGCCGCCCTGGCTGATGCCGGCCGCGCGCAAGGTCAAGCACCTGATGGACTGGTACACGCCGACGCTGATCCAGCAGGCGCTGGCGCGCTTCCTGTCCGAGGGTCACCTGCTGCGCCATATCCGGCGCTCGCACGCGCGCCACGCCCAGCGCCGCGCCCGCCTGCTGGCGCGGCTGCACGGCGACCTGTCGCCGTGGCTGGAGCCGCTGCCGGCAATGGCGGGCTTCCACCTGGCGGCGCGGCTGCGCGTGCCGGTGGCGTCCGAGGCACTGGTCTCGACCGCGCGCCTGGCCGGCCTGGCACTTGCCACGCTCGATCCCTGCTATGCCACGCCCCCTGCTACCTGCGCGGGGCTGCTGCTGGGCTTCGGCGCCATCGACCTGCTGGATATCGATCCTGCCCTGGACCGGCTGGCAATGGTACTCTCTGCACTGGTACCTGAGCCGGCGCACGCCACGTGATGCGGGCCGCACAGGAGCGATACCAGGTGACGCATGCCGCGCGCATGCCATCACAGCGACATGGCGCCGCAGTCATGCTGGTATTTCGCAAACCGACGTGAACAAACCGGAAGCGTGCGGGTCTCATTCGCACTTTCCACACAACCAGAGTCGCGTTCATGACCAAGCGTTTGTTGTCCGCCATGCGTCAGTACGCATGGTTTGCCGGGGTGAAGCACCATGTCGTGCAGGGCGTCGAAGCCCTGGCGGAACTGCTCAAGTCCCCTTCCGCCGCGGCGCGCGCCGTCGCGGCCATCGTTGCCGAAACCGAGCACGGCGTTCAGGTCTGGGTCTCGTACTTCGGCAAGCCGCTGGATCCGCACACCAACTACGTGCTGTGGCCCAACCGCGCGCTGCGCCCCGCGCGGCGGCGCATCCAGCCCTCTCCGATCGAACTGTTGCAGATGCAGCGACGGCGCGACGGATAGCCGCGCCTGCTTGCTGGCTGACGTTATGCAGCGCCCTCGTGAGGGCGCCGCCGGCGTTCAGGCGTCCGCCCAGCGGCGCAGCAGGTTGTGATAGACCCCGGTCAGGCCGATCACCGATTCATGCGCCTGGCCGAGTTCCTGCGCCACCTGGCGGATACGCGCGTCCAGCTCGAACAGCAGCGCGCGCTGGCCATCGTCGCGCACCATGCTCTGGATCCAGAAGAACGATGACACCCGCGCCCCGCGCGTGACCGGCGTCACGTGGTGGATGCTGGTGGCCGGGTACAGCACCATATGCCCGGCCGGCAGCTTCACGCGCTGCTGGCCGTAGGTGTCCTCGATCACCAGTTCGCCGCCGTCGTATTCCTCCGGCTCGGTCAGGAACAGCGTCGCCGACAGGTCGCTGCGGATGCGGAAGCTGGTGCCGCGCAGGTAGCGGATCGCGTTGTCGACGTGGTTGGCAAAGGTATGCCCGCCCTCGTAGCGGTTGAACAGCGGCGGATAGACCTTCAGCGGCAGCGCCGCCGAGAAGAACAGCGCGTTATTGCCGAGCGCGTCCTGGATCAGGTCGCCCACCTGGCGCGCCGCCGGCGAGCCCTCCGGCAACTGCAGGTTGCGCTTGGCCAGCGCCGACTGGTAGCCCGAGGTCTCATTGCCGTCGGCCCACGCCGCCGCGTCGATGACCTGCCGGACTTGCGCCACCTGGGCCTTGGACAGTACGTCGGGAATCTGCAGCATCATGATGGCAATAATGTCGGGATGAATCGGGCAGGTGCACATTGTATGGGAAGCGCGGCAGGGACCCGAACAAGAATCATTACTGTTTGATCCTGTGCAGGCGGCGGGCTTCACTACAATGGGTTCTGTATCCCCGTCACCGACAAGGAGCCGACATGTCCGAACCGCTACACGATGAAGCGCTGGTCAATCTCTACCTGGAACGCATCTCGGCTCTCTCGGTGAGCGCCTTCGATGGTGCCGATGTCAGCGGCGAGCTCGATGCGGTGATGCGCGAAGCGGTAACCAAGTGCCAGGCCGCGGGCGGGCCGCAGGCGCAAGGAACACTGACGGTGCTGGCCACGCGGCTGCGTGAGCATGCCGACGCCGCGGAGCGTGAAGACCAGCCGCTGGTGCGCGATACCTTCAGGCGTGCGGCGGAACTGGTGCGCACCTAGTGGTGCAAGCGCACGAACGCTGCAAGGCATGCCTTTGGGTTGCGCGGAATGACATCGGAGCAGTGAGTGCGTCAGGCCGGACGGCCTTGAGAACAACGCCTTGAAGGACTGCGGCGAATGCCGCTGGATACTGATATAAGGCGTTGGTTGCGGGGGCAGGACTTGAACCTGCGACCTTCGGGTTATGAGCGCGATTTTGCCTGTCCGCTGGTGTCTACCGCAGTCAGCGTGTCTTTTGAAATCAATGGGTTATGTCTATAGTTGTTCGGTGAAGTCTGCCGCTGTACGCGGCGGCGATTGCCCAAACTTTGCCCAAATGGAGCTATAGACCATGCAGAAGGCCCGCAATCGGGTTGCCATTGACCGCGACTTTATGCGCGGCATCACCCCCACCGGCGCACACCAGGAATACGCCGATTCGACCCTGACCGGCTTCGGGGTGCGCGTCACGCCAGCCGGGGCCATCCAGTACACGTTGCGTTACCGCAAGCCTGACGGCAAGTTCGGGCGCAAGAAGATCGGCACTTACCCGGCTATGTCGGCATCGCAGGCCCGCGAAGCCGCCCGCAATGAACTGGCGCTGACCGACCGCAAGGGGGATACCCTTTCCACCCTGGCCGAACGCCGCAAGAAGCGCGACGACGCCCACCGCATCGCGGGCGTGCCGACCTTGCGCGACTTCCTAGACGGTGACTACACGAACTGGCTGATTGTGAACCGCAAGACCGGCACCGATCTTGCCGACCTGATCCGCATGGCCTTTGCCGATTTGCTGGACAAGCGCCTGGATGACATTACACCGTGGGCGCTGGAAAAGTGGAAGCACGACGAAGCCAAGAAGGGAAACACCGCCGCCACAGCAGCGCGCAAGCTGACCGCACTTCAAGGGCTGTACCGTGTGGCAGGCATGGCCGGTCATGTTTCCGAAAACCCGGTGAAGTCGGTTGAGTATGACGGTGCTTCGGAAGAAGTCGTTCGGTATCTGTCGCCTGACGAACGCGAAGCCCTGTATGCGGCGCTGATCGCCCGCGAAGACGCCATGCGCGACGCCCGCGACCGGACGAACGCCCACCGCAAGGCCCGCAAGCGCCCACTACTGCCAAGCCTGCGTGGCGTGGCGTTCGTGGACTACCTGCGCCCCGCCGTGCTGGTGTCGCTCAATACCGGCCTGCGCCGGGGCGAACTGCTGGCCCTGACCTGGGCCGATATTGACCTGGAACATGCCGTCTTGACCGTGCGTCGGGAGACTGCCAAGGGCGACAAGACCCGCCGTATTCCCCTGAACACCGAAGCCTTGGGCACGCTCAAGCGTTGGAAGCCGCTTGCCCACAGAGTCTATGTGTTCGCGGGCATCGATGGCGAACCCATTACCGAAATCAAGACCGCATGGGGGCAAGTCCTGCGCGATGCCGGGATTGAAAACTACCGCTGGCACGACCACCGGCACGATTTCGCATCGCAGTTGGTCATGGCAGGCGTTGACCTGAACACGGTGCGCGAACTGCTAGGCCAGGCCGACCTAAAAATGGTCTTGCGCTATGCCCATCTGTCGCCGGAACACACCGCCGCCGCCGTCGCCGTGCTGGACAAGCTGAAGACCAAGGGCGCGAAGGCGCTGCGCGCGGTTTGACCGCCTGACCCGCTCCCCGCAAGCCCGCCATCGCGCGGGCTTTTTGCTGTCCGTGGTTGTCCGATATAGTTGGCGCTTGTCCTTCACGGTACGAAGCGCCGACCCATGCCGAAGAAGCCGCCGCCCCCTTCCTATCTGGCTGACCTGCATACGTTCGACTACGACGCCTTCTTCGCGCGTTGCTGGCGTGGTGACGCGAACGAAGACGACGAACAGCAATACCCGCTGCGGCTGGCATCGTACTTCGTTGCTTGTGGCGAACTGGGGAAGCCGGTTCCGGAATGGGTCTTGCGCGAAGTGCGGTCGCGGCTGTGGGGCTGGATTGCTGGCGCCCCGATTGCAGAACAGTTCTACCTTCCTGGCACGATGCCGAAAGATGAAGTGCGAAAGTCGGTGCGCATATCGCGGGCTGTTGGCGAACTGCTGCACGCCAACCCGGATATGAAGGTCGGTGAGGCACTTGACGAAGTCGCAGCGAAGTTCCATGTGGAGCGCGTCACTGTGGAAAAGGCGTACTACGCGCCGAAGCCTTGGAAATCACATACTTTTAAGGCGCCCAAAGTGTAGGTTTTTTGTTCGCAGACTGCTGGCTACATTGCTTCCCAAGGATTCACGCGTCCGAACTTGGGGGATCAAATGGAAGCCAACACGAACACTGCCGTACTACAAGACGGCCCCGCATTCACGATTGCGCAGTTCTGCGCGCACTACGGTTTCAGCCGCCAGCACTACTACGAACTGAAGCGTCTGGGCATCGCGCCTGACGAAGTCAAGCTTGGGCGTTCGGTGCGCATTCTGCATCGTGCGCGGCTTGAATGGGAAGCCGCGATGTTGCGCGCTTCCAATCCCATGCCCGTTGAAGCGGAACCCGCCGCGCCGATCCATCGCGGTCGCGGCAAGGCCGCACGCGAAGCACAGGCACGCGCGTAAGGGGCGGCACCATGTCCGCCGATACCCTGCTGGCCCGCCTGTGGGGCGTGTGCGAAGACGGTTGCGGTCAGTGGCGGTCGCATTGCCCCGCCTGCCAAGACCTGACGCACACGCTTCAAATCCGCGAAGACAGCGACGGCGCCGTATCGCTGCATTGCGACAACGGTTGCCCGCCCTGGCTAATCGTTCGCGCAGTCGGCCTGTCGCTGCGGAGTCTGACCCCGCGCCGGCGTCGTCATCACGCTCCCGAACCGGGCTGGTGGCTGACGCCGCGCCGCTACGCAAAGGGGGGCTGACGCCATGCTCTATTTCAAGTTCTTCATTCCAGATTACGAACTGGACACCAAGGGTATGTCGCTCCGTCAGCATGGCGCGTACTTCGCACTGCTGCGTCTGGCGTATCACACGGAACATCCCTTGACCACGAACCGCAAGCGCCTGTACGGGCTTCTGCACGTCACCACTAAAGCCGACCGCGCCGCCGTCGAATGGTGCCTGAATCAGTTCTTTTTTGAAAACGAATTTGGGTTCGTGCAGCGCCGTGTTCTGCGCGAAATCGAAGGCTATCAGAAGCTTGTGGAACGCAACCGTTTGAACGCCAAGAATGCCGGTCGCAAGTCGAAAGCCGAAATCCAGTCGCTTATGGGGATTGGCGCAACTGCGCCGGTTACAGGCACCGCCGATGATGATTTCGAAAACCCAGTGGGTTCGCCTGTCCATGATCCGAAAGAATCCAGTGGATTTCCTGCCGATGGTGCGAACGGGCACCCCGAAGAGAATCCACTGGATTCAAACTGGATTTCCCAAACTGAATCTATCTACCTAACTACCTATAAAAACATAGGGCAAGACCTTGGCGAAAACGGTCAACAAACGCCCAAAAAGCGGCTTGCAAAGGGAAGGCGTTTCGACGGCAACGCTGACGATCAAACGGATGCGGGGGCGACGCCGTGAGCGCCCGCGACGATGTGCCGGCCCTGAGCGTTGATGACGTGCGCGTTCTGCTGACGCAGGGGCGCGCGTGGATCAATGGCGTTGCCGATCTTGAAGGCTGGCCGGATGAAGAGCGCGCCGACCGCTTGACGCGCATTGCCTGCACGTCGGTTGCAAGCCTGCCGGCTGAAGTCGAACACTTCCGTGCGCGACTGGCCGAAGCCAGGGCACGCGCCACGCCGCGCGGCGTAGTAACCGGCTTGCAGTCGTGCCCTGGTTGCGGTTTCAAGCGTGACCGGCGCGGTTTCGTTATCGGCACGCTGGGATGCGTCGGCACATCGAAGTCATGCCGGCGCGATTGGTAGTGCCATCGGGCTTCGGCCCATTAAATCGAAAGGGTTGAAATGACAAAGCAACGAAGCAAGGGGGTCATGCTGACCTTCACCGCGAAGCGGTCTGCAACGCCTGGATGGTTCGACGTAACCATCGATTGCACCGGACAGCGCCCCGCGACCACATGCGTTGAGGGGCTGGAAGGCATGTTGCTTGCGGCGCGCGATGTCGGACGCGCCTGTGCGACCCATGCAATTGGCAAGACATTCTGGTTCGACGTAAGAACCGATGACGACCTGTGGGATGCCGCCGTCGATCATGCGATTGACGACGCGTTCGACGCTGAGGTATCCGCGCGCCTGGAAGACCTGAAGCCCCGCGCATGACCCGCGCTGCTTCCTATGCTGAATTGAACGGGGGCAGACATGGAAGCAGCGGCGCGGGTGTTCGCAAGGGTGGTCGATGACGTGATGGCGGGCCGGATTTTTTGGGTGCCGCGCCCGCAGTTCGACCCGCCGCCGATCATGCCGGGTGAGCGGGACGAACGGGTCAGGCGCACGCCCGAAGAGCAACGCATACACGACCGCGACCGCAAGCGCCGGCAGCGACTAGGCAAACGCCTTCAGGAATGCCCCGGCAAGGTTGCTGCAATCGCCTAGAAGCGATTTTCTGGGCCTGGACATACCTTGCGAAGGGTCGGGGCAAAAAATCGCTGTTTCGCGCCTCTCCGTTCGTCGCGCGCCGGTCGTGCCGCCGATGGCGGTCAGGGGAAGGGGGAAGCAAAGTTAAGAGCACTTTCGGCTTTCACCGCGCGCCGGAGATTTGTTGCGCTAAAAACCGATATTTCACCGCCAAGACGCAAGCGTTCCTTCGTTTCTTGGCCATAAATTCCACAAAAACCGACAGTGTTGGGAGAAAATCACCATGATCGTGAACTGTTCTGAATGCTTTGCGGCGTTCTGTGCCGGTGCCCAGGTGGCAACCGCTGAGGATCGGACATACGCCGCGTACTGCCAGCACGACCGGCAGGTATGGATTGCGCGCCCTCTGCCTGATGGCGGGCTTGATCTGCAAATTGCGGACGGGGTATCGCCCGAAGACGTGGCGCGCATCACCGCGACGGCAGGCGCTGACGTGGAACGGCAGGCGCTATCGCCTGGGCAGTTGAACTGATCTGAAATCCGACGACGACCCTGCGGGATGCTTGGTCGTCGTCGGTGACCCGGCCCCTTGGCACCGGGTCAGCGTTGCCCTGCGTGATGCTGCGGCACTGCGAACAAAGGCCACCCCGAAACGTAGTGACCCTATGGGGTGAAATCATGAATGCAACCGCAATTGAGGAAATCAAAACCGCGCTTGATAGCGCGTTCGGCGGCGTCAAGAATCGACTGACGGACGTGGAACAGAAGCTTGCCCTTCTCAGCGAAGGCGGCATCGGGCGTGGCCCTGCCGTTGAATCGCTGGCATCGCTGCTGATGAAGCATGACGCGCTAGAAGCGTTTCGCAACGGCGCGAAGTCGGCACGGGCCGAACTGACTGGAATCGATGTTCGCAAGGCCCTGGTATCGACCATCAGCGACGCCGCGAACGGTTACCCCGTATTGCCGCAGCAAGTCCTGCCGGCACCGCTGCGCCCGCCGCGCTTCTGGTCTTCGCTGGCATCGACGCCGACCGGGTCGAACGCGCTGCAAATCATCGACATGGAGGCGACCGGGGGCGCCGCGATTCAGGCAAAGGAAGGCGATCCGAAGGCGGAGATGACGAACGCCGCTTCGCCGCGATTGGTGCCTGTGGTCACCATCCCCGTCCACAAGACGGTTAGCTGGCAGCTGTTCGAAGACGCGCCCGCATTGCAGGGCTTCTTGCAAATGGAATTGAGCGAAAGCGTCAATGCGGCAATGGATGCATATGTCGTCGGGGCACTGGCAGACGTGGCGCAGACCTATACGCCCCCGGCTGGCGGCACGGCCCTAGATTCGATCTTGAACGTCATTGGCGCGCTTTACGGCAGCGGGGGAAGCGGCGTGGTTGTCGGCCTGGCCCCGGAAGACTGGATTGGCCTGCTGACCGCGAAGGATTCGAACGGCGCCTATCTGGTGAACCCGCTGCAAAGCCTGTTGACCGGCATTGCTGGTGCGACCATCGTTCCGGCTGCATCCATTGGGCCGGGAACATTCATCGCGGCGGCATCGCCTGCGGGCGCGTTCGTGGCGCTGCGTGCTGGCATGTCGTTTGAATGGTCGCGCGAACACGCATCGAACTTCACTGCGAATCTGATTACGCTGTTGGTTGAAATGCGCGGCGCCCTGGTGCCGCAAGACCCATCGCTGATCTATGCCGGCAACCTGATCGCGCCGGTAGAGCCTGCCGCAGCGAAGACGAAGTAAGCGCAAGCCGGGGCGCTGTCATGGCGCCCTGGATTCCGGGGGTGCGTGGCCCTTGCTTGCATCACCACGCGGCGGGCATCGCCATGCCGGTTACTCCCGCCATCCAGAAAAAGGCCGGCAGCCGTGACACGGCAGGACGCCCGCCAAGTCGCGTAGCTTGGCGGGCGTTCTTCTTTCCACCATCGAATACGAAGGGCAGATTCTTGACGGTCGGCACCGCGCGAAGGCTTGTGCGCTGACGGGCATTGAACCGCAGTACGTCGACTATGCGGGCAACGATCCTCAAGCGTTTGTCATTGCCCGCAACCTGAGCCGCCGCCACCTGAACGAATCGCAGCGGGCTTTAGTTGCGGCGAAGTTGGCGAACATGGCCGAAGGGCGACCGGGGAAAAACTCCGCCAATTGGCGGAGTAATGCTGTCAGCCAAGCCGACGCGGCGGCGCGTCTGAATGTTGGTGCCCGCAGCGTGCAACGTGCCCGCGTGGTCGTGGACAAGACCACGCCGGAAATCGTTGCCCGCGTCGAAGCCGGGGAAATGTCGGTCAGCGAAGCGGTGAAGGTTGCTGACCTGCCGAAGAAGACCACGAAGCAGCGCGCCGCGATTGCGGCGGAAATGGCGACGATGCGAAACGGGTCTAACCGCTTTCAATCGAAGGTAGCTCCGTCAAATGATGGAGCTACAAAACCAGCCATGACGACCGCACAAGCCGCCGCCGCACTGAACGTCAGTACCGCCAGCGTCGAACGGGCAAAGAAGACCATGCACGAAGACCCCGCCGCGCATCAGGCAGCGAAACAGGGAACGCCTATGAAGACGAAACCGAAGGCCGAACCGAAGGCGAAGAAGCCCGCCGCGCTGCGTGTCAGCTTGCGGGCATCGCATCGCCTGAGCATGTCACGCTCATCGAACACGCGCCCGAACTTGTCGACCTGGTGATCGATGGATCGATGGGGTTGGATGCGGCGCTGGCCGGCGTTCCGTTCGTGTTCTGTCTTTGGAGTCTTGTTCGGCATTGGGCCTAAGACCGGCGCGGCATCATCGCTTGCGTGAATCGAAGAAGACTACGCTTAGCAGTGCAGCCGCCGCCAATCCAAATCCCCAAAGCCCATGAGGAATGCGCCCATCGGTCAGCATCCAAAGCAGGAACCAAAGGATGCCGCCTGCGACCGCTGCCGTAAGCAGCAAGCCCGGTAATGCGCGCCGCAAGTCAGCAAGTCGAATCTTGCCAGACCGCAGACGGGCAATGCCTTGCGCAGCGTCGCGGAATACCAGCCAAGAGAAGCCGCAGAACACAAAGGCGGCGAAGGCCCATGAAAGAAAGTCGTCAGTCACGATTCGATGAGTGCGGTATCTTTTGCCTAGAGATTGGCCTTAAGTTCATCGACCTTTTGCGTTACCCCTAGGATGTCAAACCTCTCTTTAAGGATGTAGCGGAACAACAGCAATGCACCGACACCTATTTGCGCAGTAGTTTTTAACCCAAGGGCCAGGGCGTCGCCATCATGCACGATGTATTGCTGTTGCAGTTCGACTGCTCCGTCTTCTTTGTCGTTGATGTGCAGGGCCGTTGTCAGGGCCAGTTCGTTCGGATGCGCGCCGAAGTCGATTGTTCTTTCGTAGAGGGATGCAACCGCGTCGGCTAGTTTCGGTTCCGCAACCTTCTTTAGCGACTGCATCACGACCGTAGTTTGAAATGCTTTGCGGCAAGCCTTTCGCGTGTCGTCACTGTCGCTGCGCTTCATCCAGACTTCATCAAGTCCGTCGCCATCGTTGGCGTAGATATGAACCGAATACAAGGCGTATTCGATGACGCTACGTAGAACGACATAGCCCTCTGCTATTTGACCGCCGATGACTAAGCGGCAGGCAGCCCGGTATGCTGAATGACAACGAAGAAACAGCAGTGCCGGAAGTCCGGCCTTATTGTGGTGGAGATGGGTGGCGATGGTGTGGAACTGCTGATCGACGCTTGATAGCAGCTTGTATTCGACGGACTTGTTTGCGAACGTTGCCCAACCATTGCCGTTCGCCGTATCGATGACGTTGGATAGTTCGTCTTCGGCCCAGCCCTGCGGCGGCGTTACGCTTGTCCCTGTCATGGTTAATCCTGGCCGTGTGATCGATCATGCGATTATGCCCACAATGAGCGAATAGCCCTAGTTTCGCTAAGGTCATCCTACGCGCCCCGCACAACCGCATGAGGCCCGCGCCCGCACCGGCCCTGACCCCGTGCCCCCCCCAGGTGCGCGGCATGTGAAACACGCCCCTATCCGGCCCCTTGGCAAGCCCGAAACGGGGCGGCATGATGACCCCGCCGCCGTTGGCATCGGTCGGCACCTTTCAAGTGTTCGCCCCGGCTTCGGTCGGGGCTTTTTTTTTGGCGCGTGGCGGGCGCTGTCGTGTGTCGGAGTGGTGTGACGAAAACGGCGGGCAACAAAAAACCCGCCGAAGTGGGGCGGGTCGTTTGCGCACTACTTTTGCCGGAATTCTGCCGGTTTTGCCCACATAGTGCCCAAATTCGTAAAAACACGAATCTGCTGCTGAGGGTCAAAACGGCGCAATCCCTTGCTGTGTCTTGGTTGCGGGGGCAGGACTTGAACCTGCGACCTTCGGGTTATGAGCCCGACGAGCTGCCAACTGCTCCACCCCGCGTCTGAAGGAGACGGATTATGGGCGATTCATCCGCGCATGGCAAGCGCTATTTTGCCGTGCGCATGAAATCGTTCGTCCCCGCCTCGCGCCGTCATGCAATGCGCCTGGCTTTGCCACCTCAATAGCAATAGATCACGGCATGATATAAGCCGTTGCGCCAACCACAATGACGCGCAGCTCTTACTCGGCGGGCCCCAGCAGCCGGTCCACCAGAGCATAGCCCGCGCCGAAGGCAGCCACCTCCGCCGCATGGCGCGTGGCGAACTGCTGCGGGCCGCTGGCAAGCAACTCGGTATCGCCCGCGTCGGCCGGGTCGGCGCCTTCCTGCGACACGCGGACTTCATAGCCCCAACGGCCGATGCTGTCCTGCCCTTGCGGCGATACCAGGACATAGACATCCATGCCGCGGTACTCTTCAACGCGCCACTCTGCGTTTTCCATGCGCTCAGCTCCCAGGGTCGAGGTTGTGCCTGATTCGAGCCTAGGAGGCCGCACGCACGACCGCAAGGCGTGACGCAGCAATCGCAGGTCTGCGCGGGTGCAGGTGGAAAGCGGGAACGGTAGCCGCGGCGCGCAAGTCGAATGGCACGACGGCGAGAGGACGGAAGCGAAAGAGGGCTTCCGTTTCCGGAAGCCCTCTTCTTTCTGCATAGGTGGCGCGGCTGGCAGGATTCGAACCCACGACCCCTTGGTTCGTAGCCAAGTACTCTATCCAACTGAGCTACAGCCGCACGCGAGAAAAAGATTATAACCCAGTTTTTATTTTTGGGAAGCCCCTTCGCAACTTTTTTGTGATCTTTCTTTGGAAGGGGCGCAGCAGATGCCCGCCGGCGAGGTTCGCCTGTGGCGTTTTCCTATAATGACAGACCCAAGAAGTGATCCGGAACATGAACAAGGCATTTGTCAAAGAGTCGTCCGGCGACGAGGACGACGATCTCCCCGAAGGCGCAACGCCGCTACCTCCCGGCACCAAGAACTACATCACCGCCGAAGGCTACAACCGCCTGCGCAATGAGCTGATGCAGCTGATCGACGTCGACCGGCCCGATGTAGTGCAGATCGTGTCGTGGGCGGCCTCCAATGGCGACCGCTCGGAGAATGGCGACTATCTCTACGGCAAGAAGCGCCTGCGCGAGATCGACCGCCGCATCCGCTTCCTGACGCGCCGCCTCGACAAGGCGGAAGTGGTCGACGCGTCCCTGCAGGGCGACAACGACCAGATCTTCTTCGGCGCCACCGTCACCTACGCCAATCGCGCCGGCGAAGAAACCACCATCACCATCGTCGGCATGGATGAAGTCGACCTGGACAGCAACCACGTGAGCTGGATCTCGCCGATCGCCAAGGCGCTGATCAAGGCGCGCGAGGGCGACACCGTGGCGCTGCGCACGCCGGCCGGGGTCGAGCAGATCGATATCCTGGAAGTCCGCTACCCGTCGCGGAAACAATAGCCTGGAGTGGAGGCCGTTTTAGGGCGGCCCTGGCTAGGCGTGCGGCCGCAGACAGTACAGTAGTACGGCAAGGCCGCGCAACGACGCCAGGGCCGTCCTAAAACGGCCTCCTAGCCGTCGTTGCGGTCGCGGAAGATGCGGATCACATCGGGGTTGCGCCGCAAGCCCCGCATCACGTTGGCCAGGTGCAGGCGGTTCTGCACCTGGATGATGAACTGCATATAGGTGGCTTCCTGGTGGCCGGCGTCCTGCTGCTCCATGGCCACGTGCGCGACGTTGGCGTCGGCGGCGGTCAGGTCCGCCGCGACGCGCGCGACGATGCCCTTGACGTTGCGCACCATCACCTTGATCGACACGTCGAAGGCGCGCGTGGTCTTCTTCGCCCACATCACGTCGATCCAGTGCTCCGGATCCTTGCTGTGCAGGCGCTTGGCGATCTTGCAGTCCTGCACGTGGATCTGCAGCCCTTCGCCCTTGCCCAGGTAGCCAACGATGGAGTCGCCCGGGATCGGGCGGCAGCACGCCGAGAAGATCATCGACATGCCTTCGTCGCCAGTGATCGGCACCGCGGGCGCTTCTTCGCCGGCGAAGGTCTGCACCGCCGCCAGCAGCGCGCTGTCGACATCGCCGGACAGCTCCTGGAGCAGGATCTCCATGCGCTTGGCCACCACCGCCGGCACGCGCCGGCCCAGTGCCAGGTCGGCAAAGATGTCTTCGCGCTGCTTGTTGCCGGTCCACTGCACCATGCGGTCCCACACCGACTGCGGCACCGCCTTGAGCTCGAAGCCGAGCTGGCGCGCCGACTGTTCCAGCAGGCGCTCGCCGAGCTGGATGGCTTCGTCGAGCTTGGTGGTCTTCAGGTAGTGGCGGATCGCCGCGCGCGCCTTGCCGGTGCGCACGAACGACAGCCACGCCGGATTGGGCTTGGAGTACGGCGCCGTCACCACCTCGACGATATCGCCGCTCTTGAGCTCGGTGCGCAGCGGCAACATCTCGTTGTTGATCTTGACCGCCACGCACTGGTTGCCCAGGTCGCTGTGCACCGCGTAGGCGAAGTCCAGCGCAGTGGCGCCGCGCGGCAGCGCGCGGATATGGCCCTTGGGCGTGAACACATAGACCGCGTCCGGGAACAGGTCGATCTTGACGTGCTCGAGGAATTCCTGCGAATCGCCGGTCTGGCTCTGGATGTCCAGCAGCGACTGCAGCCACTGGTGCGCCTGCTGCTGGATATCGTTGGCGTGGTCGGCCTGGTGCTTGTACATCCAGTGCGCGGCCACGCCGGCCTCGGCGATCTGGTGCATGTCGCGCGTGCGGATCTGGAACTCCACCGGCGTGCCGAACGGGCCCACCAGCGTGGTATGCAGCGACTGGTAGCCGTTGATCTTGGGGATGGCGATGTAGTCCTTGAACTTGCCCGGCATGGGCTTGTACAGCCCGTGCAGCGCGCCCATCGCCATGTAGCAGTGCATCTGCGTTTCCACCACCACGCGGAAACCATATACGTCCAGCACCTGCGAGAACGACAGCTGCTTGTCGTGCATCTTGCGGTAGATGCTGTAGAGCGTTTTCTCGCGCCCGGACAGTTCGGCCACGATGCCGGCGTCGGCCAGCCCCTTCTGCGCGGCTTCCAGGATACGCTTGACCACCTCGCGGCGGTTGCCGCGCGCGGCCTTGACGGCCTTCTCGAGCGTGGCGTAGCGAAACGGCGAGCCGACCTTGAAGGACAGCTCCTGCAGCTCGCGGTAGATCGTGTTGAGACCGAGACGGTGCGCGATCGGCGCATAGATCTCCATGGTCTCCAGCGCGATGCGGCGGCGTTTCTCCGGCGGCACGAAGTCGAGCGTGCGCATGTTGTGCGTACGGTCGGCCAGCTTCACCAGGATCACGCGCACGTCGCGCGCCATCGCCAGCAGCATCTTGCGGAAGCTCTCCGCCTGCGCCTGCTCGCGGCTCTGGAATTCGAGCTTGTCCAATTTGGTCAGGCCATCGACCAGTTCGGCGACCTTGGGGCCGAATTTCTCGGCCAGCTCGCTCTTGGTGATGCCCTGGTCTTCCATCACGTCGTGCAGCAGCGCCGCCATGATGGACTGCACATCCAGCTTCCAGTCCGCGCACAGCTCGGCCACCGCCACCGGATGGGTGATGTAGGGCTCACCGCTCTGGCGGTACTGACCCAGGTGGGCTTCGTCGGAAAACTGGAAGGCCTCGCGCACGCGCGCCAGATCGGGCGCCTTCAGGTACGCGAGTTTCTCCATCAGCCGGGTGATGGAGATGACCTGCTGGCGCGGCGGCACCGCCGGCTGCGAGGTCGGGCCGAAGAAGTGCCGGTATGACTGCGCCAGCACTGCGTCGATAAACAGGCTGTCAGCCGCCGGCGCCACATCCTGCATCGCGGCCAGCTCATCCTGCAGCGCCGCGCCCCTGGACTTGCCCGGCGCCAGCGCGGGCGCGACGGCACGCTCGCCGACGACATCGTCGCCGAGCGGATCGGGAAGATTGGGAGCGCCGGTGCGCGCGTTCACGGAGGGCTGGCCCGGAATGGTGCGCTTACGCGCCGTAGGCGGGGCCGCATCGCCAAGCGCCGGCGCCACGGCAGTCGGCGACGGCTGGGAGGGAGGCTTGGAGGGCGAATGCGGCGAAGGCATGGCGGCGGCCCCTGGAATCCGGCTGGATACGTGCTGGCACGATGCGAGGATAAGCCATGGGCCGCCTGACCAATCAGGTCGGGACCTTCTTCAGCATCTCGATGCCGACCTGGCCCGACGCGATCTCGCGCAGTGCCACCACAGTCGGCTTGTCCTTTGCTTCGACTTTGGGCGTGTGGCCCTGCACCAGCTGACGGGCACGATACGTGGCCGCCAGCGCGAGCTCGAAGCGATTCGGAATGTGTTTCAGACAATCTTCGACGGTAATACGCGCCATATCAAATCCACCTTGGGACAAAACCTTACGTTGGGTTGCTATTTTACAGCACGCGGCGGAAAACGCCGGCGGCGCCCCGCGCAGCTGTCATCGGCAGGCATCGGCTCAGTGGATGCCCAGCTCGATAAACAGCTCCGTATGCCGTGCTTTCTGCGAGGAAAACCGCAGCCGCGTGGCGCTGATCACGTTGCGCAACTGCTCGAGAGCATCGTCGAAGACCTCATTGATGATGACGTAGTCCGACTCCGAGGCGTGGGCCATTTCACTGCCCGCCGCCAGCAGCCGGCGCACGATCACATTGGGCTCGTCCTGGCCGCGTTTTTTCAGGCGCTCTTCCAGAGCCGTCAGCGACGGCGGCAGGATGAAGATCTCGACCGCGTTGGAAAAGCGCTGGTGCACCTGCTGCGCGCCCTGCCAGTCGATTTCCAGCAGCACGTCGTTGCCCTGCGCCATCTGCTGCTCGATCCACACGCGCGAGGTCGCGTAGTAGTTGCCGTGGACCTCGGCCCATTCCAGGAAGTCGCCGCGGTCGCGCGCGGCGCGGAACGCGTCGACCGTGACGAAGTGGTACTCGCGCCCGTCCTGCTCGCCCGGGCGCGGGGCGCGCGTGGTGTGCGAGATCGACAGGCGGATGGCCGGGTCCTGCGACAGCAGCTTGTTGACCAGCGTCGACTTGCCGGCTCCTGACGGCGCCACCACCATGAAGAGGTTGCCGGGGTAGACGGTATCGATGGCAGTGTGAGGCGCGGATTGAGGCGTTGGGCTCATGATGATTCTTTGGTGATTCCTGGGGCTGTCTTTATTCGAGATTCTGGACCTGTTCGCGCATCTGCTCGATCAGCAGCTTGAGCTCCATCGAGGCATCGGCCAGTTCCTTGGCGGCGGCCTTGGAGCCAAGCGTGTTGGCCTCGCGGTTGAGCTCCTGCATCATGAAGTCCAGGCGCTTGCCGGCCTGGCCGCCCTTCTTCAGGATATGCCGGGTCTCGTTCAGGTGCGCCTGCAGCCGCGACAGCTCTTCGGCGATGTCGATGCGGATGCCGTAGACGGTGGCTTCCTGGCGGATGCGCTCGGCGATCTCGTCGCGGCTCATCGACGGCATGCCGGTGGGCGCGGCCAGGTTGAAGGCTTCCTGCAGGCGCTCGGTCAGCTTTTCCTGGTGGTGCGCGATCAGCTGCGGGATGGTCGGCGTCAGGCGCTCGACGATCGCCAGCATGGCGTCGATGCGCTCCACCAGCGTCGCCTTGAGCGCGTCGCCTTCGCGGCGGCGGGCTTCCAGCAACTGGTCCAGCGCCTCGCGCGCGGCGCCCAGCACCGCCTCGCGCAGTGCCTCCTGCGACAGTTCCGGCTCGACCAGCACGCCCGGCCAGCGCAGGATCTCGCCCATGCGCAGGGTGCCGGCGCTGGCGAAGGTGGCGGCGACGGTGGTTTCCAGCGCGCGGATCTGCGCCAGCAGCCCTTCATTGAGGGCCAGGGTGGCGCCGCCGGTGTCGGTGCGCTGCAGGTTGATGCGGCATTCCAGCTTGCCGCGCGACAGCTCGGCCATCAGCATCTCGCGCAGGGCCGGCTCGAAGGCTCGGCACTCTTCCGGGGCCCGGAACAACAGGTCGAGGAAACGCGAATTGACAGTGCGGAATTCCACCGAAACGGACGCGGAGCGCCCGCTGGGCTCGCCTTGCGCGTTGGTCAATGGCGCCTGGCGCGTCGCCAGGCCATAGCCTGTCATGCTGTGGATCATTGGATGTTCTCGTGAATGGCGGCGGCCCCGGGCTGGCGACCCGAGCACGCCCGCCTCGAGCGCCCCGCAAGGGATCCTGGGGACGCTCTCAATACGTTGAAAGGAGGGCAACAATGCCCTTATTTGTGTTCTTTACAAGTGACCGATTAGCCCGGACAATCCGGAGGCAAATCAGGTCCCTATTCCCATGACAGAGCCAAAGGGCACGACACAACCGAAGAGTGCACCGCTGCCCGTCGGCACGCTGTTGTCCAACTATCGTATTGTAAAGAAGTTGGCCAGCGGGGGGTTCAGTTTCGTCTACCTGGCCACCGACGATACCGGCGCACCGGTTGCCATCAAGGAATACCTGCCGTCGTCGCTGGCGCGGCGCAACCCGGGCGAACTGATCCCCGTGGTGCCCGAGGAAAACGCCGCCGCGTTCCGGCTTGGCCTGAAGTACTTCTTTGAAGAGGGCCGCTCGCTGGCCCGCATCTCCCATCCCAGCGTGGTGCGCGTGGTGAATTTCTTCCGCGAGAACTCCACCGTCTACATGGTGATGAACTATGAGCTGGGCAAGACGCTGCAGGAGCACGTGCTGGCCGCCCGCCAGCAAGGCGGCCCCAAGGTGCTGCGCGAGCATTTCATCCGCAAGGTCTTCCACGACCTGATGAGCGGCCTGCGTGAAGTGCATATCCACAAGCTGCTGCACCTGGACATCAAGCCCGGCAACATCTACCTGCGCGAGGACGAATCCCCGATCCTGCTGGATTTTGGCGCCGCGCGGCAGACCCTGACCATGGAAGCGGCCCGCTTCCAGCCGATGTACACCCCCGGCTTTGCCGCGCCCGAGCTCTATGGCAAGCATTCCGACCTGGGCCCGTGGACCGATGTCTACAGCCTGGGCGCGACGCTCTACGCGTGCATGGCCGGCATGCCGCCGCAGGAAGCCAACCAGCGCGAAAAGGAAGACCGCATGGGCGATGCCCTGGCGCGGCTGCGCAGCAGCTACACCAACGGCCTGGTGGACCTGGTCGAATGGTGCCTGCGGCTGACGCCGGCCGAGCGCCCGCAGAGCGTGTTCCGGCTGCAGAAGGAGTTGCGCGAGCAGACCAACGCCCTCGGCGAACAGGCGCTGGCGCCGCAGACGCAAGCCCCGGCCCTGGCGCCGGCGGAGCGGCCCGCGGCGACATCGCGCTTCCTGACCCTGCTGCGCCGGCGTGACGAATCCGTCCCCGGCGCGAGCGTCGACTGAATCACAAATCTGGCGCCCCGCTTGCGGCCAGTCCACTGAATTCCCTGAAAGCCAACATGCGATTCTCTGTCTACCAGGAAAGCAGGAAAGGCGGCCGCCGCGTCAACCAGGACCGCATGGGCTATTGCTTCACGCGCGACGCGCTGCTGATGGTGCTGGCCGACGGCCTGGGCGGCCATGCGCACGGCGAAGTCGCCGCGCAGCAGGCGCTGCAGACGCTGGCGCGCCAGTTCCAGGTGCAGGCGCGGCCCACGGTGCGCAACCCGGCCGAGTTCCTGCAGGACACCATCATGCTGGCCCACCGCGAGATCCACCGCTATGCCGAGGCCAACCAGATGGCGGACGTGCCGCGCACCACGGTGGTCTGCTGCCTGGTGCAGCAGGGCCAGATCTACTGGGCCCACGCCGGCGACTCGCGCTATTACCTGCTGCGCAAGGGCCGGCTGCTGACGCGCACGCGCGACCACTCCAAGATCGAGAACCTGCTGCAGCAGGAGCGCGTGCTGCCGATGCACGTGGCCAACCACCCGGAGCGCAACAAGCTCTACAACTGCCTGGGCTCGCCCAACCTGCCGCTGATCGACCTGGGCGGCCCGGTGCGGCTGGAGCCGGGCGACGTGGCCCTGCTCTGCTCCGACGGCCTGTGGGGCGCGCTGGAAGAGCCCGCGCTGGTGGACAAGCTGTCGCGCCTGTCGGTGGTGCAGGCGGTGCCCGCGCTGATCGAGCAGGCGCTGCAGAACGCCGGCGAAGGTGCCGACAACACCACCGGCATCGCCATGATGTGGGAACTGGACAGCAATGCGGCGGGGCAGGATTCGGTCATGACCGACACCCTGCCGCTGAACGCCTTCACTACCTCGATCCTGGAGCGCACCGGCTCGGAAAGCGACCTGCTGTCCGAAGAGGAGATCGAGCGCTCGATCGCAGAGATCCGCGCCGCCATCGACAAGACCAGCAACCTGATGCGGTAATGCCTTGCCCCGGCGGCGCGCCGGGGCAACTGTGCAGCGCTCCAGGGCTGGCGGCGTTAGAATCGCGGTCTCTCCCCGATTCGGACAAACCATCCCATGCGACCCAGCGGCCGCGCAGCCGATGCGCTGCGTTCCATCAGCCTTACCCGCCACTACACCCGCCACGCCGAGGGCTCCGTCCTGTGTGCCTTTGGCGACACCAAGGTGCTTTGCACCGCCAGCGTGCTGGCCAAGGTGCCGCCGCACAAGAAGGGCAGTGGCGAAGGCTGGGTCACGGCCGAATACGGCATGCTGCCGCGCGCCACGCACACCCGCTCTGACCGCGAGGCCGCGCGCGGCAAGCAGACCGGCCGCACCCAGGAAATCCAGCGCCTGATCGGCCGCGCCATGCGCTCCGTGTTCGACCTGGCGGCGCTGGGCGAATACACCATCCACCTGGACTGCGACGTGCTGCAGGCCGACGGCGGCACCCGCACCGCGGCCATTACGGGCGCCTTTGTCGCCGCCCATGACGCGGTTTCGACCATGCTGCGCGATGGCCTGATCGTTGCCAGCCCGATCCGCGACCATGTTGCCGCGGTCTCGGTCGGCATGGTCGACGGCGTGCCGGTGCTGGACCTGGACTACGCCGAGGACAGCAGCTGCGACACCGACATGAACGTGGTCATGACCGGCAGCGGCGGCTTTGTCGAGGTGCAGGGCACCGCCGAAGGCGCGCCGTTCAGCCGCGCCGACCTGGACGCCATGACGCGCCTGGCCGAAGCCGGCATCGCCCGCCTGGTGCAGCACCAGCGCGAAGCGCTCGGCCTGGCCTGAGGAGCGGGACCCGCGATGCAACGCCTGGTACTGGCTTCCAACAACGCCGGCAAGCTGCGCGAATTCGGCGCGCTGCTGGCCCCGCTCGGCTTTGACGTGGTGCCCCAGGGCGAACTGGGCATTCCCGAGGCCGAAGAGCCCTTTGCCACCTTCGTCGAGAACGCGCTGGCCAAGGCCCGCCATGCCAGCCGGCTGGCCGGGCTGCCCGCGCTGGCCGACGATTCCGGCATCTGCGTGCAGGCGCTGGACGGCGCGCCCGGCGTCTATTCCGCGCGCTATGCGCAGATGGCCGGGCAGGCCAAGTCGGATGCCGCCAACAATGCCCACCTGGTCTCGCAACTGGCCGGCAAGCTGAACCGCCACGCGCACTACTACTGCGTGCTGGTGTTCGTGCGCCACGCCGAAGACCCTTGCCCGATCATCGCCGAAGGCCTCTGGCACGGCGAGGTCGTCGACGCGCCGCGCGGCGCGGGCGGCTTTGGCTACGACCCGCACTTCCTGCTGGCGCACCTGGGCAAGACCGCCGCCGAGCTATCGCCCGAAGAGAAGAACACGGTCAGCCACCGGGCCCAGGCGCTGCGCGCGCTGGTGGCACGGCTGCAGGCCGATGCCGCGCAAAGCGCCACCCGATGATCCCGATCGTACCGGTCTCCGCGTCCGTGCCCGTGGACAGCAAGCAGCTCTGGCTCAAGCCCGGGCAGATCAGCCTGCCCGGCTCGCCGCCGCTGTCGCTGTACGTGCATATCCCGTGGTGCGTGCGCAAGTGCCCGTATTGCGATTTCAACTCGCACGCCGCACCCGGCGCCGACAACCACGAGATCCCGGAAGACATCTACCTGGACGCGCTGCGCGCGGACCTGGAGCAGTCGCTGCCGCTGGTGTGGGGCCGGCCGGTGCATACGGTCTTTATCGGCGGCGGCACGCCCAGCCTGCTGTCGGCGGCAGGCATGGACCGGCTGCTGTCGGACATCCGCGCGCTGCTGCCGCTGGATGCCGACGCCGAGATCACGATGGAGGCCAACCCCGGCACCTTCGAGGCCGACAAGTTCGCCAGCTACCGCGCCAGCGGCATCAACCGGCTGTCGATCGGCATCCAGAGCTTCAACGACCGGCACCTGCAGGCGCTCGGGCGCATCCACGGCGGTGCCGAAGCGCGCAAGGCGATCGACATCGCCCAGGCCAGCTTCGACAACATCAACCTGGACCTGATGTACGCCCTGCCCGGCCAGACGCTGGATGAATGCCGGCAGGATGTGGAAGCCGCGCTGTCGTACGGCACCACGCACCTGTCGCTGTACCACCTGACGCTGGAGCCCAACACCCTCTTCGCCAAATTCCCGCCCGCGCTGCCGGACGACGACAGCGCGTACGAGATGCAGGACTGGATCGAAGCGCGCACGGCCGAGGCCGGCTACCGGCACTACGAAACCTCGGCGTATGCAAAGCCGCATCGCGAGGCGCGCCACAACCTGAACTACTGGCGCTTCGGCGACTACCTCGGCATCGGCGCCGGCGCGCACGGCAAGCTGTCGTTCCCGCATCGGATACTGCGCCAGATGCGGCACAAGCATCCGGCCACCTACATGGAGCGGGCGCTGGCCGGCAATGCCGTGCAGGAAGCGCGCGATGTCGGCGCCGACGAGCTGCCGTTCGAGTTCATGCTCAACGCGCTGCGCCTGACCGATGGCGTGCCGGCATCGAGCTTCCACGACTACACCGGGCTGCCGCTGCATACCATCAGCAAGCAGCTGGCCGAGGCGGAAAAGAAAGGGCTGCTGGAAGCGGACCTGACCACCATCCGCCCCACCGAGCTGGGCCGGCGCTTCCTCAACGACCTGCAGGAGATGTTCCTGAAGGACTGAGCGCCGACGAGCACCGGTACAAGAAAAGGCCACGCGATGCGTGGCCTTTTACATGCTGGCAAACGTCAGGCTGGCATGTCAGTACGGCGTTGCCATGTCATTGGCCACGCGTGCGCGCATGCCCACCTGCAGGTTGCCCAGGCTCGACTGGGTCACCGTGGCGATGCGGCCATCATCCAGGCGCACGTTGACGCGGTACGCGGTCTGGGTGTTGCTGCCCGCGCGCTTCTCGATCTGGTTGCCGGCCACGGCGCCGACCACGGCACCGCCGATGGTCGCCGCGGTCTGCCCGCGCCCGCCGCCGATCTGGTGGCCCAGCAGGCCGCCGGCCGCACCGCCGATCACGGTGCCGAGCAGGCCCGAGCTGCCTTGCGTACTGGTGATCGGTTCAATCGATTCCACGCGGCCGTAGTACACCGCGCCAGCCGGGGCCTGCGAGGTGTTGGGAGTCTGGTACCCCGGAGGCGGGGCGTTGTAGCCGGTGTTGTAGCCGCTGTCATACGGGGCGGCACAACCGGCCAGCACAGCCGCTGCAGCCACCGGAACGATCAGCCATTTCTTGCTATGGATTCGCATTTTGAGTTCTCCTCTGTTGCCAGGCGAAAGCCGGGGATGCGGCACACACCGCGCCATCCGGCACGACAATATGAGCGATGCCGGCGTGTGAAGGTTCCGTAATGTCAGACAGACGCCGACATCCGCGGCAGCGGATGTGGCAGGAAGTTTACGCGCGCTTGCGTGCCGCAACACAAGACCACCATCGATCCACGCGAGCCTTGTATAATGCGCGGCCTGACCGTCAGGTCTGCAGGCGGCAGCGCGCCGGGCCCATGCCCTTTCGCGCTACAATGCCCGCACTTCCAGGAAGCGTGGCCGAGTGGTTTAAGGCAGCAGTCTTGAAAACTGCCGATGGGGTGACCCATCCGTGAGTTCGAATCTCACCGCTTCCGCCAGACAAGAGAAACGGCCCGGACCAGTAACTGGTGCGGGCCGTTTTTCATTAGAGATCGCCGTGCAGGTCTTGCGTCAGCAGACGGTACGCCTCGGCTTCTGAAATCCTGAGCCGGTACTTGCACGCCAGCACGCGCGCCAGGCCATGCGCCGCGCCCGGCGGGCTGTGCCGCAGTTGTTCGCGGTAGGCCTCCACTTCATAGCGCAGGCGCCAGCGCCGGCTGGCCAGGTAGAGCACGCCCATCAGGCCCCAGCTGCGCCAGAACTGGCGCACATGCACCTTCTCATGCTCGATCAGCGCCTGGCTGGCGCCGGGGCGCAGCAGGATCAGCGGACCGGGCGTGAAGCCGTCAAACCCGCGCGGTATCAGCCAGCGGGTTTCGACGACCAGGCACAAGGGCGAGCGGCAATAGCGGAGCATGCACCTAGCATAGCGCGGATGCCGCCGCCCTGCCGCTGGCTCAGGCCGCCGCCTGCAGCGGCGCGGAGGCGGCCAGCCCCCCGGCCTGCCCGCGCGAACGTCCCGAGCTCAGGTACCCGGCGATCGATTCCTGCGTGACCTCGCCCAGGTAGGCGCCGTCAGCGCCCATCACCGGCAGCCAGCTGGTGTTGTGCTGGTACATGCGCGACAGCACGATGCGCAGGTGCTCGTCGAAGGCCGCGGTGACGGCGAACGGGCGCATCACATCACTGCACTGCCCCTTGCCGGAGCGCGCATCGCGGCGCGTGACGTAGCCCAGCGCGACCTGGGCGTCGTCCACCACCGGCAGGTGGCGCACGTCGGCATCGTCCATCACGCCCAGCGCTTCGGCCAGCGGCATGTCGGGGCGGCAGCTCGGCGGCATGGTGGCAGCGTCGCCGGCGCGTACCAGCAGCAGGCGCTTGAGGGTGTTGTCGTGGCCGACGAAGGCCTGCACGAACTCATCGGCCGGATGCGCCAGCAGCGCGTCGGGGTGGTCGAACTGCACCAGCTTGCCGCGGCGGAACACCGCGACCTTGTCGGCCAGCTTGATCGCTTCGTCGATATCGTGCGAGACCATGATCACGGTCTTGCCGAGCTGGCGCTGCATCTGCAGGAATTCGTTCTGGATGCTCTCGCGGTTGATCGGGTCGACCGCGCCGAAGGGCTCGTCCATCAGCAGCAGCGGCGCGTCGGCCGCCAGCGCGCGGATCACACCGATGCGCTGCTGCTGGCCGCCGGAAAGCTCGCGCGGATAGCGCGTCAGCAGCCGGTTGGGATCGAGCTGCACCATCGCCATCAGCTCGCGCGCGCGCTCGCGGCACTGCTTCTTGTCCCAGCCCAGCAGGCGCGGCACCACCATGATGTTCTCTTCGATGGTCATGTTGGGGAACAGGCCGATCTGCTGGATCACGTAGCCGATCTTGCGGCGCAGGGTCACGCCGTCAAGGCCGCGCGTATCCTCGCCCTCGATGCGCACCGTGCCCGAGGTCGGCTCGATCAGCCGGTTGATCATCTTCAGCGTGGTGGTCTTGCCGCAGCCCGAGGGGCCGAGGAAGACGCAGATCTCACCGCGCGGCACCGTCAGCGACACGGCGTCGACGGCGCGCGTTTCGGTGCCGTCTTTCTGCGGGAAGGACTTGGTGAGTTGGTCGAGTTCGATCATGTGCGGATTCCCTTTGGCGTCAGTGCCCGCTGCAACCACTGCAGGAAGGCGTCCGCCACGATGGCGAGCAGGCTGACCAGGACCGCGCCCACGGCCAGCTTGCTCATGTTGCTCTGGCTGATCGCCTGCAGGATCAGCACCCCAAGGCCACCCGCGCCGATGATGGCGGCAATGGTGGCAACCCCGATATTCATCACCACGGCGGTACGCACGCCGCCGAGGATCACCGGCACCGCCAGCGGCAGGTCCACCAGCCGCATGCGTTGCCAGGCGGTCATGCCGATGCCGCGTCCCGCTTCCTGGATGCCGGGGTCGACATTGGCCAGCGCGGTGTAGGTGTTGCGCATGATCGGCAGCAGCGAGTACAGGAACACCGCCGTCACCGCGGGCACGTAGCCAAGCGCATGGCCGAAGCGCGCGAAGATCGGGATCATCAGCCCGAACAGCGCGATCGACGGCAGCGTCAGCACGATCGTCGCCAGCGCCAGCAGCGGCGTGGCCAGCGCGCGGAAGCGCGTGATCACGATGCCCAGCGGCACCCCGATCAGGATCGCCAGCCCCACTGCCGAGCCCACCAGCGCCAGGTGCTCGCCGGTCATTTTCAGCAGCGTGGGCCAGCTGTGCTGCAGGTAAGAGAACAAGTCCATGCGGCCTCCCTCAGATCAGTCCGTGGCTGCGCAGGAAGTCCTCCGCGACCTTGTCCACCGGCTGCTGGCCGATGTCCACCTTGTAGTTCATGTCGGTCATGCTCTCGTTGTCGAGCTTGGCAGCGAGTGCATTGAGCAGGCCGGCCAGTTCCGGATGCTTGTCGAGCACCGGCTTGCGCACCACCGGCACCGCGTTGTACGGCGGGAAGAAATGCAGGTCGTCTTCCAGCAGCACCAGGTCGAAGCCCTTGACGCGGCCGTCGGTCGCATAGACCAGGCCCAGCTCCACCTGGTTGTTCTTCAGTGCGGTGTAGACCAGGCCCGGGTCGAGCTGGATCACGTCGCGGCGCGAGAACGGCAGCTTGTACAGCGCCTTGAGCGGCTCCAGGCCGTCCGGGCGCGCAGCGAATTCCATGTCGACCGCGAACGGGTGGCTGGCGTCGGGGCCGGCGCGGCGCATCTGCTCGGCAAAGCCCGACAGCGTGGTCACGCCGCTGGCCGCGCGTTCCTTCGGCATCGCCAACGCATAGGTGTTGTTGATGTTCGAGGCATCGAGCCACACCAGCCCGCGCGCGCCGTCCATCTGCTTGACGCGCTCGTAGCTTTCCCTGGCGCCGAGTTTTTCCTGGACCTTGTTGAACACGATCAGCGCGGTGCCGGTGTAGTCCCACACCACGTCGAGCTGGTTGCTCTCCATCGCCTGGCGCATCAGCGTGCTGCCCAGGCCGGCGGTCAGTTCGGTGGTGAGGCCCTTGGCGCGCAGGTATTTCGAAGTCATCGACGACAGCAGCAGCTGCTCGGTGAAGTTCTTGCCGCCCACGCGGATCGGCGTGGCCTCGGCATGGGCTTCAGGCGCAGTGGCCAGCGCCAGGCCCGCCGCAAAAGCGGTGACGGCAGCCACCACCAGGGCGACGCGCCGGGCGCGGCGGCGGATGAATTGCATCTGGTTTTCCATTTCGGTCCCCATGTTCAGCGCGCCAGCCCGCGCCGGCGCAGGTACAGCTGGCCGGCGGCGGCAAAGAGCGCGTCCAGGGCCAGCGCCAGCAGCGCCGTGGCGGCCGCGCCCAGCAGCAGCAGTGGCTGGTTGTTCAGGTAGATGCCCGGGAAGATCAGCTCGCCCAGGCTGTTGGCACCGATCAGGAAGGACAGCGGCACCGTGCCCACGTTGATGACCAGGGCGATGCGGATGCCGGCCAGCATCACCGGCAGCGCGTTGGGCAGTTCCACGCGCACCAGGCGCTGCACCGGCGTCATGCCGATGCCACGCGCCGCTTCCAGCAGCGTGGGCGAGACATTGCGCAGGCCTTCGTAGGTGTTGCGCACGATCGGCAGCAGCGAGGCCAGCCACAGCGCCAGGATGGCGGGCCGCTCGCCGATGCCGAGCACGGCCAGGGCCAGCGCCAGCACCGCCAGCGACGGCACGGTATTGCCCACGTTGAAGACCTGCATCAGGCGGTCGGCCCAGCGGCGCATGCACGCGCGGCTCAGCGCGATGCCGGCCGGGATGCCGGTGGCCAGCGCCAGCGTCATGGACAGCACCACCAGGCGCAGGTGGTCGGCCACGTCGTAGAGCAGGCGCTCCTGGTACTGGCGAATCACATCGACGCCGATCCATGCCACCAGTGCAGCCAGCGCGGCCAGCGTCAGTCCTGCCCAGGCGAGGGCCCGTGCCGATTGCTTTGACATACTCTCCCCTTTTCCGAAACCGAAAAGCGCGCAGCACGCCACTTCCCGGCGATGGAAAACAATATGGGCTGGTGCGTGCGGAGATAGGGCGCCACCAGTCCCGGTTCAGATTGCATTGCCGCCATGACCGGCACGATTGCCGGCGGACGGTCTGTGGATTCCTCCGCCGTGGGCGGGAAGTCCGATTGACGGGATGCCGGGTTGGATTGGCAGTCCCTGAAGCGGCGCAACCGGCGACGCAAAGTTGTTGCGATCGGTTGGCCAGTGGCAGCGCAAATATTGAAGTTTTCCGACGCGCCGCCGGTCCATCGGCCGTTGACTGGCAAGGGCTGGCGAGGTTTTGATACCCCCGCATCTCGCCTCAACGGATGACAAAGAGAGCGCTATTATAGCGATCTTCATCGATCCTGTCATCTTCCCGCATTTTTCCGACCTTCCTGCGCCGATCTTGCGCGAATTGGCGGCAGTAGGACGGCATGTTCGGTCGTGCATTAGCCGACACATGGAGACTTCCCGGATCGTTCTGAAATCGCGGAAACCGGACAGCCAGTTGGTACGCCAGCAGAACAATCTGTTGCCCGGCGACCCTCTACTCTTTCCGCGCCAAAACACTAAATTGACGAGGTAGCTGAAACGACGGGAAACCGGCCCGGCCATTGCCGCGCGGAACCCGCCCACTGGAGAAAGACATGGACACCCTTGCCACCACCTTCGCCACCGTTCCCGCCGCCGCCGCCGAAACCGTGCAGCGCTCGCGCGCCGTGGACCGCGTGGTGCGGGGCATCGCCACCTCGGACGGCGCCGGCGTCAAGCTGACCCGCGTGCTGACGCAGAACCTGCAGCGCCGGCTGGACCCGTTCCTGATGCTCGATGCCTTCGGCACCGACAGCAAGGACGACTACATCGGCGGCTTCCCCGATCACCCGCACCGCGGCTTCGAGACCATCACCTACATGCTGGCCGGGCGCATGCGCCATCGCGACAGCGCCGGCAACGAGGGGCTGCTGCAGAACGGCGGCGCGCAGTGGATGGTGGCGGGCGCAGGCGTGGTCCACTCGGAAATGCCCGAGCAGGAAGACGGCCGCATGGAAGGCTTCCAGCTGTGGCTGAACCTGCCGGCCGCGGACAAGATGACCGCGCCGTGGTACCGCGACCTGCCCGCCGCCGAGATCCCGACGGTGGCGCTGGACCACGGCGTCACGGTGCGCGTGCTGGCGGGCGCCACGCACGGCGTGGCCGGCGCGATCACGCGCCCGGTGACCGAGCCGGTCTACCTGGACGTGCACCTGCCGGCCGGCCAGACCTTTGCGCAGGCGCTGCCGGCCGGGCACAACGCGTTCGTCTACGTGTACCGGGGCGAGGTTTCGATCGGCAGCGGCGACGACCGCGCCGTGATCGAGGCCCAGCGCATGGGCGTGCTGGACAACGCCGGCCAGTCTGACGGCGTCATCGTCAGGGCCGAAGCCGACGCGCGCTTCCTGCTGATCGCAGGCCAGCCGCTGAACGAGCCGATCGCGCAGTACGGGCCGTTCGTGATGAACACGCAGGAGCAGATCTACCAGACCCTGGCGGATTTCCGCGACGGGCGCTTCGCCACCAGCGCCGCCACCACCGGCGCCTGAGCCCTGCCGGCGGGCGGCCGCCCTGGCCGCCCGCCGCTGCTCCAGTCCAGCCGCTGGCTCCGCAAGGGGCCGGCGGCTTTTTTTCGTGCTGTGGCCGGCACGCGACTTGCAACCACCCCCAAACCGTTGCAGGGACTGGAATGACGCCGGAATCGGCCCGCCCGGTGTCCTGTCACTTATATAATCCATCACCAATATCGGGCATCACCAAACCATGATGAATGCTGCAATGCGTCGCGGCGATGCTGCGCCACGCACTGCCGCGCTGTTGACTCATCCCACGTTGCTGCCATCACAACAACCCGAGCCGCCTCAGTGACATCACAACTCCCTCCCAGGCTGGCGCTGGCCCATATCAGCAAGCGCTACCCGGGCGTCGTCGCCAATGACGACGTCAGCCTCAGCGTCGCCCCCGGCGAGATCCATGCCGTGCTGGGTGAAAACGGCGCAGGCAAATCCACCCTGATGAAGATTATCTTTGGCGCGGTCCGTCCGGATGCCGGCGAGATGCACTTCAACGGGGCGCCGGTCACCATCAACAGTCCGCACGACGCCCGCAACCTGGGCATCGCCATGGTGTTCCAGCATTTCTCGCTGTTCGACACGCTGACCGTGACCGAGAACATCGCACTCGGCCTGCCCGCCGGACAGCAAGGCAACATGAAGCAGCTGGCCGAGCGCATCCGCGCCACTGCCGAGCGCTACGGACTGCCGCTGGAGCCGAACCGCCATGTGCATACGCTGTCGGTCGGCGAGCGCCAGCGCGTGGAGATCGTGCGCGCGCTGCTGGCCAATCCGCAGTTGCTGATCCTGGACGAGCCCACCTCGGTGCTGACCCCGCAGGCAGTGGAAACGCTCTTCGTCACGCTGCGCCAGCTGGCCGCCGAAGGCACCAGCATCCTCTACATCAGCCACAAGCTCGACGAGATCCGCGCGCTGTGCCATCAGGCCACCGTGATGCGCATGGGCAAGGTCACCGGCGTGTGCGATCCGCGCCAGGAAACCGCGGCCTCGCTGTCGCGGCTGATGATCGGCGGCGAGCCCCCGCGCGAGACGCGCGTGGCTGCCGAGCGCGGCCCGGTGCGGCTCAGCGTGCAGGGCCTGTCGCTGCCGCGCGCGCATGCCTTCGCCACCGAGCTGAGCCGGATCTCGCTGGATGTCCACGCCGGCGAGATCGTCGGCATTGCCGGCGTGTCCGGCAACGGGCAGCAGGAGCTGCTGGCCGCGCTGTCCGGTGAAGACACACGCGCAGACAACATGTCGGTGCAGCTCGGCGGCAAGCCAGTCGGCCGGCTCGATGCGCGCCAGCGCCGGCGCGCGGGCCTGGCCTTCGTGCCGGAAGAGCGCCTGGGCCGCGGCGCGGTGCCGGGCATGAGCCTGGCGACCAATATCCTGCTGTCGCACCAGACGCCACCCTATGTGCGGCAAGGCATGATTTCTCCCGGCGCGGCCACCGGGCTGGCTTCGGCCGTGATCAGCCGCTTCCGCGTCAAGGCCAGCGGGCCGCACGCGCTGGCGCGCAGCCTGTCGGGCGGCAACCTGCAGAAATTCATTGTCGGCCGCGAGATCGAAAGCGGCCCTAAGGTACTGATCGTGGCGCAACCGACCTGGGGCGTGGACGTTGGCGCCGCGGCGCAGATCCACAACGAGATCCTGGCGCTGAAGGCCACCGGCTGCGCCATCCTGGTGGTGTCGGAAGAGCTCGATGAGCTGTTCGCGATCTGCGACCGGCTGCACGTGATCGCCAAGGGCCGCTTGTCGCCTTCGGTGCCTGCCGAGACCGCGACGCGCGAGCAGATCGGCCTGTGGATGAGCGGACTGTGGCAAGGCGGGCCCGCCCAGGCGCAATCCGGCGCGGAGGTGGCAAGCCATGGCTGATGTGCGACAACTGCTGCCCCGCTCCCCCCTCTCGCTGGCGCCGCGTGGCCTGCCCTCGCGCACCATGGCCTATGCCTCGCCGGTGATCGCACTAGCGCTGACGCTCCTGTTCGGCGCGCTGCTGTTCCTGGTGCTCGGCAAGGACCCCGTGGCCGCGCTCAAGGTCTTCCTGGCCGATCCGCTGCGCGACCAGCGCGCCATCGGCGAGGTGCTGCTCAAGACCGTGCCGCTGGTGCTGTGCGCACTCGGCCTGTCGGTGTGCTACCGCGCCAACGTGTGGAATATCGGCGCCGACGGGCAGCTGATTGCCGGCGGCATCTGCGCCGGCGCCACCGTGCTTTACTTCGATGTGCCGGGCCAGGCCATGAACGGCACCGTGGTGCTGGTGCTGGCCTCACTCGCCGGCATGGTCGGCGGCATGCTGTGGGCCTCGCTCACGGCGGTGCTCAAGGACAGGTTCAACGCCAACGAGATCCTGGTCTCGCTGATGCTCACCTATATCGCGCAGCAGCTGCTGCTGTGGGTGGTCAACGGGCCGCTGAAGGATCCCAACGGCATGAACTTCCCGCAGTCGAAGGTGTTCTCGTCCGAGTACCTGCTGCCCAACCTGATGTCGGGCTCGCGCCTGCATGCCGGCTTTGCCGTGATGCTGGTGCTGGTGGCAGTGATGACCGTGTTCGTGTTCCGCAGCTTTGCCGGCTACCGCCTGCAGGTGGGCGGCACCGCGCCGGCGGCGGCGCGCTACGCGGGTTTCTCGGCGCGCAGCGCGCTGTGGAGCGCACTGCTGATCTCGGGCGCCACCGCGGGCCTGGCGGGCGCGTTCGAAGTGACCGGCCCGATCGGCCAGCTGCTGCCGTCGATCTCGCCGGGCTACGGCTTCACCGCCATCATCGTCGCCTTTATCGGCCGGCTGCATCCGGTCGGCACGGTCTTCGGCGGCATCATGATGTCGCTGTTCTATATCGGCGGCGAGATGGCGCAATCGCGCCTGGGCCTGCCGTCGGCCATTGGCTGGGTGTTCCAGGGCATGCTGCTGTTCTTCCTGCTGGCCTGCGACACGCTGATCGAAAACCGCCTGCGCTGGCGCGCCACCACGGCCTGAGCGGAGCTACAGAACAATATGGAACAACTCGCTCCCCTTATCGCCACCGCCATCAACGCCGGCACGCCGCTGCTGCTGGCCGCGCTGGGCCTGCTGATCAACGAGCGCTCGGGCGTGCTCAACCTCGGCGCCGAAGGCATGATGCTGGTGGCCGCGGTGGCCGGCTTCATGGTCGGCTACCAGACCCAGTCGCCGCTGCTCGGCTTTGCCGCCGGCGCGCTCGCCGGCATGCTGATGGCTACGCTGTTCTCGTGGCTGGCGCTGGTACTGGCCACCAACCAGGTCGCCACCGGCCTGGCGCTGTCGATCTTCGGCACCGGCCTGTCGGCCTTCATGGGCCAGCGCTTTGTCGGCTTCGCCATGCCGGCGCAGGCCAAGGCCGTGCCCGGCCTGGCCGACCTGCCCTTCTTCGGGCCGGCCTTCTTCCAGCATCACTGGATGGTGTATTTCAGCCTGCTGCTGTGCTTTGCCATCATGTGGTTCCTGTTCCGCACGCGCGCGGGGCTGACCTTGCGCGCGATCGGCGAAGCGCCCGAATCGGCGCACGCGCTGGGCTACCCGGTGCGCACCATCCGCTTTGGCGCGCTGCTGTTCGGCGGTGCCTGCTGCGGGCTGGCCGGCGCCTACCTGTCACTGGTGTACACGCCGATGTGGGTCGAGAACCTGGTCGCCGGCCGCGGCTGGATCGCGCTGGCGCTGACCACCTTCGCCACCTGGCGCCCGGGCCGCGTGCTGGTGGGCGCGTGGCTGTTCGGCGGCGTGACCATCCTGCAGTTCTACCTGCAAGGGATCGGCGTGTCGGTGCCGTCGCAGTTCCTGTCGATGCTGCCCTACGCGGCCACCATCGTGGTGCTGGCGCTGATCTCGCGCAACCCGGCCTGGATCCGGCTGAACATGCCGGCCTCGCTGGGCAAGCCCTTCCGGCCCGGCAATGCCTGAGCCTCGAGTTTTTTGACGGAAATCCCTGAGCTACCAACAATTCATCACAAGGAGAAATCATGATCGTCACGCGCAGGAAGACCCTGGCGGCCCTGGCCGCCACCGCCTTGCTGGCCCTCGCGGGCTGCGGCAAGAAAGAGGCCGACAAGCCTGCCGAGACGGCGGGCGCGGCCTCCGCGCCCGTGGCCGAGCAGAAGGCCGAGCCGCTCAAGGTCGCCTTCGTCTATATCGGGCCGGTCGGCGATGCCGGCTGGACCTTCGCGCATGACAACGGCCGCAAGGCCGTGGAAGAGAAGTTCGGCGACAAGGTCAAGACCACCTTCGTCGAGAACGTGCCCGAATCCGCGGCCGACGCCGAGCGCGTGTTCCGCGACCTGGCCAGCCAGGGCAACAAGCTGATCTTCGGCACCACCTTCGGCTACATGGAGTCGATGCTCAAGGTCGCCAAGGAATTCCCGGACGTGAAGTTCGAGCACGCCACCGGCTTCAAGACCGCCGAGAACCTGGCCCAGTACGACGTGCGCACTTATGAAGGCGCCTACCTGGCGGGCGTGGTCGCGGGCAAGATGAGCAAGACCGGCAAGATGGGCGTGGTGGCATCGGTGCCCATCCCCGAGGTGATCCGCAATATCGACTCGTTCACGCTGGGCGCGCGCAGCGTCAACCCCAAGGCCACGGTCAAGGTGGTGTGGGTCAACAAGTGGTTCGATCCGGGCAAGGAGCGCGAAGCCGCCACCACGCTGATCGGCCAGGGCGTCGACATGCTGATGCAGAACACCGACTCCGCCGCCGTGGTGCAGACCGCGCAGGAAAAGGGCGTGCACGCCTTCGGCTGGGACAGCGACATGAGCAAGTTCGGCGACAAGGCCCATCTGGCCGCGTCGGTGATCTCGTGGGGCGTCTACTACAACAAGGTGGTGGAAGACGTGCTGAACAAGCAGTGGAAGAACAGCACCACGTGGTGGGGCCTGAAGGAAGGCATGATCGACCTGAAGAGCTTCAACGCCGATGTGCCGGCTGACGTCAAGGCGCTGGTCGAAGAGCGCAAGAAGGGCATCGCCGACGGCAGCGCGCCGATCTGGAAGGGTCCGATCAAGGACAACACCGGCAAGGAACAGCTGGCCAAGGACCAGGTGGCCGACGACGGCTTCCTGCATGGCGTGAAGTTCTACGTCGAAGGCGTGGAAGGCAAGATCCCGGGCTGATTGGTGCACCAGAGCCGCCCGAGCTTGCCCAAGCAAGGTGTTCTCCCTCTCCCCTCAGCGGGCGAGGGGAGCAAACCGCCAGCCTTGGCTATCCCCAAGGCATCTCCCTGCACCTCCGGAACTTGAAGCCGCCGATAACGGCCCAAGCTATCTGTGCATGCGCCAGTGACCGGCGCGCGCTATGTGAAGGAGGCCTCTCATGTGGAAGCGATTTTCGGCCCTGTGGACGCTGGTTCGCCGCGACGGCCGCCTGTTCTGGTACGCGCTGCGCCATCCGGACGCGCCGGCCTGGCTCAAGCCCGCCGCCATCGGGCTGCTGCTCTACGCAATCTCGCCGATCGACCTGATCCCCGACGTGGTCGCGGGCCTGGGCATTGTCGATGACGTGGTGCTGATTCCACTGGCGGTGCACCTGATCCTGAAGCGCCTGCCGCCGCATATCCTGCGCCAGGCGCAGACGCGCGCCACCGCCACCACGGTCCGGCCGCACTGACGGCATCGCTCAACGACAAAGCCCCGGGGCAGCGCCTGCCGCCCCGGGGCTTTTGCTTGCCTGGCTGGCTGTTGCTCAGTTCGGCAGCAGGATGGTCGAGCCCGTGGTCTTGCGCGATTCCAGGTCGCGGTGCGCCTGCGCCACCTCCGACAGCGCGTAGCGCTGGCGGATATCGATCTTCACCTTGCCGGTGGCCACGGCGTCGAACAGGTCGGCCACCATCGGCTCCAGCAGTTCGCGGTGCACCACGTAGGTCATCAGTGTCGGCCGCGTCAGCCGCAGCGAGCCCTTGTTGCCCAGCACCGACAGGTCAAACGGCGGCACCGGACCCGAGGCGTTGCCGAAGCTGACCATGGTGCCGCGCGGCGCCAGGCAGTCGAGCGAGCCCTGGAATGTGTCCTTGCCGATCGAGTCATAGACCGCCGGCACGCCCTTGCCGTTGGTGATCTCCCTGACCCGTTCCACGAACGACTCACGCGTGTAGACGATGGTGTGGGCGCAGCCGTTGGCGCGTGCCAGTTCGGCCTTCTCGTCGCTGCCGACGGTGCCGATCACGGTCACGCCGAGCGCCTTGAGCCACTGGCTGGCAATCAGGCCGACGCCGCCGGCGGCGGCATGCAGCAGCACCGTGTCGCCCGGCTGCACCTTGTAGCTGTCGCGGATCAGGTACTGCGCGGTCAGGCCCTGCAGCATCATCGCCGCGGCGGTGTCGAACGGGATCGCGTCGGGCAGCCGCACCACGATATCGGCCGGCATCACGCGCACCTGCGCGTAGGCGCCGGTGGGACGGCCGGCGTAGGCCACGCGGTCGCCCACGGCGACGTGGCGCACATCCTCGCCCACCGCTTCGACCACGCCGGCGCCTTCCATGCCCAGCCCGCCCGGCAGCGGCTGCTTGTACAGCCCGGTGCGGAAATAGACATCGATGTAGTTCAGGCCCACCGCCTCATGGCGCACGCGCACCTGGCCGGGGCCGGGCTCGCCCACTTCGACATCGACCCACTGCATGACTTCGGGACCGCCGGTTTGCTCGATCCGGATGGCTTTGCTCATCTGTGTCGCTCCTTCGCTATGGTGTTGTATCGGTGGGAATTCAGTTGCCGGCTTCAGCCTCGCGCGTCAGCCCGGCGATCAACAGCTCGGCAGTGGCCACGTTGGTGGCACACGGCACGTTGTGCACGTCGCAGGCACGCACCAGCGCGTTGATATCGGGTTCATGCGGCTGCGGCGTCATCGGGTCGCGCAGGAACACCACGGCGCGCACCAGGCCTACGGCCAGTTGCGCGCCGATCTGCAGGTCGCCGCCCCACGGCCCCGACAGCATGCGCGTCACCTCCAGCCCGACCTCGTCGATCAGGCGCCCGCCGGTGGTGCCGGTGGCCAGCAGCTCGCACTGCGAAAGGAAGGCGCGGTGGCGCGTGGCGAAGGCGACGATGTCGTCCTTCTTGTGGTCATGGGCGATCAGCGCGATGCGGGGGCGAGTCATCAGGGGTTCCTTGTTGCGGGGTCGGTGAACGTCAGGAAACAGGAGAAAGCAGCGGGATCAGAAGGTGCCCGGATAGGCGCCGCCATCGAGCAGGATGTTCTGCCCGGTGATGTAGCCGGCATGACGGCTGCACAGGAAGGCGCAGGTGGCGCCGAACTCGGCCGGCTCGCCGAAGCGGCGCGACGGGTTCGCCGCGGCGCGGCGCTGCGCCACCTCATCGACGCTCAGGCCAGCCTTCTTGGCCCCGCCTTCCATGGTCTTGAGCAGGCGGTCGGTGTTGAACGGGCCCGGCAGCAGGTTGTTGATGGTCACGCCGTGCTGCGCCACTTCGCGCGCCACGCCCGCGACAAAGCCGGTCAGGCCCGAGCGCGCGCCATTAGACAGGCCCAGCACATCGATCGGCGCCTTGACCGCGCCGCTGGTGATATTGATGATGCGGCCCCACTGGCGCGCGATCATGCCGTCGACGGTGGCCTTGATCAGCTCGATCGGGGTCAGCATGTTGGCGTCGAGCGCGGCCAGCCAGTCGCTGCGCTCCCAGTCGCGGAAGTTGCCCGGCGGCGGGCCTCCGGCGTTGTTCACCAGGATGTCGAGATCGCCCAGCTTGGCCACCGCGTCCAGCGCCGCCTTGCGGCCTTCGGGCGTGGTGATGTCGGTCGCCACCGCGATCACGCGGCGGCCATGGCGCGCGCGCAGGCCGGCGGCGGCCTTCTCCAGCGCCTCGGCGCCGCGCGCCACGATCACCACGTCGACGCCCTCGGCCGCCAGCGCGTCGGCGCAGGCAAAGCCCAGGCCCTTGCTGGCGCCGCATACCAGCGCATGCTTGCCGCGCAGTCCCAGATCCATGTCCTTCTCCTTTGTCTGTTGTCTTTGGCGGGCCAGCCCCGGGGCCGGCCCGGAATCACGTCTTTCTTGCCGACAGCAAATACATGCCGCCCATCACCAGCGCGCTGCCGGCCAGCTGCACGCCGCTGATGGGCTCGCCCAGCAGCCAGAAGGCCAGGAACAGGGTCGACACCGGGCCGATCATGCCCGCCTGCGACGCCATCGGCGCGCCGATGCGCGACACCGCCACCATGGTCAGCGACACCGGCAGCACGGTGCAGAACACCGCATTGACGAGTGACAGCCACATCACCGGAGCCGGCTGCGCCAATTCCGCCACCGGCCGGCCCAGCACCAGGTACTGGATCACGCAGCAGGCGGTCGAGACGCACATCGCATACGCCACCAGCCGCAGCGAGCCGATACGCCGCACCAGCTCGCCGCTCAGGATCAGGTAGATACCATAGGTCATGGCGCTGCCCAGCACCAGCGCGCCGCCCAGCCACACCTGGCTGCCGCTGACGTCCAGGTCATGCGCGAATACCAGCACGATGCCGGCGTAGGCCAGCAGCAGCGACAGCCACTGGCGCATGGCGATCGGCCGGCGGAACACCAGCGCGGTGGCCAGCAGCACGAACGACGGCGTCAGGAACAGGATCAGCCGCTCCAGCCCGGCGGTGATGTATTGCAGGCCGATGAAATCGAGGAAGCTCGACAGGTAGTAGCCGATAAAGCCGAGAAACACCACGCGGCCGCGATCCGCCCACGACAGCGGCGCCAGCCGGCGCGACTGCCACCAGCCGATCGCCATGAACAGCGGCACCGCGAACAGCATGCGCAGCGTGATCACCATCACCGCATCGACGTTGTAGCGGTACATCAGCTTGGCGACGATCGCCTTGGCGGAGAACAGCACCGCGCCGACGGCGGCGATGACAAGGCCCGAGCGCTGCGGCGACGGCAGCGCGGCAGGTGCGGCGAGAGACTTCTGGGAGGCGGGCACGGGGGAATACAGGGGGAAAGCGGGCGGGCACGTGGGCCCCGCGAAACGACCCGACGATTGTATTCGAAAAGACGCAATGGCATCGGGCGTCACCCCGGCGGCCCCGGCCACCTTCCCGGCCACCTTTCCTGCCCCCTTCCTCGGTATACTCTGGGTCACCTTACCCACTGCACCAGGTTCGTGCCCCAGCCCTCCGACCCGCCTTCCGGCAAGACCGCCGCAGACTACGACTTCACCGAACAGGTGGGCCACCTGCTGCGGCGCGCCTACCAGCGCCATGTGGCGATCTTCCAGCAGACCATCCCGGATTCGCAGCTGACCGCGGCGCAGTTCGTGGTGCTGTGCGCGGTCAGGGACCGCCAGCCGTGTTCGATGAACGAGGTGGTGCGCGCCACCGCCATCGACCAGGCCACGGTGCGGGGCATCATCGACCGGCTGAAGTCGCGTGAGCTGATTGCGGTGTCGCACGATCCCAATGACCGGCGCAAGGTGGTGGTGACGGTCACGCCCGACGGGCTGGCACTGATCGACGAGACCGTGCCGTTTGCGAAGGAGATCTCGGAGCAGACCTTCGGCAGCCTGAATCCGGCCGAGCGTGTGGCGGTGACTTACCTGCTGCGCAAGATGAGTGAGATCGACGAGGGGAACGGCGTCTAGGGTCCACGGACGCCGAGGGTTTTCTCCCCTCTCCCGCTTGCGGGAGAGGGAGCAAACAGTCAGCTTTTCAGCGCCGCCAGCACCGTCTCAGGGACGAACGGCGGCCGGCGCAGCCGCACCCCCAGCGCATCGAACAAGGCATTGGCAAGCGCCGGCGCGCCCGGCAGCGAGGCCGATTCGCCCGCGCCCAGCGGCGGCTCCGACTGGCGCGGCATCAGCACCACTTCAATCGGCGGGATTTCCGGGAAGGTCAGCAGCGGATAGCTGCCCCATTCGCGGCTGGCGACCCCATCCGCATCGAAGCGCACCTGCTCCTTCAGCACCCGGCTGATGGTCTGCACCACGTTGCCGTGGATCTGGTGGCGTACGCCGTCGGGATTGACCATCATGCCGGTATCCTGCCCGACCACCACCTTCTCGATGGTGATGCGGCCGCTGCCGGCATCCACCGCCAGGTCCACCACCCAGGCCGACCAGGCTGCGCCGAAGCCCGGGAAACGGCTGTGGATATAGCGGGCATAGGCCACGCCCCGGCCGCGCAGCCGGCCATCGGCATCCGCGATGCCCCGCGACCCGGCCACGCCCCGCTGCCAGCCAGCCGCTTCAGCCACGGCACGCAGCAAGGCCGCGGCACGTTCATCCGGCAGGTGCCGCAACCGGAAATCCACGGGATCGGCACCCGCCTCTGCCGCCAGCTCATCGATCACGCACTCATGCGCAAACGCATTGGGCAGCGCCGACACGCCACGCAGCCAGGACGCGCGCACGATCGCGGGAGTGTCGTCGCAACCGATGCGGCGCGCGCCATACGCGTATGGCGGCACGGCGGTGCGATCGCCCATCTCCAGCGTGCGCGGCGCGTTGGGCACGGCACCGGTCAGCACCAGCGCCAGCGTGGGCGCATCGTTGGACGGATAGCGGCTGGTGAAGTCATAGCCAAGCAGCGCGCCGTCCGGCCCCAGCGTAGCGCTGACGTCCATCAATTGGGCCGCGCCCTTGGGCTCCCACAGGTGTTCCTGTTCGCGCGATAGCTGCACGCGCACGGGCCGCCCGACCGCGCGCGCCAGCAGTGCCGCGTCGGCGCAGACATCGTCGGCGCAGTTGCGCCCGTAGCAGCCGGCGGCCTCCATGCGCACGACCTCGATGCGGTCTTCGCCGAGCCCGCACAGCCTGGCCAGGTCGATGCGCAGCACATGCGGGTTTTGCGTGCCGGACCACACCGTCAGGCCATCGTCATGCCAGTCGGCCACCGCGCATGACGGGCCGATCGAGCCATGCATCTGGTACGGCCAGACGAAGCGCCGCTGCAAGACCTTGCCGGCGCCGCTTGCCGGCGGCTCGCCGTCGGACAGCAACTCGCGCCGCGTGGCGGGGTTGGCGCGCAGCGCGGGCTCCGGATCGTCCAGCGCGGGCAGCGGCGGCACCGGCTTCCAGCGCACGCGCAGCCGGCGCGCGGCCTGCACCGCGTATTCCTCGCGCTCGGCCACCACGCCGACAAAATCGCCCCGCACCACCACATCGACCAGGCCGGGTATATCGCGCACGGAGTCGCGGTCGACTTCCAGCAGGCTGTTGCCGACAAAGTCGCCGCTGTCGCGCCCCGCATATGGGGGCCGCACCACGCGGCCATGCAGCATGCCGGGCACGCGCACGTCGTGGACAAAAGTCAGCGCGCCGCGCACCTTGCCGGGAATATCGACGCGGCCCGCGGCGCGGCCGACGATGCGGTAGGACTCGACCGGCTTGGTCGGTATGTCTTCGGCCAGCGGCAGTTCCAGGTGCTCGCCGGCAAGCAGCGCGCCATAGCCGATGCTGGCCTGCGTGCCGGGATCGCGGAACATGCCGTCCTCTGCCTCCAGCCTGCCGGCCTCTACGCCGAGGTGCTGCGCGGCACGCGCCTGCAGCCACGCACGGGCCTGTGCCGCGGCGCGGCGCAACGGCAGCGCCGAGATCTGGATCGATGCGCTGGCGATAGTGGGACCCTGGTTGGGGGTGGCTTCGGTATGGCCAAGCACCATGCGTACGCGTTCGAGCGGCACGTCGAGTTCTTCGGCCACGATCTGCGCCAGCGCCGTGCGGATGCCGGTGCCCAGGTCGACGTGGCCGTTGAAGGCCAGCACCTCGCCGCTGTCGCGCACGGCAATGAAGATGTCCGGCAGCGCCGGCACGTAGTCCGAAGCCGCGCCGGGCTGGCCCGGCGCGGGCCGCGGCGCCGCCTGCGGGGCGCGCGTCACCAGCAGCACGCCGGTGGCCTGCAGCAGCGCCAGCCGCAGCGTGCGGGGCGTGTCGGCGTCGGCCTGTGCCGCGGGTTGCAGGTTGGTTGCCGTCATCGTTCTGCCATCTCCTTCACCGGCTGCGCCCCGGGGCGCCCGTTATACTGCAAGCCAACAGTGGAATAGCCCAAGCATCGACCATGACGATCACGACCGCGCCCAAGCCAACCGCAAAGCGGGCGCCAGCCGGCACGCGGGCCAGGCAAGCGCAGGACAGCCGCGACCGCATCCTGAAGGCTGCGATCAAGGTCTTCGCCCAGCGCGGCTACGACGGGGGCCGCATCGAACGCATCTCGTCGCTGGCCAAGACCTACGACCGGATGATCTATTACTACTTCGGCAGCAAGGAAAAGCTGTTTGTTGAAGTGCTGGAGACCATCTACCTGCAGCTCAATGAAGCCGAGCAGCAGCTGGAACATGAGCTCGACGCTGCCGACCCCGTGCGCGCGCTGTCGCAGCTGATCGACTTCGTCTGGCAGTACTACCTCGACCATCCGGAGTTCGTCGCCATCCTGATCAGCGAGAACATGAGCCAGGGCAAGCACGCGAAGAAGTCGGTGCGGCTGCGCGAGATCTCCAGCTACGCGCTGTCGGTGCTCGACGGCATCCTCGCGCGCGGCAAGGCCGCGGGGCTGTTCCGGCCCGATGCGGGCGCGCGCGATGTCTATATGGTGATCGCTTCGCTTGGCTACTTCTACAACTCCAACCATCATACGCTCAGCGCCTTCCTGGGCGAACCCATGATGAGCCCGCCCGCGCTGGCGCACTGGCGCGATGTGATCCAGCAGACGGTGCTGCGCGCGGTGGCCGTGCCCGGCGCGGTGCCGGATGTGGATGTGGCGCCGCCGGCCGCGCCGCGCAAACCGGCCCGCGGCCGGCGCGCGGCGGCAGGCTGACGCCAGGCCTGGCCGCATCGCCACGCCTCAGGCGGCGGCGCGCACGCCGGCAACCTGCGCCAGCGCCTCGTCGCGCGTCAGCACGGTGGCGTATTTCTGCGCCATGTCGAACAGGTTGGCGTCATGCGGACCCAGCGCGCGGTCGCCTACGCAATCCGACACCACCAGCGGGCGGAAGCCCAGCGACATCGCGTCGACCACGCTGGCGCGCACGCAGCCGCTGGTGACGCACCCCGCCACCAGCAGCGTCTGCACGCCGCGCTGCGTCAGCCACGCCGCCAGCGAGGTACCGAAGAACGCCGACGGCACGGTCTTGCGCACCACCAGCTCTCCCGGCGCGGGGGCCAGCTCCGGCACGATCTTGCTGTTGTGGCCATCCTCCTTCAGCGTCAGCATGCCCGGTACCTTCAGCGTGAAGATATTGTGGTCGCTGTCGTCGTCGGCAAACACGATGCGGCTATGCGCCACCGGCCAACCCTGCTCGCGCGCGCTGCGCAGCAGCGGCTGGGTATTGCGGATCGCCTCGGGGATATTGCCGCCGCCGAACACCGCCGGATCGGCGAAGCCGTTGACGAAGTCGATGATCAGCAGGCCGTATGGGGCCTTCAGTTCCATCGACGCGCCGAAGCCCTGACGCTGGTAAGTCTGCACGGCGTCATCCATGGCGCGCGTCCTTGTAGAGAGAAGCGACCGGCGCGTGGTGGCCGTCCATCACCTTGCCGCGCACCACCACCGGCTCGCCGTCCAGGCTGACGGTGCAGTGGCGCACCGGGATATCGATATGGCAGGCGGTGGTGCGGCTGCCGCCGGCTTCGTTGTTGGGACCGAACGAGCACAGGAAGTTGCCCTCGTAGGCACGCGCATCCATGCCGATGGTGGCCTCGCGGTCGTACATCGCCAGCGCCGACCAGCTGGCGCGCGGCTGCAGCCCCCAGCCGATATGCGACATGGCATAGGCCTCGGGGTCGTTGAACGAGGCCATGTAGTCGGCCAGCAGCTCGGCGTCCACGCCGCCTTCGATGCTGCGCACGTAGCCGGCTTCGACCGTGATGCGGATCGGCGCCTGGAGATAGGACTTCATCGGCAGCAGGATGTCGCCGCGGTCCAGCACGATGGTGCCGTTGGTGCCGCCCTCGTCCGGCCAGGTCAGCACGAAGCCGCTCGGCCAGTGGTCCCAGCGGCCGGGCTCGTCGACAAAGCCGTACTCGCTGATCGCCGGGAATTCGCCCAGGCGGCAGCGCAGGTCCATGCCGGCGTCGGACACGATATGCATCTCGCGCGCCTTGCCCAGCCGCGCTGTCGCCGCTTTGACGCGGGCGCGATCGGCCTCGGTCGGCACCAGCCGCGCCAGCACTTCGGGCGGCTCCACCGCGAGCAGGATCCTGGTACCTTGCGCCAGGATCTCGTGCTGCTCGGGCGAGAACAGCAGCGTCATCAGGTCCAGCACCAGGTCGCTCGCCTTGAGCGCAGCGATGGCGGCGGGATTGCCGGTGAGCGGCGTGGTACCGAGGTAGGCCAGCGCGTCGCGGCTGAGCGCCTTTTCGCCGTTGACCGGCGGCAGGTCGAGCCGGTTGACGATGGCGCCCATCGATGCCGCCGCCACCATCGCGGTGCGCAGCGTCTGCGGATGCGTGGCGGCGCCGGTCAGCACGGTGACGGTCTGTCCCGGCTCAAGCTTCGACAGCGTCAGCACCTGCTTCCACGCCGCGGTCAGGTCGTAATCGCTTACGGGCATGTTCGCTCCTTGATCAGTTCAGCGCCGCACCCAGGAAATCGCCGAAGGCGCGGTAGAAGCCGCCCTCGTCGTCCCACGGGATCATGTGGCCGGCGTTGGCGACATGCGCAAGCAGCAGCGCGGGCAGCAGCTTGCGCATCTCCTGCACGTCTTCCTCGCGGATCACGTCGCCGCGGCCGGCGGTCATCAGCAGGGCCGGCACGGCGACGTGCGGCAGGTCGGCGTGGATATCGTCCTCATGGAAGCCATTGAAGCTGGCCAGGATCGCGCGCTCGTCGCAGGTATGCAGCCATTGCGCGCGCAGGCGCAGCTGGTCCTCGGTCCAGGTCGGGCAGAAGCGGCGCATGCCTTCCACGTCGATGCCCTGCTGCGCCAGCCGGATCGAATCGATGTACCACGGCAGTTGCGACGGATACGGGCGGCGGCCCGGGCCCGACACCGGCGGATCGACCAGCACCAGGCGCGTCAGGCCTGCCGGCTTGCTGCGCGCGGCGCGGATGCCGATGCGCGCGCCCATCGAATGGCCGACGATGGCGTAGCGCTGCAAGCCAAGCGCTTTGGCAAACGCGATCACATCGGCAGCCTGCGCATCGAGGCAGTAGTCCAGCTCAGCGCCGGCCTGCGACAGGCCGCGGCCGCGCACGTCGAGCACATAGGTATCGAACTGCCGCCCGAACTGCTCGCCGACAAAGCCCCAGGTCACCGCCGGGCTGGTGATGCCCGGCACGATGATGACGGCATCGCGCTGCGCGCGCGCGCCGCCCTGCCCGCCATAGCGCAGGTAGTGCTGGCGGATGCCGTTGGCGTTCACGTTGGCGCCGTAGAGAAAGGTGCTGTCTGCCATGGCCGCCCCCTTCAGTACGCGCCCGACAGCAGCGCGCCGGCGCCCGGCACCACCGGCTCCAGCCCCAGCCGCTTCAGCAGCGCATAGGTGGTGGCGACGGCGGCGGTGACCACAGGCTTGCCGGTCATTGCCTCGACCTTGGCCACGGCCGGCAGCGACGGCATCTGCACGCACGCCGACAGCACGATGACATCGGCGTCGGCCGTATTCATCTGCGCGACGATCTCCGGCAGCCGCGCCGGGTCATGGCGGCCCACCTCAAGGTTGTCGGGGATTTCCAGCGCGCGGTAGTCGACCACCTCATAGCCTTCATTGCGGATGTAGTCGACCACCAGCTCGGTCAGCGGCTTCATATAGGGTGCCACCACGGCGATGCGCTTCGCGCCCATCACCTTGAGCGCATCCACCAGCGCGCCGGCGCTGGTGATCACCGGCGCGTCGCCGCCGTTCTCGGCGGTATGCGCCTGCAGGCGCTGCTCGGACACGCGGTGGTAGCCGTGGCCCATGGCCATGATGGCGACCAGGCAGGCGTAGCCGAGCACGTCGACGCGGGCGTCGCTCAGTTCCACCGCGCAGCGGTCGGATTCGGCGTCCATGGCCGCCAGCTCTTCCTTGACCACCTTCTTCATCCGCATCCGGCTTGAGTGAAAGGTGAAGCGTTCCGGGCGCACCAGCTGGCGCGCGGCCAGCATCGCCGGGATCTCGGTTTCCATGGTGGTGTTGGAGCTCGGCACGATCTGGCCGATTCGGAAAACTTTCTGCACTGTCGACTCCGTCATCTGTTTGTCTGTCTACCCTGCCTGCTTCGCCCTGGCGGCCCTGCATGCTGCGATTGATTGTAGTGTACACACTTTATCTAGGCAAACAGAATCTGCATCGCCGCGAATTCACTCGTTCAGTGCATACTTAACTAACCAGCCCCTATTTTTGCGCAGAAATTCATCGATACAGCGCGATGTGTGAGCGTCTTCACGTTTCAGTAAGGGTTTTCCATAGGTTCATCAATTTCTTCTTTTACTTTGATATTTTGAGTGTGTACACTCGTTTTCAACGGTCGGCCGAGTGGCCGCCCCAGCCCCCATCGACCTTGTGTCATTGCCAGGAGAAAGAACGTGCAAGGCAAACCGCGAATCGCAGTTGTCGGCGCCGGACTCGGAGGGACGGCCGCGGCCGCCCTGCTGCAGCGAGCCGGCTTCCAAGTCAGGCTGTATGAACAGGCACCGGCGTTCTCGCGCCTGGGCGCGGGCATCCATGTGGGGCCCAACGTGATGAAGATCATGCGGCGCATCGGCATCGAGGACGCGCTCAACGACATGGGCTGCCACCCCGACTACTGGTACAGCCGCGACGGCCTGAGCGGCGCGGTGATCGCGCAGATCCCGCTGGGCGACTACGCGGAGCGCCACTACGGCGCCAGCTACCTGACCGTGCACCGCGGCGACTTCCACAAGCTGCTGACCGACGCCGTGGCGCCCGACACGCTGTTCTTCAACAAGAAGCTGGACAGCGTCACCGACCAGGGCGACGTGGTGCAGTTGCGCTTCACCGACGGCACGGTCGAAGAGGCCGACATCGTGATCGGCGCGGACGGCGTCAACTCGCGCATCCGCGAGACGCTGCTGGGCGCCGAGCCGCCCAAGTACACCGGTTACGTGGCGCATCGCGCGGTGTTCCCGATCTCGCGCGTCAAGGGCTTCACGCATGAGCGCTGCACCAAGTGGTGGACCGACGACCGCCACATGATGGTCTACTTCGATACCAGCAAGCTCGACGAGATCTACTACGTCACCGGCGTGCCCGAGCCCGACTGGGACATGAGCAAGAGCTGGGTGCCGAGCAGCATCGAGGAAATGCGCGCCGCATTCGACGGCTGGCACGAGGGTGTGCAGTCGCTGATCGAAGGCACCGTCGAAGTGACCAAGTGGCCGCTGCTGGAGCGCGACCCGCTGCCGTTGTGGAGCCGGGGCCGCCTGGTGCTGCTCGGCGATGCCTGCCACCCGATGAAGCCGCACATGGCACAAGGCGCCGCGATGGCGATCGAGGATGCCGCGATGCTTACGCGTTGCTTCACCGAGACCGGCGTGGACGACTTCGCCTCGGCATTCGCGCTGTATGAAGCGAACCGCAACGAGCGCGCAAGCAAGGTCCAGCTGGTCTCGCACAACAACACCTGGCTGCGCAGCAACGAGAACCCCGACTGGTGTTTCGGCTACGATGTCTTCAACGTGCCGCTGGTGTCGGCCGGGACCGGGACGCTGTCCGCAGCGGCCTGACGCCTGACCAACCCTGCCCGCCGCAGCCCCTCATCGAAGGGGCGCGGCGCAGCGATGCGTGATGTTCAAACCGCCCCCAAGCCCCCGATGAACACGCCCCGCCCCCTGACGCTGCAAGTCAATCACGCCGAGCACACGCTGAGCGTGGCCCCTGACACGCCGCTGCTCTACATCCTGCGCAACGACCTGTGCTGCAACGGGCCCAAGTACGGCTGCGGCCTGGGCCAGTGCGGCGCCTGCACGGTGCTGGTGGACGGCATGCCGGCGCGCGCCTGCGTGCTGCCGGTCAGGGCCGTGGTCGGGCACGCCGTCACCACGCTGGAAGGACTGGGCACCGATGCGCAGCCCGACCCGGTGCAGCAAGCGTTTATCGACGAGCAGGCCGCGCAATGCGGCTATTGCCTGAATGGCATGATCATGACCGCCAAGGCGCTGCTCGCGCAGAATCCCGATCCCGATGAGGCCCAGATCCGCGAGGCGCTGCGCTTCAACCTGTGCCGCTGCGGCACCCACGTGGAAATCGTGCGCGCGGTGCAACGTGCCGCGATGCTGCAACGGCAAGCGGCCGCGGGGGCCGCATCGTGAACGAAGGACTCGTGCCCCAGGCCACCCCTGCGACCGCGGTCGCGGGCAGCATGCCGCCGCCCGCCGCCGACTGCCTGGTTGCCCGGGTGCTGACACCGCCTGGCCTGCGCTGGATCGACGGCAAGCCGCTGGCGGCACGCCTGCTGGGCGCGCAGCGCGAGGCCGCGCTGGCGCTGCCGGGCGTGCGCGCGGTCGTCATCCGCAACAACTTTGCCGGCGTGGCGGCGGCTTCCGGCGCACAGGCCGCCAACGCAATCCAGGCGCTGCAGGCACGATGGTCCGCCCCGCCCCGCGCCGGCGACGCGCCGGTAACGCGCCACGCGCTGGCCCGGCGCGGCAATGCCGATGCGGTGCTGGCCGGCGGCGCTGCGCGCCACACGCAGCACTACCAGTGGCCGCTGGCCGGCACCCGCGGCGAGGCGTATTGCACGGCCGTCGCCGACTGGCGCGACGGCAAGCTGACCGTGTGGCTGCCGAGCACGCGCCCTGGCGCGCTGCGCGCCGAGCTTGCCGCGCTGCTGGGCATCGCGCAGCAACAGGTGGTGCTGGCCTGCTGGCAGGCGCCCGACGACCGCGCGGACCCCGCCCTGCTCGCGCCGCACGCCGCCGCCGACGCGGCGCTGCTGGCCCACGCCGCCGGACTGCCCGTGATGCGTCGGCTGTGTGCCGCCGACCTGGGTCTTGCCGATGCCGCGCTCGATATGCGCGTCGACACCGCGCTGGCCGGCACTGCCATCGAAGCCTACGCCGCAACGCTGGCGGGCACCGCCGCCCCGGCCGTATCGCTGGCGCTGTGGCTGACGCATACGGCATCGCCCGTGGCGGACGGCATCGATGCCGACCATGCTGGCGACACCGCCATGCCGCCCTATCGCATCCCGCATGTCGACCTGGTTGCGACAGGCAACGCCGCCGCGTTCGATGCCGCGCCACTGGCGGCCGCCCGGGCCCAGGTGTTCGCCCGGGAATCCCATCTCGACGAGCTTGCCGCCGCCTCCGGCACCGATCCGGTCGCGCTGCGGCTGGCGCATCTCGACGATGCGCGCGGCACGGCACTGGTACGGCAAGTGGCCGAGCGCGCCGCCTGGACGCCGGCCGCGCCCCGCGCCAACACAGCGGCAGGCAACGTACAGCGCGGCCGCGGCTTTGCCTATGCCCACACCATCGATCACGAAGCCGGGCAGACCTGGTCGGCATGGGTGGCCGAGGTCGAGGTCGACAGCACCACCGGCGAGCTGGCGGTCACGCGCGTGACGGTGGGGCATGACAGTGAATCGCTGCCGCGCGCGCAAGCCGCGCCGTCCGCGCGCTCGCTCGAGCTGGCCGTGGCCGATGCTGCCCTGCAGCTGACGTCGGCCACGCCCGCCTTCGACACCTGGCCGGCCGAGGCGCCATCTGCCAGGCCGGCGCTGCCAGCCGTGCCGGGCAGCGCCCTGCCGGAAGTCCGCCTGGCCGGCACGCTCGCCCCGCATGACGCGCTGGCTGCCAGCCCGACCGGCACCATGCCCGCCGCCGCGGCCGTGGCCAATGCCATCTACGATGCCACCGGCGTGCGCCTGCGCGCGCCGCCCTTCAGCGCCGACCGCATCCGCCTGGCGCTGGCCGAGGCCAGGCCCGGCAACCAGCGCAGCAAGCGCGGCTGGATCGCCGCAGCCGCCGCTGCCGCTGCGGGCGTGTGCGCCACGCTGCTGCCCTGGCGCGCGCCGATCGCACCGGTGGCGCCGCCCGAAGCGGGCTTCTATTCCGCCGCCACGCTCGAACGCGGCCGGCTGGTGGCCGCCGCGGGAGACTGTGCGGTTTGCCATACCGTGCCGGGCGGCGTGAAGAACGCCGGCGGCCTGCCGCTGGAGACGCCCTTCGGCACGGTCTACAGCACCAATATCACCCCGGATGTGCAGACCGGCATCGGCAACTGGTCCTTCGCCGCGTTCGAGCGCGCCATGCGCGAGGGCATCCACCGCGACGGGCGCCGCCTGTATCCCGCGTTCCCGTACACCGCATTCGCGAAGATCAGCGACGGCGACATGCAGGCGCTATACGGGTACCTGATGTCGGCAGAGCCGGTGAAAGCCGAAGTCCCGCAGACGCAGCTGGCGTTCCCCTTCAACGTGCGCCCGCTGCTGGCCGGCTGGAACCTGCTGTTCCATCGCAACGAGCGCTTTACACCGGACCCGTCGCGCTCCGCGCAATGGAATCGCGGCGCGTACCTGGCTGAAGGGCTGGGCCACTGCAGCGCCTGCCATTCGCCGCGCAACGCGCTCGGCGGCGAAAAGGGCGGCCGCCAGTACCTGACCGGCGGCAGCGCCGAAGGCTGGGAAGCGCCGCCTCTGACCGCGCTGTCGCAAGCACCGCTGCCCTGGACCGAAGCGGCGCTGTTCACCTACCTGCGCGGCGGCTATGCACCGCACCATGGCGCCGCGGCCGGACCGATGGCACCGGTGGTCGAGGAACTGGCGCAACTGCCTGAGTCCGACGTGCGCGCGATTGCGCACTACGTGGCCTCGTTCGGCACGCCAGCGCCCTCGCCTGCCGTACTGGCCGCACAGGCAGCGCAGATCGAGCAGCGCAGCGCGCAGGCCGCGCGCACCCTGGGCGGTCCCGGCGAACGCCTGTACCAGAGCGCATGCGCGGTCTGCCACCAGTCGGACCAGGGCATCGCCCAGTTCGGCGTCAAGCCTTCGCTGGCGCTCAATACGAACCTGCACAGCAAGCTGCCGGACAACGTGATCCAGGTGCTGCTGCAAGGCATGCCGGCACCGCCCAACAGCGAACTGGGGGCGATGCCGGCCTATGCCGACACGCTCGACGACCAGCAGATCGCGCAACTGACGCAGTACCTGCGCGCGCGCTTTGCGCCCGACAAACCCGCATGGCAGGACCTGGAGAACACCGTCGCGCGCCTGCGCGCGGCGCCTGCCCACTAGGACTAATCCAGACCTTGCGGGGCCGGCGCGCCGGCCTTCCGCATCCACGCTGACCGCACCTACGCCGTGCCTGGCAAGGCGCTTCGCCACCGGGCAGGGACACGTGCATTCCCGCGCCGGCGCCATGCGCGCCACGCGCGGGAAAACCCCGAGGAGGGAAAACGCAATTCGGCCTTGCCCGCCAGTTTCATGTAGCTTACGCTGAACGATCATGTAGTGCGCACTACATGAGTGCCGCGTGGCTCGCAGCGGTGCCTCCCCGCACAAGGACGGCGCGCCGCAAGCGGCAGACGAGACAACAAAACTAAAAGATTGGCCCTTTACATCACCGGAAGCGCTGGCCCGGGGCTTGCATAGTCCCCCGCAGCGCCGACCGGGAGGCCGGGCCTGGACCAACCAAGGGTAGACAACAAGGAGTGACTATGTCGTATCAGAATCAAGCAGGTGTCGCGAGCGTGCTACCAGGTTAGTTCCAGCCTCGCCAATTGGAGTACTCACCACGTTTCGTTGCAATTCGGTGCGACTGCCCCGGTGTGATCATCACGCATTAGTCAGTACCGTCTGGCCCCGCTTCGATAAACGTGTGCGTCCGAGTTCAAGAACCAGCCTATAAAGACAGGTAGACAACATGTCGTCATCAATTTCATCCATGGCAACAACGACCATCCCGGAAGTCACGCTAGGCTCGGCTCCGCAGCCCAGCGCGAGGGGAGCGTCGTCTCAAACCATCACGATCGAGCAAGGCATCCGCGCGGCCGGCGTCGGCCGGTTCCAGTATCGGCTCTTTGTCATCTTCGGCCTGGTCTGGCTCGCTGACGCGATGCAGGTGCTGTCGATCGGCTTCACCGCGCCGTCGATCGCGGCGACGTTTGGCATTCCCGTACCGACGGCCTTGCAGACCGGGACGATGTTCTTTGTCGGCATGCTGATCGGCGCTTTCGTGTTCGGCCGGCTGGCTGACAGGATCGGACGCCGGCCAGTGCTGATGATGGCGGTGGTCATCGACGCCATCTGCGGTGTCGCTTCAGCCTTTGCACCGGACTTCCAGTGGCTGCTGTTGCTGCGTTTCCTGACCGGCATCGGCGTTGGCGGCACGCTGCCGGTCGACTACACCATGATGGCCGAGTTCCTGCCCTCGGACCGGCGCGGTCGCTGGCTGGTCCTGCTGGAGTCGTTCTGGGCCGTCGGCACGATCCTGCTCGCCATTCTTGCGCTGATCGCCGTGTCGCGAGGCAATGATGCCTGGCGGCTGATCTTCCTCGTCACGGGCATCCCCGCCCTGGTCGGCGTGGTGTTCCGTTTCTTTGTTCCCGAGTCTCCGCTCTACCTGAATAAATCGGGACGCTCGGCCGAGGCGCGCGCGGTGCTGCAGCGTGTCGCCACCGCCAATCGCGTGTCCGTTGAAATCGGCAACCTGGAGCCGCAGCCGATGGAGCGCAAGTCGGTCTTTGCGCTGTTCGCGCGCGGATGCCGGCGCCGCACCATCTGCCTGCTTGCCGCCTGGGCGCTCATCTCGATCGCCTACTACGGCGTCTTCGTCTATCTGCCGGTCAAGCTGGCGGGCCAGGGCTTTGGCTTCATGCGCGGCCAGGTCTTCCTGATCGTGCTCGCGCTGGTGCAGCTTCCCGGGTTCGCGCTGGCCGCGCACGGCGTCGAGCGCTGGGGCCGCAAGCCGACCCTGATCGGCTTCCTGCTGCTCAGCGCGGCAGGCTGCATGCTCTACAGCCTGGGTACGTCCACCGCGCTTATCGTCGGCTCGACCCTGCTGATGAGCTTCTCGCTCCTCGGTACCTGGGGCGCCCTCTACGCCTTCACGCCCGAGGTGTACCCGACCGACCTGCGGGCCAGCGGGATGGGCACTGCGGGTGCGATGGCGCGCTTTGGCGGCCTGTTCGCGCCGTCCATCATTGCACCGATCATGGCCAGCCAGTTCACCCTCGCCCTTGCGCTGCTTTCGTCATTTCTTGCCGTGGCGGCAATCGCCATCTACATGGTGGATATCGAGTCGAAGAACCGCGCGCTCGACTAGCGCAAGGCGCCGCCGGACGCTCCCGGCAGTTCAGGGAGCCCGCCGGCGGCGCTGACGTGGCGGGTCCCGAAAGCGAAGCCACGGGCAGGACGGCCCGCTTCCATTACAATCCGGCTGCAACGGCGCGGCGCGCTGGTCGACCCGATCTCGCCGCCCGCTTCACCTGCTTGCCCCTATCCCGCCGAGCCCTCGCCGCCAGCCATGAAACAAGACCCGCGCTTTCCCAACCTGTTCATCCTCGACCACCCGCTGATCCAGCACAAGCTCTCGCACATGCGCGACAAGGAAACGTCGACGCGCACCTTCCGCGAACTGCTGCGCGAGATCACGCTGCTGATGGGCTATGAGATCACCCGCAACCTGCCGCTGACCACGCGCCGCATCGAGACGCCGCTGGTGGAGCTGGACGCGCCGGTGATCGCCGGCAAGAAGCTGACCATCGTGCCAGTGCTGCGCGCGGGGGTGGGCATGAGCGACGGCCTGGTCGAGCTGATCCCGTCGGCGCGCATCGGCCATATCGGCGTGTACCGCGACGAGCAGCACCGGCCGGTGGAATACCTGGTGCGCCTGCCCGACGTGGAGGACCGCAGCTTCATCCTGTGCGACCCGATGGTCGCCACGGGCTATTCGGCTGCGCATGCCGTGGATGTGCTCAAGCGGCGCGGCGTGAAGGACGAGGCCATCACCTTCGTTGCGCTGGTGGCGGCGCCCGAGGGCGTGGAGGTGTTCCAGAAGGCGCATCCGAACGTGCAGCTGTTCGTGGCCTCGCTCGACAGCCATCTCGACGAGCACGCCTACATCGTGCCGGGCCTGGGCGATGCGGGCGACCGCCTGTTCGGCACCAAGAACTGAGTGGCGCGCGGCGGGCTGGCTTGCGCTTGACCGGCCTCAATAGTCCGCGCCACAGGGCTCCCTACACTGGCGGCAGGCGCCGGCGAGACCTCGCCGGCGGCCATCGCCAAAGCAAAGGGAGCCAAGCATGGAAGCCTTCAAGATCCTGTTCAGTACCAGCACCGGCCTGATGAGCCTGGGCGTGATCGTCTTCATCATCGGCATGGGGTGGTTCTTCGCGCGGATGTTCGCGCGCAAGATGCGCGAGGATGCGGCAGCGGCCAAGGCGCAGCAACAAGCGCAGCGCCGCTAAGGAAAAGGGCCGCTTCGCGCGGCCCTTTCCGTCATTGCGTCAGTCCGGGTCTTTACTTCTTCTTGCCCAGCAGGCTCCCCAGCACGCCGCGGATCAGCTCGCGCCCGACCTGCGAGCCCACCGTGCGCGCGGCCGACTTGGCCATCGACTCCAGGATCGAATCGCCGCGGCCGGTCTTGCCGGTGCCCTTGGTCAGCGTGCCGAAGATGTCGCCGGCCGTGCCGAGCCAGCCGCTGTCCTGCTCGCCCGCTGGCTGCCCCGCCGGCGCGCCGCCAGCGCCCTTGCCGTTGCCATTGCCGACCGTCGCCACGCTGCCGCGCAGCTTTTCATAGGCGGATTCGCGATCCACGGTCTTCTCGTAGGTGCCCGCCACCAGCGAACTTGCAATCAGCTGCCTGCGCTCTTCCTCCGTCGCCGGGCCGATGCGGCTGCCCGGTGCCAGCACCCAGGCGCGCTCGGTCACGCAGGGCGTGCCCTTGGCGTCAAGGAACGACACCAGGGCCTCGCCCACGCCCAGTTCGCTGATCGCGGTTTCCAGGTCCAGCTTGGGGTTGGCGCGCATGGTGGTGGCCGCCACCTTGACCGCCTTCTGGTCGCGCGGGGTAAAGGCGCGCAGCGCATGCTGCACGCGGTTGCCCAGCTGGCCCAGCACGGTGTCGGGGATGTCGATCGGGTTCTGCGTGACGAAGTACACGCCCACGCCCTTGGAACGCACCAGCCGCACCACCTGCTCGATCTTGTCGAGCAGCGCCTTGGGCGCATCGTTGAACAGCAGGTGGGCCTCGTCGAAGAAGAACACCAGCTTGGGCTTGTCCAGGTCGCCGGCCTCGGGCAGCTTCTCGAACAGCTCGGACAGCATCCACAGCAAGAAGGTCGCGTACAGCCGCGGCGCGTTCATCAGCTTGTCGGCGGCCAGGATATTGACCACGCCCTGGCCCTTCTCGGTCTGGATGAAGTCTTCCAGGTTCAGCATCGGCTCGCCGAAGAAGACGTCCCCGCCCTGCGATTCCAGCGCGATCAGCCCGCGCTGGATGGCGCCGACCGAGGCGGCCGAGATATTGCCGTACTCGGTGGTGAACTGGCCGGCGTTGTCGCCGACGTACTGCAGCATGGCGCGCAGGTCCTTGGCGTCGAGCAGCAGCAGGCCATTGGCGTCGGCAATGCGGAACACCAGGTTCAGCACGCCCTGCTGGGTGTCGTTCAACTCCAGCATGCGCGACAGCAGCAGCGGGCCCATGTGCGAGACCGTGGCGCGCACCGGGTGGCCCTTCTCGCCGAACACGTCCCACAGCGTGGTCGGGCACGCGCCCCATGCCGGCTCCGGCAGGTTCAGGTCGGCCAGGCGCTGTTTTAGCTTGTCGGACGGCTGGCCGGCCTGCGAAATGCCGGTCAAGTCACCTTTGACGTCCGCCATGAAGACCGGCACGCCCAGTCGCGAGAAGCCCTGCGCCAGGGTCTGCAGCGTGACGGTCTTGCCGGTGCCGGTGGCGCCGGTGATCAGCCCGTGCCGGTTGCCCATCTGCGGCAGCAGCACCAGTTCATGTTCGGCGTTCTTGGCGATGAGGATGGGGTCGGCCATGATGCTCCTGGGGTTTTGAGGTCTGGCACCGCGGGACTCGCCACGGCAGCGGCGCGGGCAGGCCCGCGTGATAAAATCCTGGGCTGATTATAGCCAGCCGCCAGGCATATCCGTCACCTGGCGCGCGCTGTCCGAGGGCTTTGCCACCCCGGCCACGGCGCGCATGGCAACCCCGCACAACATCACCGCAGATCACCGCATTCCGCTTCGGAGAGAATCATGGCCGGTCACTCGAAATGGGCCAATATCAAACACAAGAAGGCCGCCGCTGACGCCAAGCGCGGCAAGATCTGGACCCGCCTGATCAAGGAAATCACCGTTGCCGCCAAGCTCGGCGGCGGCGATGTCGACTCCAACCCGCGCCTGCGCCTGTCGATCGACAAGGCCATGGACGCGAACATGCCCAAGGACAACATCCAGCGCGCGATCCAGCGCGGCGTGGGCGGCATGGAAGGCGCCAACTACGAAGAGATCCGCTACGAGGGCTACGGCCTGGCCGGCGCGGCCATCATCGTCGACTGCCTGACCGACAACCGCACCCGCACCGTGGCCGAAGTGCGCCATGCGTTCTCCAAGCACGGCGGCAACATGGGCACCGAAGGTTCGGTGGCGTTCATGTTCACCCACTGCGGCCAGTTCCTGTATGCCCCCGGCACGCCGGAAGACAAGCTGATGGAAGCCGCGCTCGAAGCCGGCGCCGACGACGTCGTCACCAACGACGACGGTTCGATCGAAGTCACCTGCCCGCCCAACGATTTCTCGGCGGTCAAGGCCGCACTGGAAGCCGCCGGCTTCAAGGCGGAAGTGGCCGACGTGGTGATGAAGCCGCAGAACGAAGTCAGCTTTGCCGGCGACGACGCGGCCAAGATGCAGAAACTGCTCGACGCCCTGGAAAACCTGGACGACGTGCAGGAAGTCTTCACCAATGCGGTGATCGAAGACTAAGCTGCAACAAGCCCCCATCGGCGGCGCCCCGGACACAGCCCAGGCCGCCGCCTTTTAGTATGTGTTTCTTTTCTGGCAGTGATCATGAAAGTATTGGTTGTCGGCTCGGGTGGACGTGAACACGCGCTGGCCTGGAAATTGGCCCAGTCCCCCAAGGTGCAGGTGGTGTACGTGGCGCCGGGCAACGGCGGGACCGCGCTCGACAAGCGCCTGCAGAATGTTCCGCTGACCGACCCCGAGGTCATCGCCGCCTTTGCCGAGCGCGAGGGCGTGGCCTTCACCGTGGTCGGCCCCGAGGCCCCGCTGGCCGCCGGCATTGTCGATATCTTCCGCGCCAAGGGCCTGCGCATCTTCGGGCCGACCCAGGCTGCCGCGCAGCTGGAATCGTCCAAGGACTTCGCCAAGGCGTTCATGGAGCGCCACGGCATCCCGACCGCCGCTTACCAGACCTTCTCCGACGCCACCCAGGCGCACGCCTACATCGACGCCCAGGGCGCTCCGATCGTGATCAAGGCCGACGGCCTGGCAGCGGGCAAGGGCGTGGTGGTGGCGATGTCGCTGGAAGAAGCGCACACCGCGGTCGACATGATGCTGGCCGACAACAAGCTCGGCGACGCCGGCGCGCGCGTGGTGATCGAAGAGTTCCTGGACGGCGAGGAAGCCAGCTTTATCGTGCTGGTCGACGGCAAGAACGTGCTGGCGCTGGCCACCAGCCAGGACCACAAGCGCCTGCTGGATGCCGACGCCGGCCCCAACACCGGCGGCATGGGCGCGTATTCCCCCGCCCCGGTGGTCACGCCCGCGCTGCATGCGCGCGCGCTGCGCGAGATCATCCTGCCGACCGTGCGCGGCATGGAAAAGGACGGCATCCCGTACACGGGCTTCCTGTACGCCGGCCTGATGATCGACAAGGACGGCAACCTGAAGACGCTGGAATTCAACTGCCGCATGGGCGACCCCGAAACCCAGCCGATCCTGGCGCGCCTGAAGACCGACCTGGTCGATGTGATGGAGCACGCCGTCAACGGCAAGCTCGACAGCATCGAGCTGGACTGGGACCGCCGCACCGCGCTGGGCGTGGTGATGGCCGCCTACGGCTATCCCGACAGCCCGCGCAAGGGCGATGCCATCACCGGCATCCCGGCCGAGACCGACGACAGCGTGACCTTCCACGCCGGCACCACCCTCAAGGACGGCACCCTGCTGACCTCGGGCGGGCGCGTGCTGTGCGTGGTGGGCCTGGCCGACACCGTCAAGGCAGCGCAGCGCGCCGCCTATGCCGCGGTCGAGCAGATCCGCTTCGACGGCATGCAGTACCGGACCGACATCGGCTACCGCGCCATCAAGCGCTGATCCTTCCCGGCAAACGCCGTTCCGGCCGGCATGGCTGATCCGCCTTGCCGGCCAGCTTTGGACCTGCGCGACCCGCCGGCCGCCTCAGCCGGTACAATCGTGACAACGCTGTGACGCGCCTGGCAGCCGCCAAGGCTGCCAGGCCGCCCTCAGCCCGGTCCATCCGCTTTCCGCCAACCATGATCGATTCCCAGGCAGTCCGTGCCTATCTGCTCGGTCTGCAAGACCGCATCACCGATGCCATCGGTGCCATCGACGGCCAGCCGTTCCTGACCGACGCCTGGGAGAAACCGCCCACCGAACGCCTGCGCGGCAGTGGCCGCACCCGCATCCTGGAAGGCGGCGCGGTGATGGAGCGCGCCGGCGTGGGCTTCTCGCACGTGAGCGGCGACACCCTGCCGCCGTCGGCCACCGCCAACCGGCCGGAACTGGCCGGGCGCAGCTTCGAGGCCATGGGCGTGTCGCTGGTGTTCCACCCGCGCAATCCCTATGTGCCCACGGTCCATATGAACGTGCGCTGCTTCCTGGCGCTCAAGCCGGGGGCCGAGCCGGTATGGTGGTTCGGCGGCGGCATGGACCTGACGCCCTACTACGGCGACGCCGGCGACTGCGCGCACTTCCACCGCACCTGCCAGCAGGCGCTGGCGCCCTACGGCGACGACCTGTACCCGCGCTTCAAGCAGTGGTGCGACGAGTATTTCTTCCTGCGCCACCGCAACGAGGCGCGCGGCGTGGGCGGGATCTTCTTCGATGACTTCTCCGCGCTGGGCTTCGAGCGCAGCTTCGCCATGATGCAATCGGTCGGCGACGCCTTCCTGGACGCCTACCTGCCGATCCTGCAGGCGCGCAAGGACACGCCCTACGGCGAGCGCGAGCGCGGCTTCCAGGCCTACCGGCGCGGGCGCTACGTCGAATTCAACCTCGTGTTCGACCGCGGCACGCTGTTCGGCCTGCAGTCGGGCGGACGCGCCGAATCCATCCTGATGTCGATGCCGCCGCTGGTGACCTGGCGCTATGACTGGCAACCGGAACCGGGCAGCCCCGAAGCGGCGCTGTACACCGATTTCCTGCCAGCGCGCGACTGGGCCTGACGCCTGACCTATGGCCAATCCAGCGCAACACCGCAAGCCCGCCGCCGACGCGGGAGAACCGCCGCAACCGTCCGCCCGCCCCTATCGCCTGGGTATCCTGGGCGGCACATTTGATCCTCCCCACGTCGGCCACCTGGCACTGGCGCGGCTGTGCATCGAACACCTCGGGCTGGATGAGCTGGTGTGGATACCCACCGGCCAGTCGTGGCAAAAAGGCGACGACGTGACCCCTGCCGCCGACCGCCTGGCCATGACCGAACTCGCCGCCGCGGCGCTTGGCGACAGCGGCGCCAAAGTCCGCGTGAGCCGCATGGAAGTGGACCGCGCCGGCCCCAGCTACACCATCGACACCGTACGCCAGCTGCGCGCCGAATACGGCCCCGAAACCTCGCTGTGCTGGCTGATGGGCGCCGACCAGCTGCTGCGCCTGCACACCTGGCACGGCTGGCAGGCACTGTTCGAACACGTGCACCTGTGCACCGCCACGCGGCCGCGCTTTGAACTGGCGGCACTGGAGGGTCCGGTGCTGGCGGCACTGGCCGAACGCCAGGCTGACACGCACCTGATACAATGCACGCCCTCCGGCCGGATGTGGATCGACCAGACGCTCGCCGTCGACCTGTCTTCCACCCACCTGCGCCAGCGGCTGGCAGCCGGCCAGCCGGCAGATGACCAACTGCCGCCCGGCGTGGCACACTACATTGCCAACCACGGGCTGTACCGCAACGCCCCGGCCAGGGCATGACCGGGGTTGCACCAGTCCCGGCGCCCACCCCCAACCGATCTCAGCTGAACAAGAAGACACCATGGATATTCGTAAACTGCAACGCGCCATCGTCGACGGCCTCGAGGATGTCAAAGCGCAGGACATCAAGGTGTACGACACCAGCCACCTGACTGAACTGTTCGACCGGGTGGTGATTGCCAGCGGGACATCCAACCGCCAGACCAAGGCGCTGGCAGCGTCGGTGCGGGATACGGTGAAGGGAGCCGGCGGCCATATCGTGGCGGTCGAGGGCCTGGAAACCGGCGAATGGGTGCTGGTCGACTGTGGCGACGCCGTGGTCCACATCCTGCAGCCGCAGTTGCGCCTGTACTACAACCTGGAAGAAATCTGGGGCGACAAGCCGGTGCGCATGAAGCTGGCCGCCGGCGGCCGCGGCCTGGCCAAGGCCAGCGAGCCGATGGACGAGGACGAGGAAGAAGCCCCGGTGCGCACCGTGCGCCGCGCCAGCAACCTGCGCCCCGCGCTGGCCCGCCTGCCCGAAGGCATGAAGGAGCCGTCGCCGCCGATGGGCCATGAGGACACCGACGCGGACGCCATCGCCACCATCCGCAAGCCGGCCCGCAAGACCGCCACCAAGACGGCAGCGACCAAGACCGCCGGCACCCGCGCCGCGGCGCCGCGCAAGACCGCTGCCGGCACCACCGCGCGCAAGACCGCAACCAAGACCGCGGCCAAGAAGGCCCCGAGCAAGACCGCTGCCAGCAAGACCGCAGCAGCCAAGCCGGCCGCGCGCAAGCGCACCACCCGCTCGGCCTGAGTCCCGGCGCGCGGCCGCCCGGCGGCCGCGCAGCATGACCCATCCCCTGCCCCATGCAACTGGTGATCGTGGCCGTCGGCCACAAGATGCCCGGCTGGATCGAGACCGGCTTCAGCGAGTACGCCAAGCGCATGCCGCCCGAGCTGCGCATCGAACTGCGCGAGGTCAAGCCCGAAACCCGCTCGTCCAGCAACAACGCCGCCACCGTGATGCAGCGCGAAGCCGCGCGCATCGAGGCGGTGCTGGGCTCGCTGTCGAAACAGTGTCGCATCGTCGCGCTGGATGAGCGCGGGCGCGACTTCACCACCGTGCAACTGGCCGCGCAGCTGACCGACTGGCAGCGCGAGGGCGGCGACGTGGCCTTCCTGATCGGCGGCGCCGACGGGCTCGATCCCGCCCTGAAAGCCCGCGCCAGCACCCTGATCCGGCTGTCCAGCCTGACCCTGCCGCACGGCATGGTGCGCGTGCTGCTGGCCGAGCAGCTGTACCGCGCCTGGTCCGTCACACAGAACCACCCCTATCATCGGGCCTGATCCCGGCTGTCGCCGGTAGGCCCCTCCGCCGCGATGCCCGACACCCTGCACGACTACCTTTACCTCGCCTCGCAGAGCCCGCGCCGCCGCGAGCTGCTGACCCAGCTCGGCGTGCGCTACGAACTGCTGCTGGCCGATGACGACGAGGATGCCGAAGCGCTCGAGGCCGTCCAGCCCGGCGAGACCCCCGACGACTACGTCCAGCGCGTCTGCGCGCTGAAGGCCGAAGCCGCGCTGCGCCGCCGCGAACGCCGCGCGCTGCCCGATGCGCCGGTGCTGACCTCCGACACCACGGTCTGCCTGGGCGGCCGCATCCTGGGCAAACCCGCCGACGGCGCCGATGCCGCGGCCATGCTGGGCGCGCTCTCGGGCAGCACCCACCGCGTCCTGACCGCCGTGACGATCGTGTCGACCACGGGCATGCGGCATGCGCTGTCGATCTCGGAAGTCACCTTCCGCCCGATGCAGCCCGCCGAGATCGAACGCTACGTCGCCAGCGGCGAGCCGCTCGGCAAGGCCGGTGCCTACGGCATCCAGGGCCGGGCGGCGGAGTTCGTCGAGCGGATCAGTGGCAGCTATTCAGGTATCATGGGCTTGCCCTTGTTTGAGACGGCGGCGTTACTTCGCCAGGCCCGCCTGCAGTTCTGAGCAGCGCCCTCCGTGCCCAGACAAGACCCGGCCCAGCGCCGGACCACCCTATACAGCCGGGCCACCGGCGACGCGTTTCACCCGCTATGACTGAAGACATCCTCGTCAACATCACGCCCCAAGAGACCCGCGTCGCCATCGTGCAGCAGGCCGCGGTGCAGGAACTGCATGTCGAACGCACGCTCACCCGCGGGCTGGTCGGCAATATCTACCTGGGCAAGGTGGTGCGCGTGCTGCCCGGCATGCAATCGGCCTTTATCGATATCGGCCTGGAGCGCGCCGCCTTCCTGCACGTGGCCGACATCTGGCATCCGCGTGATGCCGACCGCAACAATTCCACCCCGCAGCTGGCCATCGAGAAGACCCTGTTCGAAGGCCAGGCACTCATGGTGCAGGTGATCAAGGACCCGATCGGCACCAAGGGGGCGCGCCTGTCGACCCAGGTGAGCATCGCCGGGCGTACCCTGGTGTACCTGCCGCAGGACCCGCATATCGGCATCTCGCAGCGCATCGAGGGCGAAGTGGACCGCGAGGCGCTGCGCAGCCGCGTGCAGGGCCTGGTGCCCGACGACGAGCGCGGCGGCTTTATCGTGCGCACCATTGCCGAGGAAGCGACCGACGAAGAACTCGGCAACGATATCGCCTACCTGCGCAAGATCTGGGGCGCGATCCGCCAGAACGCCACTACCCTGCCCGCGCCCAACCTGCTTTACCAGGACCTGAACCTGGCCCAGCGCGTGCTGCGCGACTTTATCAACGACGCCACCGGCGTGATCCAGATCGACTCGCGCGAGAACTACCAGATGCTGCTGGAGTTCGCCAAGGAATACACCCCGGCGGTGCTGCCGCGGCTGTCGCACTACACCGGCGAGCGCCCGATCTTCGACCTGTTCAATATCGACGCCGAGATCGAGAAGGCGCTGTCGCGCCGGGTGGACCTGAAGTCGGGCGGCTACCTGATGATCGACCAGACCGAGGCGATGACGACCATCGACGTCAACACCGGCGGCTACGTGGGCGCGCGCAACTTCGACGACACCATCTTCAAGACCAACCTGGAGGCGGCCCACACCATCGCGCGGCAGCTGCGCCTGCGCAACCTCGGCGGCATCATCATCATCGACTTCATTGATATGGAGAACGCCGAGCACCGCGACGCGGTGCTGTCCGAGCTGAAGCGAGCGCTCGCACGCGACCGCACCCGCATCACGGTCAACAGCTTCTCGCAACTGGGCCTGGTCGAGATGACGCGCAAGCGCACGCGCGAGTCGCTGGCGCATGTGCTGTGCGAGCAATGCCCGGTCTGCCACGGCAAGGGCCAGGTCAAGACGCCGCGTACGGCCTGCTACGACATCCTGCGCGAGATCATGCGCGAATCGCGCCAGTTCAACCCGCGCGAATTCCGCATCCTGGCCTCGCAGGAAGTGATCGACCTGTTCCTGGAAGAAGAAAGCCAGCATCTGGCGATGCTTGGCGACTTCATCGGCAAGCCGATTTCGCTGCAGGTGGAATCGACGTTCCACCAGGAACAGTACGACATCATCCTGATGTGAAGATGCCGGCGCAGGCATGGAAAGGCCCGCTCACTGGCGGGCCTTTCTGCATTCTGGCCGGACCAGGCTAGGGCCGGATCACGACTTGCGGACTCACCACGAAGGCGGGTTCGGGCTGGTAGTACACGGCCGGCGGCGGCTGGTACACGACCGGCCGGTCCTTGCACTTGCGCTCCTCCTTGTACTCGCCGTTGTCTTTCCACTTGCGCTTGATCTTGCAGTTGCCGACCCAGAATTCTTCCTTGTAGTCGCCGCCCTTGTACCGGCGCGCGTAGCGGTGATCATCATCGTCGTCCCAGTCGTCGTCGGCCTGGGCGGCGGCGGAGAAGGTGCCAAGGAGCACGGGCAATACGATGAGGGCAACAAGGGCGCGGGGCTTCATTTTTTGGCGGCGGCGAGCGATGGTTGAGAAAGGCTAGCACGCCGCATTCCGCATCTGTGTATCAAGCTGTTTACGAACGTAACCGCGCTGCAGCGCCTGCGCGTGTCCGCTAGCGTCCGTCTCCTTACGGACTCGGTGATGGTCCTACTCCAATTCCGTTTGCCATCCGCTATAACTAAGCCAACGTAGTCAGCGGCATCCGCACGGATGCCGCGCCCGGCTTGCCGCCCCGATGCGGGGCGCGGCCCGGTCGGCAAGCAAGGAGTCCGGCATGAACGCCACGAACCATGGGACCTGTCTGCTGGCCCTTCTGTTGTCGGTGGCGTGCGCGCCATTGCCGATTGCCAAGCGCGCCCCCGCACCGCCGCCCGAGGCGAAGGGCGAAGCGGTCGCCGCCGCGCCCAAGGAGCGCGCCACCCCGATCGCGAACAAGACCATCAACATTGCCGCCGCCTGCAAGCGCACCGAGGAAGACGGCTTCCGCGAAGACGCGCTGATGGACGTCAAGGCCAACGAGGTGCGTGCGCTCAAGTGGAAGCTATGGGTATCGCGGCGCGGCAGTTGCGAATTCAACCTGGCCGAGTTCCGCCAGGTCCGCGCGACCCCGCACATCGAACTGCAGGCCATCGACGGCAGCCAGTGCAAGCTGCTGGTGTGGCAGGATCCGCGCCGCGTGACGCTGGCCCATAACCGCTGCGAGAAGCACTGCACGCCCGGCATCTACGAGCAGGCGTGGCCGGTGCTGTTCGACCCCAAGAGCGGTGCCTGCGCCGAGGTGCGCTGAGCCGCTGCGGCGTTACTTCGCTTTCGGCACCCGGCCCATCAGGTAGAACTCGTCGTTCGGGCGCATGCTGACGGTGTTGGCCATCCGGTTCGACAGGCCGAAGAACGCCGTGATGGCGGCAATATCCCAGGCATCCTCCTCGGAAAAACCGTGCTCGCGCAGCGCAGCAAAGTCGGCATCGCCGACTTCATGCGACGCCTTGCACACCTTCATCGCAAAGTCGAGCATCGCGCGCTGGCGCTGCGGAATATCCGCCTTCAGGTAGTTCACCGCCACCTGGTCCGCCACCAGCGGCTTCTTCTCATAGATGCGCAGGATCGCGCCATGCGCCACCACGCAGTACAGGCACTGGTTGGCGCCGGAAGTCGCCACCACGATCATCTCGCGCTCGCCCTTGGTCAGGCCGCCCTCCTTGAGCATGAGCGCGTCGTGGTAGGCGAAGAACGCGCGGAACTCGTCGGGACGGTGCGCCAGCGCCAGGAAGACGTTGGGGACGAAGCCGGCTTTTTCCTGGACTTCCAGGATGCGGGCGCGGATGTCGTCGGGGAGGTCGGTCAGCGCGGGAACGGGGTAGCGGCTGATGGCGAATGCCGGGTCGGACATGGTGGTCTCCTGTTGGATAGGCGTCATCGATCGTGGGCTTCTGATGCAGATACTAACGGATCGGCATGAGTGTGGCGGGCGCCATGTCGCCCATGCATCGCACGGACACATGTCCCCTGCATAAGGCATACTACGCACCTTCCGAACCAGGCGGGCACACTGCCCATCATACTGTTCCTGATGAAACGTATTCTCATCGTCAAGCTGACCTCTCTCGGCGACATGGTGTTCACCCAGCCGCTGGTCGCGGACCTGCAGCGGGCCTTTCCCGGCGTCAAGATCGACTGGATCGCCGACTCATATTGCGCCGACGTGCCGCGCTGGAATCCGAATATCGAGCGTGTGATTTCCGCGCCGCTGCGCGGCTTCAAGAAATCGCGCAATTGGGCTGGCTTGCGTGCGATCTTCAGTGCGCTGCGTGAACTGCGCCGCGAGAAGTACGATGCGGTGCTGGACGTCCACGGCGTCTACAAGAGCGCCATCGTGACGTTCCTGGCACGCACGCGCAATCGCTATGGCTACCCCGTGGCAGAGTTGGGCGAGAGCGGCGCACGCTTCGCCTACAACCATGTGTTCCAGCCATTTGTCGAAGAAGATTGCGCGCGGCAGCGGATGCGCCGCGCCGTCAGCCGCGCCCTGGGCTATGAGCTGACCAGGGACATGGACTACGGCCTGGAGATGCCCGCAGACACGCCGGCGCCGGCCGCCAAGGGTCCGTACGCGATGCTGTTCCATGCCACCTCGAGCGAGGAAAAGAAGTGGCCGGTCGCCGACTGGATCAGCGTGGGCAGCGCGATCTCGGCGCGCGGGCTGCGCGTGCTGGTGCCCTGGGGCAACGACGCGGAGCGCAAGGAAGCCGAAACCATCGCCGCCAGCGTGCCCAACGCCGAAGTGATGCCACGCCTGAGCATCACCGGCGTGGCGCAGATGGTAGGCAAGGCATCGCTGGTGGTTGGCATGGACACCGGCTTCGTGCATATCGCCGATGCGCTGCGCCGCCCGACCGTGATCCTGTTCACGACCACGTCGCGCCACCTGTACGGCGTCGATGCGCCGGGCCGCGCGGTCTCGCTGGGCGGCGGCGGCGTGGTGCCGCGGCGGGATCAGGTGCTGGCTGCCATCGATGAAGTGCTGGGCGTGCAGCCGCCCGTCACCTCGCCAAACTGAGCACGAAGGAAACGACAAAGGCCGGCGCAAGCGCCGGCCTTTGTCGTTGGCAGGTCCGTTACCCTTGCTGCGTCGCGAACTGGATCCGGTGCAGCCCGGCGTACAGGCCGTTGGCCGCCAGCAGCTGCGCGTGCGTGCCCTGCTCCGCCACGCGGCCGTGGTCCAGCACGGCGATGCGGTCGGCGTTCTCGATGGTGGACAACCGGTGCGCAATCACCAGCGTGGTCCGGCCCTTCATCAGTTCCTCCAGCGCCGCCTGGACCTGGCGCTCGGACTCCGAATCCAGTGCCGAAGTCGCCTCGTCCAGGATCAGGATGGGCGCGTTCTTATACAGCGCCCGGGCAATCGCCAGCCGCTGGCGCTGGCCGCCGGACAACTTCATGCCGTTGTCGCCGATATTGGTGTTCAGGCCCTCCGGCAGCCCCTTGACCGTTTCCGTCAGGTAGGCGGCCGCCAGCGCGCGCTCAACGCGGGCCATGTCGATCTCGCTGTCGGATTGCGCGCCATATGCCACGTTGGCGGCGACGGTGTCGTTGAACAGCACCACGTCCTGGCTGACGAAGGCAATCTGGTTGCGCAGGTCCTTCAGCGACAACTCGGTCAGCGGCGTGCCATCCAGCAGGATGCGCCCGCCAGTCGGGTCGAAGAAGCGCGGCACCAGGTTGACCAGCGTGGTCTTGCCGCTTCCCGACGGACCCACCAGCGCCACCACTTCGCCCGGACTGACGCGCAGGTCAATGCCCTCCAGCGCGGCACGCGATGCTTCACCGTAGCGGAAGCCGACTTGCTCGAAGGCAAGTTCGCCACGGGCACGATCCAGCATCTTGCCACCGTCCTGCGGCTCGATCGGTTCATCGATCAGCCGGAAGATCATCTCGGCTGCGGTGATGCCGCGCGTCAGCGGCTGGTTGATGTCGGTCAGGTGCTTGAGCGGCGAGATCAGCAGCAGCATCGCCATCACAAAGCCGGTAAAACCGCCCACCGTGGTCTGGTTGGCCTGCGCCTGCACCATCGCAATGGTGATGATCACCGACAGCGCCAGCGCGGCCAGGAAGGCCGTGACCGGCTGGTTCAGCCCGCCGGCAACCGCCATGCGCATCGAGTAGTTCTTGAGCCGCTCGGCCACGGTGCGGAAGCGGCCCATCTCGTAGGCCTCGCCGCCGTGCAGCTTGACCACCTTGTAGCCGCCCACGGCCTCTTCCACGACATAGGCAGCGTTGTTGGTAAAGGCCTGGTGATCGCGGTTGAGCTTGCGCAGCCGGCGGTTGATCTTCGACATCAGGTAGCCGATCACCGGCAGGATCACCGCCACGATCAGCGTCAGGCGCCAGTTGGTATAGAACAGGTAGATCAGCAGCGCCACAACCGTCAGCGAGTCCCGCACCAGCGTGATAAAGACGCTGGTCAGGATCTGCAGCACCTGGTTGACCTCGAAGATCACGGCATTGATCAGCGAAGCCGCCGTGTTGCGGTGGAAGAACGACGCCGGCGCCTGCAGCAGGCGCTCGAACATCTGCAGGCGCATCTTCAGCAGCACGCGGTTCGAGATCAGGTTCAGCAGGTAGCCCGAGGCAAACTGCGCCAGGCCGCGGATCAGGGCCACGCCGGTCAGGATGGCGGGGACATGCCACAGCGTGCCGGCGTAGTCGCCGCCGAAGCCCTTGTCGAGCAGGTCATTGACAACCTTGGGGATCACCCCTTCGCTGCCCGCGACCACGGCCATGGCGAGGATAGCGCCGATGAAGATGCGTAACTCGGGGCGCAGGTAAGACCAGAGCCGGCTGGCCATGCTGGACGGCACGGCGGCACCTGGCGAAATGGGCGGTTTGGATGTGGTCACTGATATGTCTTGTGTGTGGAGGCGGCGTGCCGGCCCGGCGCTAGCCCGGCCGCTTCTGCCGGGCTACCCGAAGGAAGGGCCTGACGATGAGCTGGAACAGGAAGCGCTGATAGACGTAGCGGCGCAGATAATAGCCGATGCTGCGCTGAGCCTTGTCGGTGGCGTCCAGGTCGGCGCGATGCGTTTCGAGCGACGAGGTCTCGGCCAGCTCGGTCAGGCCGATGCAATATGGCACCACCGCACTGACCGACACCAGGCCCTGCTTTTCGAAGGCCGACCAGTAGTCGGCCGCGCACCACATCGGCTGCAAGCCCGCCAGCAGCCGTTGCGCTGCGGCGCGCGTCACCACGTAGCCGTGCGCGCGCCACCATTCGCCGTAGCGCCTGACCAGGCGTCGTTCACCGCCGAGCCTGCGGGCACCCCAGCGGGTGTACTTGTCGACATGGGACAGCAGCACCACCTCGGCCCGGTCCGGATCCAGACGCGACTCCAGGTCGGCCAGCACGGTTGCCAGGTCGGGGCCGGGCGAAGCATCGTCCTCCAGCACCAGCGCAAAGGCGGCGCCGTCGTCAAGCATCTTGCGGTATACACCGAGGTGGCTCAACCCGCACCCGACCTCGCCCCGGCTCATGGGGCGGTAGCGCGCGGCGGCGGCGGCGGCATCGTACTTGCTGGCCACTTCCTGCTCCGCCAGCACGCGGCCATCCACGGCCCGGAACACCTGGAACGGGATGCCAAGGCCCGCCAGCTGGCCGGAAATGCGCTCCCGGCGTTCCCGCGCGGAGTCGAGATTGATGACGTAGGCGCCGATCATGCGGCCAGCACCTGTGTGTCCGGTCTTGCCCGGATTGCAGCCGGCGACAGAGAGACCAATGCTGCACGCGCAGGCAGAAGGAAGACTTCTTCCATCCCGGCGGAACGGAACAATTGTGCTCGTATCATCAATTTGAGTTTCAGGAAGCGGCCCGCTAGCCGACTCGATGGCATCAGGGTGCGCGGAGGGCGCCATGCGCCAGTGCGGTAGAATACGCGGTCTCGATCCAGCGCCTGGCGCCGTGGGCGACTCCGGCGGCCCGTCGGTCTTGTCCGACCTGCGTGCCTCCCCTATGTTCCATGAGAGTCTCGGCCGTCATCATTACCAGGAATGAAGCTCACAATATCGGGCCATGCCTCGAAAGCGTGTCCTGGTGCGAAGAGGCGATTATAGTGGATTGGGCCAGCACGGATGACACTGTGGCGATTGCGCGTGCCGCCGGCGCCACCGTCATCCAGACCGACGACTGGCCTGGCTTCGGCCCGCAGAAGAACCGCGCGGTTGACGCCGCCACGGGCGACTGGATCCTGAGTCTCGATGCCGACGAACGTGTCACGCCCGCCCTGCGCGACGAGATCCTGGGCCATCTGAAGCGGGCCGACGCCCACGCGCTTGCGCTGCCGCGCCTGTCAGCGTTCTGCGGCACCTTCGTGCGCCACGCCGGCTGGTACCCGGACTATGTGACCCGCGTCTTCCGCAAGGGCCGCGGCCGCTTCACGGATGACCTGGTCCACGAACACCTGAAGGTGGACGATCCGGTCACCCATCTGCGCGAGCCGCTTGTCCATTACAGCTACCGCACACTGTCGGACGTGCTGCACAAGATCGACAGCTACTCCAGCGCAGGCGCGCAGCAGGCCTACGCGCGGGGCAAGCGTAGTTCGGTGGCGTCCGCCGCGGGGCACGGCCTGTGGGCCTTCATCCGGACCTACCTGCTCAAGCGCGGCTTCCTGGACGGCAGCGCAGGCTTCGGCGTGGCGCTGATGAATGCGCAGGCAAGCTACTACAAGTACGCCAAGCTGGCGCAGTTGCAGGCCGACACCAGCCTCAAGGCAGCCGCCCCTGAGGTCACCCGTTGAGGCGGCCGGCCGCCCCTCCCCTTTATTCCATGCATCGATGAAAGTTGGCATCTCCTGCAATCGCTTCGGCGCTGGCGGCGGCCTGGAACGCTATGCGCTCGACATCAGCCGGGCCATGGCAGGCCGCGCCGGCACCGAGGTGTCGGTCTACGCGCGCCGCTTCGACGCCGGCGTGGCAGAGTCGGCCGGCATTGCCCCGCACCGGATCGTGGTGTCGTGGCTGCCTGGCAAGCTGCGCGACCGCTACTTCTCGTGGCGGCTGCAAGCGCGCCGTCCCGCGGACGAAGTGCTGATTGGCTGCAACCGCGTGCGCGGCTCCGATATCGCCATCTGCGGCGGCACCCATCGCGGCTATCTCGGCGCGCGCGGCACGACAGCGCGCCGCTCCGACCAGTGGCAGATCGACCTGGAGAGTGCGCAGTATGCTGGCGCGCACCGCGTGGTGGCACATTCGGCGCTGATGCGCCGCGAGGTGATCGAGCTGTACGGGATGCCGCCGGACCGCGTGGAACTGATCTACCCGCCGGTCGACACGCAGCGCTTCACGCCGGTCGACGCCGACGCGCGCGCCGCGTTGCGCCGTGAGTTCGGTTTCGGTGACGATGAGGTCGTGTTCCTGTTCCCGTCCTCGGGCCATGCCCGCAAGGGTTTCGACCTGCTTGCCGACTATTTCTCCAAATCGGACCTGCCGATCACGCTTGCCGTGGCCGGCCGTCCGGTCGGGCGCACCATCCCGCGGGTACGGGAACTGGGCTACAGCAGCCGCATCGACGCGCTCTACCGCGCCGCGGACTTCACCATCCTGGCGTCGGGCTATGAACCGTTCGGACTGGTCGGCGTGGAATCGGTGCTGTGCGGCACACCGCTGGTCTTTGCCGACAATATTGCCTGCCTGGAGGTGATCCGGCCGCAGGCGGTGCATGCCTTCGCACGCGATCGCGCCGAGACGCTCGACCGCGCGATTCGCGCCGCGGTCGACGCGGCACGCAGCGGCCAAGGCCGGCTGGCGGATCCGATGGCGATGCTCGACTACGATCCGGGCATCGAGGCCCACGTCGACGCGCTGCTAGCGCTGGCGGCCAGCGCGCGCGCCGCCCGGCAGGCGGCCTGAGACCGCCGCTGCCGTCGGTTTATTCGTAGAGGGTGCTGACGCTGTCCGGCGACAGTGCCAGCCGCAACGCGGTCAGCGCCTCGTCGGAGGGCACCACCTTCCAGTCCGCTCCGAGCATGGCCTCGCACGAAGCCGCCGCCGACTGGTAGTGGATGCGCACCGGCAAACCCTGTCCACCGCTGGCGCGGGCCAGGTGCGGCATCAGCAGTTCACGCAACATCCCGGTCGACGAATTCCCATTCATCGACAACCGCACGGCGCTGGCAAACCTGACGCGTGCGGCCACCAGGTCCATCACCGATTCCGCCGTAAACCTCACCCCACCGGTAAACGTATCGTGCCGCGCATTCCCCGTGGCGATCAGCAGCTCATCCTCGCGGAACATGTGCCGGTTGGCGTCGAACAGCTCGTTGAACACCGTCATCTCGACCAGCCCGGTGCCGTCGTCCAGCGTGACGATCACCATCTTGCCGCGCTGGGTCATCTGCGTGCGGACGCCGCTGATCACGCCGGCGATGGTCTTGCCGCGCACATCGCGGCCGAAGCCGCCGCCGTTGCCCTGCACTTCCTTTTCCAGCGCCGCCAGCGTGCCCTTGTTGAAGCGGCGCACCTCGTCGCGGTAGGCATCGAACAGATGGCCTGAGAAGTAGTAGCCGAGCGCCTGCTTTTCTTCCTGCAACGTGCGCTTGGGACTCCAGCGCGGTTCGTCGAGCAGCTCGGGGCGGTGCGCATCGCCGGCATCGCCCATCAGGTCGAACAGCGACACCTGGTTGGCGGACTCGGCCTTCTGCTCGGCGGCCTCCATCGCGATCGGCACCGAGGCCAGCAGCTGGGCGCGGTTGTCGTTCAGGCTGTCGAAGGCGCCGGCGCGGATCAGCGCCTCGATGGTGCGGCGATTGACCTGGCGGCGGTCGACGCGTTCGCAGAAGTCGAACAGATCGGTGAACGGCCGCTCCTCGCGCGCGCGCAGGATATCTTCGATCGCGCCCTGGCCGCTGCCCTTGATGCCGCCCAGGCCGTAGCGGATGGTCTTGGGATCGGTCGGCGCGAAGCGGTATTCGCTGGCGTTGACGTCCGGCGGCAGCACCGCGATCTTGTTGAGCTTGCAGTCCTCGTAGAGGATCTTGACCTTGTCGGTGTCATCCATGGCCAGCGACATGTTGGCTGCCATGAATTCGGCCGGATGGTGGGCCTTGAGCCAGGCGGTGTAGTACGCCAGCAGCGCATACGCGGCCGCGTGCGACTTGTTGAAGCCGTAGCCCGCGAACTTCTCCATCAGGTCGAAGATGTCGTCGGCCTGCTGCGCGGAGAGGCCGTTCTTGTCGGCGCCTTCGCGGAACATGACGCGATGCTGGGCCATCTCCTCGGGCTTCTTCTTGCCCATGGCGCGGCGCAGCAGGTCGGCGCCGCCGAGCGAGTAGCCGCCGATGATCTGCGCCATCTGCATCACCTGCTCCTGGTAGACCATGATGCCGTAGGTCTCTTTCAGGACGGGTTCGACGCGCGGATCCGGGTACTCCACCTTCTCGCGGCCGTGCTTGCGCGCGCAGAAGCTGGGGATCAGGTCCATCGGGCCCGGGCGGTACAGCGCCACCAGCGCGATGATGTCCTCGAAGCGGTCAGGCTTGGCGTCCTTCAGCATGCCCTGCATGCCGCGGCTTTCCAGCTGGAACACGGCGACCGTGTTGGCGGTCTTGAGGATATCGAAGGCGGGACTGTCGTCGAGCGGGATATGGCTGCAATTCCAGTCGGCCTTGCTCGGATCGAGGCGGCGGATATAGCGCTCGGCCCAGTCCAGGATGGTCAGTGTGGTCAGGCCCAGGAAGTCGAACTTGACCAGGCCGGCGGCCTCGACGTCGTCCTTGTCGTACTGGCTGACCACGCCGCTCATGCCGTCGTTCTGCGCGCCCTGCGTGTACAGCGGGCAGAAGTCGGTCAGCCTGCCGGGCGCGATCAGCACGCCGCCGGCGTGCATGCCGACGTTGCGGGTCATGCCTTCGACGCGCTGTGCCAGCTCCAGCAGCTGGCGCACTTCTTCCTCGTTGTTCTCGCGCTCGGTCAGCAGCGGCTCTTCCTTCTTGGCTTCCTCGATGGTGACCAGCTTGCCCGGCTTGAACGGGATCAGCTTGGCGATGCCATCGACAAAGCCGTAGCCGAGATCGAGCACGCGGCCCACGTCGCGCACCGCGGCCTTGGCCGCCATGGTGCCGAAGGTGGCGATCTGCGATACCGCGTCCTTGCCGTACTTCTCCTTCACGTATGTGATCACGCGATCGCGGCCGTGCTGGCAGAAGTCGATGTCGAAGTCGGGCATCGAGACCCGTTCCGGGTTCAGGAATCGCTCGAACAGCAGCGCGTACTTGAGCGGGTCCAGATCGGTAATGCCGAGCGCATACGCGACCAGCGAACCGGCGCCCGAACCGCGGCCCGGTCCCACCGGCACGCCGTTGTTCTTGGCCCAGTTGATAAAGTCCGCCACGATCAGGAAGTAGCCGGGGAAGCCCATCTTGATGATGGTGCCGGTCTCGAACTCCAGCCGTGCGTAGTATTCCGGGCGCTTGGATTCGCGCACCGCCTCGTCGGGGAACAGCACCACCAGGCGCTTCTCCAGCCCGTCCTTGGCCATGTAGACCAGGTAGTCGTCCAGCGACATGCCGTCGGGCGTCGGGAACAGCGGCAGGCGCGGCTTGCCCAGTTCCAGCGTCAGGTTGCAGCGGCGCGCGATCTCGACCGCGTTCTCCAGTGCCGAGGGGATGTCGGCGAACAGCGCGCACATCTCGTCCTGGGTCTTGAAGTACTGGTCAGTGGTAAAGCGCCGCGTGCGGCGCGGATTGGCCAGCAGCTCGCCCTCGGCGATGCACACGCGCGCCTCGTGCGCGGTGTAGTCGTCCGGCGTCATGAACTGCACCGGATGCGTGGCCACCACCGGCAGTTGCAGTTCCGCCGCCAGTTGCACGGCCTGCTGCACGTAGGCATCGGTGCCGGCGTTGCCGGCGCGCTGCAGTTCGATGTAAAAGCGTTGCGCGAATACCGTGGACCAATGCTGTGCCGCGCGGCGCGCACCGTCGGCATTGCCGTTGGCCAGCGCCATGCCGATATCGCCACCCATTGCGCCCGACAGGGCGATCAGGCCGGTCGCGAGCGGCAGGTTGTCCTCGCCGGGTTCCAGGAACCAGGCCGGATCGATCTCGGCGCGGCCGCGGTGCTGGTTGCCCAGCCACGCGCGCGACAACAGCATGCACAGGTTCAGGTAGCCGCGGCGGTCCTGCACCAGCAGCAGCAGGCGCGACGGCTTGTCGCGGTCTTCGGCGTTGGTGAGCCAGACGTCGGCACCGACCACCGGCTTCACGCCCTTGCCGCGCGCCTCCTTGTAGTAACGGATCAGCCCGAAGGCGTTGGCGAGGTCCGTCAGGGCGAGCGCGCCCATGCCGTCGGCGGCAGCGGCCTTGACGGCGTCTTCCAGGCGGACGATGCCGTCCACGATGGAGTATTCGGAATGCAGGCGGAGGTGTACGAAGCGGGGTGCGGACATGGGCGACATTGTACCGGCTCGGGCCGCTGGCATGCCTCCGATATTGCGTGCAGGCGGCCTGGCGCGAGGGCCCGGCATAGCCGATCGGAGTGCTTGGGAATGCGCGGCGGCGGCGCCCGCACGCGTTATAATTTCGCCTTTCCAATCAGGCAGTTATCGCAAGCCGTCGGCGCCCTCCGGGACGCGGCCGTGCAGGCGCAGTCTCCCATGCAGATCGTCAATATTTCCGCTTACAAATTCGTCTCGCTGGACGACATCGAGACCCTGCGCCCGGCCATGCGCGAGCGCTGCGAAGCGGCCGGCCTGAAGGGCACGATCCTGCTCGCGCCCGAAGGCATCAATATGTTCCTGGCCGGGCCGCGCGCAGCCATCGACGGTTTCATGGCCTGGCTGCACGCCGATGCGCGCTTTGCCGATATCGCGCCCAAGGAAAGCCTGTCGGAAAACCAGCCCTTCAAGCGCATGCTGGTGCGCGCCAAGAAGGAAATCATCACCATGAAGATGCCGCTGATCCGCCCCGAGGAAGGCCGCGCGCCGTCAGTGCGTCCGGCCGACCTGAAGCGCTGGCTGGACCAGGGGCACGACGACGAAGGCCGCCCGGTGGTGATGCTGGACACGCGCAATGATTTCGAAGTCGCGGTTGGCACGTTCGAAGACGCCGTGGAATATGACATCGCCAAGTTCAGCGAATTTCCCGAGGCGGTGGCGGCCCACAAGGCGGAGCTGGAAGGCAAGACCGTGGTGTCGTTCTGCACCGGCGGCATCCGCTGCGAGAAGGCGGCGATCCATATGCAGGAAGTCGGCGTCGAGCGCGTGTACCAGCTCGAGGGCGGCATCCTGAAGTACTTCGAGGAAGTCGGTGGCAGCCATTATCGCGGCGACTGCTTCGTCTTTGACTACCGCACCGCGCTGAACCCCAGCCTGGAGCCGGCCGGCCCCAAGCAGTGCTTTGCCTGCCGCGCGGTGGTCACGCCGCAGGAGCAGCAAAGCCCGCACTACGTGGTCGGCAAGAGCTGCCCCCACTGCATCGGCAGCAATGACCAGGCCGCAGCGTAAGAAGCCGGCGGCTCAGGCCGCCAGCAGGTGGTAAAGATTGCGCAGCATGCCCGCGGTGGCACCCCAGATAAAGCGGTGGCCGCCAGTCTCGCGCGGATAGGGCATGGCGTAGAACACCCGCTCGCCGTCGACCCAGCGGAACAGCCGCCGTTCATGGTGGGACGGGTCCATCAGGAACGCGAGCGGCACCTCGAAGACATCGGCAACCTCCGAGGCATCCGGGCGCAGCGTGAAACCGTCGCGCACCAGCCCTACCACGGGGCTCACGTGGAAACCGGTGCCGGTGATGTAGTCCGGCAGCGCACCCAGCACTTCGACATAGTCGCGCGCCAGCCCCACTTCTTCCTCCGTCTCGCGCAGCGCGGTGTCGATACGGTTGACATCCCATGACTCCTGCCGCCCGCCCGGGAAGCTGATCTGCCCGGCATGCGCGCTCAGGTTGGCATTGCGCTGCGTCAGCAGCACCGTCAGGCCGTCATGGCGCTCCACCAGCGGCACCAGCACGGCGGCGTCGCGCAGCCCGCGGCTGCGGTCATAGACGCGCGATTCATCGGTCAGCTCCGGCGCCCAGGCCGGCGGCACCCGGAAGCGGTGCCGGATAAAGTCCACCTCAAGCCGCGGCGCGCTCAGGGCGCCGTTGCGCAGGTCGGTGTCGATGACGGGGAGGGATTCGGGATCGAAAGCAGGACGCATAACATCGCAAGTATGACAGAAGCGCGCATTCTGGCGCTGCAGCAAAAACGCCTGCCGCTTCCATCGTTTGTGCCGCGCCAATGCAAAAAGGGCACCCCGGGGGTGCCCTTCCTGAGGAAACGCTGGCCGGGCTGCCCCGGCCGGCGTGCCCAGCTTACTGCGCAGCCTTGGCAGCGACAGCAGCCTTCGACACCAGCTTCTCCTTGATACGTGCGGACTTGCCCGAACGCTGGCGCAGGTAGTACAGCTTCGCACGACGCACGTCGCCGCGACGCTTCACTTCGATGGCAGCGATCAGCGGCGAGTACAGCTGGAACGTACGTTCCACGCCTTCACCCGACGAGATCTTGCGCACGATGAAGGACGAATTCAGGCCGCGGTTGCGCTTGGCAATCACGACGCCTTCGTAGGCCTGCACGCGCTTGCGGTTACCTTCCACCACGTTCACGCTGACGATCACGGTGTCGCCAGGTGCGAATGCGGGGATGGTCTTGTTCGCGGTCAGACGCGCGATCTCTTCCTTCTCGATCTGCTCGATGATGTTCATCGTTTTTTCTCCGTAGCCATCGTGCCGGCGTTGTATGCCCCAGGCGTTGCCCGGGCCCCGGCAGAGGATGGGGTTTTACCTGGCGGGGGTCTCCCCCCGCCCTTCCTTCGCCGCCCATTCCGACAAGAACTTCTCGTCAGCCCGGGTCAGCAAACCTTGTTTGCGAGCGGCCTCGATCAGATCGGGGCGCTTGCTCGCGGTATTGGCCAGCGCCTGCTGGCGCCGCCATTTCTCGATCTCGGCGTGATGGCCCCCGAGCAGGATCTCGGGCACCCGCACGCCTTCATATTCTTCCGGCCGCGTGTAGTGCGGACAATCCAGCAGGCCGTTGACGAAGCTGTCCTGCACGGCCGACTGCGCATCGCCCAGCACGCCGGGCAGATGCCGCACCACGGCGTCGATCAGCGCCATCGCCGGCAGTTCGCCGCCCGACAGCACAAAGTCGCCGAGGCTGATTTCCTCGTCCACGCGGCGGTCGATCAGCCGCTGGTCGATGGCCTCATACCGGCCGCACAGCAAGACCAGGCCCGGCCGTTCGGCCAGCTCCATCACCTTGGCATGCGACAGCGTCTTGCCCTGCGGCGACATCAGCACCACATGCGGCTCTGGCACGCCGACCTGCGCCTGCGCCGCCACCGCGGCATCGATCGCGTCATCCAGCGGCTTGGCCAGCATCACCATGCCGGGGCCGCCGCCGTAAGGACGATCGTCGATGGTGCGGTAGTTGTCGACCGTGAAATCACGCGGATTCCAGGTACGCAAGCCATAGCGCTGCTGCTTGGCCGCCCGGCTGGTGATACCCCAGTCGGTCAGCGCGCGAAACATGTCGGGAAACAGCGTGATCACATCGAACTGCATCCGCTCTCTCCCTTCCGAACCCCGCACCGCGAAGGCACGGGCTCAGTAATCGAGCCCCCAGTCGACCACGATGCGCTTGCCCGCGGTATCGACCGAGCGCAGGAACGCATCGACAAACGGGATCAGCCGTTCACCGGCCTTGCCGTCAGGGAGCACGCAGGCCACCTGCAGGATCTGGTGGGCACCGTTGTCGATCAGCCCGGACACCTCGCCCAGCAACTCGCCTTGCTCGTTGCTGACGGTGCAGCCGATCAGGTCGACCCAGTAGAACTCATCTTCTTCCGGCGCGGGAAAATCCGCACGCCGGATCCACACGCGACGGCCCTTGAGCGCTTCCGCAAGATTGCGGTCGGCCACGCCGGACGCTTGCGCCACGACGGTGCCGCTGTGCTCGCGCGACTGCGCGATCTTCACGCAGACGGGCTGGGCACGCGACGCATCGGCCGCCACCAGCCCCGCCTGCGGCGGTGCCAGCAGCCACCAGCGGCGGGCATGCAGCAGGGCCGAAGCATCATCGGCATGCGGCAAGACCTTGATCCAGCCGCGGATGCCGTAGGCAGCGCCAATATAGCCGACCTCCACCAGGTCTTCCGGCAGGGGGTCGGCATACAGGAGCGCCGCGGGCAGTTTGCAAGCCTTTTGCGGCTCGCCCTGGGGCTGAACCAGCGGTCGGTTCAGCGGCCGGGCGGCGCCCTGCTTTCGTTCAGTCACGTGTGCAATAAGAACGCGCCCGGCCGGCCGTAAAAACGGCTCGACGGGGCGCGCTGCAGGCGACTATCAGGCAGCAGCCTTGGCGGCGCCTTGCTTGACCAGGCGGGCAACGGTCGGCGACAGCTGGGCGCCAACACCTTGCCAGTAGGCCAGGCGGTCTTGCGCCAGGCGCAGGCCTTCTTCACCTTCCGTAGCCAGCGGGTTGTAGAAACCAACGCGCTCAATGAAACGACCATCGCGACGGTTGCGCGAGTCGGTGGCGACGATGTTGAAGAACGGGCGCTTCTTGCTGCCGCCGCGAGCCAGACGGATAACGACCATGGAATGATTCCTCAGAAAACGGGGTGTTCGAGGACGTTCGAACACGAAACGCAAGAGTATAGCCCAATTACCGAGGCCAAACAAACACTTAGGTGATTGACGCGCGCCTGCCGTGCAGGCATCGTGGCAAAAACCGCGACAGGAGGCCCGACATGCGCCCCGTTCTGCACTTCATGGCCCGCACCTTACGGCCAGCTTCCCTGCTCGCCATTGTACTGCTGGCAGGCACCGGGTCCGCGCCGGCCGCCCTGCCGCTGGACCAGGTCCGGCTGCCGCCTGGTTTCCGCATCGAGGTGCTGACGCAGGACGTGCCGGGCGCACGCGCCATGGCGATGTCGCCGTCGGGCACGCTCTTCGTCGGCTCGCGCAGCGAAGGCAAGGTCTACGCGGTGACCGACGCGCTGGGGGCCCGGCCGCGCGTGCGCACGGTCGCCACCGGGCTGCGCATGCCGGTCGGCGTGGCGTTGCACGACGGCAGCCTGTATGCGTCCTCGCTGTCGAAGATCGTGCGGATCGACCATATCGAGGCCAGCCTCGACCAGCCGCCGGCACCAACGGTGGTGAGCGACCGCTTCCCGACAGACGGGCATCACGGCTGGAAATTCATCGCCTTCGGCCCCGACGGCTACCTCTACGTGCCGGTCGGCGCGCCATGCAATATCTGCGCGCCGGACGAGAACCGCTACGCCAACATCATGAAGATGAAGCCCGACGGCAGCGACCTGCAGGTAGTGGCACGCGGCGTGCGCAACACCGTCGGCTTCGACTGGCACCCGGCCACGCGCGAGCTGTGGTTCACCGACAACGGCCGCGACCGCATGGGCGACGACGTGCCCGACGACGAGCTCAACCGCGCCACCGCTGCCGGCCAGCATTTCGGCTACCCGTACTGCCATGCCGGCACGGTTGCCGATCCCGAATACGGCAGCCAGCGGCCCTGCGCCGAGTTCGTGCCGCCGGTGGCTCGCCTGGGCGCGCACGTCGCGGCCCTGGGCATGCGCTTCTACACCGGCACGCAATTCCCGGCGGCCTACCGCAACAACGTCTTCATTGCCGAGCACGGCAGCTGGGACCGCAGCGAGCCGTCCGGCTACCGCGTGGTCCGCGTGGCGCTGGACGATGCCGGCAAGGCGGTGCGCCAGGAGGTGTTCGCGCAGGGCTGGCTGCGCGGCGGCAGGCCGTGGGGCCGCCCGGTCGACGTCCTGGTTGCGCCGGACGGTTCGCTGCTGGTCAGCGACGACCTTGCCGGGGCCATTTACCGCATCCGCTACCGACCCTGAATCCCGCTGAAAACCCCACGGAACGGGGGTCTGGGTGGCCGAAACAATCCGTTACACCGGTAACGGGATTGGCATAGGCGCCCCGATGGCCCATGCGTACCATGAACCCATCTTCCAACAGCAACACAGCGCGTCAGGAACCTGGGAATCCGCATGCTCACCCGCTCTCTCCTGCGCGACCTGGTGGCTGGCATCCTGGTGGCCTCGGGCCTGGTCGGCGCGGTTGCCACCAGCCATGCCCAGGTCGCGTTCTGGCAACAAGTACGGCCCGATAGCCGGTCCGCACGGATGCAGCCGCAGCCCCGCGACGGCTGGCAGATGGCCAGCGTGCGCGCCGAGAGCCGCGAGCACGTGCAAGCCCAGATCGACCGCATGGAGGCACGTGCCCGTGCCGACGATCGCCTGAGCGGGCGCCGCGCCGCACTGGCTGGTGCCCGCGACGACAACCGCGGCCGGGGCCAGGAACGCGACAACCCCAATGAAGCCCGCAACGACTCCCGGCCAGGCAACGTCGGCCCCGGCTGGCAGGCACGTGGCCGCGACAATGGCCGATAAAGGTCACTGCTGACGGCTGTCGGCACACCCCCGCCCGTCGCCGCACTGCCCAACGGTCTTGCGGCGGTTCGCGGAACTCCGCCCCCGCTCCCCCGGTCTCTATTCAAGTGTGCGCCCCGCTTTGCGGGTGCCACGCACAGGCTGCCGCCCGGCGCTGCCCGGGGCTCACAGCGTGCCGTCCAGTGCAGACGGCAATCGAACTGACCTGCCTCTGCCCGACACCTCCTGCCGGACCCGATCAAGACGGCCCGGGCGCAGCCTCCAGAAAGACAATAATTCTGTGAGGTTTGTCATGTCACCCCTTCTTAGCGACCTGGCCGAACACGCGGGCCAGTTATCGCTGTCAATCCTGTTCATGGGCCTCCTGACCCTGGTCCTCTACGGCGAAACCCATATCAGCGAGCACGCGGTGGCCTTCCTGGACGGCCTGCAGTCCGGCTGGCATTAGCGCCGTCCTGCGCGTCTTCTGACGCACTTCCCTTTCTTGCGCTGACTGCCGGCGTACAATGTGGGCCGGCCGGTACCCGTGTGCCGCCGTTCCTGTGCCGGTGCATTGCCGGCCCGCAACCGCCGGAAATCCGACCATGCCTGCAGCCACGCCAGCCCGCCATGCCTCCACGCTCGCCTCGCCGCCCGCCCGCGGCAAATCGAAGCTGCTGACCGTGGCGCTGGCGTTCCTGTGCGGCAGCCTGGGCGCGCATCGCTTCTACCTGGGCGGCCTGCGCGATCCGTATGGCTGGGTGCACCTGCTGGCGCTGCTGGCAGGCGCGCTCGGCGTGGCCTCGATGGCGACCGGCGCGGGCAGCCCGGCGCTGAACTGGACCTTCGCCGTCGCCGGCGGAGCCTCCGTCATCAGCGCCTTCCTGGCGGCCATCGTCTACGGGCTGCGCCCGGACGACAAATGGGACGCACGCTTCAACCAACTCGGCAAACCTACACGCTCCGGCTGGCCGGTAGTGATCCTGGTGATCCTGTCGCTGCTGATCGGCACCGGCCTGCTGATGGCAGGGCTGGCGATCAGTTTCCAGACCTTCTTCGAATCGCAGGTCGAGGCCGCCCGCGCGTTGTCGCAATAGCGGCCGCGGCGGCATTGGCGCCGTGCATTTCGACCTGCTCGACATTGCCGTCTTCGTCCGCGCCGCGGCGCTGGGCAACCTGTCGGCCGCCGCACGCGACCTGGGCTTGTCCACCTCCAGCGCCAGCGCCCGCCTGGGCCGGCTGGAACAGTCGCTGGGCAGCCGCCTGCTGCATCGCACCACACGGCGGCTGGCACTCACCGCCGACGGCGAGCGCTTCCTGCCGCATGCGGAGCAGTTGCTTGCCACCGCGGATCTGGCCAGCGCATCGGTCGGCACCAGCGCCGAGCGCCCGCGCGGGCAGTTGCGCGTGACCGCGCCGGCGTCCTTCGGGCGCCAGCATGTCTCGCCAGCGCTGCCCGAATTCCTCGCCGCCTATCCCGATATCGCGCTTGACCTGCGCCTGACCGACCAGGTGATCGGACTGGTCGATGCCAGCATCGACGTGGCGCTGCGCATGGGCGTGCTGCCCGATTCCACGCTGGTGGCACGCGCGCTCGCACCCAGCCACCGCGTGATCTGCGCCTCACCCGCCTACCTGCAGCGCCACGGCGTGCCGCGCCACCCGGACGACCTGCGCCAGCACAACTGCCTGGTGCTGGCCGACCAGTCGGCGTGGCGCTTCAATACGCCACTGGGCGAGACCGTGGTGCACGTGCGCGGCAACCTGCGCGTGGATAACGGCGAAGTGCTGCGCGACGCGGTGGTGGCCGGCGTCGGCATCTCGCTCAAGTCGACCTGGGATGTGGGCCCGCTGTTGCGCAGCGGCGCGCTCGTGACAGTACTGGACGAATACCCGGTGGTGCCGGCAGTGTCGATCTGGGCAGTGTTTCCCAGCCGGCACCTGGTACCGCCCAAGACACGCGCCTTCGTGGATTTCTTCGCCGAGCGCTTCGGCAACCCGCCCTATTGGGACCGGCCCGATACCTAGAGCGCACTGCGCGCTTGCGCACGATCAAGGCCGGCGCAAACGGCGGTTCTCCTTTCCGCCAATTCGCCCATACTGGTAGAGCCGTCCGATTCCGGCGGCGTCACGCGCGGCGGGGCCACACCCTGGCGCAAAGGAGCAAGCATCGACATGCCAACCTATGAGGAAGGACGCCTGGCGGCGATCGCTGTCAGGCTGGCGCTGTCCTCGGGACTGCCGCCATCGAGCGCGAAGGCCGCGCTGGAACTCGCCAGCAGCATGATCGGCGACCAGCAGGCCACCGAACGCGCCCGGAAGACTCAGAACAGCGAACCCTGCGGATCGTCCTTGCCGCGGGGCCCCCTGACTGGCGGGCGGAAACGCGACGTATCCAGCTCGAACCGGTTGTAACGAAACCCTAGCCGTTCGGCGGCCTTGTAGAAACGCTGACGCAGCAAGTCCGCCCACACGCCCGTACCGCGCATGCGCGAGGCAAAGCTGGCATCGTAGGCTTTGCCCTCGCGCATGTCGCGCACGCGGTTCATCACCCGTTCCGCGCGCTCGGGAAAATGCGCCAGCAGCCATTCCTCGAACAGCGGCCGCACTTCCCAGGGCAGCCGCAGCACGATGTAGTTTGCATAGACGGCGCCCGCTTCGTGCGCCGCTTCCAATACACGCTCAAGGTCGGGTTCGGTGACGAACGGGATCACCGGGGCGATGCTCACACCCACCGGGATGCCGGCGTCGGTCAGCGTGCGGATGGTGCGCAGCCGGCGTGACGGCGTGGCCGCGCGCGGCTCCAGCGTGCGCGCGATGCCAGCGTCCAGCGTGGTGATGGTGACCGCCGCCACCGCCAGCCGCTTCGCCGCCATCGGCGCGAGCAGGTCGATATCGCGCTCGATCAGAGACGACTTGGTAATCAGCGCCACCGGGTGGTCGCACTCGTTCAGCACCTCCAGCACGCCGCGCGTGATGCGCTGTTCGCGCTCGATCGGCTGGTAGGCGTCGGTGTTGACGCCCAGCGCGATGGTCTCGCAGCGGTACGACGGCCGTGCCAGCGCCTCGCGCAGCCGCTCGGCGGCGTTGGTTTTGGCATAAAGCTGCGTTTCAAAGTCCAGCCCCGGCGACAGGTCCAGGTAGGCGTGCGTCGGCCGGGCGAAGCAGTAGATGCAGCCGTGCTCGCAACCGCGGTAGGGGTTGAGCGAGACATCGAACGGGATGTCGGGCGATGCATTGCGCGTCAGGACCGAACGGGCGCGCTCGATATGGACTTCCGTGCGCAGCGGCGGCAGCGGGGCTGCCTCCGGCGACGATGCGGCTTCGGTGGTACGCGGCGCCTCTTCCGGTGCACTGCCCCAGCCATCGTCGAACGCTTCACGCAGGTCGCGCTCGAAACGCCCCTGCAGGTTGCTCACGGCGCCCCGGCCCTTGCGCGCCACGGGCGGCCGCGGGCCTGCCTGCGGCGCGAGCGCGTCGGGGTCGGCGTCGGGCCGCGTCGGGCGGCTGCTGGCGGGCTTGGGTTTTGGCGGGGGGCGCTCCATGCTGGCCTTGGTCATACTGCCTGGCTCTTCTCCTCGACGGAAATCGCCAGCGTCTCCTTGATCTCTTCCATCACCACATAGCTTTTCGACTGCGCTGCCCCGGGCAGCTGCAGCAGGATGTCGCCCAGCAGCCGGCGGTATTCACCGATCTCGCGGATGCGCGCCTTGATCAGGTAGTCGAAATCGCCCGATACCAGGTGACATTCCAGCACTTCCGGGATACGCAGCACCTCGCGCCGGAACTGCTCGAACATATTGCCCGACTTGTTGCCCAGCGAGATCTCGACGAACACCAGCAGCGCGCTGCCCAGCAGCGCCGGGTTCAGCCGCGCGTAGTAGCCCATGATGACACCATCGCGCTCCAGGCGCTTGACGCGCTCGATGCAGGGCGTGATGGTCAGGCCGACCGCCTCGGCCAGGTCCTTCATCGACATCCGGCCGTCGCTCTGCAGCGCCGTCAGGATCTTGCGGTCGAGCCGGTCGAGGGTGCGCATGGGCTGGCGACTCGTTCTCATGAGTTTTTCCTGTTTTCCTGAGAAATTCGATAACAATGACTGGATTGGATTCAATAGTATAGAGATAAATCCTTTATCAACTTGTCACCGCAGTTGGAGCCCCCGGACATGCGCGTTCTCGTACTAGGCAGCGGCGTTATTGGCGTCACCAGTGCGTGGTATCTGGCCAAGGCCGGTCACGAAGTGACCGTCGTCGACCGCGAGGCCGGGCCCGCGCTCGGCACCAGCTTTGCCAACGCGGGGCAGATCTCGCCCGGCTATGCGTCGCCGTGGGCGGCGCCGGGCGTACCGCTGAAGGCGATCAAGTGGATGTTCCAGGAACACGCGCCGCTCAGCATCCGTCCGGACGGCACGCTGTTCCAGCTGCAATGGATGTGGCAGATGCTGCAGAACTGCAGCGCCGAACGCTACGCCGTCAACAAGGAGCGCATGGTGCGGCTGGCCGAATACAGCCGCGACTGCATCCGCGCGCTGCGCGCGGAGACGGGCATCGCTTATGAAGGCCGCCAGCAAGGCACGCTGCAGGTGTTCCGCACCGACGAGCAGCTGCAAGGCGCGGCCAAGGACATCGCCGTGCTGGAAGAAGCCGGCGTGCCTTACCAGTTGCTTTCGCGCGAGGAACTCGCCGCGAGCGAACCGGCGCTGGCCGCCGTCCGCCACAAGCTGGCCGGCGGCCTGCGCCTCCCCAACGATGAAACCGGCGACTGCGCGCTGTTTACGCAACGGCTCGCGGGCATGGCCGAGCTGCTGGGCGTGAAACTCCTGTACAACCGCTCGATCGACAGCCTGATGACCCAGGGCGATGCCGTCACCGGCGCCGTGGTCGACGGCCAGCCGATGGATGCCGACCTGGTGGTGGTGGCGCTGGGCAGCTGGTCGACGCAACTGGTCAAGCCGTTCCTGCATGGCATGTCCAACCTGCCGGTGTATCCGCTCAAGGGCTTCTCGATCACGGTGCCGCTGAGCGATCCGTCGCGCAGCCCGGTGTCCACCGTTCTGGACGAAACCTACAAGGTTGCCATCACCCGCTTCGACGACCGCATCCGGGTGGGCGGCATGGCGCAGATCGTCGGCTATGACCGCAGCCTGGATCCGGCCAAGCGCCGCACGCTCGAACACGTGGTCACCGACCTGTTCCCGGGCGCCGGCGATGTCAGCCAGGCCACCTTCTGGACCGGCCTGCGCCCGATGACGCCGGATGGCACGCCGATCGTGGGCCCGACCCAGGTGCGCGGCCTGTGGCTGAACACCGGCCACGGCACGCTCGGCTGGACCATGGCCTGCGGCTCGGGCAAGCTGCTCTCGGACCTGGTCTCGGGCACCTCGCCGGCGATCCGCGCCGACGACCTGTCGGTGGGCCGCTACCTGAAGCCGGCGCGCCATCGCCTGACGCCCAGGCCGGCCACTGCCTGAAGCAGGCGCTGCCTCGATAAGCAAAAAGGGCGACCCCGCGGGGCCGCCCTTCTTCTTTCCGGCGACTGTCAGGCCGCTCAGAACTGCTCGGCCGTCATCGCATTCACCGGTGCCGCACCACTGACGATGGCATCGCGCAAAGCCGACGCCTGCGACAGGATGTGCTCCGCAAAGAAATGCGCGGTGGCGATCTTGGCGTCATAAAAGCCCGGATCCTCGGCCCGCTTCGCATCGGCGGCCAGCATCGCACGACCGAACTGCCAGCCAGAGAACACGATGCCGCACAGCTTCAGGTAAGGCACACTGCCGGCAAAGACGGCGTTCGGGTCCGACTTGGCATTGGCCACGACAAACGCCACCACGTCTTCCAGCGCCGCGCGGCCCTTGGCCAACTGCGACTGCACAGCGGTGAACGCAGCGCAGCCATGCTTGCCCAGCGCAGCCTCGGTCTCGGCGATCTGCGCACAGATCGCACGCGCCACGGCGCCGCCGTCGCGTACGGTCTTGCGGCCGATCAGGTCGTTGGCCTGGATTGCCGTGGTGCCTTCGTAGATCGGCAGGATGCGCGCATCGCGGTAGTGCTGCGCCGCGCCGGTTTCCTCGATAAAGCCCATGCCGCCGTGCACCTGCACGCCCAGGCTGGTGACATCGATCGACAGCTCGGTGCTCCAGCCCTTCACCACCGGCACCAGGAACTCATAGAAGGCCTGGTTCTGCTGGCGCACCGCTTCGTCGGGATGCTGGTGCGCCGCGTCGCTGGCGGCCGCGGCCACGTAGGCCACGGCGCGCGCGCCTTCGGTCAGCGCGCGCATGGTCATCAGCATGCGCTTGACGTCCGGGTGGTGGATGATGGTCACCGCCTCGCGCGCCGAACCATCGACCGGGCGGCTCTGCACGCGCTCGCGCGCAAAGGCCACCGCCTGCTGGTAGGCGCGTTCGGACACGGCGATGCCCTGCATGCCGACCGAGAAGCGTGCCGAGTTCATCATGATGAACATGTACTCGAGGCCACGGTTCTCTTCGCCGACCAGCGTGCCGGTGGCGCCGCCATGGTCGCCGAACTGCAGCACGGCCGTGGGACTCGCCTTGATGCCCAGCTTGTGCTCGATCGAGACGCAATGCACGTCGTTGCGCTCACCGGTGCTGCCGTCGGCGTTGACCATGAACTTCGGCACGATGAACAGCGAGATGCCCTTGACGCCCTCGGGCGCGGTGGGCGTGCGCGCCAGCACGAGATGGACGATGTTCTTCGCCATGTCATGCTCGCCGTAGGTGATGAAGATCTTGGTGCCGAACACCTTGTAGGTGCCGTCGCCCTGCGGCTCGGCGCGGGTGCGCACCGCGGCCAGGTCCGAGCCGGCCTGCGGCTCGGTCAGGTTCATGGTGCCGGTCCACTCGCCCGAGATCAGCTTGGGCAGGAAGGTGGCCTTCTGCTCATCCGTGCCGGCCGTCAGCAGCGCTTCGATGGCACCATCGGTCAGCAGCGGGCACAGCGCGAACGACAGGTTCGCGGTGTTCAGCATCTCGTTGCAGGCGGTGGCGACCAGCTTGGGCAGGCCCTGGCCGCCAAACTCCTGCGGATGCAGCACGCCCTGCCAGCCGCCCTCGCCGAACTGGCGGAAGGCCTCCTTGAAGCCGGGCGTGGTGGTGACCACGCCGTCCTTCCAGCTGCTCGGGTCCAGGTCGCCGGCGCGGTTCAGCGGCGCGACGACCTGCTCGTTGAACTTGGCGGCCTCGTCCAGCACTGCCTCGGCCGTTTCCGGCGTGGCTTCCTCGAAGCCCGGCAGTTTGCTCACGGCCTCTAGCCCGGCCAGCTCGTTCATGACGAACAGCATGTCCTTGATCGGCGCACGGTAAGTCATCGATGTCTCCCAACATGTATGAAAAAGCCGTTCGCGGGTCACCCCCGGAACGGCTCGTACTTGCTACCAGTGCCGGCCGCCTGGCGGCCGGCAAGGCATCAGCCCAGTGCTGCCACCAGCTCCGGCACCACGGTGTTCAGGTCGCCCACCAGGCCGTAGTCGGCCACGGAGAAGATCGGGGCTTCGGCATCCTTGTTGATCGCGACGATCACCTTGGAGTCCTTCATGCCGGCCAGGTGCTGGATCGCGCCGGAGATGCCGACGGCGATGTACAGCTGCGGCGCGACGATCTTGCCGGTCTGGCCGACCTGGTAGTCGTTCGGCACGAAGCCGGCGTCCACGGCGGCGCGCGAGGCACCCAGCGCGGCGCCCAGCTTGTCGGCCAGCGGCGTCAGCACCTTGGCGTAGTTCTCGCCCGAACCCACGCCACGGCCACCCGAGACGATGATCTTGGCGGCGGTCAGTTCCGGACGGTCGCTCTTGGCCACTTCGCGCGAAACAAACTGCGAAACGCCTGCGTCGGCCACGGCCGGCAGGGTCTCGACGGCAGCCGAGCCACCTTCGGCTGCGGCGGCGTCAAAGGCGGTGCCGCGCACGGTGATGACCTTGATCTTGTCTTCCGACTTGACCGTGGCAATGGCGTTGCCGGCGTAGATCGGGCGCTCGAACGTGTCCGGGGCGTCGACCTTGGAGATTTCCGAGATCTGGGCCACGTCCAGCTTGGCAGCCACGCGCGGCAGGATGTTCTTGCCGTACGGGGTGGCCGGAGCCAGGATGTGCGAGTAGTCGTTGGCGATGGCCAGCGCCTGCTCGGCCACGTTCTCGGCCAGGCCGTCACCGAAGTAAGGGGCGTCGGCCAGCAGGACCTTGGTCACGCCGGCGATCTTGGCGGCGGCATCGGCCGCGGCCTTGGCGTTGGCACCAGCCACCAGCACGTGCACGTCGCCGCCGCACTGGGCAGCGGCAGTCACGGTGTTCAGCGTGGCGGCCTTGATGGATTGATTGTCGTGTTCAGCAATGACGAGTGCAGTCATGTTATTTCTCCCCCGCGCTCAGATAACCTTGGCTTCGTTCTTCAGCTTCTGCACCAGCGTCGCGACGTCCGGCACCATCACACCCGCGCTGCGCTTGGCAGGCTCGACCACCTTCAGGGTCGACAGGCGCGGCTTGACGTCGACGCCGAGGTCTTCCGGCTTGACGGTATCGAGCTGCTTCTTCTTGGCCTTCATGATGTTCGGCAGCGTCACGTAGCGCGGCTCGTTCAGGCGCAGGTCGGTCGTGACCACGGCCGGCAGCTTGAGCGACAGCGTTTCCAGGCCGCCATCGACTTCACGCGTCACCGAGGCCTTGCCATCGGCAACCACCACCTTCGAGGCAAACGTGGCTTGCGGCAGGCCGGCGAGCGCGGCCACCATCTGGCCAGTCTGGTTGGAGTCGTCGTCGATGGCCTGCTTGCCCAGGATCACCAGTTGCGGCTGTTCCTTGTCGATCAGCGCCTTCAGCAGCTTGGCCACGGCCAGCGGTTGCAGGTCTTCGTTCGATTCCACCAGGATGCCGCGGTCGGCACCGATGGCCATCGCGGTGCGCAGGGTTTCCTGGCACTGCGTGACACCGCACGAGACGGCGATCACTTCGGTGGCAACGCCGGCTTCCTTCAGGCGCACGGCCTCTTCCACGGCGATTTCGTCGAAGGGGTTCATGCTCATCTTCACGTTGGCCAGATCGACGCCACTGCCGTCCGGCTTGACGCGGACCTTGACGTTGTAATCCACCACCCGCTTGACTGCGACGAGTACTTTCATGCGCTCACTCCACTGATAGCTGATAGTCAGAAATATTGTTCGCTCGTCATTATAACCACCGGGTTGGCGGCTCTCCTGTTTTTCGAACGATCGTACTATTTTATCGGCAAAATGATGCCGGGCATAGCCCGGCAGATCCCAGCCGTCCAGCGATTGTGCCGCAAACCGGGGCTTGCGGGCATCGTCTGATTGGATGAAAACCTCAAAGTGACGCCGGCTTACCAGGCGGTAATGACCGAGTCCTTGAAGGTCGATGTGACGTATTGCTTGATTTCCGGCGAATGGTAGGCCTTCACCAGCTTGGCCACCCAGGGCTTGCTCTTGTCGGCCTCGCGGATCGCGATCAGGTTAGCATAAGGACCCTTCGGGCCTTCGATGGCGATGGCGTCCTTGACGGGCGACAGGCCGGCCGATTCCGCGTAGTTGCCGTTGATGGCGGCGGCATCCAGGTCATCCAGCGAGCGCGGCAGCTGCGCGGCGTCCAGCTCGACGATGCGGATCTTCTTCGGGTTCTCGACGATGTCCAGCGGCGTGGCCTTCAGGCCGGCGTTGGGCTTTAGCTTGATCACGCCCTTGCTCTGCAGCAGCAACAGGCCGCGCCCGCCGTTGGTGGGATCGTTGGGCACGCCCACGCGCGCGCCCTGCTTGAGCTGGTCGAGCGACTTGATCTTCTTGGAGTACACGCCCATCGGGAAGGTCACGGTATAGGCGATATGCGCGAACTTGTAGCCGCGGTCCTTGATCTGGGCTTCCAGGTACGGCAGGTGCTGGTAGCTGTTGGCGTCCAGGTCGCCGGCAGCCAGCGCGGCGTTGGGCTGGATGTAGTCGCTGAACTCGACCACCTGGATGTTCAGGCCGTCCTTGGCGGCGACCTTCTTCACCTGCTCCATGATCTGGGCGTGCGGGCCGCCGGTCACGCCGATCTTGATCGGCTTTTCCTGGGCGACGGCGCCAGTGGCCAGCGTTGCGCCGATCGCGGCGCCGAGAATCCATTGCAGCAGGTTGCGACGTTGCATGATATGCGTTCCTGTTTCAGAAAATAATTGGCTTGGGCAGTGGCTGACTAGCGGTGGCTGATACGGCGGACAAGCCAGTCGCCGAAACTCTGCACGGCCTGCACGAACACGATCAGGATCACCACCACCGCCACCATGACCTCGGTGATATAGCGCTGGTAGCCGTAGCGGATGCCCAGGTCGCCCAGGCCGCCGCCGCCGATCGCGCCGGCCATGGCCGAATAGCCGACCAGGCTGACAAAGGTGATGGTCAGGCCGGCGACGATGCCGGGCATGGCCTCGGGCAGCAGCACCTTCCACACGATCTGGCGGGTGGTGGCGCCCATCGACTGGGCGGCCTCGACCAGGCCCTTGTCGACCTCGCGCAGCGCGCTTTCCACCAGGCGCGCGATAAACGGGATCGCCGCGATGGTCAGCGGCACGATCGCCGCGGTGGTGCCGATCGACGACCCGACGATAAAGCGCGTGAACGGGATCACCACCACCAGCAGGATGATGAACGGGATCGAGCGCACCGCATTGACCACCACGCCGATGCTGCGGTTGAACAGCGGATGCGACAACACGCCGCCGCGGTTGGTCAGGTGCAGCAGCACGCCCAGCGGCACGCCCAGCAACGAGCCGACCACGCCCGAGATTGCCACCATCAGCAGGGTCTCGTTGAACGAGGTCAGGAACAGGTCAAACATTTCAGACCACATGCTCGAACTCCTCCACCACGACGCCTTGCGCCTGCAGGTATTCCATCGCCGCCTTCACGTCGGCCAGTTCGCCCGTGGCCATGATCGCCAGCGAGCCGAAGGCCTGGCCCTGGATCTCGTCGATATGGCCATGCAGGATATTGAAGTCCAGCCCGTAGCGGCGGATCGCCTGGGCCAGCACCGGCTGGTCCACGCCCTCGCCGGTGAAGGCAAGGCGGTAGACGTGGTCGCGCCCGTTGCCCAGCCGGCTTTCCACGCGCTTGAGCACGCTGGCCGGCAGTTCCTGCGAGATGACGTCGCCGATCATGGCGCGGGTGACGTCGTGCTGCGGGCGCAGGAATACGTCGATCACGCGCCCGGTCTCCACCACCTGGCCGGCTTCAAGCACGGCCACGCGGTCGCAGACCTGCTTGATGACTTCCATCTGGTGCGTGATCATCACGATGGTCAGGCCCAGGTCGCGGTTAATTTGCTTGAGCAGATCCAGGATGGAGCGGGTGGTTTCGGGGTCCAGCGCGGAAGTGGCCTCGTCCGACAGCAGCACCTTGGGCTTGCTGGCCAGCGCACGCGCAATGCCCACGCGCTGCTTCTGCCCGCCGCTGATCTGCGCCGGATAGCGGTCCTTCAACGCCGACAGGCCCACCAGGTCCAGCAGCGGCAGCACCGTCGCGGCGATCTCGGCCTTGGGCTTGCCGGCCAGTTCCAGCGGCAGCGCCACGTTCTCATACACCGTGCGCGAAGACAGCAGGTTGAAGTGCTGGAAGATCATGCCGATCTCGCGGCGTGCCAGGCGCAGCGCGCCCGTGTCCAGCGCGGTCAGTTCCTGGCCCGCGACGATCACGCGGCCGCTCGAGGGCCGGTTCAACAGGTTGATGGCGCGTACCAGCGTGCTCTTGCCGGCGCCGCTGCGGCCGATAATGCCGAAGACCTCGCCCGCCGCTATCGACAGGCTGACGTCCCGCAATGCATGCACGTCGCCAGACGCGCCCGGGAAGCGCTGCGACAGTCCTTGCAGTTCGATCATGGAAAGGTGACCAAAAGAAAACGGCAACAGGCGAGGGATCTCCAGCGCTGTTGCCGCTCGTTATTTTTCTGAAGCGCGTATTTTATGCGATTCGCTTCATACCATAAACGACTTTTTACCGATGTCTTTATACGCTCCCGGCATATAAACGCCCAAAAAGTCGCCTATGAGCCACGCCAGGACGGCGAGCGCTTGTCAATGAAGGCCTGCACCCCCTCCAGCGCCGACTCGTCCATCATGTTGCAGGCCATGGTCTGGCCGGCGAGCTGGTAGGCGGCCTCGATGCCCATTTCCAGCTGGCGGTAGAACAGGCCCTTGCCGGCGGCCACCGCGGCGGCCGGCTTGGCGCAGATGCTGGCGGCCAGGCGCGCCACCTCTTCGTCGAGCTGGCCAGCGGGCACCACCCGGTTCACCAGCCCGCGCTCGCGGGCGGTTTCGGCGTCGATCATGTCGCCGGTCAGCAGCATCTCCATCGCCTGCTTGCGATGCAGGTTGCGCGACAACGCCACCCCGGGCGTCGAGCAGAACAGGCCCAGGTTGACGCCGGACACCGCAAAGCGCGCATCGTCGGCGGCCACCGCAAGGTCGCACATGGCCACCAGCTGGCAGCCCGCCGCCGTGGCGATGCCCTGCACGCGCGCGAGCACCGGCTGCGGCATCTTCTGGATCGCCATCATCATGCGCGTGCAGCGGTCGAACAGGCGCCGGTAGTAGTCGTGCGACGGCGAGGCCCGCATCTCGCGCAGGTCGTGCCCGGCGCAGAAGGCCTTGCCGGCGCCAGCCAGCACCACCACGCGCACGGTGTGGTCCGACGCCAGCCGGCCGAGAGCGTCGGTCAGCGCGTCGAGCAGCGTTTCTGACAGCGCATTGAACGCCTGCGGCCGATTCATGGTCAGTCGCACCACGCCCGCGGCATCGCGCGTTTCGGTCAGCAGCGGCGCGTCCACGCGCGCATCGTTCTCGGCCATGGCCATGCTCTCCTATCGTTCCAGCAGCACCTTCAGGTGCGCCAGTACGCTGCGGCCCAGCGCGCTCAGGTTGTAGCCCCCCTCCAGGCAGCTGACGATGCGGCCCTGTGCATGGGCGCGCGCAACGTCCACCAGCTGGCCGGTGATCCAGGCGTAGTCCTGCTCCACCAGGCCCATCTGGCCCAGGTCGTCCTCGCGGTGCGCGTCAAAGCCGGCGGAGATAAACAGCATCTGCGGGCGGAACTCATTGAGCCGCGGCAGCCAGATGGTCTCGACCACTTCGCGCACGGCCATGCCGTTGGTATAGGCCGGCAGCGGGATGTTGACCATATTGGGAGCAAGATGCTCGGTGCCGCTGTACGGATAGAACGGGTGCTGGAAGATGCTGCACATCATCACCTGCTCGTCGCCACGGAATGCCGCTTCGGTGCCGTTGCCGTGGTGCACGTCGAAATCGATGATGGCCACGCGCTCCAGCCCGTGCGCCCGCAGCGCGTGGCGCGCGGCGATGGCGACGTTGTTGTAGAAGCAGAAGCCCATGGCGCGGTCAGGCTCGGCGTGGTGGCCGGGCGGGCGCACGCAGCAGAACGCGTTCTCGAACTCGCCCGCGATCACCGCATCGGTGGCCGCCACCGCCGCGCCCGCGGCCAGCGTGGCGGCGGCGAGCGTGTGCGAGTTCATCGAGGTATCCGGATCGATCGCGTGATAGCCGCTGGCCGGGCTGGCGCGTTCGAGCGAATCGACATAGTCGGGCCGGTGCACGCGCTCAAGCTGCTCGCGCGTGGCGGGCGCGGCTTCGCGGCGCTCCAGCAGCCCGTCCAGGCCGTGCGAAATCAGGTGATCCTCGATCGCCTGAAGGCGTTCCGGGCACTCCGGATGGAAATGCCCCATCTCGTGCCGCTGGAACTCGGGGTGCGTGTAATAGCCTGTCGGCATCTCTTATCGTCGCGATGTTGTCTCCAATCGCTACGTTAGCACACGCCAGCCCAAGCCACCCAGCGGCGCCGGCGCGCGATGTCGTGACGGCTTGCCCATAGTTGCCGCAGTGGCATCCGCTATACTCGGTGCGACTTGCAAAGGACATCATGACCGACACCCAGCGCTCACTGCGACGCCCCCTGCTGGGCGCCGCGCTTTCCGCTGCCGCACTCGGACTCTGCGGCCTCTCCCCCAGCCTGCTCGCCGCGGGCAAGCGCCGCGTCAGCATGCGCGAGGAAGAGATCGAACCCGGCCGCTACCGCGACAATCCGCAGACCCGCGCATTTATCGACGAGATGGTGGCCCGCCACCGCCTTGACCGTGGCATGCTGCAGGAGTGGTTTGGCCAGGCGGTCTATTCCGCCACCGTGGTGCGCCTGATCATGCCGCCCGCCACCACCGGCCGCAAAAGCTGGCGCACCTACCGCTCGCGCTTTATCGAGCCGATCCGCATCAACGCGGGCGTGCGCTTCTGGCAGGACAACCGCGACACGCTGCGCCGCGCCGAAGCCGAGTTCGGCGTGCCGGCATCGGTCATCGTCGGCATCATCGGCGTGGAAACCATCTATGGCCGCGACATGGGCACCTTCCGCGTGCTCGATTCGCTGTCCACGCTCGCCTTCGACTACCCGGACACGCCCAACCGCGAAGCCCGCACCACGCTGTTCCGCAACCAGCTGGCCGACTACCTGCTGTGGTGCCGCGACACCCGCACCGACGTGTACTCGGTGCTGGGCTCCTTCGCGGGCGCGATCGGCATCCCGCAGTTCATGCCGACCAGCCTGCGCGAATACGCCATCGACTACGACAACAACGGCCGCATCGACCTGCGCAACAGCCCTACCGATGCCATCGGCAGTGTCGCGCGCTTCCTCCAGCTGCACGGCTGGGAGCCGGGCCGCCCGGTGGTGTGGCGCATTGCCGGCGACGCCGGCAGCCTGGGTGTCGCCACCGCGGCGGCCGACGGCGAGCCGTGGCCAACGCGCACGCTCAACCAGCTGACCCGCGCCGGCCTGCGCGTGGACGAGCCGATCGACCCCGCGCGCGAAGGCGAGACCGGCGTGCTGGTGGTGGACTTGCCCACCCCCGACCAGCCCACGGAGTACCTGCTCGGCCTGCGCAACTTCTACGTGCTGACGCGCTACAACCGCAGCTTCTTCTATGCGCTGGCGGTGTACCAGCTGGGCGAGGCGGTCAAGGCGGCGATGGGCTGACGCCAGCTGCCCGCCAAAGCAAGAAAGGCCTCGCATTTGCGAGGCCTTTCTTGTTGGCACCGGTTCAGGTCACGCCGGGAACACGCCGGTCGACAGGTAGCGGTCGCCGCGGTCGCACACCACGAAGACGATAGTGGCGTTCTCCACTTCCTCGGCAATGCGCAGCGCCACGCAGAGCGCGCCCGCGGCCGAAATGCCGCAGAAGATGCCCTCTTCGGACGCCATGCGCCGCGCCATGTGCTCGGCATCGCCCTGGCTCACCGGCTCGGTGCGGTCGATGTAGCTGGCATCGTAGATCTTGGGCAGATACGCCTCGGGCCACTTGCGGATGCCCGGGATGCGCGAGCCTTCGGCTGGCTGCGCGCCGATGACCTGGATCTCCGGGTTCTGTTCCTTCAGGTAGCGCGACACGCCGGTAATGGTGCCGGTGGTGCCCATCGCCGAAACGAAGTGGGTGATGCGGCCGTCGGTATCGCGCCAGATCTCCGGCCCGGTGCCCTCGTAGTGCGCCTGCGGGTTGTCCGGGTTGGCGAACTGGTCGAGAATCACGCCCTTGCCGTCGCGTTCCATCGAATCCGCCAGGTCGCGCGCGTACTCCATGCCGCCCTTGACCGGGGTCAGGATGATCTCGGCACCATAGGCCGCCATGCTCTGGCGGCGCTCGAGGCTCAGGTCCTCGGGCATGATCAGCACCATCTTGTAGCCGCGGATGGCGGCCGCCATGGCCAGCGCGATGCCGGTATTGCCGGAAGTCGCCTCGATCAGGGTGTCGCCCGGCTTGATGCGCCCGCGCGCCTCGGCCCGGGCGATCATCGACACCGCGGGGCGGTCCTTGACCGAACCGGCCGGGTTGTTGCCTTCGAGCTTGCCGAGGATCACATTGCCGCGCGCGTCGTTGGCGGCACCGGGGATGCGCTGCAGTCTGACCAGCGGCGTATTGCCGATGGTGTCTTCAATTGTCTTGTAGGCCATGGAGCGAGGGGTCGCGAAAGGGGGTCGCAAACGGGGGATTCCAATTCGCCGGCCATTGTAATCCAGACACCTATCCCTCGCCGGCAGGCGGGATTTACGCTGCCACCCACCCGCCTGCGCCCATCCTGCCCTGGCTCAGCCCTCTTCGTGGTTGCCTTCGCCCAGCAGGTGGTACAGCAGGATGCAGCCGAAGGTGGCGGTGCCGATGCCGCCCAGCGTCATGCCGCCCAGTTTCAGCGTCAGGTCGCCGGCGGCCACGGTCAGCGTGGCGCCGACCGTGATCAGGTTGCGCGAGCTGGAGAAGTCCACCTTGTTCTGCACCCAGATCCGGCCCGCCGTCGCCGCGATCAGGCCGAACACGACGATGGTCAGCCCGCCGATCACCGGACCCGGGATGGTCAGGATCAGTGCACCGAACTTGGGCGAGAAGCCCAGCAGGATGGCCACCGCGGCCGCGACCACGAAGATCAGCGTCGAGTAGATCTTGGTGACCGCCATCACGCCCATGTTCTCGGCATAAGTGGTCACGCCGGTGCCGCCGCCGCTGGCCGACAGCATGGTCGCGATGCCGTCGCCGATAAAGGCACGGCCGATATACGGGTCCAGGTTGCGCCCGGTCATCACGCCGATGGCCTTGATATGGCCCAGGTTCTCCGCCACCAGCACAATCGCCACCGGGGCGATCAGCAGCATGGCGCTTAACTCGAAGGTCGGTGCGGTGAACGCCGGCAGCCCGAACCAGCTGGCCGCAGCCACGCTGGAGAAGTCGATCGGCTTGCCCAGCCCCATCACGTTGGTGCCCAGGTAGTAGGCGAGGTAGCCGGCCAGGCCGCCGATCAGCACCGGCAGGCGCCCGATCATGCCGGGCGCACGCACCGCCACCAGCCCCACGGCCACCACCGTCAGCAGGCCCACCCAGGTATCGAGGGCCGCGCCGCTGACTGCCTTGACCGCCACCGGGGCCAGGTTCAGCCCGATCGCCGCGACGATGGCCCCGGTCACCACCGGTGGCATCAGCTTTTCGACCCAGGCGTAGCCCACCGCCTGCACGATCAGGCCGATCACCGTGTACAGCGCACCGGCGGCGATGATGCCGCCCAGCGCCACCGGGATATTGAGGTTGGGGCCGCTGCCCGCGTAGCCAGTGGCGGCGATCACCACGGCGATGAAGGCGAAGCTGGAGCCAAGATAGCTCGGCACCCGCCCGCGCACGCACAGGAAGAAGATCAGCGTGCCGATGCCGGAAAACAGGATGGCGATATTCGGGTTGAAACCCATCAGGATCGGTGCAATGGCGGTCGAGCCGAACATCGCCACCACGTGCTGGATGCCGGCCAGCAGCGTCTGCCCGGCGGGCAGCCGCTCATCCGGCCCGATCACGCCTTCGGTCTTGAGCCGCCATTGCGGCAGGAATCCCGCGTCCTCGCCATTCGCCATACTGTTCTGCTCCCTGTGGTCCGGGCTGGCCGCCTGGTCGGCGGCCGCCGCGTTTGTGCCTGGTTGTTTGGTAGATGCGTGCCTGTCGGCAGCCGCGCGCGGCAGATCCTGCCGGCGCGGCGTCCGCATGATACTCCGCCGCCACGGGGCGTGCGAAGCGGCAAGGGTCTAGCACAACCCATACCAGCAAGGAGAGCGCCCGGCCACGCGGCAGCCGGGCGCCAGCCCCTGCGCCTGCTAGCGCGCCGGCTTCGCGGCCGCCGTGGGCGCTGCCTTACCGGCTTTGGCTGGGGCAGGGACCGCCGCCGCTGCCGGTGCCGCTGCTGCGGCTCCCTTCGGGCCAATGGCGAGGCCAGCGTCCTGCAGCTTCGCCACGGACTTTGGCCCGATGCCGCTGACGCGCTCGGCCAGGTCCGCGGCGTCCTTGTAGGGTCCACGCTTGTTGCGTTCGTCGATGATGTTGCGGGCGGTGGCGGCCCCCACGCCCTTGACCGAGGTCAGCGCCGCCTCGTCCGCCGTGTTGACATCGATGGCGGCATGCGCGGCACCGCCTGCGAACAGGCAGATGGTTGCAGCGAGGGATACCAGGGAAAAACGCCGGGCAAGTTGCCGGACCCAATGCTTGAACATGAAGGCTCTCCTTTCCTGTGGATGGTCTGAGGTACCACCCCCGCCGGGGCGGCGAGGTCAGGTCAGGATAGGGGCGGGCCGCAGCGGCGGCCCATGCGGCAACAAAAGTTGACACCGGCCGCACGAAAGCGTGTCGGCCGGCTGCGCGCCGATTGTCAGCCGGCGCGTTCGATCAGCCAGCGGCAGTAGCGCGCCACGCCTTCCTCGACGGACAGGAACGGCTCGCTGTAGCCGGCGCTGCGCAGCTTCGACACATCCGACTGCGTAAAGCACTGGTACTTGCCGCGCAGCGCATCGGGGAACTTGACGTACTCGAGCAGGCCTTCCTGCACCAGTTCATCGAGCGACAGGCGCGGCTTGCCTTCGGCCTCGCGCAGGGTGTTGACCACGGTGGCGGCGATGTCGTTGAACGGCTGCGCGCGGCCGGTGCCGAGGTTGAAGATGCCGGACTTGTCCGGATGGTCGAAGAAGTGCAGGTTGACCTTGACCACGTCCTCGACCGAGATGAAGTCGCGGCTCTGCATGCCGGGGGCATAGCCACCGTACTCGCCGAACAGCTTCACCGTGCCGTCGGCGCGGAACTGGTTGAAGTTGTGGAAGGCGACCGAGGCCATGCGGCCCTTGTGCGTTTCACGCGGGCCGTACACGTTGAAGTAGCGGAAGCCCACGATCTGCGACAGCGCCGACGGCAGCCGGCGCCGCACGATCTGGTCGAACAGGAACTTGGAGTAGCCGTACACGTTCAGCGGGCGCTCGAACTCGCGGTCTTCGCGGAACACCTGCGAAGCACCGTAGGTAGCCGCCGACGACGCATACAGGAACTGCGTGCCCTGTTCCAGGCAGCTCTCCATCAGAGACAGCGTGTAACGGTAGTTGTTCTCCATCATGTAGCGGCCGTCGGTCTCCATGGTGTCGGAGCACGCGCCTTCATGGAATACCGCCCGCACCTTGCCGAACTCGCCGCGGGCAAAGCGCGCGAGGAAGTCCTGCTTGTCCAGGTAGTCGGAGATCTCGCAGTCGACCAGGTTGTGGAACTTGTCGGCACGGGTCAGGTTGTCGACAGCGATGACGTTGGTCTCGCCGCGGTCGTTCAGGCCTTTGACGAGGTTGCTGCCGATAAAGCCAGCGGCGCCGGTGACGATGATGGTCATGGTCGGATCAGGATGGGGGCGCCACGCCTCACGGGGCGGCGCCGAACAATTCAGAATAAGAGACGACGGCGGTACCAAGCTTGCCCACCACGATGGCGCCGGCACGATTGGCATGCTGCACGGCTTCCTTGAGCGGCACGCCGGCACCCAGCATGGTGGCGAGCGTGGCGATCACGGTATCGCCCGCACCCGATACATCATAGACCTCGCGCGCCTGGGCGGAGACGTGCAGCACCTCGGCCTCGGTGTAGAGCGTCATGCCCTCTTCCGAGCGCGTCAGCAACAGCGCCTCAAGCTGCAGCCCGCGGCGCAGGTTCTGCGCGCGGATGGTCAGGTCGGCCTCGGTCTTCCAGGCGCCGACCACGGCACGCATCTCGGCCCGGTTGGGGGTGATCAGGGTGGCGCCGCGGTAGCGCGAGTAGTCGTCGCCCTTGGGGTCGATCAGCACCTTGCGCCCGGCCGCGCGGCTGGCGTCGATCATGCGCGTGACGTGGGTCAGGCCGCCTTTGCCGTAATCGGACAGCACCAGCACCTGGTAGTCGTTGATCAGGGCCAGGAAACGGTCCTGTACCGCGGCCAGCACTTCATGCGCCGGCGCGCTCTCGAAATCCACGCGCAGCAACTGCTGCTGGTGCGCCACCACGCGCAGCTTGATGGTGGTGTTGAGCTTAGGATCGCGGTGCAGGTAGGGCTGCACATGGCTCTCGCCCAGCAGCGCTTCAAGCGTGCGGGCCGGCTCGTCGTCGCCGACCACGCCCAGCATGCCCACGCGTGCGCCCAGCGCCGCGGCGTTGCGGGCCACGTTGGCGGCGCCGCCCAGGCGCTCGTCGCTGCGCTTGACCTGCACCACCGGCACCGGTGCTTCCGGCGAGATGCGCTCCACATCGCCGAACCAGTAGCGGTCCAGCATCATGTCGCCGACCACCAGGATATGGGACTGCCGGATCTGCTCCTGCGGAATGACGGTCTTGTTCATGAAGATCCTTGGCAATATCGCGACGGCCGCGGCCGCCGAGTTAGCTTATCGGTTGATGAGTCCGTTGACCCGCCGGCGCCTCATTCGTTCACGGCCTGCCGGGTCGGGCGGCCGATGGCGTGGTACTCCACGCCGGTCTCGACCATGGCCTCGGGCTCATACAGGTTGCGCCCGTCGAAGATCACGGGGGCCTTCAGGCGCCGCTTGATCTGGCCGAAGTCGGGGCTGCGGAACACCTTCCATTCAGTCACGATCACCAGCGCGTCGGCGCCGTCCAGCGCATCCATCTGGTTCTCGTGGAAACTCACGCGCGCGGCGCCGCCCGGCAGGTCGGCCAGGTCGGCATCCAGCACGCGCCGGGCTTCGGCCATCGACACCGGGTCGTGCATGCGCAGCGACGCGCCGCGCGACACCAGTTCGCGCGCCAGCACGCGCGACGGCGCTTCGCGCATGTCGTCGGTATTGGGCTTGAAGGCCAGGCCCCACACGGCAAAGGTGCGCCCGCTCAGGTCATCGCCGAAGCGGCGCACGACCTTGTCGCCCAATACGCGTTTCTGCGCGCCGTTGACCGATTCCACCGCTTCCAGCACGCGCATCGGCTTGCCATGGTCGGCGGCAGTGCGCATCAGCGCCTGCACGTCCTTGGGAAAGCATGAACCGCCGTAGCCGGCGCCGGCATACAGGAAGCTGTAGCCGATGCGCGGGTCCGATCCGATGCCCATGCGCACCAGTTCGATATCGGCGCCGACCTCGTCGGCCAGGTTGGCCAGCTCGTTCATGAACGAGATGCGCGTGGCCAGCATCGAATTGGCGGCGTACTTGGTGAACTCGGCCGAGCGCACGTCCATGTAGAAGGTGCGCTCGTGGTGCCGGTTGAACGGCGCGTAAAGCTGGCGCATGGTGGCCTGCGCGTGGCGGCCGGCGACGTCGGCGCTGCAGCCCAGCACGATGCGGTCCGGGCGCATGAAGTCCTCGACCGCGGCGCCCTCCTTCAGGAACTCGGGGTTCGACACCACCGAGAACTGCAGGTCCTCCAGGCTGCGCGCGGCCAGCTCCGCGCGGATCGTGGCGGCCACGCGGTCGCCGGTACCCACCGGCACGGTGGACTTGTCGACCACGACCTTGAAGCCGGTCATATGGCGGCCGATATTGCGCGCCGCCGCCAACACGTACTTCAGGTCGGCAGAGCCGTCTTCGTCCGGGGGCGTGCCCACGGCGATGAACTGCACATCGGCGTGCTCGACGCTGGCCGCCACGTCGGTGGAAAAGGTCAGCCGCCCGGCGGCACGGTTGCGCTGGATCAGCTCCTGCAGGCCCGGCTCGTAGATCGGCACGCCGCCTGCGTTAAGCAGCGCGATCTTCTGCTCGTCCAGGTCCAGGCAGAACACGTCGTTGCCAAGTTCCGCCAGGCAGGCGCCGGTGACAAGGCCGACATAGCCGCTGCCGATGATGGTGACTTTCATAGCGTCAATTCAATTCTGTTGCACAGGCCGCCCGGGCTCAGCCGAGCGTCTCGGAGCGCCGCGGGGCATAGGTTTCCCAGCGGTTGCAACCCGGGCATTGCCAATAGAAAAGCCGGGCGCGGAAGCCGCACTCGCGGCAGGTGTAGCGCGCGAGGTTGCGCGTGCGCAGCTGCAGCAGGTCTCGGATGGCCGTGGTTTCCTGCGCTTGCTCGCCGTTGCCGTCGTTGCCCTCGGCACCCTCTGCCGGGGCATCGGCACCCGCCGGCTGCGCGGACGCGGCGCCGGCTGTGACCACCGCCGCCTGCGCCTCGAAATACTTGGTCAGCGCCAGCAGCGTGGGCTGGCGGCGCAGCTGTTCGCGCATCAGGCGCGCGGCGGCTTCCGGGCCGTTCACGTCCAGTTCCGCCTTGTAGGCGGTATCGAGCACCTCCGGCGCCAGCTTGCCCTTGAGCAGGCCGCGCAGCCATTCCAGCGCGGCGCCCTCCTCCTGCAGGCTGGCGTAGGCCTTGACCACGCGGTCCGCCACCAGCGGCAGGAAGGATGCATCCTGCCGCTCGATGCCAAGCCAGTGGCCAAGCGCCGCGCGGGCGTCGCCCGCGGCCGCGGCCACGTCGCCCAGCAGGATCGGGGCGCGCACGTTGGCAGGATTCTCGGCAACGGCCTGGTTGAGCCACTTCACCGCATCTTCGGGGCGCTTGCGCTGCAGCGCGTCCTGCGCCAGCTCGCAGCAGAACTGGGCAATCTGCAGGCTGTAGCTGGTCTGCTCCAGCGTCTGCAGCTCGCGCGCGGCCTCGATCGCCTTCTGCCACTCCTTCTCCACTTCGTAGAGCTCAAGCAGCACGCGCTTGGCCGACGCCGCGTACGGGCCCGACATCAGCCGGCGCAGCGATTCCTCGGCACGGTCCAGCAGGCCGGCGCGCAGGAAGTCCTCGCCCAGTTCAAACAAGGCATGCTCGCGCTCGGGCTCGGGCAGGTCGGGGCGGGTCGCCAGGTTCTGGTGCACGCGGATGGCACGCTCGGTTTCGCCGCGGCGGCGGAACAGCGCGCCCAGCGCGAAGTGCAGCTCGGTGGTTTCCGGGTCCAGCCGCGCGACCTCGATAAAGGCGTCGATGGCCTTGTCGGGTTGCTCGTTGAGCAGGAAGTTGAGGCCCTTGAAATACGAGCGCGGCAAGGCGCCCTGCTCGCTGATCAGCTGGCGCACATCGAAGCGCGCCGCCATCCAGCCAAGGCCAAAGACAAGTGGCAGCGCCAGCAGCCACCAGGTTTCAAACATCATGGATCAGACCTTCGGGCCGACTACGTTATAGGGAACAGGCTTGCCGTCGCGCGGCGCGGCGGCTGCTGCCGAGGTTGGCGACGGCGGCGATGCCGCTGACGCGCTCGCCTGCGCGCCGGCATCGGCCAGGGCGCGGCGCAGCCGGGCAAGCTCCATGCGCTGGCGCATCAGGTTGGGCGCGATCGATGCCAGTGCCGCGACCGCGCCGAGCACGAAGGCCGCGAACAGGATCAGGATCAGCGGGGCATGCCAGACGGCGTTGAAGAACAGCTGCAGCGAGGCTTCGGCGGTATTGCGCAGCGCCAGCACGAACAGCAGCACGAATACGACGATGCGGACGATCCAGGCGAACAGTTTCATGCGGTTGGCAGCGTTTCAGCGTGACGTGGAAGCGGCACCGGCGCACTCGCGCGAGGTCCGGCAAAGACCCCGGCATTGTAACGGATACGCTTCACCTATTCGGTAACCGGGCCGTAATGCGGCCCGGGCTGCGGCCCGGCGCCAGACGCCGGCAAGCCGCTTGCGCACGATGCGCCACCCGTCTCGGTGCGCGCGTAAGGCCGGCAGAAATAGAAAAAGCGCCCCGAAGGGGGGCGCTTTTTTCAACCACACAAGCAGCAGGCAAAACCCGGCAATCAGGAAGAGCGGACAAAATTCAGCCCACCCTCGTGCAATCCCGCCGCTGCAGCGGGAGCGCTGCCCTGGCCTACCTTGCCCGGCACGGCCTGGGCCGTGCCGGCGGCATGACCGTTGCCATTGGCGCCCGGAGGCGCCGGCTGGCTGCGGTCAACCCGTTCGCGCAATTCCTTGCCCGCCTTGAAGTGCGGCACCCGTTTCTCGGGAACCAGCACACGCTCGCCGGACTTGGGATTGCGCCCCACGCGAGGCGGACGCTTGTTCAGACCAAAACTGCCGAATCCGCGGATCTCGATGCGGTGGCCATCGGCCAACGCCTCGGACATCGCGTCGAGTATCGTTTTGACCGAGATGTCCGCGTCCCGCAGCAGCAGCTGGGGGAAGCGGGCAGCCAGTTTTTCGACGAGCTCCGACTTGGTCATGGGCATACGCGCAAGCGCGGGGGCCTGCGATTACTGGTTGTCCTGGCCGAGCTTGGCCTTCAGCAGGGCGCCGAGGTTGGTCGTGCCAGCCGTGCCGGTGTCAGCCTGGAACTTCTGCATCGCTTCTTGCTGCTCTGCGCTGTCCTTGGCCTTGATCGACAGGTTGATGTTGCGCGACTTGCGGTCGACGTTCACCACCAGGGCGGTGATCTGCTCGCCTTCCTTCAGCACGTTGCGGGCGTCTTCCACACGGTCAGCGGAGATTTCCGAAGCACGCAGGTAGCCTTCCACATCGTCAGCCAGCTGGACCACGGCGCCCTTGGCGTCAACCGCCTTGATGGTGCCCTGAACCAGCGAACCCTTGTCGTTGGCCGAGATGAAGTTGTTGAACGGATCGCCCGACAGCTGCTTGATGCCCAGCGAGATGCGTTCCTTGTCGACGTCGATGCCCAGGACCACGGCTTCGACTTCGTCGCCCTTCTTGTACTTGCGAACGGCTTCTTCGCCAGTCTCTTGCCACGACAGGTCCGACAGGTGCACCAGGCCGTCGATGCCGCCCGGCAGGCCGATGAACACGCCGAAGTCGGTGATCGACTTGATCTGGCCGGCCAGCTTGTCGCCCTTCTTGTGGTTACGCGAGAAATCGTCCCACGGATTGGCCTTGCACTGCTTCATGCCCAGGCTGATACGACGCTTGTCTTCATCGATATCCAGCACCATGACTTCGACTTCGTCGCCCAGCTGGACAACCTTGGACGGGGCAACGTTCTTGTTGGTCCAGTCCATTTCCGACACGTGCACCAGGCCTTCGATGCCGGCTTCGATCTCGACGAACGCGCCGTAGTCGGTCAGGTTGGTCACCTTGCCGAACAGGCGGGTGCCTTGCGGGTAGCGGCGCGAGATGCCGACCCACGGATCTTCGCCCAGCTGCTTCACGCCCAGCGAGACGCGGTTCTTTTCCTGGTCGAACTTGAGGATCTTGGCGGTGATTTCCTGGCCAACCGACAGCACTTCGCTCGGGTGGCGGACACGGCGCCAGGCCAGGTCGGTGATGTGCAGCAGGCCGTCAATGCCACCCAGATCCACGAATGCGCCGTAGTCGGTGATGTTCTTGACGATACCGTTGACGATGGCGCCTTCCTTCAGGGTTTCCATCAGCTTCTGGCGCTCTTCGCCCAGGGTCGCTTCGACCACGGCGCGGCGCGACAGCACCACGTTGTTGCGCTTGCGATCCAGCTTGATGACCTTGAATTCCAGGGTCTTGCCTTCGTACGGGGTGGTGTCCTTGATCGGGCGCACGTCAACCAGCGAACCCGGCAGGAACGCGCGGATGCCGTTGACCATCACCGTCAGGCCGCCCTTGACCTTGCCGGTCACGGTACCCGAGATGATCTCGCCGTCTTCCAGCGCCTTCTCGAGGTTCAGCCACGATGCCAGGCGCTTGGCCTTGTCGCGGGAGAGGATGGTGTCGCCATAGCCGTTCTCGAGCGCATCGATGGCCACGGAGACGTAGTCGCCGGCCTGCACTTCGAGTTCGCCCTGGTCGTTCAGGAACTCCTCCACCGGCACGAATGCCTCGGACTTGAGGCCGGCATTGACGACCACGAAATTGTGGTCGATGCGCACGACTTCAGCGGAGATCACTTCGCCAGCCTTCATATTGGAGCGGGCGACGGATTCCTCGAACAGTGCGGCAAAGGATTCGTTAGTTTGCAGGTCGGACATAAACGTAAGGTGAAATCCGCAATACGCTGGCCGGCGCGACTATCGCGCTCAGTCTGCCAGTGCAGCGGGGTCAGGTTTGACACAAGCCAGCCACAAGCCTTGCCCGGGCTGGCGCCATCTGGTGCCGTCGGGGTACACCGCTTCTACTGATGCGCCCGCATGCATCTCATGCATCGGGCCGCACAGCGGCAAACCACTCCAGCACCTGCGCCACTGCCTGGTCCACCGTCATATCGGAGGTATCCAGCAGCTTTGCATCCTCGGCGGGACGAAGCGGCGCGGCGGTGCGGGTGCGATCCCGTACATCGCGCGCTTCAAGGTCACGCAAAAGGTCTTCAATATTAGCAGAAATTCCCTTATCAATCAATTGTTTATAGCGCCTGCGAGCGCGCGCCTCAACACTTGCGGTCAGGAACACCTTGAGCGGCGCATCCGGGAAGATCACAGTGCCCATGTCGCGGCCGTCGGCGACCAGCCCCGGCAGCTTGCGGAAGCTGCGCTGCAGCTGGGTCAGCGCGTCGCGCACCGGCTGGTGCACGGCGATGGCCGAGGCCCGGTTGCCGATCGCCTCGGCACGGATTGCCAGGCTGACTTCCTCGCCTTGCATCCAGACGCGGTCAGGGCCGAACTTCACATCGAGGCGGGAAGCGATCTTTGCAAGCGCGTCCACGTCCGCCAGGTCAATCCCGGCGCGGTCGCTGGCCAGCGCCACGAGCCGGTACAGGGCGCCGCTGTCGAGCAGGTGAAAGCCCACGGCGTCCGCGACCTTGTGCGCGACAGTGCCCTTGCCCGAGGCAGTCGGCCCGTCAATGGCGATGACGTTGACGATAGTCATTGTTTATAAAACCAAGAGAAACGATTGATTGTGAATTCAATTGAGAATCATTATCATTTGATTCATGGCACTTCGCCGCAGCCGCGGCACCATGCCCTTTCCGTCCAGTCGCGAGGCAATCTACCATGGCAAAAACCCTGACTTTCGGCATCATGCACCTCGGCATCGCTTTCAGCGTGACGTATGCGCTGACCGGCAGCCTCGCCATCAGCGGTGCCATCACCTTCATCGAGCCGGCCGTCAATACCGTGGCCCACTACTTCTTCGACCGCTACTGGGAGAAGCGCGAGCGCCGCCAGGCCGGAACTGCCCGCGACCGCGCCCCGGCGCAGCGCGACCACGCCAACCTGGCGAGCGCTTAGACGGTCACGCCCGCAAACACGCTGAAGTAATCCGGGAACGTCTTCGCCACACAGCCCGGATCATTGATCCGCACCGGCAGCGGCCCAAAGGCTGCCAGCGAGAAGCACATCGCCATGCGATGGTCATCATAGGTGCCAATGCCGTCGGCCGGAGTCTGCCACGGTTGCGGCGGCGTCACACGCAGATAGTCGGCCCCTTCTTCCACGACTGCGCCGAGCTTGCGCAGTTCCGTCGCCATCGCCGCGATACGGTCCGTTTCCTTGACGCGCCAGCTGGCGATATTGGTCAGCGTGGTCGTGCCTTCGGCAAACAGTGCCGCCACCGCCAGCGTCATCGCCGCATCGGGGATATGGTTGCAGTCCAGCTCGATGCCGTGCAGGCGCCCGTCGTCGCGTTCCGTGCCGCGCACTTCGATCCAGTTGTCACCTGCCATCACATTGGCGCCCATGCGGTTGAGCGCCTCGGCGAAGCGCACATCGCCCTGGATGCTGGCCATGCCCACGCCTTCCACCCGGACCGGGCCACCGCCGATCGCACCGGCCGCCAGGAAGTAGGAAGCGGACGACGCATCGCCCTCAACAAAGATCTCGCCTGGCGAGCGGTAAGCCGCGCCGGCCGGCAGCACGAAGCGCTCCCAGCCCTGGCGCTCGACCTCGATGCCGAAGCGCGCCAGCAGGTTCAGCGTGATCTCGATATACGGCTTGGAGATCAGCTCGCCTACTACTTCGATCTCGATGCGGCCGCTGTCGGATTGCGCCATCGGCAGGCTCATCAGCAGCGCGGTCAGGAACTGGCTCGACACATCGCCGCGCACGCGGATCGGCGCGTCGATGCGAATGCCGGCCGGCTGGATATGCAGCGGCGGAAAGCCTTCATTGCCAAGGTAGTCGATCACGGCGCCCATCTGGCGCAGGCCGTCGACCAGGTCGCCGATCGGCCGCTCATGCATGCGCGGCACGCCCGACAGCTTGTAGCTGCCGCCCTGCAGCGCAAGCGCGGCAGTCAGCGGGCGGATCGCGGTGCCGGCATTGCCCATGAACAGTTCGGCCGACTTGTTCGGAAAATTGCCCCCGGCGCCGGTGACGATGTAGTCGTCGCCTTCCTGCCGCCACGCCACGCCGAGCGTGCGCAACGCTTGCAGCATCACGCGGGTGTCGTCGGAATCGAGCAGGTCGCGCACGCGGGTTTCGCCCGTGGCCAGTGCGGCCAGCAGCAGCACGCGGTTGGAGATGCTCTTCGAGCCCGGCAGCCGGACGGTGCCGTTGGCGCGGGTCAGGGGGCCTAGCGTCAGGTGTTCCATGGTTTTCGTGGGCGCCGGGGCGCCGCGGTCAGGCTATTGGTTCAGGGTTCGGTATGGTTGCCCGCGGCACGCTCTGCGCCCCAGGCCAGCCGGGTCTTGCTGGCGCGCGCGAAGATGCGTTCGAGCGCGTCGCCGTCGCCCTTCTCGATCTGCGCCTTCAGGTGCGCCAGCACCGACTGGTAGGTATTCAGCTCACGCAGCAGCGCGTCGCGGTTGGCCACGCAGATGTCGCGCCACATCTCAGGCGACGAGGCCGCGATGCGCGTGAAATCGCGGAAGCCGCCGCCGGCGAAGCCCAGCTTCAGCGCGGCATCTTCCGCATTGGCGACCTGCGCCACCAGCGCGTACGACAGCACGTGCGGCAGGTGGCTGACCGCGGCAAACACCGCGTCGTGCTGCACTGCCGACATCACATGGCATTCTGCGCCGGCGCTTTCCCACATGGCGCGCACCGCGGCGACATCGGCGCGCGAGTTTTCCTGCAGCGGGCACAGCACGGTCTTCTTGCCGAGGTACAGGTCCGGCAGCGCCGCCTCCACGCCGTTGAGCTCGCGCCCGGCGATCGGGTGTGCCGGCACGAACTGCGCGACCTTGTCGCCGAGCGCCGTCTTGGCCGCCATGATCACGTCTGACTTGGTGCTGCCGGCATCGGTGACGATGGTGCCCGGCTGCAGGTGCGGCTCCAGCGCGTGCAGCAGCGCAAAGTTCTGCGCCACCGGCGCGCACAGCACGATCACGCTGGCGCCGCGCGCGGCATCCGCCAGCGTCGCGGCCTCGTCGATCACGCCAAGATCCAGCGCCTTCTGCAGCGACGCCGGCGAGCGCCCCACCCCGACCACCGTGCCCACCACGCCGGCGCGCTTGAGCGCCAGCGCGAGCGAGCCGCCGATCAGGCCGACACCGACAATGACAACACGGGAAAAATGCAATGCACTCACAATCTCAGGCCGCTAGGGGCAGTGGCTCGGACCAGGCCGAGGTAAATCGATGATTGGCAACGAGGCAGGCAAGCAGCCTGCAGCGAAACGCCGCGATTGTAGCCGCGCTCACGCCAGCGCCCGCTCCAGCGCCGCGATGAAGGCCGCGTTCTCCTCGGCCAGGCCGATGGTCACGCGCAGCCAGCGCGGCAGGTTGTAGTTGCCCACCGGCCGCACGATCACGCCCTGCTTCAGCAAGGCCAGGTTGACGCGCGCGCCGGCGCCGTCGTCATCGCCCACGCGCACCATCACGAAGTTGCCGGACGACGGCACGTATTCCAGCCCGAGCCGGTCGAAGGCATCGGTCAGCTGGCGCTTGCCGGCACGGTTCAGCTCGGCGCTGCGGCGCAGGAACCCGGCATCGCCCAGCGCCGCGATGGCCGCGGCCTGCGCCACGCTGTTGACGTTGAACGGCTGGCGGATGCGGTTCAGCAGGTCCGACAGCTCCGGTTGCGCCACCGCGTAGCCGATGCGCAGGCCCGCCAGGCCATAGGCCTTGGAGAACGTGCGCGACACCATCAGGTTCGGGTAGCGGCGCACCCAGGCGAGCGAATCATATTGCTGGTCGGCATCCAGGTATTCGTTGTACGCCTCGTCCAGCACAACCACCACATTGGCCGGCACCCGCTGCAGGAAGGCTTCGATCTGCGCGGCCGGCACGAACGTGCCGGTCGGGTTGTTCGGGTTGGCGATAAAGACCAGGCGCGTATCCGGCGCGATCGCCGCGGCCATCGCCTCCAGGTCATGGCCGTAGTCGCGCGCGGGCACTTCGATGGCGCGTGCGCCGATCTCCTGCGTGGCCAGCGCGTAGACCGCGAACGAGTACTGGGCATAGACGATCGACTGACCCGGCTCCACCAGCGCATGCGCGGCCAGCTCCAGGATGTCGTTGCTGCCGTTGCCCAGCGTCAGCCAGTCGGCGGGCACGCCGAAGCGCGCCGACAGCGCGCCCTTCAGCGCAAAGCCGTTGGAATCCGGGTAGCGGCCGAGTTCAGCCACCGCATCGGCGACCGCGCGGCGGGCCGACTCGGGCATGCCGAGCGGATTTTCATTAGAGGCGAGCTTGACGATGCCGGCCTCGTCCAGGCCGAACTCGCGCGCGACTTCCGAAATCGGCTTGCCGGCAACGTACGGCGAAATCGCCCGCACATAGCCGGGTCCGAACACCGTGCCGCCTTGCTTACCCTGCTCTGCCATCTCGTCTCCTTGTTCTTGCCTGGCTGCCTTACTTGCTCGACGGATACGAGCCCAGCACCTTCAGGTAAGCCGCGTTGCGGCGCAGCTCTTCGATGGCGCGCGCCACTGCCGGCTCATGCTGGTGCCCTTCCACGTCGACGTAGAAGTAGTACTCCCACGCGCCGCTGCGCGCCGGGCGCGACTCGAAGCGGCACATTGAAACACCGTTCTCCGCCAGCGGCGCCAGCAGCTGGTACACCGCGCCGGCCTTGTTGGGCACCGACAGGATCATCGAGGTCTGGTCGCTGCCCGACGGTTCGGTCTCATAGCGGCCGATCACGGCAAAGCGCGTGCGGTTGTGGGGATCGTCCTGGATATGCGTGCGCACGATATGCAGGTGATAGCGGTTGGCGGCGGACTCGCCGGCAATCGCGGCCACGGTCGGGTCTTCGCTGGCCATGCGCGCGGCCTCGGCATTGCTCGACACCGCCTGGCGCTCCAGGTGCGGATAGTTGGCGGTCAGCCAGTGCTGGCACTGCGCCAGTGCCTGCGCATGCGCGCGCACCACCGTGACGCCCTGCATGTCGGGCGTGGATGCCATCAGGTTGTGGTGCACCTTGAGCGCGATCTCGCCGCTGATCTTCAGCGAGGTCTGCAGGAACAGGTCGAGCGTGCGCGACACCGCGCCCTCGGTGGAGTTCTCGACCGGCACCACGCCGTACTCGACCGTGCCCGCCTCGACGGCACGGAACACCTCGTCGATGCTCGGGCAAGGCACGCCCGACACCTCATGGCCGAAGTGCGCATACAGCGCCTGCTCGGAGAACGTGCCGGCCGGGCCGAGGAAAGCCACTTCCAGCGGCTTTTCCAGCCCGCGGCATGCGGACATCACCTCGCGCCAGATCGCCGCAACGCTTTCGCCCAGCAACGGGCCGGGGTTGGCGCCCTGCACCTTGCGGATCACCTGCAGCTCGCGCTCCGGGCGGAACACCGGCGCGCCGTACTTCTTCTTGACCTCGCCGACCTCGAGTGCCAGCTTGGCGCGGCGGTTCAGCATCGCCAGCAGTTCGCGGTCAACGGTGTCGATCTGCTCGCGCAGCGGGCTCAGCTCGACCGACAGCTTGCGCTCGGCTTCGCTCAGGTGGCTATCGTTCTGCTGCTCGTTGGGCGGCGTCTCCTCGCGCGCGGGGGTGCGGTCTTGGCTTGTCATTTTGTATGAATCCGGTGGGCCGCCGGGGCGCGGCGGCCGGAGAAAAACTGACCTCTGCCTGCCGGCGCACTGTGCCTGACGTGCGCGGGCAGCCAGCGGGAATGCGCGTCAGGCGGACGTACGCTCGAACTCGCGCATGAAATCGACCAGCGCCATCACGCCTTCCAGCGGCATCGCGTTATAGATGCTGGCGCGCATGCCGCCCACGGTCTTGTGTCCCTTGAGCTGCACCAGGCCGTTGGCCCGCGCCTGCTGCAGGAACGCTTCATTGCGCGATTCGTCGCCCAGGAAGAACGGCACGTTCATGCGCGAGCGGCAGCTCGGATGGATCTCGTTGCGATAGAAATCGCTCTGGTCCAGGTAGTTGTACAGCGCCGACGCCTTGGCGATATTGCGCTGCTCGATCGCGGGCACGCCGCCCTGGCGCTTGAGCCACTTGAAGACCAGGCCGGCGATATAGATCGCATAGGTCGGCGGCGTGTTGTACATCGAGTTGTGCTCGGCCACCAGGCGCCAGTTGAATGCCGACGGGCACAGCGGGTGGGCGTGACCGAGCAGGTCGTCGCGCACGATCACGATGGTGACGCCGGCCGGGCCGATATTCTTCTGCGCGCCGCCGTAGACCACCTGCACGCGCGACCAGTCGATCGGGCGCGACAGGATATGGCTGGAAGCGTCCGCCACCACCACGCGGTCGCCCTTGACCTGGCCGATATCGGGAATGTCCTGGAACTCCACGCCGACGATGGTTTCGTTGGTGCACAGGTGCACGTAGCCGGCATCGTCCGACAGTTTCCAGTCCGCAACGTCGGGGATGCGGTGGAATTTCTGCGCCTCGCTCGTGGCAGCGATATTGACCGCGCCATAGCGGCGGGCTTCCTGCTCGGTCTTGACCGACCAGGTGCCGGTGACGACGAAATCGGCCTTGGGCTGCTCGGCGCTGCGCAGCCGCATCAGGTTCAGCGGCACGATGGCGTTTTCGCCGATGGCGCCACCTTGCAGGAACAGCACCTTGAAATTGGCGGGGATGTGCAGCAACTCGCGCAAGTCAGCGATCGCTTCGTTATGGATGCTTTCGAATTCGCGGCTGCGGTGGCTCATCTCCATCACCGAAACCCCGGTCCCGTGCCAGGACAGCATCTCCTCGGCAGCCTGTTGCAGCACTTCGGCGGGCAGCGCCGCCGGGCCAGGGGAGAAGTTGTAGACACGTTCGGCCAATGCACGCTGCATCATGCCGGCAAGAGCGGGATTCTGGGGATCGTTCATGAGACGGGGAATGGAAAAATGGCTGCCGGTGTTACCCAAGCAGCCATTATCCCTCAAACCCGCGCCCCGTTGGGCACCCGGGGCCAGGCCCCGGGGCCGCACTTGCCTGCAAGGCTGCAGGCGGGCGGCGGTCTGATTCAGTCGCGGATCACGCCAGCATCACTTCGAAGCGGCGGTGATTTCCTTCTCTGCGGCGTCGCGCATCGACTTGCCGACCTGCGGGCCGTACTTCTGCATCATCGAACCCCAGATCTCCTGGGTCGCCTTGCCCTGGTTGGCCATGAACTTCTGGCCGGTCGGCGACTTAAGGAAGGTGGTCAGGTCCTTGAGTTCCGCCGTCGAGTAGTACTTGCCGAAGGCATCGTAGTGCGCCTGGATCGCGTCCTTGCGGAAGCCATCGGTGCTGAACGCCGAGCCGGCGCCGTCAACCATGCGCTGCACCGCGCCGTTCTTCTTCAGCTTTTCGACAGCGGCCTGCTTCTGCTTGTCGTTCAGGGTCTTGTTCTCGACCAGCACTTGTTCCAGCACCAGCGGAGCTTCCTGCTTGGCGCCTTGCTGCCAGTTTTCGGCCTGGCCCTTGACGGCCTGGTCAGCCTGCATGACGGAAAGCAGTTCCTTGATGGCTGCTGTCTTTTCCGCATCCTGCGCATGGGCGTGCTGCGCCATCATGAAGGTCGGAACGAAAGCGGCCAGAACTGCGATACGTCGATAGGTTTTGAGCATTGTGACTCCCTGGTAAATACGTCCGTTTTAGTCCGGACAGCCGCGAGGCGAGTTCCGGCTGGCGTCCTATTGTTGCAACAATTTACGATTTGTCTTACGGATTAGCGTCCAAGTCGGCCCCGGCAGCACCTTCTGCACCGTCGGCGTCTTCAGCCTCGTCGCCACCGGCACCGTTGTCGGCATCGCTTTCGACGATGCGCTGCAGCCCGGACAACTTGGTGCCTTCGTCAACGTTGATCAGCGTGACACCCTGCGTGGCGCGGCCCATTTCGCGGATTTCAGCCACGCGGGTACGGATCAGCACGCCGCCGGTGGTGATCAGCATGATCTCATCCTCGGGCGAAACCAGTGCTGCCGCCACCACACGGCCATTGCGCTCGCTCGTCTGGATCGCAATCATGCCCTTGGTGCCGCGGCCGTGTCGAGTGTACTCAGCAATGGGGGTGCGCTTGCCGTAGCCGTTCTCGGTCGCGGTCAGCACGCTGCCGCGCATGCCCGCCTCAGCCTCTTCGGCGGTCTCGGCCGGCGCCACCAGCATGGCGATTACGGTCTGGCCGTCTTCAAGGTTCATGCCGCGCACGCCGCGCGCCTGGCGGCCCATCGGACGCACGTCGTTCTCGTCGAAGCGCACGGCCTTGCCGGCATCGGAGAACAGCATCACATCGTGCTGGCCGTCGGTCACGGCCGCGCCGATCAGGTAGTCGCCCTCGTCCAGGTCGACCGCAATGATGCCGGCCTTGCGCGGATTGGAGAACTCGGTCAGGGCGGTCTTCTTGACCGTGCCGCGGGCGGTGGCCATGAAGATGAAGTGCTCGGCGTCAAACTGCTTGACCGGCAGGATCACATTGATCTTCTCGCCTTCGGACAGCGGGAACATGTTGACGATCGGGCGCCCGCGCGAGTTGCGGGAGCCCTGCGGCACCTCGTACACCTTCAGCCAGTAGAGCCGGCCGCGGTTAGAGAAGCACAGGATGTAGTCGTGGGTATTGGCCACGAACAGCGTGTCGATCCAGTCGTCTTCCTTGGTCGCTGCCGCCTGCTTGCCGCGTCCGCCACGCTTTTGCGCGCGGTACTCGGAAATCGGCTGGCTCTTCATATAGCCGCTGTGCGACAGCGTGACCACCATGTCCTGCGGCGTGATCAGGTCTTCGGTGTCCAGCTCGGTCGCGTTCAGCTCGATCTGCGAACGGCGCTCGTCGCCGAATTCGGCGCGGATAGCGGTGAGTTCGTCGATGATGATGGCAGTAATACGCTCCGGCCGCGCCAGGATATCCAGCAGGTCGGTGATTACCGCCATGATGTCGCGATATTCCTGGACGATCTTGTCCTGTTCGAGCCCGGTGAGGCGTTGCAGGCGCATTTGCAGGATTTCCTGCGCCTGGCCATCCGACAGGCGGTACAGGCCGTCTGCCTGCATGCCGAACACCGGCGGCAGCCCGTCCGGACGATAGGAGGCGCGGCCGCCCGGGGTCTCGCCTTCGGCGCGCGCAAGCATTTCGCGGACCAGGGCCGAATCCCATGCCTTCGCCATCAGTTCCTGCTTGGCGATCGGCGGCGTCGGTGCGGCCTTGATGATGGCGATGAATTCGTCGATATTGGCCAGCGCCACGGCCAGGCCTTCCAGCACGTGGCCGCGCTCGCGCGCCTTGCGCAGCTCGAACACCGTGCGGCGGGTGACGACTTCGCGCCGGTGCGCCAGGAAGTACTCCAGCATCTGGCGCAGGTTCAGCAGGCGCGGCTGGCGGTCGACCAGCGCCACCATGTTCATGCCGAAGGTGTCCTGCAGCTGGGTGTTCTTATATAGGTTGTTGAGAACAACCTCAGGCACCTCATTGCGCTTGAGCTCGATCACCACGCGCATGCCAGACTTGTCCGACTCGTCGCGGATGTCGGAAATGCCCTCGATCTTCTTTTCAGTGACCAGTTCGGCGATGCGCTCGAGCAAGGTGCGCTTGTTGACCTGGTAGGGCAGCTCATCGACGATGATCGCCTGGCGCTGGCCGCGGTCGATGTCCTCGAAGTGCGTCTTGGCCCGCATCACCACGCGGCCGCGGCCGGTGCGATAGCCTTCGCGAACGCCCTGGATGCCATAGATAATCCCGGCGGTCGGAAAATCAGGCGCCGGAATCAATTCAATCAGCTCATCCACCGTCGCCTGCGGGTTGCGCAGCAGGTGCAGACAGCCATCGACGATTTCATTCAGGTTATGTGGTGGGATATTGGTGGCCATGCCCACCGCAATACCGGACGAACCGTTGATTAGCAGATTGGGAATACGCGCCGGCAGAATCGAAGGCTCTTTTTCAGAGCCGTCGTAGTTGCTGTCGAAATCGACGGTTTCCTTGTCGATGTCGAACAGCATCTCGTGGGCGATTTTCGCCAGGCGGATTTCGGTATAACGCATGGCCGCGGCGTTATCGCCGTCGACCGAACCGAAATTACCCTGGCCGTCGACCAGCATGTAGCGCAGCGAGAAGTCCTGCGCCATGCGGACGATGGTGTCGTAGACTGCGGTATCGCCGTGCGGGTGATACTTACCGATCACATCACCGACGATACGGGCCGACTTCTTGTAGGGTCGGTTCCAGTCGTTGTTGAGCTCGTGCATCGCAAACAGCACGCGCCGGTGCACCGGTTTCAGGCCGTCCCGCACATCAGGAAGCGCCCGGCCCACGATCACGCTCATGGCGTAATCGAGATAGGAGCGGCGCATTTCCTCTTCGAGGGAGACCGGAAGGGTTTCTTTTGCGAATGGATCCATTGCGGCGTGGTTTATGCGGCAGGTTTAAGCGAATGACAGGCCCTTTAGCGCGCGGCACGGTGGGCGCCTGACGGCTGGGCAACGTGCCATTCTAACATGCCGCCACCCCCCGCCTGCCGCTCTCCGGACAGCCCTTGCGCACACCTCCCGAGGCCCTGACTGAAACCCGGAATCCCTGATGCCACAAGGCTTTGCGGGCGATACAAGACCCATGTTGCACAAACACCACAGGCCCAAAACCCATGCGGCGAATCGAATATATTTACTTCTTAGGAAACGACCCTTGTGGCACAATTCCCCAGCGAAGAGCCAGACATTGTTCGAAGTGGAGCATCCACCACATCGAGAATGTTATACTCCGAAGAATGTATGACTTGTTTTCGTCCATTTGCTCGCAGTAACCCTGCGGTGATCTCATCCTGAGAGGAGAAATATGAAAAAATTTGCCAAGCTCGCGCTCGTTGCAGCTACCGCAGTAATGGCTGCATCCGCTCAAGCTCAGTCCGTCCCTTATGAAAAGAAGGCAGTGAACGACAACTGGGGCAACGGTACGAGCGAGTACGTGTGGAAGAATGGCACGAACGAGCTCTGCTGGCGCGACAGCTCCTGGACCCCGGCCACCGCCAACGCGCTGTGCGACGGCGCCCTGGCCCCGGCCGCACCGGCACCGGCACCGGCTCCGGTGGCTCCTCCGGTCGTCTCGAGCGAGAAGGTCACTTTCGCTGCTGACACCCTGTTCGACTTCGACAAGGCTGTCCTGAAGCCGGAAGGCAAGGCCAAGCTGGACGACCTGGTCTCGAAGCTGCAAGGCATCACCCTGGAAGTCATCATCGCCGTTGGCCACACCGACTCGTTCGGTTCGGACAAGTACAACGATCGCCTGTCGATCCGTCGTGCTGAATCGGTCAAGGCTTACCTGGTGAGCAAGGGCGTTGAAGCCAACCGCGTCTACACCGAAGGCAAGGGCAAGCGCCAGCTGAAGGTCGATCCGAAGTCGTGCAAGGGCAACCGCAAGTCCCAGATCGCCTGCCAGCAGCCGAACCGCCGCGTGGAAGTCGAAGTGGTCGGCACCCGCAGCGCACGTTAATCGGATTCTTTCCGACGACGAAAAGCCCAGCGCAAGCTGGGCTTTTTTTTTGGTACAGTTGCCCGGACTGTCCCTCTCTTCCCTTCACACCGCCGGCGCGGCTAGTGCCGCCGGCCCCGCATACGATGACGTTGCAATCGCAAACCCTTTCCGCAGCCGGTGCCGCCAATCAGGACCTGCCGCGCCGCAATGCCGATCCGAAGGAAATCGACAAGTTCAGCGAACTGGCCCACCGCTGGTGGGACCCGGAAAGCGAGTTCAAGCCGCTGCATGAGCTGAACCCGCTGCGCCTGGGCTGGATCGACGGCATCGCCGGCCTGGCCGGCAAGCGCGTGGTCGACGTGGGTTGCGGCGGCGGCATCCTGTCCGAAAGCATGGCACGCCTGGGTGCCACGGTGCGCGGTATCGATCTCTCGACCAAGGCATTGAAGGTAGCGGACCTGCACAGCCTGGAGACCGGCGTTGCCGTCACCTACGAAGAGATCGCCGCAGAAGCGCTGGCCGCACGTGAACCGGCGAGCGTCGATGTGGTGACTTGCATGGAGATGCTGGAGCATGTGCCCGATCCGGCGTCGATCGTGCAAGCCTGTGCCACGCTGGTCAAGCCCGGCGGCCATGTGTTCTTCTCGACCATCAACCGCAACCTGAAGGCCTACCTGCTGGCCATCGTCGGCGCGGAATACGTGCTCAATATGCTGCCGCGCGGCACGCACGACTACGACAAGTTCATCACGCCGTCCGAGCTCGCGCGCTTTGCCCGCCAGGCCAGGCTGGACCTGTTGGAAATGCGCGGCATGACCTACAACCCGCTGTCGCAGGTGTATGCGCTGGGCCGCGACACCGATGTGAACTACATGATGGCGTTCCGCCGGGTGGCAGCATGAGGGCCGGCATTGCAGGGGTCTTCTTCGACCTGGACGGCACGCTGGCAGATACCGCGCCGGACCTGGCGGCGGCCGCCAACCGGCTGGTCGTCGAACGCGGCCAGGCGCCGGTGGCCTATGAAAAACTGCGTCCCGTCGCCTCGCACGGCGCGCGCGGACTGCTTGGTGCAGCCTTCGGCCTGCGTCCGGAGGATGCAGAGTTCCCGGCGCTGCGCGATGTCTTCCTGGACTACTACGAGGCCGACATCGCGGTGCACACGCGCCTGTTCGACGGCATGCCGCAAGTGCTGGCCGCGCTCGAGGCAGCGGGCATCCCGTGGGGCATCGTCACCAACAAGATCGCCCGCTTCACCGTGCCGCTGGTCGCCGCGATCGGCCTGGCCCCGCGCGCCAGCGCGGTCGTCAGCGGCGACACCACGGCCCACGCCAAGCCGCACCCCGCCCCGCTGCTGCATGCCGCGGCAAGCGCCGGCGTCGACCCGCGCCAGTGCGTCTACGTGGGCGATGACCTGCGCGACATCCAGGCCGGCAAGGCCGCCGGCATGATCACCGTCACCGCCGCCTATGGCTATTGCGGCGACGCCGAACCGCCCGAGACCTGGGGCGCCGACCACCTGATCCGCCACCCGGCCGAGCTGATCCCGCTGCTGTTGCCCGCCGCGGTCGCCTGATTGTGTCGCAGGGTTATCCTGGCCGAGCCAGGAACTCCCCGCGACAGCTTGCGTCCAACCGGGTACAATCCAGCTTCCTCACTGGGGCCGACCTGGTTTCGACGTGGGTTACAAAGCAGTGGAGGGCATACCGAGGACCCGTCACCTCGTTAATCAATGGGAATGCAATAACTGCTAACGACGAACGTTACGCACTGGCCGCTTAATTGCGGCCGTCCTCGCACTGGCTCGCTGACGGGCTAGGGTCGCAAGACCACGCGAGGTCATTTACGTCAGATAAGCTCCGGAAGGGTCACGAAGCCGGGGACGAAAATCTAGTGACTCGCCGTTGCAGAGCGTGTTCGTCCGCGATGCACCGGTTAAATCAAATGACAGAACTAAGTATGTAGAACTCTCTGTGGAGGGCTTACGGACGCGGGTTCGATTCCCGCCGGCTCCACCAGTATTCAGTCCGATGCAATACCAGCAGGTCTAGAAACCCGCGCAAGCCCAAGGCTTCGCGGGTTTTTTCTTTGGCGGCCGGATCCCCCGCCATCTGCCTTCCAGGACGGCATCCGTATCGCACCGCCGCGTTTGCAGTTGTTTGCAGTCATTACCCCAGCGCTGGCCTACGCTGGAATTGCTGCAGGCCGGGCAACGCACGGCATCAGCAACACAGTGCTCCACAGGCGGGCTGGCCTGGCACCGGCTCCCGTTGCCAGGCCCTTTCTCCACGCCCGCGCGAACGCACATCGTCCACATGAAACGGAGTTGGCGATGCCAATCAAGTCCATCGAGGTCATGCTCACGCGAGACGCGCAGTGGGCCCTGGAATACGACCGCGATAACCCCGGACCGGTCTACCCGTCCCGCGATGCCGCGATTGCCGCAGGCCTGCAGCTGGCGATGACCCACGATGCTGTCCTGACGATTCATGGCATCAATGACAAATCGGACGCGTTCGATTTCAGGGAATTGCACGCTCCTTTGCTCCATTGATGGTTGGTGCTATCAGCGCGCAATGGAAAGCAACATCCCCAGAATTGGGGATGCCCGGATCGCGTAGCGGCACCATCATGGCATGCGGGCGTACTGCGACTCGCCCGCTACCACTTGTGGCCCTCGTCCTCCCTGGCCGAGGGCTTTTTCTTGGGTGACGCACCGGCACCGCGCAGCGTCAGCGGGAAGCGCGGCAGGCGCTGGTGCGCCGGTTTATACCCCCAGCGCCCGGCCATCGCTGCGCGGGTCGTGCGCGCCGGCAAGCTGGCCGCCGGCATCGATCCGGATCGCACCCGGATGGCCGGCCAGCTGGCTTTGCGCAGGGATCGGGCTCAGTTGATGGCCGCGCGCGGCAAGCTCGCTGAACACCGGCAGGCCGGCATCCTGTTCCAGCTTGAGGCTGTCGCGGCTGTCCGAGAAGGTCTTGCCCAGCAGGAAGCGCGGGCGGCGCAGAGCCGTCAGCGGATCCATGCCGTAGTCGATCATCCGTGTCAGCACCGCGGCCAGTGTCTGCGGCTGGCCGTCGGCGCCTTGCGTGCCGTACAGCAGGTGCGGCCGGCCCTGCTTCAGGTAGATGCCGGGATTGAGGGTATGGAATGGCCGCTTGCCGCCGCGCAGCACGTTGGGGCTGGCGGGATCGAGGCTGAACGATGCGCCGCGGTTGTGCCAGAGCACCCCCGTGTCGCCGACGACCAGGCCGCTGCCCCAGTCGAAATAGACGGTCTGCAGCATGCTCACGCAGCGGCCCTCGCGGTCGGCGGCGCCGATGTAGACCGTGTCGCCGGGCTTGAACACATGCGGCCACGCCATGGCGCGGTCCATGCGGATGCGGCGCGCGTGGGCATCGAGATTGGACCTGGACAACAGCCGGTCCAGCGGCACGTCGACAAAATCGGGATCGGCGACATAGCGGTTGCGGTCCAGGAACGCCAGCTTCACCGCCTCGACCAGCAGGTGGTAATAGTCTGCGCTGCCTTCCGGGATACCGGACAGATCGAACCGGTCGAGGATGCCCATGATCTCCAGCGTGGTCACGCCTTGCGTGGGCGGACGCAGGCCGAGCAGTTCGCCGTCGCGGTAAGCGACGCGCAGCGGCACTTCTTCGCGCGCCTGGCAGCGCGCCAGGTCCTGTTCGCGCAACGGCGAGCCGGCCTTGGCCAGCCCGGCGGCAAGGCGACCGGCGAGGTCGCCCTCGTAGAATTCGCGCCCGCCTTGTGTCGCCACCCGGTCCAGGGTGCGGGCCAGCTCGGGCTGGCGGAACATTTGGCCCGGCCTGGGCATGCGCCCGTCTGGCATGAAGACCTGTCCGAAGCCATCCCAGCCTGACAGGTCCGCCGAGCGGAACTCCTGCCAGAAGCACTGTGACGGCGTGACCGGGAATCCGTTGGCGGCGTACTCGGTGGCCCGCGCCAGCAGCGCCGACCACGACTGCGTGCCGCCCCACTGGTCCCGGCTGAAGGCAAAGGCGCGGTCCCAGATCGCAACGGTGGCGGCGGCAGTGAGGGCCGCTGCCGGGCCCCTCAGCGGAATGGTGCCGGCATAACCCGAGGTCTCGGACGCGGCCTGGCCGATGCCGGAGAACGTGCGCACATTGCCGCCGCGGTCGCTGACCACCAGGAAGGCGTCGCCCCCCAGGCCGGTAAAGTGAGGATATGTCACGCTCAGCACTGCACCGATGGCAATCGCCGCCTCGATGGCGTTGCCCCCGGCCTTCAGTACCTCAAGCCCCGCCTGGCTGGCCAGTCCATGCGGGCTCGTGACCATGCCCGTGGACGAATGCGCCAGCCCCGCGCGCCCGGATTGCGCCGGCTCCTGCGCCAGTTCCTGCCCGACAGCGGGCAATACTGTGCTGCCCGCCAGCGCGGCCGAGCCGGCCAGGAATGCCCGACGCGACGTGCCGGTGCCGCAAGGATCCACTTCACCCAGAAATTCCATACTCACTTCCCCCGGATACGCGGCGACCGTCCGACGCTGACATTCCCTACGCGCCGGCCGCCGCGATAACGATTCGATGATGGCGCCGGGTCAAGCCGCGCCTTGCACGCAGACCCGGCAGGACACGTCGGCTCAGGTCTCGGTCTTCCAGCCCTGCCATGGGCGTTCGGCAACGGATTCCGGCGCGGCATAGTGATGCTTGATCCAGGCATAGGCCGGCCCGAGCGCATTCATGGCGATCACCGCCCCGAGCGCGACAACGGGATCGCCCGGCACCGGGCCGAAGCCGCCGAACAGCGTTGCAAAATACGAGGCAAAGCCAAAGAACATGCCGGGGATGAAGCGCAGCCTGACGAACACGCGTGCGAGGTACATCATCGAAGCGTTGAGCGTGAACAGGATCACCATCTCCGCCACGATCAGCGCAGGGCCGGAGAACTGCTCGGCTGCCTGGCGGAAGCAAAGCACGATGACAAAGGCAAAGAGCGAGCCCACCGGCAGCGTCGGCCAGATCTTCTTCAGGTTCTCCGGCGTGGGACCGCCCATGGCAAAGGTCGCGGCCCAGCTGATGAAGATGGCCCATGGCGGCAGGTGCGAGGCATGCGCGGCGATGGGAACAGTGGTGATGGCAAGCAGTGAGGCCACGACTTCGGCAGGCAGCTTTCTCATGATCGACTCCTTGATGGACGGGGAACGGGCATTGCTGTCAGTGCGGGCAGCACCGGTGCCGATGGATCTCGCAGCGATGCTGCGTGACCACGGTGATCTTGCCGCGCTTCACCACCCAGAGCCGCGGCGGGATGTCGATCAGCGCATCGGCCACCTGGAAGGTATCGAGCACGACCAGGTCCGCCTGGCGCCCGACCTTGAGGCCATAGGTGTCGTGCAGGCCGATCGCGCGCGCGGCGTTGTGCGTGCCCATGTCGAGCACCGCGAGCTGGTGCTCGGGCACGCCGAACTGGGCCACGTGCGCCAGCATGTTGCCGATCTGCAGCATGTCGGCCTTGCCGAACGGGGTGAAGGCATTGCGGATATTGTTCGAGGAATACGCCACGTTGACCCCGCCGCTGTGCAGGGCCTTCACCGGCGTCAGCCCGCGGCGCTGGTTCTGGACGTCCTTGCGGCCGCCGAGATAGAGATCGGTGGCGGGCAGCGTGACGATGCTGATGCCGGCCTCGCGGATCTGCTCGATCAGCGGCTGCAGCTGCGCCGCGTCAAGCGCGCCCAGGCTCGTGACATGGCCCAGCGACACGCGCCCCTGGTAGCCGGCTTCGATGGTCTTCTGCGCGATATATGACACTGCGGCAAAGCGCTGGTCGCCGGTGTCGTCGGCAAAATCGGCATGCATATCCACCGGCGCGTCATAGCGTTGTGCCAGTTCGAAGACCATGTCGATATGGCGCATGGTGTCGGCCCAGCTCAGCTCGTTGTACGGACAGCCGCCGACCACATCGGCGCCCATGTCCATGGCCTCTGTCAGCAGCTCGCGGGTGCCCTGCGATTTCAGGATGCCCTCTTGCGGGAAGGCCACGATCTGCAGGTCGAGCAGATCGTGGTACTCCGATTTCAGCTCAAGCAGCGTCTCCACCCCGATCAGCCCCTGGATCAGGTCGACATCGGGATGCGCGCGGATCGCCACCGTGCCGTTCCTGACCGCCATGTCCAGCACCTGGCGCGAGCGGTCCAGCACATCCTGGCGCTGCTGCTTGCTTTTCAGGATACCGGTGACGCGGATGGCTTCGTCCAGCGTGCCGAAGCGCGCCGGCAGGCGGCGGTGCAGCAGAGCCTTGTCCAGGTGCAGGTGCGCTTCGACCAGCCCCGGGATGACGGCGCGGCCGCCGGCCTCGATCACTTCATGCGCCGGCACGTCGATGCCGGGCTCGATGGCGGCGATGCGGCCGTCGCGGATGGCGATATCGGTCAGGGGCGCGTCGTCGCGAACGCAGGCGTCCCGGATCAGCAGATCCAGCTGCATGGCTTGTCTCCTCAGGTCTTGTTATGCAGGCGAAGTCAGGGCTTCGCTACCTGAAGCGTAGGTGCCGGGCCGGCATCGCTACATCAGGATTGGCTGAATTCGACCTAAGGATTTTCCTAGACGCACCGCAGCAGACTAGGCCGCATCCCCGGCTTCGGCGAGCAGGCCGTGGCGGATGGCGTAGTGCACCAGCCCGGCCGTCGATGCGATGTCCATCTTGCCGAGGATGTTGGCCTTGTGGGTGCTTACCGTCTTGGCGCTGAGCAACAGCGCCGCGGCGACCTCGTTGATGCCCAGCCCCTCGGCCAGCATCTGGAACACCTGCAGTTCACGCGCCGTCAGCCGTGCATGCGGCAGCATGGCATCGGGCTGCCGGGCCTGGCTGAGGAGCTTGTCGGCAATCGCCGGCGAGACCGCGGTACCGCCGCGCGCCACCTTGCGGATGGCACCGAGCAGCTGGTCGGACTCGACATTCTTGGTCAGGTAGCCAGCCGCGCCCGCGCGGATAGCCTGCACCGCGTATTGCGACTCGCGGTACATGCTCAGCACCAGGACCGGCAGCGCCGGATAGCCGGCCCGTATCTGCTGGATCAGCAGGATGCCGCTGCGCCCCGGCATCGACATGTCCAGCAACAGCACGTCCGGCGCCTGCGCGCGCAGCAGCGCCAACACTTCGCAGCCGTCGGCGGCTTCGGCCACCACCTGCATGTCGGGCACGGTGGAGAAGATCTTCTTGAGCCCGTCGCGGATGATAGTGTGGTCGTCGGCAAGCATCAGGCGGATCATCTTGCCCCTCCGTTGCCGGCAGCGCCGGCATTGGGAATCTGCGCCTCGACCCGGGTGCCGCCGCCCTTCTCGCCGGTTACCGCCAGCTTGCCGCCCAGCATCAGCGCACGCTCGCGCATCCCCAGCAAACCCAGGCTGCGGCGATGCCCGGCCCTGGACGCATCGATGCCGCGGCCGTTGTCGGCAACCACCAGCCGCAAGGTTCCGCCGGCCTCGCTCAGTTCCACCCGCACGCGATCGGCGCGGCCATGACGGCAGGCATTGGTCAGCGCTTCCTGCGCGATGCGAAAGACCGCGGTGCTGAGTTCGGCGCCGAGCTCGCCAACGGGCTGCAGCGCCAGCTCGCAGGCGATGCCGCCGCGCTCGGAAAAGGACTCGGCCAGCCACTCGATCGCAGCGGTCAGCCCCAGCTCATCCAGCAGCGGCGGGCGCAGGTCTGCCGCGATGCGCTGCACCGCGTCCACCGTCGAATCCGCGATCTGCTTGAGCATCTGCAAATGCTTGCGGCACGCGTCGCCAGCATCGGGGCCCTGCTGCGCTTCGATAAAGCTCAGACCCAGGCGCAATGCCGTCAGGGACTGGCCAAGCTCATCGTGCAGCTCGCGTGAGATCCGGGTGCGCTCCGCCTCGCGCACGGACTGCAGGTAGGCGGACAACTCACGCAGCTGCGCGCGCGAGTCCAGCAGTTCCTGCTCGGAGCGCTTGCGGTCGGTAATGTCGCGCGAGATGCCGACCGTGCCGACGACCGCGCCGTCCTGGCCCCGAATCGGCATCTTGATCGTATCGAACCAGTGCAGGCTGCCGTCCTGGCCGTGACGGCATTCCTCATAGCGCCGGCGGATGCCGCTGGCCACCACGGCCTTGTCGGTGCCCAGGTAGACCTGTCCCCATTCCTCCGACCACACCTTGTCCGGCGTGCTGCCCAGGATCTCGGCCTCGGACCGCCCGCATGCGGCCATGAAGGCGTCATTGACCAGGACGTAGCGGGAGCCGACGTCCTTCAGCCAGGCCTGGTCGGGTATGTTGTTCAGGATGGCCCGCTGCAGGTCGACATACGTATCCATGACTTCTCCTTGCCGGGCCCTTGCCTTGCCGGCAGGCGCCCGATTCATGACAGACAAGTATCGATTCATGCATTGCATTCATCAAACTGCATGGCCTGTCTGCATCCCCTCGCAGACTATAGCCAGCAACCGGCGGCCATGCGCTTGTCGTTTTCCTCAATGGCTGGACGAAAGCGAACGTCCGGATCACAGAGCCTTGCGGCATGGTGTGGATCAAGGAGCTGTTTGGCAGTTCTTCCGTTCCGGTGGCGTGAAATCTCTGACCCGGGTTTAAGGCAAGCCTTATTGCCGCCGGACTGCGCCAAACCTATCGTAGTAGCGCAACTTCAACCGGCATGCCGGAAAGCCGGAGGGCCGGCCCGCAACCTGGCCGTTTGTGCACGCCGCGCATGCCATCACGGCGAGCCCTGCTATGAACGGAAAACAACTAATCAGCACCCTGCGCCACTGGCTGGTGGTACTTGCATGCTTTGCGGTCCCGCATTTCGCTCATGCGACCTGCAGTGCCACGCCGGCAATGCCATATCTGCAGGCACTAAGCAACATTGCCGTCGCCGCCAACCTTGCCGTTGGCAGCACCATTCCCGGAACGGTGCACTACTATTCATTCAGCGGCACCTGTGCCTACGTGCCGCCGTACGTGGTGGCCGGCGCTCCCATCATCTCCTGCTACTACGGCAGCGGCACTGAAGTCATGCCCGGCGTCTACTCCACCGGCGTCGCCGGCATCGGCATCCGGCTGCGCAATGCCTCTGGCCAGCCCATGACGAATGCCGCTGGTGTCTGGTGCGATACCCGCGGCGCTAACCTGGGAAACCTGGACGCAAACCTGAACTATGCCGTGTCGGTATCGGTGGAATTTGTCAAGACCGGCCCGATCACCTCAGGCAATCTCGATCCAAGCCAGACCGAGTTCGGCTTCGGTGTCTACAACGGCAGCTTGGCCGGCGCGCTAGGCGGCTCTGGCAACAACTACATCGGCTTCTCCGGCAATGTGACCCCCCGGGAAATTGCCTGCAATCTCAACTACCCAACGGTGGTCAACTTGCCGACGATCAGCGCCAGCACGCTCGCGAGCGGGCGCGCGGGTGGCAGCACACCATTCGCCATCCAGTTGACCTGCAGCGGCGCGGCCATAGTCGGCATGACACTCGACGGCGCCGCAGGCACACCCGTGGTCTCGGCCGCAACCGGCATACTCGGCATCAGCGGTGGCGGGACGGGCGGCATGGCCAGTGGCGCTGGCGTGCAGATCGTCAATGCGAGCGGCACCGCGCCCGTTCCGCTGCAGGTGCGCAATGCGATGGGCAACATCACGGCCAACGTTCCCGCCACATACCGCTTCGGCGCGCGCTACATCGGACTGGGCGGCACGCCCTCCCCGGGGACGGTGTCGAGCGCGATGGTCTTTACCATGGATTATCAATAGCCGGCATGGAAGCGGCGCGCCGAAGGACTACAATAGCCGGCTGCAGTCCTTGAAGGCTTTCGCCATGTCTGACCATCCCCGCTTCACCATCAACCGTTCCATGGTCGCCCTGGTCCCGGAACAGCCGTTCCTGGACTGGATCCAGGCGGTCGATCCCCAGCCGGTGGCCGGCCTCACGCTAGAGCAGGTGCGCGAGGATCAGAGCGTGTTCCTGCTGCCGGAAGAACTGGCCGATACGCACGACAACGCCGTGCGCTGGGTCGAGAAGCGCTGGCAGGAATTCTTCGAATTCATGCTGGGCGAGTGGTTCGACGACTCGATGTGGCCCGAGGAACTGTCGCTGCAGATGTTCCGCGAGTGGTTCAGCGTGCGCTACCACTCGATGGTGTTCGACATGGCGCCTGACGTGCCGGTCATGCACGATGACTGGGACGACGCGGACGACGCGTCCGAGATGCTGCACTAGGGCCCGGATCGGGAACCCGGCCGGCAGAACTCCGGCTCGGGGTCAGCGTCGCCAGGGACGCCTCAGAGGAAGCGGTCGAGGATCTTGCGGCTGTGCTTGTCCAGCGCCATCAGGTCGCGGATCAGGTAGTGGATGCCGTGCGTGTCCGATATCAGCAGCGTGCTGCCGGCCAGGCGCCGGATCGCCTCTTCGCCGCGCAGCACCAGTTCGGTCTGGCCGCGATCGGTCTGCACCGTCCACACGCTGGGCGTGGCATAGGTCGACACGCTGACGATACGCTGAATCTCCGGCATGAACTCGCGCGAGGCGAGTTCCGCTTCGATCATGCTGCGCTCTGCCAGCGGCAAATCCTCCAGCCGCGGAATCCACACCACTTCATGCCCGTCGGTGCTCATCAGGCCGATGCCGCCCTGCGGTGCGGAAATCGGGAAGGCGCGCACCGGCACCACGCCTTCGTGGACGGTGCCGTCCTCGGCGATCAGGACCAGGCGGCCAAAACGATTGCGATCTAGCGTAAACATGGGCGTCGGCGTGGTGGCGGGGATGTCATTGGGCATTGGCGGCCTCCGGCGTTTCGATCGCTTCGTCTTCGCCGTCCTCGGTGTCGACATTGCGCGCCTGCGCCTGGTACAGCTTGTAGTACGCACCTTCGCGCAACAGCAGCTCATCATGGCTGCCGACCTCGACGATCTGGCCGCGGTCCATCACCACCAGCCGGTCGGCCTTGCGCAGCGTCGACAGGCGGTGCGCGATGGCGATGGTGGTGCGGCCCTGCACCAGGTTGTCGAGCGCCTTCTGGATTTCCTTCTCGGTGGCGGTGTCGACCGACGAGGTGGCCTCGTCCATGATCAGGATGCGCGGGTTGATCAGCAGTGCGCGCGCGATCGAGATGCGCTGGCGCTCGCCGCCTGACAGCGCCTGGCCACGCTCACCGACCAGCGAGTCATAGCCGTGCGGCAGGCGCAGGATGAACTCGTGCGCATGCGCGGCGCGCGCGGCGGCGATGATCTCTTCGCGCGTGGCGTCGGGCTTGCCGTAGGCAATGTTGTCGGCAATCGTGCCGAAGAACAGGAACGGCTCCTGCAGCACCAGGCCAATATGGCGGCGGTACTCCGACACCGGCAGCGAGCGGATATCGACGCCGTCGACGCGGATCGCGCCCTCGGAAACATCGTAGAAACGGCAGATCAGGTTGACCAGCGTGCTCTTGCCCGAGCCGCTGTGCCCCACCAGGCCAATCATCTCGCCCGGCTCGATCGACAGGTTCAGCCCGCGGATCACCGCGCGGTTACCGTAGCGGAAGCCCAGGTCGCTCATGTCGATGGCGCCTTCGACCTTGTCCAGCTTCGCCGGGCGCACCGGCTCCGGCACGCTCGACACATGGTCGAGGATGTCGAAGATGCGCTTGGCGCCGGCAGCGGCCTTCTGCGTCACCGAGACAATCCGGCTCATCGAATCCAGCCGGGTATAGAAGCGGCTGATATAGGTCAGGAACGCCACCAGCACACCCACCGTGATGGCGCTGTGCGACACCTGCCAGATGCCGAACACCCACACGATCAGCAGGCCGATCTCGGTCAGCAGGGTCACCGTCGGCGTGAACAGCGACCATACCGCGTTGACGCGGTCATTGATCGCCAGGTTGTGCTTGTTGGCCTCGCGGAAGCGCGACACCTCACGCTTTTCCTGGGCAAAGGCCTTGACCACGCGGATGCCGGGGATGGTATCGGCCAGCACATTGGTGATCTCGGACCAGATCCGGTCGATCTTCTCGAAGCCGTGGCGCAGGCGGTCCCGCACCAGGTGGATCATCCAGGCAATGAACGGCAGCGGCACCAGCGTGACCAATGCCAGCCACGGGTTGATCGATACCAGGATCACCGCCGTCATGAGGATCATCAGCACGTCGGTGGCAAAGTCCAGCAGGTGCAGCGACAGGAAGACGCAGATGCGGTCGCTTTCCGAGCCGATGCGCGCCATCAGGTCGCCGGTGCGCTTGCCCCCGAAGTATTCCAGCGACAGCTTTAGCAGATGTTCGTACGTGGTAGTGCGCAGATCGGCGCCGATACGCTCCGATACGCGCGCGAGCAGGTAAGTGCGCGCCCACCCCAGCGACCAGGCCACCAGCGCCGCCCCCAGCAATCCCGCCAGGTACAGACGCACCAGCCCGTAGTCGATTGGCACCCCGTTCTGGAACGGGATCAGCACCTTGTCCATCAGCGGCATGGTCAGGTACGGCGGCACCAGCGTGGCCGCGGTGGACAGCAGCGTCAGCAGGAAGCCCGCCAGCAGCTGCCACTGGTACGGCCGGGCAAAGCGCCACAGGCGCAGCAGCGCCCAGGTCGACGGCGGGGTTTCCAGCTCCCGGCTGCATTGGGGGCACTGTTCCTCGTCCGGCGGCAGCGGCGCCTTGCAGGTCGGGCACAGCACTTCGCCCGCCTCGCCGGCCGGGCGCGCGCCGGCGGCATCGCGCTGGAATTCGAACTGGTCGGCCAGCCGCAGCGCGGCCGGATTGTAACCAAGCGTGTATCGCCAGCTGGCCAGCCGGCCCTCTGGACCGCTCAGTTCCAGCGCGCCCACGCCCGCGTGGTCGGTGTGCGAGAGGCGCAGGGAGGTCCCGATGTTCCATTCCCGCACATTTTTTTCACCGGGAGCCCGGGCAACGATGCGCTGGTCGGTCACAACCAGCCACCCTTGGGTAAAATGCAGCTTCGCGTCGAGGTCCAGAACCAGTCCGGCCAGGACGGTCTCGCCGGGTCGGAGCCACGATCCGGATTCGGTCCGCCAGGGCTCGTCGGCAGCAGGGGCGGTAGGGACAGGCAGGGAGGACTGGGTCATGGATGGCGCGGCGTGCGTCCAGGGGGTACGGACATAACTTGAAACAAATTTAGGCCGGGCACGCTCTGGCGGCCCGCGAATTCGCCCGCAGTATACATAACGACGAACGCGCGGGTACTCCTGATGCACTGCACAATCACTTTTACACGAAGAAAGTCAACCCGCTCTGTGCTGTAACGTTACTGAAAGGTTAGGCTTCCATTTCTCGGGCGGTTCCGCCCACTGCCTCAAGCTAATTCAATGAAAAAGAAGGACATTGAGATTTTCGATGTCATGTCGCTGCGCGGCCCGAATATGTGGACATATCGGCCCGTACTGGAGGCATGGGTCGATATCGGGGAACTGGAGGACTTTCCCTCCAACACGATTCCGGGGTTCTACGAGCGCCTGTCGGCCTGGCTGCCGTCGCTGATCGAGCATCGCTGCAGTATCGGCGAGCGCGGCGGCTTCCTGCAGCGCGTGAAGGACGGCACCTGGCCCGGCCATATCCTGGAACACGTGACGCTTGAGCTGCAGAACCTGGCAGGCATGCCCGGCGGCTTCGGCAAGGCGCGCGAGACCCCGGTGCGCGGCGTCTACAAGGTGATCGTGCGCGCCTGGCACGAGCAAGTCACCCGCGTCGCCCTGTTCACCGCCCGCGACCTGGTCATGGCCGCGATCGAGGACCGTCCCTTCGACGTCCCCGCCGCCGTGGACAACCTGCGCCGCCTGGTGGACGAGCATTGCCTGGGCCCCAGCACCGCCTGCATCGTCGATGCCGCGGACGACCGCGACATCCCGGCGATCCGCCTGTCGGACGGCAACCTGGTGCAGCTGGGCTACGGCGCGCGCCAGCGCCGCATCTGGACCGCCGAGACCGACCGTACCAGCGCCATCGGCGAAAGCATCTCGCGCGACAAGGACCTGACCAAGAGCCTGCTTGAGTCCTGCGGCGTGCCGGTCCCCGAGGGCCGCATGGTCGATTCCCCGGCAGACGCCTGGGACGCCGCCGAGGACATCGGCGTGCCGGTGGTGGTCAAGCCCTATGACGGCAACCACGGCCGCGGCGTGTTCACCAACCTGATGACCCGCGAGGAAGTCGAGACCGCCTACGGCGTGGCCATCGACGAAGGCAACGGCGTCATCGTCGAACGCTTCATCCCCGGCAACGAGCACCGCCTGCTGGTGGTGGGCGGCCGCCTGGTGGCCGCCGCCATGGGCGAGACCGCGAGCGTGGTCGGCGACGGCAAGTCCACCATCGACGAGCTGATCGAGCTGCAGATCAATTCCGATCCGCGCCGCGGCACCACCGAGGATCATCCGCTGAACCGTGTGCGGCTGGACTCGGCCGCGCGCCTGGAACTGAAGCGCCAGGGCATGGACGCCAGCTCGGTACCGCCCGAAGGCCGCACCGTGCTGATCCAGCGCAACGGCAATGTCGCCTTCGACGTCACCGACCGCGTGCACCCGAGCGTCGCAGCGCATGCGGCGCTGGCCGCGCGCGTGGTCGGGCTGGACATCGCCGGCGTGGACCTGGTGGCCGAGGACATCTCGCGCCCGCTGGCCGAGCAGCGCGGCGCCATCGTCGAGGTCAACGCCGGCCCCGGCCTGCTGATGCATATCAAGCCGGCCGAAGGCACGCCGCGTCCGGTCGGCCGCGCCATCGTCAACCACCTGTTCCCTGAGTCCGATGACGACCAGGGCCGCATCCCGGTGGTGGGCGTGACCGGCACCAACGGCAAGACCGTGGTCGCGCGCCTGGTGGCGCGCCTGCTGCAGCTGTCGGGCAAGCATACCGGCCTGGCCTGCAGCGACGGGCTGTTCCTGGACCGCCGCCAGGTGGAAAGCGGCGACCGCGCCAACTGGGAATCGGGCCATCGCATCCTGATGAACCGCGCGGTCGAGGCCGCCGTGTTCGAGAACGACAGCGGCAGCATCCTCTCCGAAGGCCTGGCCTACGACCGCTGCCAGGTCGGCGTGGTCACCAATTTCGACCAGCCCGACCACCTCGGCGACTACTACGTCGAGGACGAGGACCGCATGTACAACGTGCTGCGCACGCAGGTCGACGTGGTGCTTGAGACCGGCGCGGCCGTGCTCAACGCGCGCGACGAACGCCTGGTGGAGATGGCCGGGCTGTGCGACGGCGACGTGATCTTCTTCGGCCTGACGCCGGAGCTGCCCGCGATCGTGTCGCACCGTGCCGCCGGCAAGCGCGCGGTGTACCTGCGCGAAGGCAAGATCGTGCTGGCCACCGGCAGCAGCGAAACCGCGCTGGTGGACGTGGCCGCGGTGCCGCTGACCTATGCCGGGCGCGTCGCGTTCCAGGTCGAGAACGTGCTGGCGGCCGTGGCCGCGGGCTGGGCGCTGGGCATTTCCAACGACCTGATCCGCGCCGGCGTGGTGACCTTCGATGTCGGCCAGGTCGACGTGCCGGGCCGCTTCACGCTGTTCGAGCGCAACGGCGCCACCGTGGTGGTCGACGACGCCCACAACGCGCCCGCGCTGGAAGCCCTGGCGACCGCGCTGGAGCGCTTCCCGGCCGAGCGCCGCATGGTGGTCTACGGCGCCGGCATGCAACGCCGCGACGAAGACCTGGTGCGCCAAGGCATGGCGCTGGGCCAGCATTTCGACCGCGTCTTCCTGTGCGAGGACCGCAGCGTCAAGCGCGCCCTGCCCGATGCCGAGGCGCGCGCGCTGCTCAAGCAGGGCCTGTACGAAGGCCGGCGCGTCACCAAGATCATCGACGAAGGCACGCGTGCCAGCGCCATTGAAACCGCCCTGAACCAGCTGGTGCCGGGCGACCTGCTGGTACTGCAGTGCGACGAGGCCGCCACCGGCGCCACCGTCGACCTGGTGCACCACTGGATGGGCCAGCCTGCGCGCCGCGCCTGACGCGGCCCCAAGCTCAACCGCGCATAGAAGACACGGAAACCGTTCTATGGAAGTCTCACGTATCCGGGCCCTGCGGGGCCCGAACCTGTGGTGCCGCCACACCGCCATCGAGGCGATCGTGGCCTGCCAGGATGCCACCAACATGCTGTCGGCGCTGCCCGGTTTTGAAGACCGGCTGCGCGCCCGTTTCCCCGAGATCGGGCCGCTGCGCCCGGACGAGGAGTCGGGCGAGCTGTCGCTGGCCCACGTGCTGGAAGTGACCGCGCTGCGCCTGCAGGCCGCTGCCGGCTGCCCGGTCACCTTCAGCCGCACCGCGCAGACGGTCGAGCCCGGCACCTACCAGGTGATCGTGCAATACAGCGAGGAAGAAGTCGGCCGGCTTGCGTTCGAGCTGGCCGAGGCCCTGTGCCGCGCCGCGCGCAACGACACCCCGTTCGACCTGGCCGACGCGCTGCACCGCCTGCGCGAGCTGGACGAGGACGTGCGCCTGGGGCCCAGCACCGGCTCCATCGTCTACGCCGCCGTGGCGCGCGGCATCCCCTACCGGCGCCTGACGCAGGGCTCGATGGTGCAGTTCGGCTGGGGCAGCAAGCAGCGCCGCATCCAGGCCGCCGAGACCGACCGCACCAGCGCCGTGGCCGAATCGATCGCGCAGGACAAGGACCTGACCAAGACCCTGCTGCACGCCGCCGGCGTGCCGGTGCCGCTGGGCCGCTCGGTGCGCAGCGCCGAAGAGGCCTGGGCCGCAGCGCAGGAAATCGACGCCCCGGTGGTGGTCAAGCCGCGCGACGGCAACCAGGGCAAGGGCGTGGCGGTGCGCATCCGCACCCGCGAGGAAGTGATGACGGCCTACGAGGTCGCCTCGGACATCAGCTCGGATGTGATCGTCGAGCGCTATATCCCGGGCCATGACTTCCGCCTGCTGGTGGTCGGCAAGCAGCTGGTGGCGGCCGCGCGCCGCGATCCGCCGCAGGTCATCGGCGACGGCGTGCATACGGTGCGCCAGCTGGTCGAGGAAGTGAACCGCGACCCGCGCCGCGGCGAGGGCCATGCGACCTCGCTGACCAAGATCCGCTTTGACGACATCGCGCTGGCCACGCTGGCCAAGCAGAACCTGACCGCCGATTCCGTGCCGGCCAACGGCACGCGCGTGGTGTTGCGCAACAACGCCAACCTGTCCACCGGCGGCAGCGCCACCGACGTGACCGACGACGTCCACCCGGACATCGCCGCGCGTGCCGTGGCGGCGGCGCAGATGGTGGGCCTGGACATCGCCGGCGTCGACGCCGTGTGCGAGACCATGCTCAAGCCGTTCGAGGAACAGGCCGGCGGCATCGTCGAGGTAAACGCCGCGCCGGGCCTGCGCATGCACCTGCAGCCGTCTTACGGCAAGGGCCGCGCGGTCGGCGAAGCCATTGTCTCGACCATGTTCTCCGATGGCGACGATGGCCGCATCCCGGTGGTGGCCGTGTCCGGCACCAACGGCAAGACCACCACGGTCCGGCTGATCACCCACATCATGGCCACCAGCGGCCTGCGCATGGGCATGACCGGCACCGATGGCGTGTATATCCAGGGCGAGCGCATCGACACCGGCGACTGCAGCGGCCCGCGCAGCGCGCGCAACGTGCTGCTGCACCCGGACGTGGACGCCGCCGTGTTTGAAACCGCGCGCGGCGGCCTGCTGCGCGAAGGCCTGGCATTCGACCGCTGCGACGTGGCGGTGGTGACCAACGTGGGCGAAGGCGACCACCTGGGCCTGTCCTACATCAACTCGGTGGAAGACCTGGCGGTGCTCAAGAGCGTGATCGTGCAGAACGTCGCGCCGCACGGCATGGCGGTCCTGAACGCAGCCGACCCGATGGTGGTGCGCATGGCCGACGCCTGCCCCGGCAGCGTCACCTTCTTCGCCCACGATCCCAACCAGCCGGCCATGGCCACGCACCGCGCGCAGGGCAAGCGCGTGGTGTTCGTGGACGGCGCCGACATCGTCGCGTCCGAAGTCGATACCGAAGTGCGCATCGCTCTGGCCGAGATCCCGCTGACGCGCAACGGCACCATCGGCTTCCAGGTCGATAACGCGATGTCGTCGATCGCGGCCGCGTGGGCGCTGGGCATCGACTGGTCGATCATCCGCCGTGGCCTGGCCACCTTCGTCAACGACGCGCAGACCGCCCCGGGACGCTTCAACGTGTTCGACTACCGCGGCGCCACGCTGATCGCCGACTACGGCCACAACCCGGATGCCATCCTGGCGCTGTGCAACGCTGTCGAGACCATCCCGGCCAAGCGGCGCATGGTGGTGATCAGCGGCGCGGGCGACCGCCGCGACGACGACATCCGCCGCCAGACCCAGATCCTGGGCGGCGTGTTCGATGAAGTCATCCTGTACCAGGACCAGTGCCAGCGCGGCCGCGCCGACGGCGAGGTGCTGGCGCTGCTGCGCGAAGGCCTGCAGGGCGCGCAACGCGCCGGCCAGGTCGAGGAGATCCGTGGCGAGTTCCTCGCCATCGATACCGCGCTGTCGCACCTGCAGCCGGGCGACCTGTGCCTGGTCCTGGTGGACCAGGTGGAAGAGGCGCTGGGGCATATCGCCAGCCGCATCGCGCAGGGCTGACCGGCCCGGCGATAAAAAAAAGGCCAGCTCCGCGGAGCTGGCCTTTTTCTTTGCGCGCCGATCAGTGGCGCCCGGGCAGCGACAAGCGCCGCTCCAGCATATGCTGCACGCCCGACAGCCCGGTGCTCAGCACCCAGTAGATCGCCGCTACCGCCAGGTACAGAGGCAGCGGCTGGTAGGTGGCCGCGATCACCTCCTGCGCAGTGCGCAGCAGCTCGGTCACGGTGATGACCGATACCAGCGAGGTGTCCTTGATCAGGCTGATCAGGCTGTTGGACAGGCTTGGCACCGCCAGCCGCAGCGCCTGCGGGCCGATCACGTAGCGCAGTGCCTGCACCGGCGTCAGGCCCAGGCTGTAGGCTGCCAGCCATTGGCCGCGCGACACGCCCAGGATGGCCCCGCGCATGCTCTCGGACAGGTAGGCGCCGACGTTCAGGCTCAGCGTCAGCACGCCCGCGGGGGTGGGCTCCAGCGCGATGCCGATGCCCGGCAGCCCGTAGTAGACGACAAAGATCTGCACCAGCAGCGGCGTGCCGCGCATGATGCTGACGTAGGTGCGCGCCACCGCCTTGAGCACGCGGCTATGGCTGATGCCCATCAGCGCCACCACCGTGCCCAGCATCAGCCCGAACACCATCGACCACAACGCGAACTTGATGGTCAGCAGCGCGCCCTGCAGCAGCACGGGCATGGAGTCGATGACGAGTTGGAGAGCTGGCATAAGGAAGGCTGAGGCGTGAACAATGAACGCGTGGCGCAAATGGCAAACGGCGCGGCAGCCCTCTGGCCGCCGCGCCGCGACATGATACCGCCCGGCTTACTTCACAGGCTTACTTCACCGGCTTGGTCACATCGGTGCCGAACCACTTCACCGACAGCTTGTTGAGTGTGCCGTCCTTGCGCAGGTCATCCAGCGCATGGTTGATGGCCTGCGCAAACTTGGGATTGTCCTTGCGGAACGGGATGGCGACTTCCGAACCCGCACCCAGCACCACCGCGCCCGGGCGCAGCGGCAGGTTGGCCGTCTTGATCAGGTAGCCCACCATCAGCCGGTCATTGAGCGCGGCATCCACGCGCTGCGCCGCCAGGTCGCGCAGGTATTCGGGCGCGCCGGGGTAGGTCTTGACGTCGATGCCCGCCACGGACTTGGCCAGGTCGTTGTAGTTGCTGCCCAGGCTGACGCCGAGCTTGTGGCCCTTGAGCGCTTCCAGCGACTTGAACTCGCGCTTGTCATCCTTGCGCTGGATCAGCTGCGCTTCGGAGTAGACATAGGGCGTGGAGAAATCCAGCACCTGCTTGCGCTGCGCCGTGGCGGCAACCTGGTTGACGATGACATCGAACTTGCCGGCCTGCAGGCCGGCAATGATGCCGCTCCACTCGGTGGTGACGAACTCCGGCTTCACGCCCAGCTTGCCCGCCACCGCACGCGCCACGTCCACGTCAAAGCCTTCCAGCTCGTTCTTCGCGCCGCGGAAGCCGAACGGCGGATAGGTGCCCTCCAGGCCGATCCTGAGCACGCCGGCCTGCCTGACGGTATCGAGCAGGTCGGCGGCCTGCGCCGCGGTGGACGCCAGCCCGGCGCCGGCAAGCAGCGAGGCAGCCAGCAGGGATTTGAGCCAGCCAGTACGAATCGATCGCATATGTTCTCCAGTGGATGCGGATAAGCAGTGTGGGGGGCAGACAGCGCCGGAGGCCGCTTGTGAGGGCCGCCGGCCAGTTGTGCTGCTATGAGCCTATATCGGCCTCAACACTACCGCAAACACTATCGAGCGCTAAATATTGATTCATTATGGCTAAATAACCGCCGGACCTGATACGCCCCGGCGGTGGCGCCCTGCCCTTACTGGTAGGCCTTGTCGTTGGGCGCCGCGAACAGCGCCTTCATGTCGGCCGAGAGCGGGTAGTTCATGTTGATGCCGCGCGGCGGGATCGGCGACATGAACCACTTGTTGTACAGCTTCTCGGCACGGCCGCTGGTCTGCAGGTCTGCGATCACGCCATCGGCCAGCTTCTTGAACGAGGGATCGTCCTTGCGGAACATGCAGGCGTAGTTCTCGGTCTGCAGCGGCGCGCCGACCACCACCCAGTCGGCTGCGCTCTTGGCCTTGGTGCGCTCGCCGTACAGCAGCGGCTCGTCCATGACGAAGGCAGCGGCACGGCCGGTCTCCAGGATCAGGAAGGACTGGCCGTGGTCCTTGGTGCTGATCAGGTTCATGTTCATGGCCTTCTCGCCGTTCATCTTGACCAGCAGGCGCTCGCCGGTGGTGCCGGCGGTGGTGACCACATTGCGGTCCTTCAGGTCAGTGAACTCCTTCACGCCCGAATCCTTCCTGGTCAGCATCTTGATGCCGTAGACAAACATGCTGTTGGAGAACGCCACCTGCTTCTGGCGCTCCAGGTTGTTGGTGGTGCTGCCGCATTCGATGTCGATGGTGCCGTTCAGCACCAGCGGGATGCGGTTCTGCGAGGTGATCGGGGTCAGGCGCACCTGCAGGCCGGGCATCTTCAGTTCGCCCTTCACCTTGTCGACAATCTGCAGCAGGATCTCGTGCGAATAGCCCATGACCTCCTTGCCATCGGTGTATGAGAACGGGATCGACGATTCGCGATAGCCAAGCGAGATCACGCCGCTGTCCTTGATCTTCTTCAGCGTGTCGCCATCGGCGGCATGGGCGGCGCCGGCGGCCAGCAGCAGCGTGGCGGCCGCAAGCGCGCGGCGGGTCGCGGATCGGTGGGTGTGCAGTGATTGCATGTGGCGCTCCTTGTAGTGGGGCTTGGTCATTGAGGCATGTTTCGCGGACGGCGTCGTGGCTTGCGGACGCACGGGTACGGCATGAACCAACACTTGCCTGCGGCGCTAGCGGGACAGGACACTAGGCGCACACAGCATCAAAATCCTCTGCTTCGATGGCCGGACGGCGCCCTGCCAGCCGGTCGGCCAGCAGGCCGGCGCTGCCCATCGCCAGCGTAAAACCGAGTGCGCCGTGGCCCAGGTTCAGCCATAGCCCGGACACGCGCGACGGCCCCACCAGCGGCAGGCCGTCCGGCGTGGCCGGGCGCAGCCCGGCCCACGGCTGCAGCTGCGCCAGCGGCAGCTCGGGCACGATGCCCTCGAACAACGCGCGTGTCTGTGCCACCAGCGTGCCGACCCGCTCCGGGTCGATGCGGGTGCCGCCACGCACCAGGTCGGCCATGCCCGCCACCCGCAGTGTATTGCCGATGCGCGCGTAGACGATCTTGTTGGCAAAGTCCGTCACGCTGATATGCGGCGCGCGCGTGCCGCTGGCCAGCGGCACCGTGATGCTGTAGCCCTTGAGCGGCCACAGCATCGGCCGCACGCCCAGCGGGCGCAGCAGCGGCACGCTGCCAATGCCGCTGGCCACGATCACCACGTCGGCCGGCACCACGCCGCTGGCGGTCCGCACGCCGGTCACGCGCCCGCCCTGCTGCACCAGCTCTTGCACCACGGTGCCGAAGCGCATCGACACCCCGGCGTGCGCCCCGTCTTGCAGCAACCGTGCCAGCGACAGGCAGAAGCGGTGGCAGTCGCCCACTTCCTCGCTCGGCGTGTAGATGGCGCCGGCAATCTCGTTGCGGATGCCGGCCAGCGCGGGCTCCAGCGCCACGCAGGCATCGCGGTCCAGCGCCTGCTGCTCGCAACCCAGGCTGGCCTGGTAGTCCAGCAGCCGGCAGGCCGCGTCGAACGCCGCCGCATCGCGGTGCACAACCAGTTTGCCGCGCCGCGCAAAATCGAAACCGGCGCCAACATCGTCATGCTGGTGCCGGGCCACGAAGGCCTGCATCAGGTCGCGTGAATAGAACCCCAGCCGCAGCAGCTTGCGCGTGGTGGCTTCACTGGTGGCGGCATTGCAGGCGCCCATGAAGGCTGCCAGCCAGCGCCACTGCGCCGGGTCGGCCGCGGGCCGGAAGCGCATCGGCGAATCGCGCCGCAGCAGCCAGCCCGGCACCTTGGCCATCACGCCCGGCCCGGCCAGCGGCGCCACATAGCTGTAACTGAGCTGCCCGCCATTGGCAAAGCTGGTCTCCTCGGCCGGCCCGTCGTGGCGCTCCAGCACCGTCACCTGGTGGCCGTCTTCGGCCAGGCGCCACGCCGTCGTCATGCCGACCACGCCGGCGCCCACGATCACTACCTGCATTGCCATCCCTTGATTGCTTTTTCCCGATCCGGCAAAGCGTAGTGCAGGCGGCGCGGATTGCCCAATGCGAATACGTGCCAGAATATGTCATCAGGCTATGGATGCCTGCCCGCTTCCCGGATTGCCATGCGCTTGCGCCAGATCGAAGTCTTCCGCGCCGTGATGCTGACCGGCACCGTCAGCGAGGCCGCGCGCCTGCTGCACGTGTCCCAGCCGGTGGTCACGCGCGTGCTGCAGCACGCCGAGGCCTCGCTCGGCTTTCGCCTGTTCGAGCGGGTGCGCGGCCGGCTGCAGGCCACGCCCGAGGCCAATGCGCTCTATGGCGATGTCGAAAGGCTATATGGCGAGATCGAGCGCGTGCGCCGGGTCTCGGAAAGCCTGCGCCACAAGGGCGCCGGGCGGCTGCGCGTGGCCGCCACCCCCAGCCTGGCCAACCCGCTGCTGGTGCCGGCGGTGCGGCGCTTCTGCGCGCGCCACCCGGACACGCAGGTGCAGGTGCTGACCCACCATACCGACGAGATCGTCGGGGCGCTGCTGGCCAACCAGATCGACCTGGGCTTTGCCTTTGCGCCGCCGGGCCACGAGGCCATTTCCAGCGAGCCGGTGGCCAGCGGCCGCATGCTGCTGGCGGTGCCGCGCGGCCAGCCGCTGCCCGCCGGCGGGCGCCGCCAGGTTGTGCCGATGCAGCGGCTGATGGAGCGCGCCTTCATCGGCTATGACGACAACAGCTCGCTCGGGCTGCTGGTGCGCCAGACCCTGGCCCGGCACGCGCTGGAGCCGCGCTCGACGCTGGAGGTGCAGACCTATTCGCTGGCGCTGGCCCTGGTCGATGCCGGGCTGGGCGTGACCCTGCTGGACCAGTACACCGCGCTCAGCGCCAGCCCGGAGCGCGTCGCGCTGCACGACGTGGCGCCGGCGCTGCCGTTCGAGATCCAGATGCTGCGCGCCAGCCACCGCGCCGGCTCCAGCCTCGCCGACGACCTGCGCGCGCAGTTTGCGCTGGCCGCCGCGGAACTGGCCGCAACGCTGCCGCAGCGGCTGGAAGCGCCAGCCGCCAGCTTTGACGCCACGCCCCGGAGCCGCGATCGGGGTCCGCCTGATGTCTGATTGATGTCCGATTGACAGCCGCGCGCGGCGTGCACCATCATCAAGCCGCCTGCAGGCACAACCTGCGTGCGCCAAACCGCCTATGTTCGTCCTGACCCTGATCGCCCTTGTCCTTGTCAGCGCCTTTTTCTCGGTCTCCGAGATCGCGCTGACCGCCGCGCGCCGCACCAAGCTGCAAGTCTTGTCGGAGCGCGGCGATGGCCGCGCCACGCGCGTGCTGCGGCTCAAGGAAGAGCCCGGGAATTTCTTCACGATCGTGCAGATCGGCGTCAACAGCGTGGCCATCCTGGCCGGTATCCTCGGCGAGAAGCATGTGTCGGACCTGCTGCTGGAAACGCTGTCGCCCTATATGCAGGTGATCCACGCCCAGCGCGTGGCCAATATCGGCTCGTTCCTGATCGTGACGCTGCTGTTTATCCAGTTCGCCGACCTGATCCCCAAGCGCATCGCCATGACCTTCCCCGAGCGCTGCGCGGTGGCGGTGATCGACCCGATGCTGACGCTGCTGCGCGTGCTCAAGCCGCTGGTCTGGATCTTCAACGCCGCCGCCGATGCCACGCTGCGGCTGCTGCGCCTGCCGACCAAGCCGGTCGACCAAATCACCACCGAGGACATCGCCGCGATGGTCGATGCCGGCGCCGAAGCCGGCGTGCTGCACAAGCATGAACTCCACCTGATCGAGAACGTGTTCGAGCTCGAGTTCAAGAGCATTACCGCGATCATGACGCCGCGCGACGACGTGGTCTACCTGAGTCTCGACGAACCCGCCGACAGCGTGCGCCGCAAGCTGGTCAACCAGCCGCACGCGCAATACCCGGTGTGCGGGCACGACCTCGACGACGTGCAGGGCTATATCGATTCCAAGGACATCCTGCAGCTGCTGCTGGCCGACGAGAGCGCCACCGTGATCAACAATATCGGCCGCCACCACGACAAGAACGTGCTGGTGATCCCCGACACGCTGACCCTGTCCGAGGCGCTCACGCGCTTCCGCGAGATGCACCAGAACTTTGCCGTGGTGATGAACGAATACGGGCTGGTGGTGGGCGTCGTCACGCTGGACGATATCGTCGGGGCGCTGATGGGAGACATCCTGTATTCCAGCGAGGACGAGCAGATCGTGCGGCGCGACGACAGCTCCTGGCTGGTCGACGGCCTCACCCCGCTGGTGGACCTGAAGAAGGCGCTGGATCTGGACACCCTGCCCGGCGAGGACTATGTCGACACCGCGGCCGGGCTGGTGATCTATTCGCTCAAGCGCATCCCGAAGAAATCCGAGTCGATCACCGTGGCGGGCTATCGCTTCGAAGTGCTGGACATCGACCATCACAAGATCGACCAGCTGCTGGTGTCGCGCCTGCCGCAGGCGCCGGAAGCCGAAGCGCCAGCACGGCTGGCGTAGGCGCGACGGCCTGCCGGTAGCGCTCCAGCGTATCCGGCAGCCGGAACCACGCCACATAGCTGAACGCCACCACCACCGCTGCCGCCGCCACCGCGCCCAGCCGCCATGGCGCCACCGATTCCTTCGGCGCCGGCACGTGCAGCGTGCGGTAAGCCGTGCCGAGCAGCGCGATCCATGCCAGCCCCAGCGCATAACCTGCAGCGACGTCCGACAGCCAGTGCATGCCCAGGTACAGCCGCGATACCCCGATCGCCGCCACCGCCACCACGGTCAGTGCCAGCACCGGGATGCGCACGCGCCACGGCTGGCGCAGGCACATCAGGAAGGCCAGGAAGCCATAGGTGACCATGCTGCTGGTGGCGTGTCCGCTGGGGAAGGAATACGATTCCAGGCCGCTGTAGATGCTGGCCGGGCGCACGCGCGCCATGCCCAGCTTGAGCGCCATCACGCAGGCGCGCGCACCCAGCAACGCGGCGGCCCAGTACAGCGCCACGGTCCAGGCGCGCCGCCAGCACAGCCACGCGAACACCGCCACGCCCACCGCCAGGGAAATGCGCGCGCCGCCCAGTTCGGTCACGGCAACCATCGCGATGTCGAGCCAGTCGGTGCGCAGGGCACGCAGCCATGCAAACACGATCTGGTCGATGCGCACCACGCCCCCCCTTTCGGCGACCTCGCCGGCCAGCCAGAACAGGGCGCTGCCGCAGGCCAGCAGCACGGCACCGGCCAGCAGCACCACCAGCAGCTCGGCCATGTCGCGTTCGAGCACGCGCAGCGTGAGCGTGCTCAGCCGGCGCGGCTGTGCGGCCACGCGCGCGGACAGCGCGCCGGCCCCCCACACGCGCCACCGGTCCAGCCAGCGCACCACCGGCCGCAACAGCGCCACCAGCAGCGGCACCAGGCTCAGCAGCAGCACCGTCACCAGCGTGAACAGCGCCAGCAGCCCGAGCGCCGTGCCCGGCGTGAGCCAGGCCTCGGCGAAGGCGCTCGCGCGTGCCGGCACGTCAATCACGGGACGCGCCCGCGGCGCCGACGATGCGGGCGATATTGGCGCGAGCCGGCGCCTCGCAGTCGGCAAAGGCGTCGGTCAGGAAGAGTCGCGGGCGCTGCGCCAGCTTGCCCAGGAACGCCGCGCGGCGGCGCATGAATTCAGTCTCCAGCGCCTCCCCCTTGAGACCGGTGCGCGCGGCCAGCAAGGCGCGGTTCTCGGCGAACACGTCCTGGCTATGGGCATCGAGCATTTCCGGCGCCGCGGCCAGCCTGAGCAGGTCGAGATCGAGCACGGTGTCGGCGCCGGCAATGCTCGGGCCATGGCCGCGCGTATCGAGCACGATCTGCGCGGCACGGTCCAGCACCGCGCGGTCCTCGCCGGGCGCCACCGTTTCGATCAGCGCGGCTGAGGCGGCTTCGTTGTGCTCGCATCCCGCCACATAGACCGCGTCGTGGCACAGCACCGCCAGCGCCTGCGCGCGGTCCAGCGCAATGCCGCGCACGTGGGCGGTCTCGAACATCTCCAGGATATGGCGGCGGTCGTGGTAGTGCCGGTACGGCGTGTCGTGCAGCGCCAGCACATCGAGCACCGCCTGGCGCGGCAGGAAGTCCAGGCAGGCCAGCGCCGCGGGCCAGGCGGGCGCAAAGCGCGGCACCTCGCCCTGCGGCGTGGCCACCGGTTCGCTGAACACATCGGAGCGGCGCACCCACAGCAATGAGGGATCGCGCATCGCGCGATAGACCACCACCGGCGCGAGATCGGCCTCGAAGCGGCCGATGCCGACTGCCGTGTAGGCGCCGCCCTTGTAGTGTCGGTACGGCATGCCGGCGACCAGGTTGGGGTCGGCCGGCAGTTCGGCCGGATCGCCGTGGAAGACCGGTGCTGGGGGTTGGCTGGCGGGTGGCTGTGTCATGGTGCGGCATCCTGCGTTGCGGATCGCCATGATAGTGCACCTGGCAGTGCGTCCGGTATAGAGGCCAGTGCGGCGGCCCATGCCCGCCGCATGAAAACCGGCCGCGGAAAAAACAAAACCGACGCGCACTGTCGTGGGCGTCGGCCTGAGTTTTACTACACTGTTGTTGCCTGCCGGTGGTCGATTCCGACAGCTTCTTGTTTTGGCGGAGAGGGTGGGATTCGAACCCACGGTACCGTCGCCGGTACGCCTGATTTCGAGTCAGGTACATTCGACCACTCTGCCACCTCTCCGGTAACTTGTTGCCGTGTGGCGAAACCAAGATTATAGCCATGTCCGGCCAGCCGATGCAATAGGCTGGCAGCGGATTTTTTCGGTTCGCTTTACAGCTCCGGTTCCAGGCGGGTGATGCCGCCCATGTACGGCTGCAGCGCGGCCGGCACCGTGACCGAGCCGTCTGCGTTCTGGTAGTTCTCAAGGATCGCCACCAGCGTGCGGCCCACGGCCAGCCCGGAGCCGTTGAGGGTGTGCACCAGCTCCGGCTTGCCCTGCCCCGCGCGCATGCGCGCCTGCATGCGGCGCGCCTGGAAGTCGCCCATGTTCGAGCACGAGCTGATCTCGCGGTAGGTGTTCTGCGCGGGGATCCACACTTCGAGGTCGTAGGTCTTGGTGCTGCCGAAGCCCATGTCGCCGGTGCACAGCACGATGGTGCGGAACGGCAGCCCCAGCTTCTTCAGGATTGCCTCGGCGTGGCCGGTCAGTTGTTCCAGCGCCTCGAACGACTGCGCGGCCGGCACCACCTGCACCAGCTCGACCTTGTCGAACTGGTGCTGGCGGATCATGCCGCGCGTGTCCTTGCCGTACGAGCCGGCCTCCGAGCGGAAGCACGGCGTATGCGCGACAAAGCGCAGCGGCAGCTTCTCGCCGGCGACGATGGCGTCGCGCACGATATTGGTCAGCGGCACCTCGGCGGTCGGGATCAGGTAGAAGTTCTCGATGCGCTCGCCGTCTTCGCTGCCGACCTTGCGCGGCACCTTGAACAGGTCTTCCTCGAACTTGGGCAGCTGGCCGGTGCCGCGCATCGAGGCGGCGTTGACCATGTACGGCACGTACATCTCGGTGTAGCCGTGTTCCTGCGTATGAGTGTCGAGCATCAGCTGGACCAGCGCACGGTTCATGCGCGCCAGGCCGCCACGCAGCATCGAGAAGCGCGAACCGGTGACCTTGACCGCGGTGTCGAAGTCCAGGCCCAGCTTCTCGCCCACGTCGACGTGGTCGCGCACGGCGAAATCGAACTGGCGCGGCTCGCCCACGCGGCGCACTTCGACGTTCTGGGTTTCGTCATTGCCCACCGGCACGCTTTCATGCGGCAGGTTGGGGATGGCCAGCATCAGCTCGGCCAGGTGCGCCTGGATCTCGTCCAGCCGCGCGGCCGAGGCCTTGAGCGTGTCGCCGATGCCGCCCACTTCCGCCATCACGGCCGAGGCGTCCTCGCCCTTGCCCTTGAGCATGCCGATCTGCTTGGACAGGCTGTTGCGGCGGGCCTGCAGTTCCTCGGTCTGGGTCTGCAGTTGCTTGCGTTCGGCCTCAAGTGCCTGGAACGCCGCAACGTCGAGTTGGTAGCCGCGCGTGGCAAGGCGTTGCGCCACGGCGTCGATGTCTTTGCGGAACAGCTGGATGTCGAGCATGTTGCTTTGGTGAAGTGCAGGGCCAGCGACATGCCGGCGGACCCGCCATTTTACTGCACCGGCCCCGTCCGGCGCGAACCGGGCGATGCCAGGCCAGAGGGCCGTGTCGCCGGCTCACGCCACCGCTCACTCCCCGCCCTTGCCGCCGTCCTTTGCCTTGGCCACGCGCTGCTCGCGATGCCAGGCGGCATCCAGCTCGCGCAGGTGGCGCAGCTTCTCGGCAATCTTGCCCTCCAGCCCGCGCGGCACCGGCTGGTACCAGTCCTGGGCCTTGAGGTCGTCCGGGAAGTAGTGCTCGCCGGCGGCGTAGGCCTCGGGCTCGTCGTGCGCGTAGCGGTAGGCGTGGCCGTGGCCAAGCTCCTTCATCAGCTTGGTCGGCGCGTTGCGCAGGTGCACCGGCACCGCGCGCGACTTGTCCTTGCCGACGAAGGCGCGAGCCGCGTTGTAGGCGTTGTAGCCGGCGTTGGACTTGGGCGCCACGGCCAGGTAGATCAGGGCCTGGCCCAGCGCCAGCTCGCCCTCGGGCGAGCCAAGGCGCTCATAGGTCTCGGCCGCGTCCAGCGTGATGCGGGCGGCACGGGGATCGGCCAGGCCGATATCCTCCCACGCCATGCGCACGATGCGCCGCGCCAGGTAGCGCGGGTCGGCGCCGCCGTCGATCATGCGGCAGAACCAGTACAGCGCCGCGTCCGGGTCCGAGCCGCGCACGGACTTGTGCAGCGCGCTGATCTGGTCGTAGAAGGCGTCGCCGCCCTTGTCGAAGCGGCGCAGGTTTTCCGACAGCGCGCTGCCCAGCAGCGCGGTATCGATCTGCGCGGCGCGGGCGGTGCGCGCGGCGCGCGCCACGATCTCGATATTGTTCAGCAGCTTGCGCCCGTCGCCATCGGCCGAGGCCACGATCAGCTGCAGCGCTTCATCCTGCCAGCTCAGGTCGCCCGCCTGTGCGCCAAGTTCTTCGCTGGCGCGCAGCGCCAGCTGGGTCAGCTCGGCATCGTCCAGGCTCTTGAGCACATAGACCGCCGCGCGCGACAGCAAGGCGCCGTTGACTTCGAACGAGGGGTTCTCGGTGGTGGCGCCGATAAAGGTGAAGAGCCCGCTTTCCACATGCGGCAGGAAGGCATCCTGCTGGCTCTTGTTGAAGCGATGGACCTCGTCGACGAATACCAGCGTGCGCCGCCCGTGCGCGCGGAACTGCTCGGCGCGCTCGACCGCCTCGCGGATGTCCTTGACCCCCGACAGCACCGCCGACAGCGCGATGAACTCGGCGTCGAAGGCACTGGCCATCAGCCGCGCCAGCGTGGTCTTGCCCACGCCCGGGGGGCCCCACAGGATCATCGAATGCGGCTCGCCGGACTCGAACGCCACGCGCAGCGGCTTGCCCGCACCGAGCAGGTGCTGTTGCCCGATCACCTCGTCGATGGTGCGCGGGCGCAGGCGCTCGGCCAGCGGTTGCCGGGAACGGTCGGGAGTATCGGAAAACAGCGTGTCCGCCACGGTATTCAAGCCTTGTGAATGCAGAACGCCACAGTGTAGACCATCGGCGCCCTGCCCCTGCGTGGCAGGCTAGGCGGCAAATGCCACCACGTCCTCGATCTCGACACGGATGCCGATGCGCTCGCCCACGGCATGGTTGTGGTGGGACGGCACCAGCGCCAGCACGCGGCCGCCGCTGGCCAGGCGCAGCGTGTACAGGATCTCGGCGCCGCGGAAGGCCTTGTGGACCACCTCGGCGCGCATCGGGCTGGCGTCGTCGTGGACGATGTCATCGGGGCGCACCAGCACGTCGACGGCGGCGCCGGCGGGCAGCGCCAGCGGCGCCGCGGGGCGCAGCAGGCCCAGTTCCAGTTCAATCTCCGCGGTCCTGCGCAACCGCCCCGCCATCAGCACGCCCTGCCCGATAAAGCCCGCGACAAAGCGCGATGTCGGCCGGTGGTAGAGGTCGTGCGCGCTGCCCCACTGCTCGATCACCCCGTCGTGCATGACGCCGATCTCGTCGGCCATGGCAAAGGCCTCGTGCTGGTCGTGGGTGACCAGGATCGCGGTGGTGCCCTGCGCCTTCAGGATCGCGCGCACCTCCAGGCTCAGGCGTTCGCGCAGGTCGACGTCGAGGTTGGAGAACGGCTCGTCGAGCAGCAGCAGCTCCGGGCGCGGTGCCAGCGCGCGCGCCAGCGCCACGCGCTGCTGCTGGCCGCCGGACAGCTCATGCGGATACTTGCGGCCCGCGCCGGCCAGTCCGACCAGCTGCAGCACCTCGTCCACGCGCGCCGCGCGCCCGGCGCGGCTGGCCCGCACCAGGCCGAAACCCACGTTGGCCGCCACGTCCAGGTGCGGGAACAGCGCATAGTCCTGGAACACCATGCCGATGCGGCGCTGCTCCGGCGCCAGCATCGCCCCGGACGACGACACGACCTGCCCGTCCAGCACGATGCGGCCATCCTGCAGCGGCTCGAAACCGGCGATGGCGCGCAGCACCGTGGTCTTGCCGCAGCCGCTGGGCCCCAGCAGGCAGGCGATATTGCCGCGCGCCACCGAGAACGACAGCCCCTTGACCACCACATGGCGGCCAAAAGCGTGACGGATCTGGTCGACCTCGATGACAGCGGCGCCAGCGCCAGTGACGTCAGCAACGCCTGCGCGGGTCGCCGGCCGGCTGCGGGCCTGGGCGCCGGGCAAGCGTGAATAGGAATCGGTTCGCATGTGCGCATTATAGGGACGCGGCCGGGGCCGGGAGCGCCTTTCGGGGCAAATGCGTGCCCCACATTGCTAGAATGCGGCAGCCCGCACGCTGTGCGCGGCACTTCCGCCCACTTTCCGACGCATGCTCCTGTCCAGCCGCCGCCGCTTCCATTCCCTGACCCTGGCCACCCTGGTGATGGCGCTGCTGATCGCCGTGCCGGTGCTGGTGATCGCCTCGGCAGTGCTGCTGCCTGCCGGCGACACCTGGCGCCACCTGATCGACACGGTGCTGGCGGAATACGTGCTCAACACCGTCTGGCTGCTGTGCGGCGTCGCCGTGGGCGTATTGCTGCTGGGGGTGACCACCGCCTGGCTGGTATCGACCTACCGTTTCCCGGGCCACGCCGTGATGGAATGGGCGCTGGTCTTGCCGATGGCGATGCCCGCCTACGTGATCGCCTATGCCTACACCGACGCGCTGCAGTTTGCCGGGCCGGTGCAGGGCTGGCTGCGCGAGCTGACCGGCTGGAAGGCGCGCGAGTACTGGTTCCCGGATATCCGCTCGCTGGGCGGCGCCATCGCCCTGTTCTCGCTGGTGCTGTACCCCTACGTCTACCTGACCGCGCGCGCCGCCTTCCTGCAGCAGACCCAGAACACGCTGGAAGCCGCGCGCCTGCTCGGCCACGGCACCTGGAGCCGGCTCTGGCGCGTGGTGCTGCCGCTGGCGCGTCCCGGCATCGTTGCCGGCACCGCGCTGGCAATGATGGAAACGCTGGCCGACTTCGGCACCGTCGCCTACTTTGCCATCCCGACTTTCTCCACCGGCATCTACCGCGCCTGGTTTTCGCTTGGCGACAAGAACGCCGCGGCGCAGCTGTCGGCATGCATGCTGCTGTTCGTCGCCGCCATCCTGCTGATGGAGCGCGCCAGCCGCGGCCGCGCGCAGGTCTACGGCAACCAGCGCCGCGCCGTGGCCTGGACGCTGGACGGCGCGCGCGGCTGGCTGGCGCTGGCTGTATGCATGGTGCCGGTGCTGCTGGGCTTCCTGATTCCCGCGCTGATGCTGTGCCGCATGGCCTTCACCGACGGCGATGCGCAGTTCGGCGCGCGCTTTGTCGGGCTGGTGCGCAACAGCTTCCTGCTGGCCAGCGCCACCGCGCTGGCCGCGGTGACGGTCGCGCTGGCAGTGGGCTACGCCGCGCGCGCGGCCAACGGCAAGCGCAGCTGGCTGATGCGCGGCCTGACGCGGCTGTGCGGCATGGGTTATGCGCTGCCGGGCTCGGTCATTGCCGTGGGCGTGCTGGTGCCGGTGGCGCGGCTAGACAACGCGCTGTCGGCCTGGCTGCAGCAGCAGTTCGGGCTCTCGGTGGGGCTGCTGCTGACCGGCGGCATCGCCGCGCTGGTCTATGCGCTGCTGGTGCGCTTCCTGGGCGTGGCGCTGCAGACCGTCAATGCCGGGCTGGGCAAGATCACGCCCAGCATGGATGCGGCCGCGCGCAGCCTCGGCCACGGCCCCGGCGCCACGCTGCGGCGCGTGCATTTCCCGATGCTGCGCGGCAGCCTGCTGACCGCGGCACTGATCGTCTTTGTCGACGTGATGAAGGAGTTGCCGGCCACCTTCGTGATGCGCCCGTTCAACTTCGACACGCTGGCCGTGCAGGCCTACAACCTCGCTGCCGACGAGCGCCTGACCGAGGCCGCCACCGCCTCGCTGGTGATCGTAGCCGTGGGCCTGCTGCCGGTGATCGTGCTCTCGCGCACGATCCGGCGCGAAGCGCAGCGCTGAGCCTCCCGCGCTTCTTGCCCTAAAGTCGCGCCGCAACGCGCCGATAGCCTTTTATGGCCCGGCGTCCGCCCGGGAGCGAACAGCGGCATGCCTGCCGCGCAAGAACCTATGCTGCGATATCACATCCTGCTGTTCAAGTTGAACCGGCTCAGCCGCAACAAGCTGAGCGGCGTGGAAGAAGTCTCGCTGGCCGGCCAGTTGGCGGAGAAGGTCAATTCGGCCGACACGGCCGCGCGCGTCATCGCCGACCTGTTCGATCACGCCAACCCGCAGGTGCGCCGCATCGCGCTCAACGCGATCCGCCGCGCGCGGCAGTTCTCGTCGCCCGAACTGCAGCCCGCGCTGGTGCGCCGCATGGCCGATGCCGAAGCGGTGCTGCGCCATGACGCCGTCTGGATCGTGCAGGAAACCCGGATGGATGGCGCCGAACTGCGCGCCGCGCTGCGCCGCCTTGCCGGCAAGGTGCAGCTGCCTTGGGACGCCGAGCGTGCCCGCGCCAATCCCGGCGACATCGCGCTGGCGGCGCAGGTGCGCGCACGCATGGCATTGGACAAGCTGCTGGAAAAGAGTGCGGCGCAGCGCAACCAGGCGCTGGCCGCGATGGCGCTGGGCGGGACGCCAGACCAGCCTTATGCGGAAGGCACGGTCGGACACAAGGGCCTGCTGCACCGGGCGCTGGTACGGCGCCAGGCGGGGCGGCGGCTCAACAGCAGCGTGAAGCTGACGTTCCGCAAGGTCGAGCCGACCGAGGTGACGGGGAACAAGCGGTTCCTGCTGTAGCAAGAACCGCTACTGCAAAGGCCGTGGCGGCTTACTTGAAGCCGGCGCGGTCCACCAGCTTCTGTGCCTGCGGCTGGTACTTGCCCAGTTCGGCCACGTTGATGGTGTCGGACTTGAACGTGCCCAGCGCTTCCAGCGCCGGGTTGCTGACCTTCACGCCCTGCACCACCGGCCACTCGTTGTTGCCGTCGGCAAAGTAGCGCTGAGCCTCGTCGCTGGCCAGGTACTCCAGGAACTTGACCGCCGCTTCCTTGTTGGGCGCATGCTTGAGCATGCCGCCGCCCGAGACGTTCATGTGCACGCCCTGGCTCGACTGGTTCGGCCACAGCACGCCCAGCTTGTCGGCCACGGCTTTGTCTTCCGGCTTGGTCGACTTCAGCAGGCGCGCGATGTAGTAGGTGTTGGCGATGGCCACGTCGCACTCGCCGGCGGCAACCGCCTTGAGCTGGTCGGTGTCGCCGCCCTTGGGCACGCGCGCCAGGTTGGCGGCCACGCCGCGCGCCCACTGCTCGGTGCGTGCCTCGCCATCATGGGCGATCAGGCTGGAGACCAGCGACAGGTTGTAGACATGGCCGCTGGAACGCGTGCAGACCTTGCCCTTCCACTTGGGATCGGCCAAGTCTTCATAGCTGGCGATATCGCCGGCCTTGACCGCGGTCTTGTTGTAGGCGATCACGCGGCCGCGCGCCGAGAAGCCGAACCATTCGCCATTGGGGTCGCGATAGTTGGCCGGGATGCGCGATTCCAGCGCCTTCGACTTTACCGGCGCAAACACGCCAGCCTGCTGGGCGCGCCACAGGCGGCCGATATCCACCGTGATGAACACGTCCGCCGGGCTGTTGGCACCTTCATTGCGGATGCGCTCCAGCAGCGGGTCTTCCTGGCCTTCGATGCGGTTGATCTTGATGCCGGTCTGCTTGGTGAAGTTGGCGTACAGCGCTTCGTCCGTCTGGTAGTGACGCGCGGTGTAGAGGTTGAGCACCTTTTCCTGCGCCGCCGCGGCGAGCGGCAGGGTCAGCAGGGCCAGCGCCGCAGCGCGCGGCAGCAAGGTTCGGATAGTGGTCTTCACGCGGTTGGCTCCCCAGCATGGTTTGGGCAGCCGCCGGGGACCCGAGGCCGCCCGGTTATTGGATTCCGGTCAGCGGGAAACAATATTGATTCTTGTTCAGGCGGTCAAATTACATTTCTGTCATGTTGACGCCCGTTGACCGCTCAATATCAGGGAGATGCCCGCACTAACCTAATCGCCCCTTGTGCGAAGGCGAACCGGCAAGGCGGGCGCCGGATCTCAGCCGCGGCGTACCCAGACCACCTTGCCAGCCTTGACGCCGAGCGCGCGGCGTTGCGGGTTGTAGTCCATGGTGCCGGGGAACTGCTGGCCGTCGCGCTCGCCCAGGCGCCACGCGCAGCCCTGCAGCAGGCCGATGGCCTCGGCCTCGGGCTTGCCGACCAGGGCATCGTCGGCCAGCTTGTCGGCGGCACAGCCCTGCGGCGTGCCACGCGCGCCTTGCGGGCCGGTCGGCGCGGGCGCCGCGCAAGCCGCCAGCAGGGCCCCGCCCGCCGCCAGCATGGCGGACTGGCGCAGCCAACGGCGGATGGTTCGCTTCGCAATCATGTCGTTCTCCTGATGGGTATGGCGAGTATGTGGATGCTGGGACACGCGGCACACCGCGGCGTTCAGCTTCTTTGCACACCGATGTGAAACCTTTGCCAGATTGCCATGTATTGTGCACATTTTCTGTATGGCCTCGGCTTGATCTGGATAAACCGACCTATAACCCAGGCGTGCTATCAGTGAGGAAGCGGGCCGGCAACGTCCCGCACCACTCCACCCACCGCGCGTCCCCCTGCGCCTTCCCTGGGAGCAACGCATGACCGCAATGATGAAAGCCGCCGTTTTTGTCGAGCCTGGCCGGATCGAACTGGCAGACAAGCCAATCCCGGATATCGGCCCCAACGATGCCCTGGTGCGTATCACCACCACCACCATCTGCGGCACCGACGTGCACATCCTCAAGGGTGAGTACCCGGTGGCGAAGGGCCTGACCGTGGGCCATGAGCCCGTCGGCATCATCGAAAAGCTCGGCAGCGCGGTGACGGGATACCGAGAAGGCCAGCGCGTGATCGCCGGCGCAATCTGCCCCAACTTCAACTCCTACGCGGCGCAGGACGGCGTGGCCTCGCAGGATGGCAGCTACCTGATGGCCAGCGGCCAGTGCGGCTGCCACGGCTACAAGGCGACCGCGGGCTGGCGCTTCGGCAACATGATCGACGGTACCCAGGCGGAATACGTGCTGGTGCCCGACGCCCAGGCCAACCTGGCGCCAATCCCCGATGGCCTCACCGACGAGCAGGTGCTGATGTGCCCCGACATCATGTCCACCGGCTTCAAGGGCGCGGAAAACGCCAATATCCGCATCGGCGACACCGTGGCCGTGTTCGCGCAGGGTCCGATCGGGCTATGCGCGACCGCCGGCGCGCGGCTGTGCGGCGCCACCACCATCATCGCCGTCGACGGCAACGACCACCGGCTGGAGATCGCGCGCAAGATGGGCGCGGACGTGGTCCTGAACTTCCGCAACTGCGACGTGGTGGACGAGGTCATGAAGCTGACCGGCGGGCGCGGCGTGGATGCCTCGATCGAGGCACTGGGCACGCAGGCAACCTTCGAGCAGTCGCTGCGCGTGCTCAAGCCCGGCGGCACGCTGTCCAGCCTGGGGGTCTATTCAAGCGACCTGACCATTCCGCTGTCGGCCTTAGCCGCGGGGTTGGGCGACCACAAGATCAATACCGCGCTGTGCCCCGGCGGCAAGGAACGCATGCGGCGGCTGATCAATGTGATCGAGTCGGGGCGGGTCGACCTGGGCGCGCTGGTGACGCACCAGTACAAGCTGGACGACATCGTCGCGGCCTACGACCTGTTCGCCAACCAGCGCGACGGCGTGCTGAAGATCGCCATCAAGCCGCACTGACGGCGGCGCCTCGGGTTCAGCCCTTGGCCCGGGCGGCCAGCGCCTGCATGGCGTCGGCCGGCAGCGGCCCATGGCAGGTGCGCTCGCCGCCGGACTCGCCGACCACCAGCCATACCTGGTCCGGCTGGCCCTTCGGATGCAACAGCCAGGCCGGGCCGCGCGCATTGCTGCTGGGCGGCAGGTCTTCCAGCACGCCGGTGCTGGCCGACTGCAGCATCACCGCGCACTCGGTGGCGGGCACGCGCGTGGCCTTGAGGAAGCCCGGATTGCCCAGCACTTCGGGCAATCCCGAGTCCGGTGCGCGCAGGAAGGAATCGACATCGAACTTGCTGGCGCCGCCGCCGCTGCTGGCACATGCCGCCGTCAGCAGCGCGCCGGCACTGGCCAGCAACACGGCGCGCTGGCCGCGCCGGGAACGGATGGTGACTGCGGGACCTTCCTGCGGATCGTTCATGGCGGGCCTCACTGCTTCATCACATCGGCGCCCTTGGGCACCGTGAACCGGAATGCATCGGCCGCCAGCGGCGGGTTCTTCTGCATGCCCGTGAAGGTCAGCAGGGTGGTGTTGCCGAACGCGTCGCGCAGTTCCATGGCTTCAAGATTGCCGGCCTTGAAGCCGATGCCGATGCGCTCGAACTGCGTGTCCTTGGCCTTGGGCGTCAGCTCCAGCCACTCTACGCCGTCGCGGGTCGGGCCGTTCTTGACCACGAAGTTCTTTTCCAGGTCGTTGCTGCCGAACAGGATCGCCGCCGGGCTGGAGCCGAGTGCGCCGTCGAGCTTGCGCTCGGTGACCTGGTTCAGGTCCTTGTCGTAGATGTACAGGGTCTGGCCGTCGGCCTGCAGCAGCTGGTCGTAGGGCTTGGTATAGCGCCAGGTGAACTTGCCCGGGCGCGAGAACACAAAGGTGCCGCTGGAGGTGCCGGTCACCTTGCCGTTGGCGCCCTGCCCCTTGACCTGGCGCTGCGTGAACTCGCCGCGCGCGCTCTTCACGCCGGTGACAAAGCTCTGCAACTGGTCAGTGGCTGCGGCATGGGCCGGCGCCTGGATGGCAAACATCGCCAGCGCGGCGCAGGCCGACACGATGATGCGGTTGCGCATGGTTCGGGTCCTGGTAGTTGTAGGGTGCGTTGCCTGCGCCGCGTCGGGCGCTGGCAACCTGTCCTTTTAGAGCCGCCGGCAGCCCGGGGATTCCGCGCGCCGCAAGCCGGCGGGTAACCAGATATTACGAAGGCTGCGCGAGCGGCGCTCAGTCATCTTCGCGGGCGGCACCGCCACCCTGCACCAGGATGTCGCGGTTGCCATTGCCCGACATGGCCGAGACCATGCCGGCCTTTTCCATGTCCTCCAGCAGCCGCGCGGCACGGTTGTAGCCGATGCGCAGGTGGCGCTGCACCAGCGAGATCGACGCGCGCCGGTTCTTCAGCACCACCTCGACCGCCTGGTCGTACAGCGGATCGGCCTCGCCGCCGCCACCGCCAATGCCGGCACCGCCGCCAAACCCGTCGCCACCGCCGGCGTCATCGGTCAGGCCGCCCTCGAGGATGCCCTCGATGTAGTTGGCTTCGCCGGATTCCTTGAGCTTTTCCACCACGCGGTGGACTTCCTCGTCCGAGACAAAGGCGCCGTGCACGCGCACCGGCAGGCCGGTGCCCGGCGCCAGGTAGAGCATGTCGCCCATGCCCAGCAGCGCTTCGGCGCCCTGCTGGTCGAGGATGGTGCGCGAGTCGATCTTGCTGCTGACCTGGAACGCGATCCGGGTCGGCACGTTGGCCTTGATCAGGCCGGTGATCACGTCCACCGACGGGCGCTGCGTGGCCAGCACCAGGTGCAGGCCGGCCGCGCGCGCCTTCTGCGCGATGCGGGCGATCAGCTCTTCCACCTTCTTGCCGACCACCATCATCAGGTCGGCCAGCTCGTCGATGACGATGACGATGGTGGGCAGCCGGTCCAGCGGCTCCGGGGCGTCCGGGGTCAGGCTGAACGGGTTGGGGATCTTTTCTTCGCGGGCCGCGGCCTCGTCGATCTTCTTGTTGTAGCCGGCCAGGTTGCGCACGCCCAGCTTGCTCATCAGCTTGTAGCGGCGCTCCATCTCGCCGACCGCCCAGTTCAGGGCATTGCCGGCCTGGCGCATGTCGGTCACCACCGGGCACAGCAGGTGCGGGATGCCCTCGTAGACGCTCATTTCGAGCATCTTCGGGTCGATCAGGATCAGGCGTACGCTTTCCGCCTTGGCCTTGTACAGCAGCGACAGGATCATCGCGTTGATGCCGACCGACTTGCCCGAGCCGGTGGTGCCGGCCACCATGCAGTGCGGCATGCGGGCCAGGTCGGCCACCATCGGCTTGCCGGCGATGTCCTTGCCCAGCGCCATGGTCAGGCTGGACGAACTCTCGTTGTAGACCTGCGAGCCGAGGATTTCCGACAGGCGCACGGTCTGGCGCTTCGGGTTGGGCAGCTCCAGCCCCATGTAGTTCTTGCCCGGGATGGTCTCGACCACGCGGATCGACACCAGCGACAGCGAGCGCGCCAGGTCGCGCGCCAGGTTCACCACCTGGCTGCCCTTGACGCCGGTGGCCGGCTCGATCTCATACCGCGTGATAACCGGGCCCGGGTAGGCCGCCACCACCTTGACCTCGACGCCGAAGTCCTTGAGCTTTTTCTCGATCAGGCGCGAGGTGAACTCCAGGGTCTCGGCGCTGACAGTTTCCTGGTGCGGCGGGATCGGGTCCAGCAGCGACAGCGGCGGCAGGTCCGAGTCCTGGATATCGGCAAACAGCGGCTGCTGCTTCTCGCGCTCGACGCGCTCATGCTTGGGCACCGCCTGCGGGCGCACTATCTGCACCGGCGCCGCCTCTTCGATGCGCACGCGCTGCACCTCGACGGTTTCCTTGCGCTCGGTCTTGGCGGCCTCGCCGATGATGCGGTCCTGCTTGCTCTCGCGGCGGGCCTTGAAGCCCAGGAACAGGGTCTCGACAAAGCCGCCGACGTGCTCGGCCACGGTCAGCCAGGAGAAATGGAAGAACAGCGACAGCCCGATCGCCAGCAGCAGCAACAGCAGCAGGGTCGCGCCGGTGAAGCCCAGCGCCACCTGCAGCCAGCCGCCCAGCAGGTCGCCCAGCACCCCGCCCGGCGCGCGCGGCAGCGCGGCGCGCAGCGGGTACATGCGGATCGCCTCCAGGCCCATGCTGGAGAACAGGGTCAGCCCGAAGCCGATCCAGCTGACGGTCACGCCCTGGCGGTGCAGGCCGGGATCCGCGCGCTCGGGCAGCTCGGCAGTCAGCGTGCGCCAGCCGCGCCAGCAGCGGCGCACCAGCAGCACCGCCAGCCAGTAGGCGGAAAAGCCGAAGATGAAGAACAGCACGTCGGCCACCCAGGCGCCGACGCGCCCGCCCAGGTTGTGGATATCGGCCACCTGGTTGGCATGCGACCAGCCGGGATCGGTCTTGCTGTAGCTGGCCAGCACGCACAGGAAACCCAGCGTGACGGCAAGCAGCAGGAACCAGCGGACCTCTCCCAGCAGTTTGCCGATGCGGGATGGCAAGGCTGAGGGATCGGTGCGGGTGGTCGTGGTAGCTCGGGCCATGCCTGGTTAAGACTCGCGTGTAAGGTGATTCCGGACGTGTTTCGGGCCGATGCCGGCAGCGGTCAGTGGTCGCTCACCAGGTGACTGACGGTCATCGTGGCGGCCATTTTAACGTGGCCCGAGACTATCGCACTCATTGGAATTTGCAACAGTGAGCAAATGCGGCTCCTCTTATAATGTCGCTTTCGAGCAATGCCGGTGGGCAGCATGCCGCACCGGCCACAGGAACGCATCATGGCAAAACACGCAAAAGTGCTGATTCTCGGTTCTGGTCCCGCCGGCTATACCGCCGCGGTCTACGCGGCCCGCGCCAACCTGGAACCGGTGCTGATCACCGGCCTGGCACAGGGCGGTCAGCTGATGACCACCACGGACGTCGAGAACTGGCCGGGCGATGCCAAGGGCGTCCAGGGTCCTGAACTGATGCAGCGCCTGCTGGCGCACGCCGAGGAATTCAAGACCGAAATCATCTTCGATCACATCCACACCGCCAAGCTGGTGGACGACAACGGCCAGCCGGCCCGCCCCTTCCGCCTGATCGGCGACGCCGGTGAATATACGTGCGACGCGCTGATCATCGCCACCGGCGCCTCGGCGCAGTACCTGGGCCTGCCGTCCGAAGAGTCCTTCATGGGCCGCGGCGTGTCGGCCTGCGCCACCTGCGACGGCTTCTTCTACAAGAACCAGGAAGTGGCCGTGGTCGGCGGCGGCAACACCGCCGTGGAAGAGGCGCTGTACCTGTCGCATATCGCCAGCAAGGTCACCGTGATCCACCGCCGCGACAGCTTCCGCGCCGAGCCGATCCTGGTCGACCGCCTGCTGCAGCGTGAAAAGGAAGGCCGCGTGGTGATCCGCTACGACAGCGTGCTGGACGAGGTGCTGGGCGACGAATCCGGCGTGACCGGCATCCGCGTGCGCGGCACCAAGACCGGCCAGGCCGAGGACCTGAAGCTGGCGGGCGTGTTCATCGCCATCGGCCACAAGCCCAACACCGACCTGTTCGAAGGCCAGCTGGCCATGGAAAACGGCTACCTGGTGACCAAGTCGGGCCTGCAGGGCGACGCCACCGCCACCAGCGTGCCGGGCGTGTTTGCCGCCGGCGACGTGCAGGACCATGTCTACCGCCAGGCTATCACCAGCGCCGGCACCGGCTGCATGGCCGCGCTGGATGCCCAGCGCTTTGTCGAAGCCCTGAAGTAAGCACCGCCCCCTCCGCCGGCCGGGCCGCCACGGCCCGCCGGCGCGTCCCCCTGCGGCATCTCCTGCCGCCCCGCCAGTCGATATAATCTGCGCCGAGCCCCCGGAGATTTTTCAATGACGCACGGCGCCCGCAAACCCGACCGACCGCCCCAACGTTTCGGCCTGAACGACCTTGCCAGGCTGCGCGACACCCTCAAGGCCGATACCGAGCGCCGCGAAGCCGAGCGCGTGGCCGCCGAGCAGGCCGCCCGGCGCGCCCGTGAAGAGGCCGACGTCTTCCGCACCAGCGTGGGCCAGGTCAGCCAGCTGCGCGACCGCAACCGCGCCCCCGTGCCCGCCAGCAAGCCCGCCCCGGTGCCGGTGCAGTCGCGCCGCAACGACGAAGCCGTGCTGGCGGCCTCGCTGTCCGATGATTTCGACGTGGAAAGCCTGCTGGAAACCGACGAGACCCTGTCGTTCCGACGGCCCGGCATCGGCATGGACGTGATCCGCAAGCTGCGCCGCGGCGAATGGGTGCCGCAGGACAAGGTCGACCTGCACGGCCTGCGCAGCGACGAGGCGCGCGAGGCGCTGGCCGAGTTCCTGCGCCGCTCGGTGCGCAACGGCGTGCGCTGCGTGCGCGTGATCCACGGCAAGGGCCTGGGCTCGCCCGACAAGCTGCCGGTGCTCAAGGGCAAGGTGCGCAGCTGGCTGGTGCAGAAGGAGGAAGTGCTCGCCTTCGTGCAGGCGCGCGAGGCCGAAGGCGGCGCCGGCGCGCTGATGGTGCTGCTGCGCCAGCCGCGCACCTGACGCATCGCCACGGATGCACGTTCCGCTTGAATTGCTGATGGGGCGGCTGCCCCTGATCCTCCACATCATGGAGGTGATCGGCGTGCTCGCCTTCGCGGTCTCGGGCGTGGTCGACGCACGCAAGCAGCGCCTGGACGTGGTCGGCACCTTCGTGGTGGCCTTTGCCACCGCCTTTGGCGGCGGCACCGTGCGCGACGTGCTGCTGGACCGGCGCCCGTTCTACTGGGTCGACCACGAAGGCTACGTGCTGCTGATCTTCGTGATGTCGTTCGGCGCCTCGTTCGTGCTGCGCGTGGTCAGCCGCGTGGCCTCGGACCGGGCCATGATCGTGGCCGACGCGATCGGGCTGGGGCTGTTCTCGGTGACCGGCGCTTCGCTGGCGCTGGTGGCGCAGATGACGCCCACCGTGGCGGTGATGATGGGCATCATCTCGGCCGTGTTCGGCGGCGTGGTGCGCGACGTGCTGTGCAATGAGGTGCCGATGATCCTGCGCGACCGCTCGCCCTACGCCACCTGCTCCTTTGTCGGCTGCTGGATCTATGTCGGCATGACCTGGCTGGCGGTGCAGCAGGAAGCGGCGCTGCTGACCGGGGCGGTGGCGATCATCGCCATGCGGCTGGTGTCGGTGCGCTACGGGTGGAAGCTGCCCAGCTGAACCGCACGCACCAATGAAAACGCCGCCCTGCAAGGCGGCGTTTCGCTATCCTGGCCCGAGGCTCAGACCGCGGCTTCGTCCTGCTCGCCGGTGCGGATGCGGATCACGCGCTCGATCTCGGTGACGAAGATCTTGCCGTCGCCGATCTTGCCGGTGTGGGCGGCCTTGACGATGGCGTCCAGCACGGTGTCCAGCTGATTCTCGGCCACCACCACTTCGATCTTGATCTTGGGCAGGAAGTCGACTACGTACTCCGCGCCACGGTAGAGCTCGGTATGCCCTTTCTGGCGGCCAAATCCCTTCACTTCGGTCACCGTCAGCCCGGTCACGCCGACGTCGGCCAGGGCTTCACGCACCTCGTCGAGCTTGAACGGTTTGATGATGGCGGTAATCTGCTTCATGACTGGCCCCTGTTTATCGTTTGTTCACGCGCCTGGCGGCGCATCGCCGCGGTCGCGGCGCTCTCCGGGTGGCATTTTACCAGCCCTTGGCCGCTTGCAATTCCGCCTGCCCCACAGCCGGCGCGGCCGCAGCGTTGGCTAGCGCGCATCCGGGCACGCCCCGGCCCTGTGGATAAACCTGTGGACAGCCACTGGAGAAGCTGTGCACAAGCCGCCACCCAAGAGGCGGGGCTACCGGCGCTGCGCTCAATCCGGCACCTTCTCCAGGTCCGCCAGCCACACCACCGACTCTGAATCGCTCGGCGCGCGCCAGTCACCGCGCGGCGACAGCGATCCGCCCGAGCCCACCTTGGGCGCGTTCGGGATGCATGAGCGCTTGAACTGGCTGGTGCGGAAGAAGCGGTCCAGGAAGATCGCCAGGTTGCGCTTGATCTCCGGCAGCCCGTACTGGTTGCGCACCACATGCGGGCCATTGGGCCAGACGCCGCGCTCGCGGTCACCCCAGGCATGCAGCGCCAGGAAGGCGATCTTGGACGGCGTGAAGCCGAAGCGCAGCGTGTGGTAGAGGTTGAAGTCCTGCAGCTCATACGGGCCGATGGTGCTCTCGGTCTTCTGCTCGGGGCCGTGGTTGCTGTCGCCCGGGACCAGCTCGGGGCTGATGTCGGTGTCGAGCACGTCCAGCAGCACGTCGGAACCGCCCTCGCCCACCTGCCCGCTCTCGGCCACCCAGCGCACCAGGTGCGAGATCAGCGTCTTGGGCACGCTGGCGTTGACGTTGTAGTGCGACATATGGTCGCCCACGCCATAGGTGCACCAGCCCAGCGCCAGTTCGCTCAGGTCGCCGGTGCCGATCACGATGGCGTGGTGGAAATTGGCCAGACGGAACAGGTGGTTGGTGCGCTCGCCTGCTTGCACGTTCTCGAAGGTCACGTCGTAGACCTTCTCGCCGGCGGCGTACGGGTGGCCCAGGTCCTTCAGCATGGCCAGGCACGACGGGCGGATATCGATCTCGGTCGCGGTGCAGCCCACCACCTGCATCAGCTGGCGCGCCTGCAGCAGGGTGCGGTCGCTGGTGGCAAAACCCGGCATGGTGTAGGCCAGGATATTGGCGCGCGGCAGGCCCAGGCGGTCCATCGCCTTGGCGCAGACCAGCAGCGCATGGGTGGAATCCAGCCCGCCGGACACGCCGATCACCACCTTGCTGATCTTGCTGGCCGACAGGCGCTGCACCAGCGCCTGCACCTGGATGTTGTAGACCTCCATGCAGCGTTCGTCGCGCTGGCGCGGATCGGCCGGCACGTACGGGAAGCGCGCCACGCTGCGCGCCAGCGGCAGCGACTTCTCCAGCGTCAGGTCGAGCGGGAAGCGCACCACGCGGAACTTGTCCACTTCTGCCTTGTGCCGGCGCACCGAGTGGCCGAAGGTGACCTGGTGCATGCGCTCGCGCGACAGCCGTTCGACGTCGATATCGGCGCAGAGCAGGTGCGAGGTATCGGCAAAGCGCTCGGATTCGGCCAGCAGCTCGCCGTTCTCGCAGATCAGCGCCTGGCCGTCCCAGGCCAGGTCGGTGGAGGACTCGCCCTTGCCGGCCGAGGTGTACAGGTAGGCCGCCAGGCATCGCGCCGACTGCTGCGAGACCAGCTGGTGCCGGTAGCCGGCCTTGCCGACCACGATATTCGAGGCCGACAGGTTGACCAGCACCGTGGCCCCGGCCAGTGCCGCGAACGACGACGGCGGGATCGGCACCCAGACGTCTTCGCAGATTTCTGCGTGGAAGCGGAAGTCGGGGATGTCTTCGACATCGAACAGCAGCCCGGCGCCGAACGGCACGTCCTGGCCCAGCAGCCGGATCGACTCGACCGCGGCGTTGTCGGCGGCGCTGAACTGGCGCGCCTCGTAGAACTCCCAGTAGTTCGGCAGGTAGGACTTGGGCACCACGCCCTGGACATGCCCACGCGCCACCACCACGGCGCAGTTGAACAACTGGTGCTCGACCCGCAGCGGCATGCCGACGATCAGCGCCGCCGGCAGCTTGCGCGAGGCCTCGACGATGGTGGCCAGCGCCGCCTCGCAGGCGTCCAGCAGCGCGCGCTGGTGGAACAGGTCGTCGCAGGTGTAGGCGGAGATGCCCAGCTCCGGGAACGCCACCAGCACGGCGCCCTGCTGCGCCGCCTGCGCCGCCAGGGCAATGGTCTTGGCGGCGTTGAAGGCCGGGTCGGCCACCCGGCAGACGGGCACGCCCACCGCGACACGCGCAAAGCCGTGGGAATACAGGTTGAAAAACGGGTTCTTCATATCGGGCCTTGGTTATCGAACCATGCGGACCATGCCGCCGCCTGAGGCATCCCGGGATGCCTCGGCAAGCACTGGTGACGAGGATGCTCCATTTTACGACGCCCGCCCCGCGCCTGCCGTGCGGCGCAGCAACGGCGCATCGTTTCCGGTAGACTCGATCGATCCACAGACGGGAACTGGTGCAATGCAGTCTGAATCATGCGTGCCCGGCGAGGGCAAGGACCAGCGCCAGCCGGCACAGCACAAGCGCAAGTCGGCAGGCGACCCTGCGCAGGAGTACCGTACCGAAATCATTTCCGACCTGGGCGAGATCGATGCCGCCGCCTGGGACGCCCTGGTGGCGCACCACGCCGACGCCACGCCGTTCCTGAAGCATGCCTTCCTGCACGCCCTGCACACCAGCGGCAGCGCCTGCGCCGAGACCGGGTGGAACCCGCGCTACCTGACGTTGTGGGCGCCGGCCAAGAACGGCCACCCGGAACGGCTGGCCGCGGCCATGCCGCTCTACGCCAAGGCGCATTCCTATGGCGAATATGTCTTCGACTGGGCCTGGGCCGACGCCTATGCCCGCAACGGGCTCGAGTACTACCCCAAATGGCTGGCGGCAATTCCCTTCACGCCGGTGCGCGGCGCGCGGCTGCTGGCCGAAGACGCCCATGCGCGCCGCCTGCTGCTGCGGATGGCGCTGGCGCTGGCCGCCGAAAGCCAGATGTCGTCGCTGCACATCCTGTTTCCCGACGAGACCGAAGCCGCGCTGATGCAGCAGGCCGGCATGCTGATGCGGCATGGCGTGCAGTTCCACTGGACCAACGGCGGCTACGGCAGCTTCGACGACTTCCTCGCCACGCTGTCGCAGAAAAAGCGCAAGAACATCCGCGCCGAGCGCCGCCAGGTTGCGCAGGCCGGCATCACCTTCCGGCGCCTGCGTGGCGCGCAGATCGACGATGACGCGTGGAAGTTCTTCAACCGGTGCTATCGCCAGACTTACCGCGAGCACCATTCCACGCCCTACCTGAACCTGGATTTCTTCCGGCGCATCAGCGCCGCCATGCCGCAGCACCTGCTGCTGGTGATCGCCGAGCGCGCGGGCCAGCCCATCGCCAGCTCGCTGCTGGTCTATGACGATACGCCCGAAGTCAGCACGCTCTACGGGCGCTACTGGGGCGCACTGGAGCACCACGCCTGCCTGCACTTCGAAACCGCGTACTACCAGCCGCTGGAATTCTGCATCGAGCAAGGCATAGGCACCTTTGAAGGCGGCGCCCAGGGCGAGCACAAGATGGCGCGCGGCTTCCTGCCGGTGGCCACGCGCTCGGCCCACTGGCTGGCGCATCCCGCCTTTGCCGATGCCGTCGAGCGCTTCCTTGAGCGCGAGCGCCAGGGCATCGACGCCTACCTGGACGAACTGGGCGAACGCAACCCGTTCGCCCGCGCCTGAACACGCAAGCCGGCGCTCAGCGCCACATCCGCCGCAGCGTGTTGTCGCCCAGCATGTAGTGGTGGAACAGCGACGCCATCGCGTGCAGGCCGATCACCAGGTAGAAGGCGGTGCCCAGGGTCTCGTGGACCTCCTTGACGGTGTCCTTCAGTGCCGGGTCGGCCGCCACCAGCGCCGGCACTTCCAGCCCCAGCGAAGGCAACGCCAGCAGGTGGCCGCCAGCGTTCATCGCCAGCAGCCCCAGCAGCGGCTGGGCCAGGATATACAGGTAAAGCACCCAGTGCATGGCCTCGCCGGCCAACTGCATCCAGCGCGCGCCCGGCTCCGGCGCGGGCGCGCCGCGCACCAGGCGCCACAGCAGGCGCGGCACCGCCAGCACCAGCACCAGCGCGCCCGCCCATTCATGGACTGTCATGGCCAGCGCGCGCGGCGGCGTGCCCTTGGCAAAACTGCCCTTCAGCTCGATCGCGGCATAGGCCAGCGCCACCAGCAGGAATACCGCCCAGTGGAAGCACACCGCCAGCCGGTCATAGCGACGCAGCGGCGACAAGGCCTGCGGCAATGCCTGGATTTCGGTGATGGGATTCATGAGGACTCCTCTTGTCAGCACCCGCATAGCGTAGCGCAAGGCGCTTGCCCGGATGCTGCCGTGCATCAAGCGCGCGGCAACAAAAAACCCCGCCGGAGCGGGGCTTCTTCAGCGGCGGTTCAGCTTACTTCTTGTAGTTGGCCACGCCGTCGGTGATTTCCTTGTGGGCTTCCTCGATGCCAGCCCAGCCTTCGACCTTGACCCACTTGCCGGCTTCCAGTGCCTTGTAGTGCTCAAAGAAGTGCTTGATCTGGTCCAGCTGGTTCTGCGGCACGTCCGACAGGCCCTTCATGTAGGCCGTGGCCGGCGACAGCTTGTCCACCGGAACAGCCACCAGCTTGGCATCCACGCCTGCCTCATCGGTCATCTTCAGCATGCCGAGTGCACGGCAGCGCACCACGGCACCGGCCAGGATCGGGAACGGCGACAGCACCAGCACGTCCACCGGGTCGCCGTCGCCCGACAGCGTCTGCGGGATGTAGCCATAGTTGGCCGGATAGCGCATGCCGGTGCCGATAAAGCGGTCGACGAACAGCAGGCCGGTTTCCTTGTCTGCCTCGTACTTCACCGGATCGCTCTGGGCCGAGATCTCGATGATGACGTTGAAATCGTTGGGGATGTCCTTGCCCGGGGACACGAGATTGAAGCTCATGCGGTTCTCCAGATGCCTGCGGTGTGTTGTTGGATGGCGGGCATTATAGCGGCTCATGCCTGACCGCAGGCTGACACGCGGGCCAGGCATGGCGCATTGCACGCTGGCCGCTGTCGGCGATAATGGCACATTCTTCAGCCGTCACTGAATAGCGCAGCCCCCGTGCTGCCCCCATGCCGCCCCGGAGCCACCCATGCACGCCCAGCACTTCGTCGCCAACCGCCTGATCGCGCCCGACAACGGCCTGCGCATCAAGGTCTTCGATCCGTCCAACGGCGAGCCGTTCGCCGAGATCGCACGCGGCAACGCCACCGATATCAACGTCGCCGTCCATGCGGCGCGCCAGGCCGCCGAAGGCGCCTGGGGCCAGATGGCGCCGGCCGAGCGGGTACGCCTGCTCAACCGCGTCGCCGTGGCGCTGATCGCGCACGAGGACGAACTGGCCGCGCTCGAGGCCCGCGACACCGGCAAGCCGCTACGCCAGGCGCGCGCCGATGCCCGCGCCGTGGCCCGCTATTTCGAGTTCTACGCCGGCGCGGTCGATAAGCTGCACGGCCAGACCATCCCCTACAACCCCGGCTACACCGTGCTGACCGTGCGCGAGCCGCATGGCGTGACCGGCCACATCATCCCGTGGAACTACCCGCTGCAGATCTTCGGGCGCAGCGTGGGCGCGGCGCTGGCCACCGGCAACGCCTGCGTGGTCAAGCCGGCCGAGGACGCCTGCCTGTCGCTGCTGCGCGTGGCCGAGATCGCCGCCGAGGCCGGCCTGCCCGAAGGCGCGCTCAATATCATCACCGGCTACGGCCATGAAGCCGGCGCCGCGCTGGCGCGCCACCCGGGCATCAACCATATCTCGTTCACCGGCTCGCCCCAGACCGGCAAGCAGGTGGCCCAGCTGGCCGCCGAGAACCACGTGCCGGTCACGCTGGAACTGGGCGGCAAGTCGCCGCAGATCGTCTTTGCCGATGCCGACCTGGATACGCTGGTGCCGGTGGTGGTCAACGGCATCGTGCAGAATGCCGGCCAGACCTGCTCGGCCGGCAGCCGCCTGCTGGTGGAGCGGCCGGTCTATGACGCGCTGCTCGACCGGCTGGCGTCGGTGTTCGAGTCGCTGCGCGTGGGCCCGTCCGAGCTCGACCTGGAATGCGGGCCGCTGATCAGCCGCAAGCAGCAGCAGCGCGTGTGGGACTTTGTCTCGGATGCGCAGCACGCCGGCGTGGCCGTGATGGCGCAAGGCCAGATCGTGGCCGAGGCGCCCGAGGCCGGCTACTACCAGGTGCCGATGCTGTTCCGCGACGTGCCACCCGCACACCGGCTGGCGCAGGAAGAAGTGTTCGGCCCGCTGCTGGCGGCGATGCCGTTCGACACCGAGGCCGAGGCCATCGCACTGGCCAACGGCACGCCCTACGGGCTCGTGGCCGGCGTCTGGACCCGAGACGGCGGGCGCCAGCTGCGCCTGGCGCACAAGCTGCGCGCGGGCCAGGTCTTTATCAACAACTACGGTGCCGGCGGCGGCGTTGAACTGCCATTCGGCGGCACCGGCCAGTCCGGCTACGGCCGCGAGAAGGGCTTCGAGGCCCTGTACGGATTCACCACCCTGAAAACCATCGCCATCCAACATGGGTAACATCAATTTCCTGTCCGTCGCCTTTGCCATCTTCTTTTTCTGGATGGCATGGCATGTCCGGAACAAGCGCGCCACCAATCCTTCCGGCATGCCGCGGCTGCAGGTCTTCAAGCGCAAGTGGGGCGACGTCGTCGGCGACCGCGTGCACTGGTGCCTGTATGTGGCACTGCCCTTCCTGCTGGCACTGATGATGGTTGCCAATGCCCTGCGCGGGCGGGGGCCGTTCTCGCACTAGGCATTGAGTACCCCGCAGCACGGATCACCAGAACATAACCACAACACCAGGAGACAAGCCATGAGACTGGCCAACAAGGTAGCGATCGTCACCGGCGGCGGTTCCGGGTTCGGCGAAGGCATTGCCCACACCTTTGCGCGCGAAGGCGCCAACGTGGTGGTCGCCGACCTGCGCGAGGAAGCCGCCGAACGCGTCGCCGCCGCGATCCGCGACGCCGGCGGCCGGGCCCGCGCGGTGCGCGCCGACGTTTCGCGCGAAGCCGGCACCGAGGCCATGCGCGAAGCCGCGCTGGCCACCTTCGGCGACGTCCATATCGTGGTCAACAACGCCGGCACGACCCATCGCAACAAGCCCATCCTCGAAGTCACCGAGGAGGAGTTCGACCGCGTCTACGCCGTCAACGTCAAGAGCATCTACTGGTCGGCGCGTACCTTTATCCCGCATTTCCGCCAGCGCGGCGGCGGCGTGTTCGTCAATATCGCCTCCACCGCCGGCATCCGGCCGCGCCCGGGCCTGGTCTGGTACAACGGCAGCAAGGGCGCGGTGATCACCGCCAGCAAGGCCATGGCCGCGGAACTCGGCAAGGACAACATTCGCGTCAACTGCGTCAACCCGGTGATCGGCGCCACCGCCCTGCTCGAAGAATTCATGGGCATGCCCGATACGCCCGAGAACCGCGCCAGATTCCTTGCCACCATCCCGATGGGCCGCATGTCGACCCCGCAGGACGTGGCCAACGCCTGCCTGTACCTGGCCTCGGACGAGGCTGCCTTTATCACCGGCACCTGCATCGAAGTGGACGGCGGCCGCTGCGTCTGAGCCGGTGCCGGCCACCTGCCTTCCCCTTTAGTCGTAGCTGTAAACGCGTCACACAGAAGCGCCATATCCTCAGGAGACAGCATGACAACAACCGCAGTAAACCCCGGCATCAGCGACGCCGCCTTTGAAGACGCCACCTACCGCAAGGTCAGCTGGCGCCTGGTGCCCTTCCTCTTGCTGTGCTACGTGGTGGCCTACCTGGACCGCGTCAACGTGGGCTTTGCCAAGCTGCAGATGCTCAACGACCTCCAGTTCAGCGAGACCATCTATGGCTTGGGCGCCGGCATCTTCTTTATCGGCTACTTCCTGTTCGAAGTGCCCAGCAACGTGATCCTGCACAAGGTGGGCGCGCGCATCTGGATCGCGCGCATCATGATCACCTGGGGCGCGATCTCGGCGGCGATGATGTTCGTCACCACGCCGACCATGTTCTACGTGCTGCGCTTCCTGCTGGGCATTGCCGAGGCCGGCTTCTTCCCCGGCATCATCCTGTACCTGACCTACTGGTACCCGGCCAACCGGCGCGGGCGCACCACCACCTACTTCATGACTGCGGTCGCGCTGGCAGGCGTGATCGGCGGGCCGCTGTCGGGCTGGATCATGCAGTCCTTCCACGGCCACAACGGCTGGTCCGGCTGGCAGTGGATGTTCCTGCTCGAGGGCATTCCGTCGATCCTGGTGGGGCTGTGGGTGCTGGCCTACCTGGACGACCGCATCGCCCACGCCAAGTGGCTGTCGCCGGAAGAGAAGGCGCTGCTGGAGCGCAATATCGCCAGCGAGGATGCGCACAAGGAAGACCCGCCGATCCGCACCGTGATGTCCAGCCCGCGCGTCTGGCTGATGAGCGCGATCTACTTCTGCTTCGTGATGGGCCTGTACGGCGTCAGCTTCTGGCTGCCGACCATCATCAAGCAGACCGGCGTCAAGGGCGCGCTCGATATCGGCCTGCTGACCGCCATTCCCTATGGCTGCGCAGTGGTCGGCATGGTGCTGGTGGCCTACAGCGCAGACCGCAGCGGCGAGCGCCGCTGGCATATCGCGCTGCCCGCGCTGGCCGGTTCGCTGGGCCTGCTGCTGTCGGTGCAATGGCATAGCGACACCACGCTGGCAATGGTGGCGCTGACGCTGGCCACCATCGGCATCCTGACCACGCTGCCGCTGTTCTGGAGCCTGCCGACTTCCTTCCTGGCCGGCACTGGCGCGGCCGCGGGCATCGCGCTGATCAACTCGCTGGGCAACCTTGCGGGCTTCCTCAGCCCCTATGCGGTGGGCTGGCTCAAGGACCTGACCCACAGCACCGATTCGGGCATGTACCTGCTGGCCGCCTGCCTGGTGGTGGGCGCGGCGCTGACGCTGTCGGTGCCCAAGCGGCTGGTGAGCCGGAAGTAGCCAGCTGCAAGCAGCACAAGCGAGCGCCGGCCCTTTTCCACGCGGAAAAGGGCCGGTTTTGCTTGCGGCACATGCAAAGTCCCTCGCACGCCGCTTGTGGGCCACAATGCGCCGTCGGCTGACGCGGATGTAGGACCAAGCCCGGCAGTGTTGCCCATCCGTGGGCCCTAGGATGGAAAGGAGACACCCGGAGTGATCCCACGGGGTCCTCCGGGGCATCTGATTCCGAAGCTCGCCCAAGGAGGCCACGATGCCGCAACTGCCCCCGTTTGCCCCTACCCGTTCGCTGGAACTTGTCGAAGCGCGCCTGGCACGGCGCTCGCGCGTCAAGCGCCTGGTGATCGCGCTCAGCGCCGGCGTGGTCGCGCTGCTGGCCCTGGTGCCGGCGGCCAGCCATGCGCAGGCGCCGGTGGTGGACGCCAACCCTGCGCCTGCCACACCGGCACCCGCTGCCCCGGCGCCCGCTGCCCCGGGCAGCACCATGGCGCCGACCCCGGGTGTCACGATGCCGGCCGCGCCGCCGGCAGAAACCATGCCCCCTGCCACACAGCCCGCACCGGGCATAGCGGCGCCTGCCACGGCAGCACCGCCGCCGACGGCGTCCCCGGCACCCGCGCCCACCGTCCCGCCGCCGGCCGCACCGGCGCCACCGCCGATGGCAGCGCCCGCGCAGCCACGTCCGCCGCTGACCACGCCGCCCCCGCCGCCGCCGCGTGATGCGATGGTGCAGCGTACGGCCGGCTCGGTCGCCTATATCTGCGGCGGTGTCGCCGAAGACGAGCAGGTCGCGCTGCAATCGGAAGCGCGCAAGTACAACATGAGCCTGCTGTTCACGCAGGGCGCGCGCGGCGAGTACCTGTCCGACGTTGACGTCAAGCTGATGCGCGGCGGCAAGGAAGTCGCCAGCTTTGTCGCCGACGGTCCGCGCTGCCTGCTGAAGGCGCCGTCTGGCACGTACAGCGTGCGGGCGACTTACCAGGGCCGGACCAAGACCGCGACGGTCAGCACCGGCGGCAAGAACGCGCAGATGCGCTGGTAGTCAGTTGGGAGGGCGCGCCGGGTGGCGCGCCCGTGGAGGAGGGAGGAAAAAAGGCCCTTGAGTAAGCCGCTGTCCGTTGCATGCCAACCGCAGGCTCCCCTCTCCCGCTTGCGGGAGAGGGGAGCAAACCGTCAGCCCGCCTAGCCGTCCCCCAGCATCTGCCCCACCGACCCCGCCGTACCGGCCGCCCGCTCACCCAGCAACCGATGCAGCGTGCCCAGCAGCTCATCCTCGTTGTAAGGCTTGCCCAGGTACACGTTGACGCCGATCTCCTCGGCATAGCGGCGGTGCTTGTCGGCCGTGCGCGAGGTGATCATCACCAGCGGCATATGCGCGGTGCGCGCGTCGGAGCGCACGTTGCGGGTCAGGTCGAAGCCGTCCATGTGCGGCATCTCGATGTCGACCAGCATCGCGTCCGGCATGACATCCTGCAGTTGCTTGAGCGCATCCACACCGTCGCGCGCCAGCACCACCTGGTAGCCGGCGCGGCCCAGCAGGCGCTGGGTGGCCTTGCGCACGGTCAGCGAGTCATCCACCACCATCACGGTCGGCTGCACCGCCAGGCCGCGCACCGGCTCGGTGGTGCCGTCGCCCGCCAGTTCCGCGACCGCGCCCATCCGCGCCTGCACGGCAGGCGTCTGCGGCAAGGCCTGCGGCACCGGCTGGCCGCGTTCGCGCACCAAGCGCTGCGCCAGCACCACCGGGTTGTAGATCAGCACGATCTCGCCATCGCCCAGCGTGGTCGCGCCGGCAATGCCTTCCAGGCGTGCCAGGTGCGGGCCGATATGCTTGACCACCACTTCGCGGTTGCCGACCACATCGTCCACATGCACCGCCACGCGCTCGGCGCCGCTGCGCACCAGCACCACCGGCGAATACTTGCGCCCGGCCGCGACCGCGTTGCCTTCCTCCAGCAGCGCGCCGAAGTAGAAGAACGGCACCTCGGCGCCGGCCACAGTGAGGCGGCCCTGGTTGTAAGCGTCCAGCAGTGCCGGGGCGCGCAGCTGCTGGACCTGGTCGATCATGCCGCTGGGCACGGCATAGCGCCGCGCGCCCAGCGAGATCACCAGCACCTGCGTGATCGCCGTGGTCAGCGGCAGGTGCACGGTGAAGGTGGTGCCCTGCCCGGGCTTAGACTCCAGCGTGATGCGTCCGCCCAGCGCCACGGTCTCGGCGCGCACCACGTCCATGCCCACGCCGCGGCCGGCCAGCTCCGACACCGCGTCGGCGGTGGAGAAGCCCGGCGCAAAGATCAGCTCGGTCAGGCGCGCTTCGCTGGCGTCGTCGTCCGGCGCCAACAGGCGGCGCTCGACCGCGCGCGCGCGGATGCGCTCCAGGTCCAGCCCGCCGCCGTCATCGACGAAATGCAGCACCACCTCGTTGCCTTCCTGCTGCACCTCCAGCGTCAGCGCGCCGGTGGCGGCCTTGCCCGCGGCGCGGCGCTGCGCGGTTGCCTCGATGCCATGCACCACCGCGTTGCGGATCAGGTGCTCGATCGGGCCGGCCATGCGGTCCAGCACCGAGCGGTCGATTTCCACGGTGCCGCCCTTGATCAGCAGGCGCACTTCCTTGCCGGTCTCGGCCGCGGCCTGGCGCGCCACGCGATAGAGGCGCTCGGCCAGCGCGTCGAACTGCACCATGCGCGCCTGCATCAGCCCGCGCTGCAAGCCGCGCGTCAGGCGCGCCTGCGCCGCCAGGTCGCCGGCGGCGCGGTCAAAGCCGCGCTGCAGGTTCTGCTCGACGGTGGCCACGTCGTTGACCGACTCGGCCATCATCCGCGTCAGCTCCTGGAAGCGCGTGAAGCGGTCGAACTCGAGCGGGTCGAATTCCTGCTTGTGCTGCGCGTCGGCAATGCGCGACGCCATCTGCGATTCGGCCTGGATCTCGATTTCACGCAACTGCCCGCGCAGGCGCGCGACGTTGTCGTTCAGTTCGCCCAGGTAGGCGCGCATCGCCTCCAGTTCGCTGTCCAGGCGCGCGCGCGTGGCGCCGACTTCGCCGGCTTCGTTGATCAGCGTGTCGAGCGCGCGCGCCTGCACGCGCACCAGCGCGCGTTGCGGCTCGGCGGGCACGGCCGGCGGCATCGCCACCATCACGTCTGCCGGCCCCGGCATGGCGGGCAGGCTGGCGGCGGGCACCGCCTCGACGACGGTATCCGCCTGCGGCAGCGGCGCATCGGCCTGCGCTTGCTCGGGCACCTCGGCCAGGCCGTTGACCACGTCCGGATCGTCCGCGGGCAGCAGGCGGCCAGTCGGCAGCGCCTCGACATGCGCCAGGATGCGGTCGTACCAGGCATAGAGCCGCTCGAACAGCTTTGGCCCGACGGCCTGCTGCCCCTGCCCGCGCAGGCTGGCGTCGAGCAGCGTCTCCATTTCATGCGCGGCCTGGCCCAGCGCCATGGCACCCGCCATGCGCGCACTGCCCTTGAGCGTATGCAGCGCGCGCAGCACCAGGCCGCCGTGGCGCGAGTCTTCCGGCGCCGCTTCCCAGCCGCGCAGCAGCTTGCCCAGCTCGGGCAGCGTGCCTTGTGCCTCTTCCAGGAAGATCTGGACCAGCGCGGGATCCGGCGCGGCGCCCTCGTCCGCTACCGGCGCAGCGGGCGCCCGGTGCGGGGTCGGCAGCGCGATAACCACCGCGTCATGCGGCACGACCGGCGGCTGTGCGGCCTCCGGCCCGGGCAATGCCGGCGGCTCCGGCTGGTCTTCCTGCGCGGGCGGCAACTGGCCCAGCAGCTGCGCCACCGAACCATCCGGCTCGGCCGGCGCCTGCGGCGCGGGCACCGCCACGCGCGGACGCAGCAGCGCGCGCTCGCCAAACTCAACCAGGCTGCGGCGCAGGCCGGCATCGGCATCCGGCCAGACGCCCGCGGCAAACTGGTGCAGCATGCCGCGCAGGCGCTCGACCGCCTGCTCCAGCAGGCGGAAGTCGCCCGGGTGCATCGCCACCGGGTGCGAGCCCAGCTGCAGCAGCAGGGCCTCGAGCGCCTCGGCGATCTCACGCACGGGCTCCAGGCCGACGGTGGACGCACTGCCCTGCAGCGTGTGGGCGACGCGCAGTCCCAGCTCGCTCGGGCACGGATGGCCTTCATGCCGCCATTCCGAGATGTCGGTGGCGAACTGGCGCAGCAGGTCGTCGGCCTCCTGCAGGTAGACGTTGTAGAGCGCCAGGCCGATGCGCACCGGCCCGATCACCTTGTAGTGGTCGTCCTCGTCCGACAGCCCCCCGGACAGGCGGAACGGGATCACATTGTCTTCGCCGTGCCCGACCGCATCGGCGCCGGTGTGACCGGCGGCTTCGGCGGCCGGCCCGGGTGGCGCTTCCGCAGCCGCGCCGGGCAGTACTGGCAGTTCATCCGCGGCCTGCGCGGCGCCCGGGTCGCGCACCGCTTCGGCGGCTGCCACCAGCGGCGCGATGTCGTGCCAGGTCGCCGCGTCGCGATGCAGCTGTGCCACCCACGCCGACAGTTCGGCATGCGCGCGGCGCAGCAGCGACAGCAGCGCGGGCACCGGCTCGCGCGCTTCGGCAATCCACAGGTTCATGACCTGCTCGACCGCCCAGGCCGCTTCGCCATAGCGATGCAGGCCGACCATGCGGCTGGAGCCCTTGAGCGTATGGAAGGCGCGCCGCACGCGGCTGAGGGTATCGGCATCGTGCAGCGCCTCAACGCCCGAGCCGAGGTCGCCGGCGATACCGCCCAGCACCTCGTCGGCTTCGTTCAGGAAGATGCCGAGCAGTTCGGCGTCCAGCGCCGCCTTGTCGCCGTCAGCCGGCAGGCCTTGCGCCGCGGGCGGCGCGGCTGCGGGTGCGGCAGCCCGTGCCGGCTCGGCCAGTGCCAGTGCCAGCCTGTCGGCCGCATCATCGCTGCCGGCCAACCAGGCATTGCATTGCATGGTGGCTTCGGCGGCCTGGCGGCGCAGCGCGGCATCGTCGTCGATGGTGGCCTGGTCGGCCAGCGCCTGCAGCGCGGCACGCAGGCGCTGCACTGGCGGCGCATCGGGAACGGGGCCAGCCTGGATCGCCTCGGCCGCGGCGGCGCGCGCGGCGGCCAGCGGATGCTGCGCAGCGCGCGGCGCATCGGGCTCGCCGGCCTCGGCAAGCGTATCGGCCCGCCGCACGCGGCCGAATTCCAGCGCATCGGCAAAGGCATGGACCGCGCCCAGCTCGGCTGCGACCTCGCCCAGCAGCGCGGCGCGCGCACTGGCATCGGCGAGTTCGCCCGAAACGGCCAGCCGCGCATTGACGGACTGCACCGCGGCGGCGGCCTGCGCGGCATCGTCCACCAGCGCTGCAGGCAGCGCGGCGGACGACTGCAATTGCGCCAGCGTGGCGCCAAGCGCGGCGAAGGCCTGGCACGCATCGCGCAGGTGGCCGGCGCCTTCGGCGCGGGCCGCGTTGCGGTCGAAGCTGTCCAGCCACGATTCGCCGCTGTCCAGCTGCGCCCGCAGCTGCGTCACGGCCTCGCTGCGCAGCGCCTGGGCGCGCGCCTCGTCGACCATGCCCGCAAGCCACGCGGGCGCGCTCGCGGCGGGATCGGCCAGGCATGTCGCCAGCGCCTCGCACTGCGCGGCAAAACGCGCCGCCGCCGGATGGGCGGATTGCCCGTGCACGCGCCACGGCAGCGCCAGCGCGCGCGCCAGGAACAACGCGATGCCGGCGGCGCCCAGCGCGTCGCCGCGGTGATGCTGCCCGCCGTGCATGGCCACCTGCGCCAGGCAGCGCTGCAGCGCCGGCTGCCCGAGCGGCTGCGCGGCTTCGGCCAGCGCGGCCAGCGCGGTTTCCCAGCCGGCCGGTTCGCCCGCGGCGGCGTGCTCGAGCCCGGCGGCGGCCTGCTGCAGGTTGCGCGTGTCGATCGGGTCAAGCCAGCCGTAATAGCGCTGGCGGAAGTCCGCATTGGCAAGCGCGTGCGCGGGATCGAGGCGGAACGCCGCGAGCGTGCGCGCAATATCGGCACGCAATGCGGCACGCGGCTCAGCCACGCCATCGTCGTCCTGGTCGCCGCCCAGGCCGGTGCAGACCAGCAGGAACACTGCATCGTTGAGCAGCGCCTGCGGCACGCGCACATGGCCCTGCAGATACTGGCGCAGCAGCAGGTTGGCGCGGCCCGCAAAGCGCTTGGCCAGCAGGTCCGAAGGCAACAGGCCAAGGCCCAGCGCGCGGAACACCAGCGCCAGCACATGCCAGACCCCGCGGTCCGGATGATCCGCCGCGCGGCGCGCCTCCTGCTCGTTGGCGCGCACCTCGTCCAGCGCCGCGCACAGCGGCAGCCAGGCTTCGCGCAGCAGCGCCGCGTCGGTGCACGACGCAGGCAGGCGCAATGCCTTGAGCAAGGCCGATTCAAACTGCTGGCGCGCACGCATGACCGGCGCCGGGCCCTTTGCCGGCAGCAGCATCCCGGGCAGCATCTGCAGCTCATCGAGCCACAGGTCGGCCGGATGCACGCGCTCTTCGCCCAGGTGCGCCAGCACGCCCGCATAGGGCTGGAACAGGCGCAGCGGCGTCTCATCGTCGCCGGCCATCAGGTCGTCGACATACTCGGCCAATGCCTGCACGCCGGCGCGGAATACCGCCAGCGCCTCCGGGCCGGCGGCAACGGTGCCGGCGTCGATGGCTTCGAGCAAGCGGCGCAGGGCCTGGCAATACGGATCGGTGCCGCGCAGCCCGACGATATGCACCGCGCCGGCGGCCTGGTGCAGGTGCTGGCCGGCCAGCCGCAGCGAGGTGGTGTCGCGCGCGCCCAGCGCTTCGGGCGCCTGGCGGACCTCGTCGACATAGTGGCCAAGCTCGGCGGCGGCGTCTTCGAGCGCGCTGCGCAGGCTCGGCGCAAGCCACGCCAGGCCGGACAGGTCGCGCGCGGGGGCGCCTGGATCGGAAACAGCTGGCGCGCTGGCGGACGGCGGCGCCGGAGCCGGCTCGGGCACGGCGCTGGCTTCAGCCGGTGCGCCGGCTGCGGCGCCATCGCGCGGGACAGGGAAATTCAGGGACATGACGGCTTCCAGTGCGGCGCCCGGAGGGCGGCCGCGGGCAACCTGCCGCAACAGGCGGCAGGCGCGGAGTTGGCATGGAGCGCGTGGCCGCTAAGCCCGGTAAGGCCGCGGTGCGCGGAAGCGGTCGCAGGCGTCATCCGGCCACTCAGGCGATCTTGAATCGCGACACGGAGTTGCGCAGCTCTTCGGTCAGCAGCGTCAGCTGGCGCACCGACTGCGCGGTCTGCCGCGTGCCGGTGGTGGTCTGCTCGGTGACCTGCAGGATGCGCTCGATATGGCGGGCCACGGTGGTGGCCAGGTCGGCCTCGTGCGAGGTGGACTGCGAGATCTGCTCGATCAGCTCGGCCAGCTGGCGCGACACGCGCCCGATCTCGACCAGCGCGGCGCCGGCATTGTCGGACAGCCGCGCCCCTTCCACCACGCCCTGGGTGCTGCGCTCCATGGCGTGCACCGCGTCCTGGGTATCGGTCTGGATGGTGCGGATCAGCGCGCCGATCTGCTTGGTGGCCTCGCCGGAACGCTCGGCCAGCCGCTGCACTTCTTCGGCCACCACCGAGAAGCCGCGCCCGGCCTCGCCCGCGGACGCGGCCTGGATGGCGGCGTTCAGTGCCAGCACGTTGGTCTGCTCGGTAATGTCCGAGATCAGCTCGACGATTTCACCGATCTCCTGCGACGACTCGCCCAGGCGCTTGATGCGCTTGGAGGTTTCCTGGATCTGTTCGCGGATGTCGTTCATGCCGGTGATGGCGTTCTGCACCGCCTGCTGGCCCTGCTCCGCGGCAGACAGCGAGGCACGCGCCACGTTGGCGGACTCGGCCGCGCCGCGCGACACCTGCGTGATGCGGTCGGCCATCTCCACCACCGATTCGCCGGTCTGGCGGATCTGGCGCGACTGCTCTTCGGTGGTCGACACCAGCTGGGTCGAGGTGGACTGCACCTGCCCCGAGGCCTGCGTCACCTCGCCGGCGGTCTGCTGCACCCGGCCGACCAGCTCGCGCAGTTCTTCCACGGTGTAGTTGACCGAGTCGGCGATGGCGCCGGTGATGTCCTCGGTCACCGTGGCCTGGCGCGTCAGGTCGCCGTCGGCGATGTCCTGCAGCTCGTTCATCAGCTGCAGAATCGCCTTCTGGGTGTTGTCGTTGTTGCGCTTTTCGTCCAGGCGGCGGGACTCGGCCTCGCGCTCGCGCGCCTCGGCTTCCAGCGCGCGCATGCGTGAATCGCGCAGGTACAGCGCCGCCAGGCCCACCAGGCACAGCAGCGTCATGGCCGCCGACACCACGGTCGCGCCCAGCGTCACCGGGCGCACGCGCGCCGACTGCGCGTAGGCGCGCTGCAGCGCCGAGAGCTCGCCGCGCAGCGCCTCGTTGTCGTTGAAGATCTGCTGCTGCGCGCGCTTGGCGGCAATCAGGCCGGGCAGGTTCTGCAGGATGGTCTGCGTGGTTTTCTGCACCGCCTCAAAACGCTGCGACAACTGCTGCAGGTAGCCGCGCGTCTCTTCATCGGCGGCCGCCGACAGGCGCAGCGCCTCGCTGCCGTTGAGCAGGCCGTCCAGCGATTCGCGGAAGGTGTTGGTGTCCTTGCCCAGCAGGAATGCGGTTTCAGGGTTGACGCCTTCGCCGGCCAGGAACTCGTTCAGGTTCTTGCCCAGGCGCTGCGTCAGCATCACCAGCTGCGCGGACGCCGCCACCTCGCGCGCGTTGGCGCCGGACTGCAGCTTGATTGCCGCGACCTGTTCGGCGGATTCCAGCAGCTCGGGGTTGGAAGCGTTGAAGATCTGCAGCGTCTGGCCGATGGTGGTCAGCACGGGCTGCTGCGCCAGCACGTCGGCGGCGCTTTTCTCGGAGCGCTTCCACGATTGCATCGCGGTCTCGAGCAGCGGTTCGGCCGCGCCGGTGGTGGCGCGCACGCGCTTCTCGTCGCTGCCTTGCTGCAGCGCCTTCAGGTCGCCCGCCAGCGCGTCTTTCGACTGGCGCAGCTGGGTGAAGGCCTGCGCATTGCCCAGCAGCGCCACCGGCACCGCCTTGCCCAGGCGCTGCGAGTGCATCAGCATGTCGCCGGCGATCTCGATCTGCGCGGCGGCGTTGTTGGCGATGCGGTTGTCCAGGTACACCGAGCCAAGCAGCGCCACCAGCGACACCACCACGCCCACCGTCAGCAGCCGCTGCTGCGACGAGAACGGCATGCGTCCAAGCCAGCGCGTGACATGCTCCATTGGCGTGGCGCCCAGGCCGTCGGCGGATGGGGGTGCCGGTGCGGGTTCCGGGCCGCCGGCATAGGCCATGCCGGCGGCTGCTTCGGCTGCCGGCGTGCGCCGGCCCAGGCTGAATTTCTTGAAACCCATGGCACCCTCTTCCATTTAATCGTTGTCATGCCCGGCGGCTCGTGCCGGGTGCGGCAGGCCCTGGCCTGCGCGTCATTCTTGTTTCTTGTTATTGGCGCGGCGGCCGGCCCCAGGCCTCAGGCCGCAACCCGTCCCACCTGCAGGAAGGCCGGCGCGTCCAGCAGCGCGCGCACGTCCAGCACCTGCCAGTCACGCCCGTCGCGGTCGGCAAAGCGTTGCCCTTCCCATGCCGGCGTGCCGGCCGGTGGCGGCGCCGCATCGCCGTGCGGCAGGCTCAGGTCGGCGGCATGGCGCAAACCCGCCACGCGCGTGGCCAGGATCGCGCAGGCGCGCTCGACCTGGCGCGACAGCACCACGATCTTGCTGCCGGGCTGCAGCGGCGTTGGCGCGCCACCGCAGAACAGGCTGAAATCGATCACGCCCAGCAGGCTGCCGCGCGCATTGACCAGGCCGCTGTACCACGGCTGCGTCAGCGGCACCGGGCTGGGCGGGCGCATGTCGAGCACTTCGCCGGTATCGGCCAGCGGCAGCAGCCAGTTGCGCGCGCCCACCTGCAGCGCGAGGTAGCTGTCGGCCGCGGGCAGGCTGCGCGCCTCGCGCAGGCGCCGGGCCAGCATGGCCTGGTAGTCCTGCAGGCGGGTCTGGCGGGCGCGGAGGTCTTGGCGTGGCGCGTTCATCTGGCGGTCCCCGGAACAGGTGGCAGTGGCTTCCCGTACGGCCTGCGCTGGCAGCTCAGTGCGCCAGCGCGGCGATCTTGCCCAGCAGCTCTTCGCCGTCGACGGGCTTGACGATGTAGTCCGACGCGCCCTGGCGCATGCCCCAGATGCGGTCGGTGTCCAGGCCCTTGCTGGTGCACATGATCACCGGGATGTCCTTGAAGCGGTCGTCGCGCTTGATCGCGCGGGTGGCCTGGTAGCCGTTCTGGCCGGGCATCACCACGTCCATCAGGATCAGGTCGAAGCTCTCGGCCTGCAGGCGCGCGAAGGCCTGGTCGCTGTTGCTGGCAACCGAGACCTTGAAGCCGCGCTTGCCGAGCAGGTCGGACATGAACAGGGCTTCTGTGGGGGAGTCGTCGACGATCAGGATCTTGTTGATGGCAGTCATGAGGTTTTCCTTCGATTCGTACATGGCGTCGCGTGCATGCGCTTCAGGCAGGCAGCACGTGGCCCGCGGCCTGGCATGGCAGGCAGGCCTGCACGGCGTGCAGCAGCGCTTCGCGGGTAAAAGGCTTGGCAAGATGGTCGTGCGCGCCGACCAGGCGGCCGCGCGAGCGGTCGAACACGCCGTCGCGCGAGGACAGCATGATCACGGGGATGGCGTGAAAGCGCGGACTCTTCTTGATCAGGGAGCAGGTCTGGTACCCGTCCAGGCGGGGCATCAGGATGTCGCAGAAGACCAGGTCCGGGTGCAGCTCGCCCACCTTGGCGAGCGCCTCGAAGCCGTCTTCGGCCAGCACCACCTGGTATCCCGCCTGCGACAGGAAGATTTCCGCGGTGCGGCGGATGGTGCTGGAATCATCGATGACCAGCACCTTGCGGCGCGGCTGCGCCGTGGTGTCCGGAATGGAAACGCCAGGCGCCAGACCCTGGGCGCCGGCGGTATTGACCCGCTGGTATTCTTCTGTTTGAGCGACCCGCATTGTTGTTCCCGCGACCAGCTGCCCCTTGCGGAGCGCCGGCAAGCACTAGAGAACACCCGTGCGGAGCAGCGCGACCCATGCGCGCTCCGACGGACCCCCGACAATTCTTGTTTCCCTTCCAAGGCCGGGCTATGCCCGGCAGTGGCGGTGCGTGGAACCCGCACCTGCCTACCGTCCTCCCCACCAGCGGCAGGGGGACGGGCAGTCATTTTGCAACAGAGTGTGACAAGACGCCGGGGGGCCGTCAATCGGGGCCGGCCGCGGCCGGCCGGCGTTTTGTCGCATCGGCGCGACGCGCGCCCGGTTATTGTTCTTCTGGGGACGCCGCCTCAGATGGCGACCATCTCGAAATCTTCCTTGCGCGCACCGCATTCCGGGCAGGTCCAGTTGATCGGCACGTCTTCCCACCGGGTTCCGGGGGCGATGCCGTCTTCCGGCGCGCCTGCGGCTTCATCGTAGATCCAGCCGCAGATCAGGCACATCCAAGTCTTGTATTCCATAACAGGCTCTGGCCACTCTCCATTAAAATCCAGCGCAGATGGTACCGAAACCGTGCCGCCGGCGCCAGCCGGCGGCCGCCAGAATCGTGCCAGATCCGCCGTGTTCGCGCATGTTAGCGCCCTGTTAGCGCCTGATTGGCCGGCAATTGCAGCGAATTTCCGCTGTTTTTGCCGCATGTCAACGATAAGTCCCGGGGCCGCCGCACACGATCCCTGCAGTCCTTGTCCTCACCTCAACGCCATGTCCCGTAATCAGCAGCTCTTCGACCGCGCCCAGCAGACCATTCCCGGGGGCGTCAATTCGCCCGTGCGCGCCTTCCGCTCGGTGGGCGGCACGCCGCGCTTCATCACGCGTGCCGAAGGCGCCTATATGTGGGACGCCGACGGGCAGCGCTATATCGACTACATCGGATCCTGGGGCCCGATGATCGTGGGCCACGCCCACCCCGAAGTGGTGCGTGCGGTACAGGAAACCGCCGCGCACAGCTTCTCGTTCGGCGCCCCGACCGAGGCCGAGATCACCATGGCCGAGGAAATCTGCAAGCTGGTGCCGTCGATCGAGCAGGTGCGGCTGGTCTCCTCCGGCACCGAAGCCACCATGAGCGCACTGCGGCTGGCGCGCGGCTTCACCGGGCGCGACCTGATCATCAAGTTCGAAGGCTGCTACCACGGCCACGCCGACAGCCTGCTGGTCAAGGCCGGCTCCGGCCTGCTGACCTTTGCCGACACCACCCAGAACGCGCCGTCGTCTGCGGGCGTACCGGCCGACGTGACGCGCCACACCATGGTGCTGGAGTACAACAACGTCGAGCAGCTGGAACAGGCCTTCGCCAGGCACGCCGGCGAGATCGCCGCGGTGATCGTCGAGCCGGTGGCCGGCAACATGAACCTGGTGCGCGCCAGCGATGCCTTCCTGAAGGCCATGCGCGAGCTTTGCACCCGCGACGGCGCAGTGCTGATCCTGGACGAGGTCATGACCGGCTTCCGCGTGGCGCTGGGCGGCGCGCAGGCGCACTACGGCATCCGGCCCGACCTGACCTGCCTGGGCAAGGTGATCGGCGGCGGCATGCCGGCGGCGGCCTTCGGCGGGCGCCGCGACATCATGGCCAAGCTGGCGCCGCTGGGCGGCGTCTACCAGGCCGGCACGCTGTCGGGCAACCCGCTGGCGGTGGCCGCGGGCCTGGCCACGCTCAAGCTGATCCAGGCACCCGGCTTCTATGACCGCCTGGCCAGCCAGACCCGCAAGCTGGCCGACGGCCTGGCCGAGGCCGCCAAGGCCGCGGGCGTGCCGTTCGCGGCGGACGCTATCGGCGGCATGTTCGGGATCTACTTCCGCGAGGGCGTGCCGGGCAGCTTCGCCGAAGTGACCAAGAGCGACACCGCGCGCTTCAACCGCTTCTTCCACGCCATGCTGGATCACGGCGTCTACCTGGCGCCGTCGGCCTTCGAGGCCGGCTTTGTCTCGGCGCAGCACGACGACGCCATTCTGGCGGCCACGCTCGAGGCCGCGCGCAAGGCGTTCGCGGCGGGCTGAGGCCTTGCCAGGCAGGCGGCGCACCAGTGCGCAGCCTGCACCTCTGGCGACAAGGGCGGTGCGCTACACTTGGGTTTTCGTCCAACCCGCGGAGTCTCCGATGCGCGCTTCTTCGTCCCCCTCCTTGCCCGGCAGCTCGCCGATGCCGGTCTTGCGCTGGCTGCTGCTGGCGCTCATGGCCAGCCTGCTGTCCGCCTGCGGCTACAACGACTTCCAGGCCAAGGACGAGGCGGTCAAGGCCGCCTGGGGCGAAGTCATCAACCAGTACCAGCGCCGCGCCGACCTGATCCCCAACCTGGTCAACACGGTCAAGGGCTATGCCTCGCACGAGCGTGAGACCCTCGAGGCCGTGACCAAGGCGCGCGCCGCCGCCACCAGCATCCAGGTCTCGCCCGAGACCCTGAACGACCCCGAAGCCTTCAAGCGCTTCCAGCAGGCCCAGGGCGAGCTGTCCGGCGCGCTGTCGCGCCTGCTGGCGGTTTCCGAGAACTACCCGCAACTGAAGGCCGACGCCTCGTTCCGCGACCTGCAGTCGCAGCTCGAGGGCACCGAGAACCGCATCACCGTGGCCCGCCAGCGCTATATCGCCGCCGTGCAGCAGTACAACGTGCTGGCGCGCAGCTTCCCGACCAACCTGACGGCGATGATCTTCAAGTACCCGGTCAAGCCGTCGTTCACGGTGGACAACGAGAAAGCCATCTCCACGCCGCCCGCAGTCAAGTTCTGAGGCGCGCCACACCATGGGCCAAACCCCGCGCTCGCCCTGGCGGCACGCCTGGCTGGCGGCCGCCCTGCTCTGGCTGGCGGCCTTGCTGGCCGGCCCGGCGCTGGCGGCAGACGGCTTCGTCGCGGTGCCGCCGCTGACCCAGCGCGTCACCGACCTGACCGGCACGCTGACGCCACAGCAGCGCGGCGCGCTCGAGAACGTACTGGCGGAATACGAGCAGCAACGCGGCAGCCAGATCTTCGTGCTGATGGTGCCCACCACCGATCCCGAGCCGATCGACGCCTACAGCATCCGCGTGGCCGACGCCTGGCGCGCCGGGCGCAAGGGCATCGACGACGGCGTGATCGTGCTGATCGCCAAGGACAACCCGCCCGGGCTGCGCAAGATGCGGCTGGAGGTCGGGCGCGGCGTGCAAGGGTCCCTGACCGATGCCATGTCCAAGCGCATCCTGCAGGACGTGATGGCCCCGCACTTCCGCCAGAACGACTTCTACGGCGGGCTGGCGGCGGGGATCTCGGCGATCCAGGCCACCATCGACAAGGAAGGCCTGGCGGCACCGCAGCGCAAGGCGCAGCAATCGTCCGCGCTGGCCGAGTGGCTGCCGGCACTGCTGCCGCTGGCGATCATCGTGTTCTTCTTCCTCAGTGCCATCCTGCGCCGGCGCGGCCCGCAGATCGTCACCTCCCGGCGCGGGCGCGACGTGATCGCCGGCGGCCTCGGCGGACTGGGCGGCTACACCATGGGGCAGGACTGGGGCCGCCGCGGCGGCTGGGGTGGTGGCGGAGGATTTGGCGGGGGCGGTGACAGCGGCGGCAGTTTTGGTGGCGGGGGCGGCGGCGGCTTCGACGGCGGCGGCGCCTCGGGCAACTGGTGACAGCACAAGGAACGAAGACAATGCCGAATCTCCGACGTGCCCTGCACCATATCGCCACCACGGCCAGCGCAGCCCGCAAGCACTTTCCGGCCGAAGCCCAGCAGCAGCTGCATGCAGCCGTGCATGCCGGCGAAGCCAGCCACCGCGGCGAGATCCGCGTGGTGATCGAAGCCAGCCTGCCGGTGGGCGATGCCTGGTCCGGCGTCACGCCGCGCGAGCGCGCCCGCTTCCTGTTTGGCGCGCTCGAGGTCTGGAACACCGCGGACCATACCGGCGTGCTGCTCTATATCAACCTGGCCGACCATGCGGTCGAGCTGCTGGCCGACCGCGGCATCGACGCCTGCGTGGGGCCCGCCACCTGGCGCGAGCTGTGCGACGAACTGGTGCTGGGGCTCAGGCAGGACCTGTCGGTACGGCCGGTGCTGGCCACGGTGGCGAGCATCCATGCGCTGCTGGCCACGCACTTCCCCTCCGACGGCGGGCACAACCCGAACGAGCTGGACGACCGCCCGGTTTTTCTCTAGGGGCTGTTCAAATCGCCAAGTTTGGCCCAATCGCAATGGCGAACGATGTGACGGCCAGATAGCGATCCGCAAGCTCGTTGTCGATTTCCATCTGGCCTTTCCCTTGGCCTGCGCCATCGACCAGGCAATGGGCGGTTCATCGGCGAAACATCCTTTTGCCCGATAGGACGTCTGGCATTCGCAGGCTACGCTTGGTCAACAACTGCACGACAGCCAGTGAGGCGGAGCGCCAAGACTCCACCAAAACAAGGGGAAGCCATGCCAGAATGCCCAGCGGACAAGGCCCAAGGGGGCCCTGCGCCCAGAACAGAACTTCGAGAATTCCTCTTGGAGGCTAGTCTCAGAAGTACCACCGCCATCATGTTTGCAGCGTTCGCGTACGCGGCAATCCGGCACTGGCTCGCGGACCCGACGCGAATCACCTTGCTGCTGCTCGTGTTGGCAAACTGCCTGAACGTTGGCCTATCTCTATTCGCCCGGGTTCCGAAGAGACGAGACTGGAATCCGGTCACCGTCATCTGCTCGCTAGGCGCCACATACTATTTCCTCGCAATTCAGCTGGCGCCAGGGCAGCACCTTGTACCGGAATTACTTGGCGCTGGCCTCCAGGTCATAGGAATCACCTGGCAAATCTACGCAAAGATCTCGCTCCGGTTCTCGTTCGGAATACTGCCGGCCAATCGCGGAATCGTGTCGAGCGGGGCTTATCGATTCGTGCGACATCCGATCTACCTTGGCTACCTCATCGCCGACGTCGGCTTCTTGCTCACAAACTTCGGGCTGCAGAACTTGCTTGTCTATGCCGGGCTGTACGCGCTGCAGGCTGTACGGATAAATCGCGAGGAAAAGCTACTGTCCGACGACCCCGAATACTGTCGGTATCGTGAAAAAGTGCGATTCCGTGCGTTGCCAGGCGTGTTCTGAGTTGCCCAACTCTTCCTTGGAATTGCGATAGGCCGCCTACCGGGGGGACGACGAGGCGAAGGGGATTCACGTCGGGCAGTCCGCTTCAGCGCAGGCGGCGCGCACCCATCAGGTACCACACGGCCGCAGCTATTTGCAGCGCCACCAGTCCGCCCCACGCCGTCAGGTGTGCGGCCTTAGGATAGTGTCCGGCCGTGGAGGGCCACAGATCCAACACCAGCCCCACACCCACCTGGCAGGCAAAGGTGGACAGGAACACAGTCAGCGTCAGCGCCGTGGTAGCCCTTCCGATCAGCGCATCCGGAAAGCTGCGCGCCAGCACCGCATAGGTCAGGATGCCGCTGGAGCCGAACACGCCATAAGCCACCCACAGCAGCACCGGCGGCAGCGGGACCTGCGCCATCAGCAGCAGCTGGACCACGATAAAGGCGGTCATGCCAGTGCCGGCAAAGGCATACAGGCTTACGCCGACACGCTCCAGGTGACGCGCAGCCCAGCCCGCGCCGACGCAGCCGGCCATCATCGCGAAGCCGATCACCGAGACCAGTTGTGCGCTGCTGGCCGGATCGAAGCCGGGCACGTCGCGCAGGAACGCACCCACCCATAGCGTCTGCACCGCCATGAACACGCCCTGGTTGAGCAGTGTCAGCGGCACCACGCGCCAGAAACGTTCGCTGGACAGGATCTGGCGCGTGCCGCGCAGTTGTTCGCGCAGGCTTTCCTTGCCGGCGCGCGGCTTGTCGGGCACGCCGAACCACAGCAGCACCGCCATCGCCAGCGATATGCAGGTCAGCCCCATGCTGACCGTGCGCCAGTCAGTCAGTGACAGCAGCCACGACAGCGGCGCGCCGACCAGCACCGCGCCCAGGCCGCCGATGGCCATCACCACGCCGTTGAGCAAGGGCATGCGTGACAGCGGGAACCACATCGACAGCGCCTGGATGGTGGCGCCCAGGCACACCGACACGCCCACCCCGATCAGCAGCCGGCCGGCGGCCAGCCCGGCCATGCCGGGCGCCAGCGCGAACACCATCGAACCGGCCACCGCCACCAGCAGCATCACGGCCTCGGTGCGGCGCGGGCCGTAGCGGTCCAGCAGGATGCCCGCCGGCAACTGGGCGCAGGCAAAGCCAAGGAAGTAGAAGCTGGTGAGCAGGCCCAGGTCGCCGGCATTGAGCCCGAGCTCGCGCGTCAGGTGCGGCGCAAAGCCCAGGTTGACGCCGCGGAACAGATAGGACACCAGGAAGCCCAGCGAGAATACCGCCAGCACGCGCCAGCGGGCGCCGGCAGCAGCGCCAGGGGCAAATCGCGCTTGCGAGGGCGCGGAAGACAAGTTTGAAGTCGTAGTCGTCATGATGGCCCGAATTGTCGTTCCTCCGGCAAACCAAAGCCAACGAAAGATACCCGCGGCAATTGTGAGTAGAATTTGACGGCCATGGCCAAATCCCCCGCCAAACCCGCCCAACGCCCCGTCCACCTGCCGCCGCTGCAAGCGCTGCGTGCGCTCGAGGCTGCCACGCGCCACCGCAGCTTCTCGCGCGCGGCCGAGGAACTGGCCCTGACGCACAGCGCCATCAGCCACCATATCCGCGCGCTCGAGACCAGCCTGGGCACCAAGCTGTTCCAGCGCACCGGCAGCCAGATGACCCCCACCAGCGTGGGCGCGCGGCTGGCGGAACAGGTGCGCGGCGCGCTCGACAGCATCGAAAGCGCGCTGCGCGAGGCCGGCAACAGCGCCGCGCCGCCGGTAACACGGCTGCAGGTCAGCGTGATGGCCGACCTGGCCAATGCCTGGCTGATCCGGCGCCTGCCCAGCCTGCACGCCCAGGTGCCGTCGCTGGACCTGCACCTGCGGCTGCATGCGGAGATCACGCCGCCCGACCCGTACAGCGTCGATGTCGGCATCTGGCACCAGCGCATCGACCTGCCCGGTTTTGAATGCCACAACCTGATCGAGGACCATGTGATCGCGGTGGCCAGCCCGGCGCTGCTGGCGCGCTACCCCGGCTTCACGCTGGCCGACGTGCCGCGCATGCCGATGCTGCGCTTTGCGCTGCGCCCCTGGCGCGACTGGCTCGAAGCCGCCGGCCTGCCAGGCGACGAGCCCGAACGCGGCCCGATCTTCCAGGATGCCGGCCTGATGCTGCAATCCGCCGTCGCCGGGCTCGGCGTAGCCACTGCGCGCGCCCAGCTGGCGCACGATTACCTGGCCAGCGGCGAACTGGTGCAGATCGGGCCCACCCGCATCCCGTCCAGCCTCCATTACTGGGTCACCTGGCGCGAAGGCAATCCGCGCGAGAAGGCCATCCAGCAGTTCCATGCCTGGCTGGAGGAACAGGTCCGGCAGGAAGCCGGCCACGTCCACCCTGGCGCCGACGGCAACACGCCCGCCAAGCGGTTTCATGCATGAAATTGTTTGAGGCGCAGATGTTGGCAATACGAATCATTTTCGTCTAGACCAGTGAAATCAAGGGCTTGGCGGATGCCGCAAGCCTTCCGATGGCTTGCCGTACGCGCGTGCCGCGCCCTTGCCAGAGCCGTCCGGGTTTCACGAATGCAACCAGTTGGCACACCGTGCCAGCGTCCGTGAAAAATCTACCCGCCCCATCCAAAGAGATGAGATACGGCCGGGCCAGCCCGGCGCCGCATCGTGCAAACGCTTGTCAACGCGTCGATTCCGTCCACCCAACCGCGCCCGCAACCGCGTGCGCGGCGCCAAAAGGCTGAAGACAACCGCGGGACGCCGGGGTGGCTACCGAGGTACAGAGTTCAAAACGTTGTAACGGAAATGAAACTACCTGGCAGCTTCATTCGCGTGCTGCATTCGAGCCCTGACGCCTGTCCGTTTGAAATTTTGCTCTCCCTCCTTCGGATGGGCATTGCCGGTGAAAAGTAGGTTTTCCGGCACCCATTTGCCCGGCACTGTGATCCCTGTGTCTCATCGCCCGCCCACCAAATGCTGCGCCGCAATATAAAAATCCCGCCGGATGTATCAAAAGCGGAACGTTATTGATCGCCAGCAGCGGCTCAAAGCCAGCCGGAAATTTCTTTTTCCTTTTGTTATCAAAGAATTAGCCATATCTGGCACGTTCGTCGCACATATGTCCGCGCGAACAGAAGCCCGGAACAGGGGGATGTCTGAAACCGAAGCGGCAACACACTGGCACGCGTTCGCCGAAGATCAGTTTCAGGACGACCCCGCATCCCAGGGCGGATTCGGACTGGCGCTGTAAGCGTGGGCCACGCGGCAGGAACTGGCCCGCATCGGCTGGCCAGGTTGCAGGGGTCGTCGACAAGATTAGCGGAGGTCGTTCAGGAACACGGGCCGCAAGCGGACGAAAAGCGGCCCGTGGTACCTGGACTATGCGGCATGCCACGGATAAACGGGGCAGCACGCAGACAACAAGCGGACGCATCGGCCGAGCCGGCGTATCCGGACAAGAAACGGGGTGAAGCAACAGCCTGCCATGCAGGCGATGCGAAGCGGCAGCCGCCGCGACCGATACCAGGGAGGTGAGGTCGCGGCGGCGGCGAAAACGGGCCCACCGGCCCGCGCAGCGCAGCGCCGCCGGCAGCAACTTTTAGGGAGAGCGCCAGGCCGCGGCATTGACATGTTGTGGCAGGCGCGAGCCTTAGAGCCAACGAAGCCAGTGACCCGCGACAGCAGGCCGCCGGCTTTGTAAAAACAAAGATCCGGGGAAATTCTATGAGCGCGTACACCAACCGCCCGCTGCTGTACCTGTCGCAGCACCACGACGCCATGCTCTGCAGGATGCTCGCACAGCGTGGCTGGAAGATCAGCTTCGCCTCCAACCTGCAAGATCTCCACGCGCTGCCCCCGGGCAACCAGCCGCTTGCGGCGATGCTCGACCTGCAAGGCGGCTTCAGCGATGCCGACCTGGAATCGTTCGAGCCCTGGCTCTCGCTGCCGCATATCGGCTGGATCGGCATCATCGCCGGCCAAGAGTCCCTGACCGAATCCGCGCGCCGGCTGCTGGGCCTGTACTTCGTCGACTATTACACCGCACCGGTCGAGCACTCCCGCCTGGCGGAATCGCTCGGCCACGCGCTCGGCATGGCGCAACTGCGCCCGGGCGCCCAGCATGCCCGCCCCGGCACCGCACGCCCAGACGGCATGATCGGCAGCTGCCCGGCCATGCAATCGCTCTTCCGCGGTATCGAGAAGGTGTCGCGCTGGGACACGCCCGTGCTGATCTCCGGCGAGTCCGGCACCGGCAAGGAACTGGCCGCTCATGCCATCCACCGCGCCTCGGAGCGGGCCTCGCGCCCCTTCGTCGCGGTCAACTGCGCGGCGATCCCGCCCACGCTGCTGATGTCAGAGCTGTTCGGCTATGAGCGCGGCGCCTTCACCGGCGCGACCAAGCGCAAGCCCGGCCGCATCGAGATGGCACAGGGCGGCACCCTGTTCCTGGATGAAATCGGCGACATGCCGATCGAAAGCCAGACCAGCCTGCTGCGCTTCCTGGAAACCGGCCGCATCGAGCGGCTGGGCGGCACCGAATCGGTGGAGGTCGATGTGCGCATCATCTCGGCCACCCACGTCGACCTGGAAGCCGCGATCGCCGCCGAACGCTTCCGCGGCGACCTCTACCACCGGCTGTGCGTGCTGCGCGTGCGCCAGCCACCGCTGCGCGAACGCGGCAGCGACATCCTGCTGATCGCCGAGCACGTGCTGGACAACGTGCGCAAGCAGTCGCCGGCACGCATCCGCGGCTTCTCGCCGATGGCGCTGCGCGCGATCCAGCAGCACAACTGGCCCGGCAACGTGCGCGAGCTGATCAACCGCATCCGCCACGCCGCCGCCATGTGCGAAGACGGCGTGATCCAGCCCGACGACCTGGAGCTGGCCACCCCAGCCGACGACCGCCCGCTCACGCTCGCGGCCATCCGCGAAGCGGCCGAGCAGACCGCGATCGTCGAGGCGCTGCAGCGGCATCATGAACGGCTGATCGACGTGGCGGCAGAGCTGGGGATTTCGCGGGTGACGCTATTCAGGCTGATGCGGGATTACAAGCTGCAGGTGAAGAAGGGGGATCTGGGGTTGATCTGCGTGCAGGGCTGACAGCGGCATGTCACCTTGCAGCGAACTTTCGGGCTCGCGCAGCGCCACGGCAGGCGTATCCACGCGCCGCCGCTGGCCGGCCAGTCTGGCGCCATCTGTACGCGCGTTCAAGCGGACAGACGATAAATCCGGCGTTCACGTCCATGTGTGCGCCGGCTACGGCCGCATCAGTGGCTACGCCCGTTGGAACAGGGCTGCAAGCCGCACCACCTCCTGGCCGACTGGCCCTTAGTTTTGCTTGCTCGCGACCAGGGAGATGACTCTGGCCTCCCTCCCCGCGCGCTCCTGTGGGCGGCGCGCCTGATAGCGTCGCCTGATCAGGTAAATCGGGCGCCCCTTCGATTCGTCGTGGATGCGGACAACATACTCCCCCATTACCCCCAGGCCGATTAGCTGCAATCCGCCTACCAACAGCATCAGCGTGAGCACCGGCGCATAGCCCGGCACGTCCACGCCAGATATGAGGTTGCTGGCAACGATGTATACGCCGTAGCAGCCTGCAAGCACGGCGCTGCAAATACCCAGGTACGTCCAGCTGCGCAGCGGCACTGCGCTGAACCCGGCAACACCCTCGAGCGCTCGAACCCGTGGCCCCCAGTCTGGACGTCCAGTCCGGCCCGCGTTGCCCAAAGGCTGTTCATACTGCACGGTCACCGTGTTGAAGCCGACCCATGCAAACAGACTCTTCATGAAACGGTGCCGCTCCGGAAGCTGTTTCAGCGCATTGACCACGGCACGGTCCAGCAATAGAAATTCGCCGACGCTCCTGGGGCTCTTCTGAGCCGACACATAATCCTGCAACCGGTAGCGGGCGATCCGGCCCAGTCGCTTCAAGACCGAGCCGTTTCCGCCCCCCTCGCATTGGGCCAGTACAACCTCAGCGCCTTGGCGCCACCGACGAACCAACGTCGGAATAAGCTCAGGCGGATCCTGAAGGCCGACATCGATCGGAATCACCGCGTCACCAATTGCCTCATCGATGCCGGCGGTCAGCGCCGCTTCTCTGCCAAAGCTGCGTGTCAGGTCCAGCACCCGTATCCTGGCGTCGCAGCGCGCCGCATCGACAAGCTTGGCCAGCGTGTCGTCCGAACTGCCGTCATTGACGCAAACGATCTCGCACTGCATGGCGGGAAGCAACTCCAGAATTGGCAGCACGCGCGCAAAGAATGCAGGCATCGCTGCCCCATCGTTGTAGCACGGCACTACCAGGGACAGCAGCCTGGCGTCATTGTTAGACATACTCTGTTTCCTCCCCGGCACGCACAGCAAGAAGCCTGGCTGCGAGCCACGCGCGGAAAATTGTCATCAGCGGGAAAGTCCGGCACAGCGGCGGCACGGACTCATGCTCTCCTCGCTCAGTGTTATCGCGCCATCTAGCAGAACGCAAGGCGGCGAGCATCTTCCGCACAGGCACGACCGCCGTGAATCATCGGCACGATTTGCGATGTTTCTGCTCTGAATCACGCGGCTCCACCTGTCGACGAGCCACGCGTACACAAGGATTGCAGCGAATCCGTCCGCCCTTCCGGGCTCGGGCGGAGGGTCAAGGGAACCGCTCGACGTTTCGCTCCAGAAACGCTGTCCCGACAGGCAGCGCCCTCGTCCATCAGACGGCCACACATTGAGACCAGCCGCCGCAGGCTGCAATCGCCTCCTTCGTCTGCGGTATGCGCGGCACGCATCCGTTCGCGCCACATCATGCTTTTGGCTGAAAGGAAAGCCTCGTCCTGACCAACCGTGCGCGCGGCGTTGCAACGCGCCCTCATCCATTGGTCGCCCCATCCACATTGGCTTGTGTGGCGCGCGTTTCCAGCCGGCAACGAAGAGCGGCCAAAACACCGCTTCAGAGACGGCAGGACCGGATCCGGGCACGCTCCGCTTCCCGGAAAGCCTTGTGGCAGAACGGTTTCTCGTGGGCTGGCCCGTGGATTGCCTATGTCCTGGCACGCAGCAACGCCATCAGGATCGAATTGCCGCGATGCCGGAGCAACTGGCCGGCACTAAGAACGATACGGGGAATTTCACCATGCCTGCCGTCCGCCAACCCGCGCTACCGCATCGGAACGCTTGCCACGCTGGCACTGCCCGCATTGGCCCCAGCGCACCGTTTCGCCGCATGGCCCGCATGGGGCATGCACAACGTGCGGCGCGATGCATGCACGCCTCCGCCGAACGCCGGTTGCAGGCACGCAGCCCACAGGGCGTGCGCGGCGGACCCGGCCGCTGGCCGTTCCACGCATGCGCGATCTGCGCACCGCCCTGCTGCCGCGTTTCCCGGCATTGATATCCGGTGCCGGAGTTGCCTGATCCGTAGTTCCGTAGTCCTGCAGTGCTTGTTCCCAACCCAAGGAGTTAGTCATGCAAAACCTGACCACCATGCTCAAGCAATTCATCCGTGATGAAGACGGTGTGACCGCCATTGAATATGGCCTCATTGCTGCGCTCATTGCAGTTGTCATCATCGCGTCGGTAAAGCTCGTCGGCACGGAACTGGTTGACGTGTTCACAGCAATTAGCGACGAACTCGCGGCTGTCGCCCCGTAATCGCCGATAGGCATGCAAGTAAGACCGGCCTCCTTCGGCCGGTCTTGCGGTGCACTTTCGGCCCACGAACACTGGAGATGCCAAATGCCCGAGCTCCTCGCCATCTCAAAGGATCTTCTGCATGACGACCAGGGCGTCTCCTCCATCGAGTATTCATTACTCGGCATCCTGATAGCGATGGCGATCATCGGCTCCGCCATCGTGCTCAGCGATACCGTGAAAGCCATGTATGAGTTGATCGCCTCCAAGATGCCTTGAGGCATCCGACTAGCGCATGCCCTGAACACAACCCAAGCTGCCAGCCACTATCGCTATGCAAGCCGCCACTGCCCTCGCCCCCCTCGTCGGCCCTGCCACGATCGGCATCGTGCTCACAGCCGCGGCCATCGACCTGGACCGGCGCCGCATTCCCAACTGGCTCACCTTCGGCGCCTGGATCACCGCACTGCCCGTGCTGGCAGCCATTCACGGCCTCGCTGCCGGGTCGCTGGCGTGGCTGTGTGGCTGGACGGTGGGCCTGGTGCTGTTTCTGCCCTTCTATCTAATGCGCGGCATGGCGGCCGGCGACATCAAGTTGATGGCAGCCGTGGGCGCCTGGCTTGGCGTAAGCATGGTGCTGAAAATCGCGTTGGCAACCTGCGTGATTGGTGGGGTCTGGGCACTGGTACTGCTGCTCGCTACAGGACAAGGACGGGCGACGCTCACCCGCGTGGGCCACATGCTGATCGCCACCCTGGTGCCTGGTGCCCGGCCGGTGCAACCTCAAGCTGGGGCTTCCGCCGGCTCCATACCCTACGGCGTAGCGATTGCCGCCGGGACGCTGACCATGCTCTTTGCCGGCACATGACACAGACGACACAACGCGCCGGCCAGTCGCAGGCGCCTTCAGGAACGAGAACACACTGAGCAGCGAACAGGGGACGGCAATGAACGAGCATCACGACACAGGTCACGCAGCACCACGGCTCCTCGAGCCCGTCGCGACCGGCAGGAATGCCCATGCCGAGCATGGCACGCTGCCGCTGCCGCCCTGGCACGTGCTGCCGCGCACGATTGCCGATACCGGCCTGGAGATCGCGCAGTTGCTTGGCTTGCTGATGAAGGCTGCCTACCAGCACCGCACCGTCACGCTGGCGGTACTGACCGACACGCTCAAGCTGCCGGCCCTGGTGGTCAATGAAATTGCCGCCGTGGCCGTGCGCGAGCGCCTGCTTGAAATCGCGCACCGCGGCGCCAGCGACCTCGATGTGCGCTTCCGGCTTACCGACGCCGGCTATACCCGCGCGGCGGAAGCGTCGGCGCGCTGCAGCTATGTCGGCACGGCGCCGGTTACGCTGGATGCATACCTCGATGCCGTCAAGCGCCACTCGGTCAACCACGCTTCCGTGACCAAGGCGGACGTCACCGCGGCCTTCCATGACTTGGTGATCCCGGTCCATCTGCTGGACGCTATCGGCATGGCACTGAACACCTGCTGCGCGCTGATGATCTACGGCCCGGCCGGCAGCGGCAAGACCTACCTGGCACAACGACTAGGCACGCTGCTGCCCGGCGCGGTGCCGGTGCCGCACGCCATCACCGTGGCCGGCGAGATCATCCAGGTGTTCGACCCGCTGGTTCATGTGCCGTTCGACGACAGCCAAGCCTCACTGGCGCGCCGCTCGCTGGACCGCCGCTGGGTCCTGTGCCATCGCCCGGTGGTGCTGTCGGGCGGCGAACTGACGCTGTCCATGCTGGACCTGCGCTATGACCGCACGTCCGGCTTTTACCAGGCGCCTCCGCACATGAAGGCCAACAACGGCATCTACATCATCGATGACCTGGGCCGCCAGATGGTTGGTGTCAGCGACCTGCTGAACCGCTGGATCGTGCCGCTGGATCGCAGCATTGACATGTTCACGCTGCAAACCGGCGTGCGCTTCTCGGTGCCGTTCGATGTCTGGCCCGTGTTCTCGACCAATCTCGAACCGTCGGAGTTGAGCGACGACGCCTTCCTGCGCCGCCTCGGCAGCAAGCTCTACGTGGGCCCGCTGTCGGTGGACGACTACCGCGAAGTCTACCAGCGCACCGCCGCTGACTTCGGGCTGGCCAGCACGGATGCGATGTTCGATTTCCTGGTCGACAGCCTGCACTACTCCAGCGATACGCCACTGCTGGCCTGCATTCCGCGCGACCTGCTGCGCCTGGTGGATTCAGGCGTGCGCTATCACGGGCAAGCCGCGCAGGTCACAGAGGCCGGCCTGGTGGCTGCCTGGCAGAGCTACTACGGACTGCGTACCTCGGCCGACGCCATGCCGCCACCTGGCGCCGGCCATCGATGGTCGGACGATCACCGCGCCGCAAGCTGAACTGCACCACCGAATACTCGGACAACTGTAGGGGAGAGTCATCATGAAGAACACACGTGCAATCCTGATGCTGCTGATTGCCCTGGTCGCCGGCGTGGCGGCAGTGGTGTCGGCGTCGCGATGGCTGGTCCAGCAGTCATCCAGTTCGGTCAGGCAGGTGGTGGTTGCCGCCAACGACCTCAATCTCGGGCAGCCGCTCAATGGCAGCCAGTTGCGGCTGGTCAGCTGGCCGGCGGGTAGCGTGCCGCCCGGTGCGTTCGAAGACCTCAAGGTGCTGGAGGGGCGCGTGGTGCGCACCAGCCTACAGCGCGGCGAGCCCGTCCTGGATGCCAAGCTGGCGCCTGTCGGCACCAAGGGTGGCCTCTCGGCGGTGATCAATGACGGCAAGCGCGCCATCACGGTCCGCGTCAACGATGTGGTGGGTGTGGCCGGCTTTGCGCTGCCGGGCAACCACGTCGACGTGATCGTCAATACCAACGAGGAAGCGAAGACCACGCAGAACAGCAGCATCTCGAAGATCGTGCTCGAGAAGATCCTGGTGCTGGCGGTAGCGCAGCAGGTCAGCCGCGACGACACCCAGCCTAAGGTAGTCAATGCGGTGACGCTGGAAGTCACGCCAGAGCAGGCCGAGAAGCTGGACGTGGCCCGCAGCGTCGGCACACTGTCGCTGGTGCTGCGCAACCAGATGGATGTGGCCGACATCAACACGGGCGGCGCAACCAAGGGGACTCTTCTGGGCAAGGCGCCCGAAGCACCCGTCAAAGTCGTCACCCAGACGGCGACGCGCACTGTGGTGAAGACCCGCACGGTTGCTGCGCCAGCACGCTCCGGCAATTGCATCGGCGTGCTGGCGGGCATGCAAGGCGGCATCGAGTGCTTCTGAGCGCGTACCACCAGCCATCCAACAAATTCTGAGCTGCAACAGCCTCTCCGGGGGGAGATTCAAAATGAACCAGAAACGATCCGAAGCTGCAGGCGGCACCCGCATCCTGGTGCTGGCCGCCATCCTCTGCACGCCGCTGGCCGCCGCGGCACAGGCTGCCATCGAGGCCGGCAACCTGACCAAGGCGACCGCGCCCGCCGCCAAGGCACCCCAGGGTCCGATGCAGATGACCATCAGCATGACGCCTGGCGGGGCCATTGCGGCCACCTCGGCCCCGCCCGCGCCGTCCGCGGAGGCGCGCGGCCCCAATTGCACTGGTGCGATCCGCAGCGAGTCAAGCGTGATGGTGCCGGTCGGCAAGTCGCAGCTGATCACGCTGCAGGAGCCGGTGCGCAACCGCACCCTGGGAAACCCCAACGTGGTCCAGGCCACGATGGTGTCGCCGCAGACCCTCTATGTGCTGGGCCGCAGCGTGGGCACCACCAACATGATCGTCCAAGGCCGCAGCGGCAGCTGCAGCATCATCAACGTGGTGGTCAATGCCGATGCCGGCGGACTGCAGACTTCGCTCGGCCAACTGCTGCCGGGCGAACCCGGCATCCGCGTGATGACGGCCGCCGACAACCTGGTGCTGACCGGCAGCGTCACCAACGCGCAGTCCGCGCAGCAGGCCATGGACATCGCCCAGGCGTATGCCAACGCTGCGCAGGGCGACGGCAGCAAGAATGGGAACGGCAACGGCAACAAAAAAGGCGGCGTGCTCAATATGCTGTCGGTCGACAGCCCGCAGCAAGTGATGCTGGAAGTCAAGGTGGCCGAAGTTTCCAAGACGCTGCTGAACCAACTCGGCTCGACGGTGAACCTGCAGGGCGGCTTTGGCTCCTGGAGCGGCGGGCTGGTGACGTCACTGCTGACCGGCGCCTCGACTGCGATCTTCGCCAGCAAGGCCAACAACCGGCCATTCGACATCGCTCTGGACGCGCAGAAGAATGACAGCCTAGTCAAGATCCTGGCCGAGCCTAACCTTGTCACCATCAGCGGCCAGGAGGCCAGCTTCCTCGCCGGCGGCAAGATCTACATCCCGGTGGCGCAGAGCAATGCGATCGGCGGCAACGCGACCATCACGCTGCAGGAAGAAGAATTCGGCGTCGGACTGAAGTTCACGCCTACCGTGCTGGCGAACGGCCGCATCCACCTGAAGGTGTCGCCCGAAGTGTCGGAGCTGTCGCCCACAGGCGCCACCGTACGCGGCAGCAGCCTGACCGGCCAGACCGTGCTGCCGGTGATCACCACGCGGCGCGCCTCCACCACTGTGCAGATGCGCGACGGCGAGAGCTTTGCCATCGGCGGCCTGCTGACTGACAGCGCGCGCGGCTCGCTCAAGGCGGTGCCGGGTGCCGGCGAGGTGCCGGTCCTGGGTACACTGTTCCGCAGCACGCAGTACCAGCAGGACCTGACCGAGCTGGTGTTCATCATCACGCCGCGCCTGGTCCAGCCGATGCAGACCAACAACTACCCGCTGCCGACCGACAGCTTCTCCACGCCCAACCCGCTGTCGCTGTACTTCATGGGCAATATGGAAGGCAGCGGCAAGCGTCCGCCGCAACCCGCGCCGGCACCGTCGCAGCCCGCCGCACCGGCCGCAGCGCCCGCCACGCCGCCCACGGCACCGCGCAGCGAAGGCGCGCCCGGCACCTCGGTCTCGGTCGTGCCGAATGGCAAACCGCTGGATGAGCCCGCGCCGCCCGCACAGGAACCAGTTGCCGCCGCAAGCACGCGCCCTGCCCTGCCAGCCCCGGCGCCCGCCCGCAACACGACGGCCGCGCCGTCTGTAGAGGACACCACCGCGCGCATCGCCCGCATCGAAGCCACCGCCGCCCGCCTGGCCCAGGCCAGGGCAGCGGCTACGGCCGGCCGCACCGCCTCGGGCGGCAACTGATCCGCCGCGCCACCAGCAGAATCGGAGAACGATCATGAACAAGACACTGAAGCTTTCGCGCGGCGCTGCCGTCCTGGTGCTCGGCAGCCTGGCCTGCCTGGGGCTGTCGGCCTGCATGACCTCGACGCCGGTGTGGGACGGCCAGCGCGGCGTGGCGCTGGCCACCGTCACGCAGATGCAGATCATCAATCCTGATGCACCCGCCGGGCTGCCGACCGTCACCGGCACTGACGGCAAGACGGCCGTGGCGGCGATGAAGAACTTCGACCGTTCGCTGTCAAAGGGCCAGCAAAGCGGCACGCCCGCCATGACTATCGACTTCGGCGCGGGCGGATATGGCGGCGTGGGCATGGGCGGCGGCGGCTCGCGCTGAGCTCAGTGCTCATGGAGTGAGGTTCGAAGATGACCGAAGAATGGAGATGACACCATGCTGAAGATCCTGATCGCATCCGAAGACGCCGACCGCCTGGCAGAGATCAACCGGCTCAGCGTCGTGGTCGGGAACTTCCAGGCCATGTTGCTGCAGGAGGGCCTGGCTCGCTTCCCGTTCCATGCCAATCGCCTGCGCATGGCCGATCTGCTGGTCCTGGAGCTGCCCGCCATCGGACCTGCCCAGATTCAGGCCATCGAAACCCTGCGCCAGCAGCATCCCGATCTGCCATGCATCCTGATCACGCAGGCACCGGGCACCGACGTACTGATCAAGGCCATGCGCGCCGGCATCCGCGACGTGTTGTCGTGGCCGCTGGACAAGGGCCAGCTGTCTGAGGCGCTCAAGCGCGTGGAAGCGACCCACGTGCCGCGCGTCCACGAGATCGCGCAAGTGATTTCCGTGATCTCCTGCAAGGGTGGCGCAGGCACCAGCTTCGTGGCGGCCAACCTCGCCGACGCGCTGGCCAGGCATCAAGGTAAGCGGGTGCTGGTGGTGGATCTGAACCGGCACTTCGGCGACCTCACCCATATCGTCAGCGACAAAACCCCGCCCTCGACGCTGCCCGACATCTGCGCTCAGATAGATCGCATGGACGCCTCCTTCCTTGATGCCTGCCTGGTCCACGTGGACAAAGGCTTCGACCTGCTCGCCGGGGCCACGGATCCTGTCAAGGCTACGCAGATCCAGAAGGACAAGCTGGAGTGGATCCTCGCCGTGATGCAGCCCAACTACGACTTCGTCGTCTTCGACATCGGCCAGAGCATCGATCCCTTGTCGATCAGCGTGCTGGACCAGAGCGACCGCATCTGCGTGGTGGCCGAGCCCACGGTCGCCTTCGGGCGTCCCGGCCGCCGCCTGGTCGACATCTTGCGCGCGCTGCACTACCCGGCGGACAAGATTCAGCTTGTGCTGAACCGCACTGGCCGCAAGAACGAACTACCGCGCGCGACGATGGAGGAAATCTTCGGCATGAAGGCGGCGATTTCCCTGCCCGACGATCCCTCGGCAGTGGAAGAAGCCGTGAGCCATGGCGAGCCTGTTGCCAAGCTGAGCCGGCGTAGCGCCATTGCACGTGCGCTGCAGTCCCTGTCCACGCAGCTGTTGGCCACGCCGGAACTCGAACGCCGTAGCTGCCCTGAACCCGTATCCCCGCTGCGCCGGCTGATGCTGCGTGCGAAGAGTACCTGATTGCAGCCGGCATGGTCCGGTCAACAGATTCCGACTTAAAGGAGCCCAACATGTCAATCCGCGAACAGCTGGCTGGTGCCGGCCCCGCACTCATCGCCAACGGCCACGCCGCGATCCAGTTTTCTGCATCCGCGGGGCCGGCCTCGCCGGGCTATCACACCCTCAAGCGCGATGTGCATGAAACCGTGCTGGACCGAGTAGAGCTTGAGCGGCTGGCGCGCTATCCGCAGGAGCAGGTAAAGCAGGAGATCGCAACGCTGGTCAACCTGATCATCGACGAGCAGAAGGTGCTGCTCAACGACAGCGAACGCCGCCAGCTGACGGTGGAGATCTATGACGAGATGTTTGGCTTCGGTCCTCTGGAGCCGCTGCTGAAGGATCCCACGGTGTCGGACATCCTGGTCAACACGGCGCGCCAGACTTATGTGGAACGACGCGGTAAGCTGGAACTGACCGACGTGCTGTTCTACGACGACGCGCACCTGATGAAGGTGATCGAGAAGATCGTGTCGCGCGTGGGTCGCCGCATTGACGAGACGAGCCCGATGGTGGACGCGCGCCTGCCGGACGGCTCGCGCGTCAATGCCATTATCCCGCCCTCTGCAATCGACGGGCCGCTGCTGTCGATCCGGCGCTTCTCCGTGAATCCGCTGCAAGTGTCCGACCTGGTCGAGCTGCGCAGCCTGACGCCGCCGATGGCGCAGATGCTGCAAGCGCTGTCGCAGGCCAAGGTCAACGTGCTGGTGTCGGGCGGCACCGGCAGCGGCAAGACCACGCTGCTTAACATCCTGTCGGGTTTTATCCCCGAGGACGAACGCGTGGTCACTATCGAAGACGCGGCCGAACTGCAGCTTCGCCAGCCCCATGTATTACGGCTGGAAACGCGCCCGCCCAATATTGAAGGCAAGGGCGAGATCACGCAGCGCGCGCTGGTGCGCAATGCCCTGCGGATGCGCCCGGATCGCATCATCCTGGGCGAAGTGCGCGGCGGCGAGGCGCTGGACATGCTCAACGCGATGAACACCGGCCACGAGGGCTCGCTCACCACCATCCACGCCAACACGCCGCGCGATGCGCTAACGCGCCTCGAGAACATGGTCAGCATGGCCGGCCTGACCATGCCCGCCAAGGCGATGCGCCAGCAGATCGCGTCGGCCATCACGGTGATCGTGCAGGCGGCGCGCATGACCGACGGGCGGCGCAAGATCATCAGCATTCAGGAGATCACCGGCATGGAGGGCGACATCATCAACATGCAGGAGATCTTTACGTTCCAGCGCACCGGCGTGGACAAGGACGGCACGGTGCGCGGGCACTTCCGCGCCACCGGCGTATATCCCAAGTTTGCCGAGCGGCTGCGCGTGTTCGGGGTGGGGCTGCCGGACGAGACTTATGACCCGGCGAAGCGCTACGAAGTCTGATTCCGGCACCGGACCAACAAGACCAACACGACAGAAACCCCCGGGGAGACGCACATGAGCATGATCTTCTATGCCTTCGGCATCCTGCTGTTCGCGGCCGTGGTGCTCTGTGTCGAGGGCATCTACCTGTGGTGGAACAGCACCCACGGCCCGGCGGCAAGGCGCATCGAGGCACGGCTCCGGGCACTGTCCGCGGGTGGACACGTCAGCGCTGAGCAGCTATCGATCCTGAAGAAGCGGCTGCTGGCCGGATCGCCACGCATGCAGCGCTGGCTGATGAGCGTGCCCCGCATCGGCGCGCTGGACCGCTGGCTGGAACAGTCCGGCAGCAGCTGGTCGGTAGGGCAGCTGCTGGGTTACTGCGCGATGGTATCGCTGTGCACGGTCGCGCTGATCCCGCTGGTGCCGGTGCCGGTGCCGCTGATGCTGGGCGGCGCGGCGCTGGCCGCGCTCTTGCCGGTGCTGCATGTGGTACGCCTGCGCGGCAAGCGGCTCAAGCAGATGGAGGCGCAACTGCCGGATGCCGTCGATATGATCAGCCGCGCGCTGCGCGCCGGCCACTCGTTCAGCGGGGCGCTCGGTATGGTCGGGCAGGAAATGAAGGCACCGATCGGGCCGGAGTTCCGCACCACCTTCGAGGAAATCAACTACGGCGTGGCGCTGGACGAGGCCATGACCAACCTCGCCATTCGCGTGCCGGTGGGCGACCTGCGCTACTTCGTGATCGCGGTGCTGATCCAGCGCGAAAGCGGCGGCAACCTGGCGGAGATCCTCGACACCATCGGCACCATGGTACGCGAGCGCCTGAAGCTGTATGACAAGATCCGCGTGCTGTCGGCGGAAGGCAAGATGTCCGCGTGGGTGCTGGGCCTGCTGCCTTTCTGCACCGCGGGGATGGTCATGGTGGTCAATCCGGGCTTCATGGAGGTGCTGTGGAAAGACCCGATTGGCTTGAAGATGGTCGGCGGCGCGCTGGTGTCGATGGTCTTTGGCGTGCTGTGGATGCGCAAGATCATCCGCATCCACGTATGAGGCCCCAAAGCCAGGACAGAAGAAACGCAGGGTCTCAACACGCAGGGCTTGGACAGCCATCCTGACGGGAGTCCATCATGCAAGGCATTATCCAGGGGTTTCAGGCAGGCCAGTTTGTCGTGCTGGCGCTGATTTTTGTGGCGGCGTTCGGCGCGGTGTTCGGCGTGCTCTATGTGTTCTCGCCGAACCGCATGCGCGGCCGGGCGGAGCAGCTCGCAGGCCAGGCGGGGCAACCCGGCGTGGACCCGGGCAGGCAGCAGGCGCTGATCGAGAAGCTCGTGCAATGGGCGCACCCCGTATCGCGGCTGTCGCTACCCAAGGAAGGCTGGGATAACTCGCAGCTGCGCGTGCGCTTCATGAACGCCGGATGGCGCAACGCCAGCGCCGCGCCGCTGTACTTTGGCGCCAAGACGGTGCTGGCCGTCACGCTGCCGATGATCGGGCTGGTGGCAGTAGGCGGGCGTCCGGGGTTCCAGGACCAGTACATGATGTTCTCGCTGCTCGCGGTGCTGGGCGCCATCGGCTACTACCTGCCGAATGTCGTGCTGGCGCGCAAGCTGTCGCAACGCCAGCGCACAGTGTTCGAAGAGTTCCCTGATGTCATCGACCTGCTGACCGTCTGCGTGGAGGCAGGCCTCGGGCTTGATGCGGCGCTGATGCGCGTGGCCGACGAGCTGGCGCTGCGCTGCCCGGTGCTGGCCGATGAGCTCCAGCTGATGCTGCTGGAGTTGCGCTCAGGTTTCTCCAAGGAAAAGGCACTGTCGAACCTGTCGCTGCGCACCGGCGTGGAAGACGTCGACAAGTTCGCCTCCATGCTGATCCAGGCCGACCGGTTCGGCACCAGCCTGGGCGAGTCCCTGCGCGTGCTGTCCGACATGCTGCGCACCAAACGCCGCATGCGAGCCGAGGAGCAAGCCGCCAAGATCGCGCTCAAGCTGTTGTTCCCGCTGATCTTCACCATCTTCCCGTCGCTGCTGCTGGTGCTGCTCGGGCCAGCCTTTATCCAGATTTATCGCGTCCTCCTGCCGACCATGGCCGGACAGGGAGGGTAATACATCCGGGAAACCGCGATCGTTTCCCCCGGCTGTCTCCCGGTGCAATGCCGGCTAGACAGTCACTTGCCCGGACCTGGTTCCGGGCTTTTTTGCTTTTCGGCCGGATCCGCAGGACTTGACCAGACAGGCTGGCTTATTAAGAATGCAGGCAACCGCCTGCCGCCGTAGCGGCCCATGCAGCAAGCCCCATGCGCCTTCCGGAGTCCCCATGAAGCTACGCATCCTGAGCGACCTCCACATCGAGCACAACATGCCACAGGCCGTGCCCGCCTGCGATGCCGACATCGTGGTGCTGGCCGGCGACATCGCCAACGGGCGCGATGGCATTGACTGGGCCGCGCGCACCTTCAGCCAGCCGGTGATCTATGTGCCGGGCAACCACGAGTACTACGAAAGCAACTTCGATACCGTGGATCGCCTGATGGCCGAAGCCACCGAGGCGCACCCCGGCATACAGGTGCTCAATGGCGCCGTGGCCGAATTCAATGGCGCACACGGACGCGTACGCATCATCGGTACCACCTGGTGGACGGATTACACGCTGTTCGGCACCGACCGGCGCGAAGACGCGATGCAGGCTTGCGCGGCGGTGATGCTGGACCACCGGCTGATCGAACTCCACGGCGACGACGGCCGTCCGCGCCATTTCACGCCCCTGGACGCGCTGGCACGCCACCAGGCCGCATCGGCCTGGCTGGCGGCGCAGCTGGCGCAACCCTACGATGGCAAGACCGTGGTGGTCACGCACCACGGTCCAGACCTTGGCAGCCTGGACCCGCGCTACTCGCACGACCTGGTCTCCGGCGGCTTCCTGTCGCGCCGGCCCGACCTGGTGGCGCAGGCGGACCTGTGGATCCATGGCCATACCCACACCAGCTTCGACTACTGCATCGACGATTCGCGCGTGGTCTGCAACCCGCGCGGCTACGTCAGCCGCCGCACCGGCGAGCTGGAAAACAAGCGCTTCGACTGGTGCTGCGTGGTGGAGGTCTGAAGCGGTGCCATCATCTTATCGCTCGCTGATGGAGCCGCAGCGCAGGTGCTGCTGTAGGCCACGGTCGAATTCCGACCAGCCGCCGGGGCCACAAAAGAAAAACCCCCGCGGACTCGCACCGGCGGGGGTTTTCAGGACCAGGTTTTCAGCTGTCGCAGATAGCGCTACTGCCCGCGTCCTGTCCCATGATTTCCCTGGGAAGGTAAGTCAGGAATCCGGGTACAGCCAGGCTGGAAAATCCGACCCAGGCCGCCGGAGAGACCGAGGAAACGGCCAATCCCGTCACGCTGACAGCGACTCCCGTGCAGGAGGCGCTGTCGCAACTGGCGCTCAGTCCGTTTGCGTCGTACCAGTTGACCGAGACATTGGCAGACTTGAGGCTTGGCAGAATTTCCTGCATGCGGTTGAGCACTGACGGCGATCCTCTGCCGCAGACTACCGCTTGCCTCGCTCCCCACCGGGTGGCTTCTGCGACGGCGTTCCACGTATACAGCACCCGTCCGAACTCCAGTATGCCAAGCAGTAACGCAAAGAAGAGCACTGCCGCAATGGCAAACTCCACCGCTGTCGCACCTCGCTGACGCCTATTCATAAGCCTGCCTCATCGTAGCTGAGATATCACTGAAAGGAATCGACGTAAGTGAAGCGCTGCCGCCGGTATAAAACCGCGTAAATCCGAGCAGGTCCAGGATAGGCGTGAACGTATAGCCGGAAATCCGGACCGTCACCGTATTGATTGCAGGACTGGCGCCCTGGCCCATATTGGAAGTGCATGCCGGATCCGCGGCGTCGCAGACGGTTACCATGCTGGTTTTCAGGCCAGGCGCCAGGGTCGACTGACCGTCGGTAGCCACCGGCGTACCGTACACGACCAGTTGCTTCGCCATAGCGTGCGCAGCCGCGTTGCCCGCCGCCTGCGTACTCAGGTAGCGGGTCGCATCACGGACTGATTTGGCCAGTGTGTTGTACGTGTAGATTGCCCGGCCGAACTCAGTGACGGCGAAGCAGATCGCCAGCAGTAAGGAAATCGTGATGGCGAGCTCAACGAGCGCCACACCTTTTTGTCGCCTTTTCATCGATATCCCCTACTGGACAAGCGCCGGGATCATGGGGCCGAAATTGCCGCCGGCAAGGCCGTTGGTCGTGCACGGGCTACTGATCGTCGCCGCATTACCCAGGTATTCGAACTGAACCGATTCAGTAGGTCCGCTGATCGGCTGCAGCATGAGCATGCAAGCGAAATCCAGGACTTTCGAAGCCGTCGACACCACTGGCACGATCACAAGGCGGCGACTCATTCCCAGCTTTGCATGATCGCCATTGCCGCCTGGCACGGCCAGATCCTTGTAGCCGCCTTTCATGTTCAGGTTGGTGATCGTGTCGCCGACCTGGACATCTGTGCCCGTATCCGCGTAGCTTGCGAACGTCAGCCGCTTGCTCTTGAAATTGGTCGCAGTCGGGTCAGTGCCACCTGATGAACCGGAATATGCCTGCTTGCCATTCGGCCAGTTCGTGGTTGTGTAGGCGTACCCCGTAAAGTCCGGCCGCATGAGCGACTTGTCCCCGTTGTTCTTGTAGATGCCAAAGCGGCTGTTCCACTGGTCATCCACGGCGACCTTCGCCCCAGGGGTCCGGAGCGTATCGTTGACCTTGGAGTTGCAGTACCCAACGGCCATTTCTTGTTTTGTCTCGTTGGCGTTGGTGGATCCATCGAGGTTGTACCAGCCCATTTCCCCGGGAGCAGCCGTCTTGGTGCCGTCGTAAAGCACAGTTACCCATTCACCAATCGCAAATCCATAGTCAGGGGCGCTAGCCCCCGATTTGGGAAGCAAGCCAACAGGGATGGGGCAGGTGCTCTGCGCATGAGTGCGGGTGGCAACACCAACGGCAGCAACAGCATTGCTGGAGGGGCCTCCGACCAGCTGGATCAGGTAGGCCGAAATCCCACTCGTAAGATGACCGCATTTCACGTAGCGCGCGTTGGCGACAGGCGTGAAGGTCGAACTGTAGGATCCGTTGAGCGTATCGCTAAAGGTGACGTCAGTGTCGACGAGGGCCGCCGAGCTCTTCTGGTACCTGACCTTGTTGGCGTTCCCAGCGGTCAGCCCAGCGCTCGTAGCCCGTGTCAGGGCGTCTGCAGCGCCGTCGAGTTCCTGCGCCGCGGCCAGCGCACAGCTATCGACTGCCGACTGTAGCTCGGTCTTCGCAACAAACATGCCTCCCAGGTCGATGACCAGACCGGCCATGCCCAGCAACACGGCCAGGGTCAGGCCCACAATCGGGAGAATGACCCCTTTTTCCTTCCCTTTGCTATACCTGGACATATGTGTCGCCCTTGGATAAGAGACATAAGCACCCAGCTTGCGTGGATAACGGGAGAAGCCTCACAGGCCCGCTGTCATTGCCGAGGCCCACGGCTGCCACCCACACCCTTAGGCGTCCGGCTGGCTACGCCTGGAACATCCCGATACCTAGCTTCGTACATGCATTCTTGGTCATGCCAACGGCAATTGGTATCGGCCCAATGGCGGAATCAGTAGGTAGGGATACAGCCTGAAGAGGGTACGCTGGACAACTCGCCAGGATATTGAAGCCCCCGACCAGCGAGTCCGGCTTCCGGCCCACTGCCGATGCAAATCGGCATGCTTCACCTCTATGGTGCGATCAAGATCACTTACCGGGCTCAGAAACCCGCTTACCTTGGCTGCTCGGTTCTGCAAGCAAGGGGAAGGCCTGCCTGCTGCACAGACGTGCGTTTCAGTTTTGACTCATACCTCGGCCACGAATTGAGCGACAGGCAGAGGACGCTCTCCGTGAGTCCGGCACCAAAGCAAGCGCTCTCGCGAGCGGTTTCCTTGCTGGTTGTGGACTAGTCGATCCACGGCCATACCCGCACCAGCTTCGACTGGTGCTGCGTGGTCGAGATCTGACCCGGCCGCCCCAGCGAGAGCCTGCTGCCGCGCCCCAAACAAAAACCCCCGCGGGCTCGCGCCCGCGGGGGTTTTCCAAGACAGCCTGCCCTTGAGGGCAGTCGGTCGGCGATGAATTACATCATGCCTTCCATGCCGCCCATGCCGCCCATGCCGCCCGGCATTGCCGGAGCCGACTCTTCCTTCGGCGATTCGGCAACTGCGCAGTCGGTGGTCAGCATCAGCGAAGCCACCGAAGCGGCGTTCTGCAGTGCGGTGCGGGTGACCTTGGTCGGGTCCAGCACGCCCATTTCCACCAGGTCGCCGTACTCGCCCGAAGCGGCGTTGTAGCCGTAGTTGCCCTTGCCTTCGATAACCTTGGCAACGACCACCGAAGCTTCTTCACCGGCGTTCAGCACGATCTGGCGCAGCGGCTCTTCCATGGCGCGCAGCACGATCTTGATACCGGCGTTCTGGTCGGCGTTTTCGCCGGTCAGTGCCGAGATCGCAGCGCGGGCACGCAGCAGGGCCACACCACCGCCGGGGACGATGCCTTCTTCCACCGCAGCGCGGGTGGCGTGCAGGGCGTCTTCCACGCGGGCCTTCTTTTCCTTCATTTCGACTTCGGTGGCAGCGCCAACCTTGATCACGGCAACACCGCCGGCCAGCTTGGCCACGCGCTCTTGCAGCTTCTCACGGTCGTAGTCCGAGGTCGCTTCTTCGATCTGGGCGCGGATTTGCTTGACGCGGCCTTCGATCGCAGCTGCGTCGCCGGCGCCGTCGATGATGATGGTGTTTTCCTTGCCGATCTCGATGCGCTTGGCCTGGCCCAGGTCGTTCAGGCCAGCCTTTTCCAGCGTCAGGCCGATTTCTTCAGCGATGACGGTGCCGCCGGTCAGGATGGCGATGTCTTCCAGCATGGCCTTGCGGCGGTCGCCGAAGCCCGGGGCCTTGACGGCGGCGGTCTTCAGGATGCCACGGATGTTGTTGACCACCAGGGTCGCCAGGGCTTCGCCCTCGACGTCTTCAGCGACGATCAGCAGCGGGCGGCCGGCCTTGGCCACTTGCTCCAGCACCGGCAGCAGGTCGCGGATGTTGCTGATCTTCTTGTCGAACAGCAGCACGAACGGGCTGTCCAGCTGGACAACCTGCTTTTCCGGGTTGTTGATGAAGTACGGCGACAGGTAGCCGCGGTCGAACTGCATGCCTTCCACGACTTCCAGCTCGTCGGCCAGCGACTTGCCGTCTTCAACCGTGATCACGCCTTCCTTGCCGACCTTGTCCATGGCTTCGGCGATGCGCTCGCCGATGGAGGTGTCGCTGTTGGCCGAGATCGCGCCAACCTGGGCGATTTCCTTGCTGGTGGTGGTGGGCTTGCTGACCTTCTTCAGCTCTTCCACGGCGGCGGCAACAGCCTTGTCGATGCCGCGCTTCAGGTCCATCGGGTTCATGCCGGCGGCAACGAACTTCATGCCTTCGCGCACGATCGACTGGGCCAGCACGGTTGCGGTGGTGGTACCGTCACCGGCGTTGTCGCTGGTCTTGGAAGCCACTTCCTTGACCATCTGGGCGCCCATGTTCTGCAGCTTGTCCTTCAGCTCGATTTCCTTGGCCACGGACACGCCGTCCTTGGTCACGGTCGGGCCGCCGAAGCTGCGCTCCAGCACCACGTTGCGGCCCTTCGGGCCCAGGGTCACCTTGACTGCGTTGGCGAGGATGTTCACGCCTTCGACCATCTTGGCACGTGCGGCGTCGCCGAACACTACGTCTTTAGCTGCCATTCTTGAATCTCCTGAAATCTGTACGGGGTGGCGGTCGGTTGGTGAATTACTTGTTCACCACGGCCATGATGTCTTCTTCGCGCATGACCAGCAGTTCCTGGCCTTCCACCTTCACGGCCTGGCCGGCGTACTTGCCGAACAGCACGCGGTCACCGACCTTGACGTCGAGGGCGATGTTGTTGCCCTTGTCATCCTTCTTGCCAGGACCGATTGCCAGCACTTCGCCTTGATCGGGCTTCTCGGCAGCGTTGTCGGGAATCACGATACCGGACGCGGTCTTGGTTTCGTTGTCCAGACGCTTCACGATCACGCGGTCGTGCAAAGGACGCAGATTCATACGGACTCCTAGATACAAAGTGAGTTTTTGATCACAAATCGGCCGGCTACCGAGGCGACGGCCGTCAGAAATGTTCAGGTGTCGCAGGAGGCTGTTAGCACTCACCCCTGACGAGTGCTAATTATAGGGACGGGGTAGGGGCATTTCAAGACGCGGGGGTGATGCGGGTTTTCCCGAGGGGCTATCGATGCCTTGCGCGGCATGGGCTCCCGGCCGGCAACGACCCGCCTGTAGGAATAATCCCGGCACCCATTCGGGCGTGTGCCTGACAGCGCAACGTGGTGCCGCTGCCTAGACTGGGCTTGTCGCCGCGCGCCCGTCTTGGCCGGATGTACGGCGTACGCCGCGCCGAGCGCTTCCGTTGCCGGCGCCTCAGACAGCGACTCTGGAGGTATTCCATGGATACGAAACAGCCCGCTCGCCTTACCCGAATCGCCAGCGTGATTGCCGCAGGCCTGGCTGGCCTCAGCTGCGCTGCTGCGATTGCCCAGACAAGCGCCACCCCCGCCACCCCGGCCACGCCGGCAACCCCTGCTGCCCAGGGCATGCCCGCGACCCCGGCGACCCCGGCGATGCCAGCAACCTCTGCCACGCCGGCAGGCAGCAAGGGCGTGCCGCCGGGCATGACCCAGGTCGAACCGCCGAAGGACCCGCTGGTGGAACGCCGCGAGGCACGCCAGAAGGCCGCCGCCGAGTACAAGGCCAAGAAGAAGGCAGCCAAGGGTGAGTACAAGGAAGAAGTCGGCGCTGCCAAGCAGGAGCGCAAGGTAGAGAACAAGGCAGCAGATGCAACGGCCAAGCAGGAAATGGCCGCACCAAAGCAATAGCGCCGGCCTTTGCACGACGGGTGGCCGGGATCAACCGGCCACCTTCTTTTTGCCGGACATACCCCTCCCGTTTGTCCTTCGGCAGCACCCGGACCCTGGCGGCTTGCAAGCGGCGGGATCGCGCCTAGACTCGATACGAGCAAGTCGCGCGCCTTTCTGCCCGGCTTGCCATCCGCGCCATGCCCGCTGCCCACCCACGCCACTGGTTCGCAGGCCTTCTCCTGTCCGGCCTGGTGGGCGCGCTCAGCCTGTGCAGCACGTTTGCCGTAGCGCAGCAGAAGCCGGCGCCGGCGTCCGCGCCTGTTGCTGCCCCCACGGCGAAAGCCGCAACCGGCAAGGCCGATTCTAGGCCGCGCGGCCTCAACCTGGCCAACAAGCCGCGCAAGGGCGACTTCGACGTGATGGTCAACAGTCGCGTCATCCGCGTGCTGGTGCCTTACAGCCGCACCCTCTACTTCAGCGACAAAGGCCACGAGCGCGGAATTACCGCAGAACTGGTGCGGGAATTCGAGCGCTACCTGAACAAGACCTACGCCAATCGACTTGGCAAGCGCCCGCTCACTGTCCTCATCATCCCCACCACGCGCGACCGGCTGCTGCCCGACCTGGCGGCGGGCCTGGGCGATATCGCCGCAGGCAACCTGACCGAGACCGAGGCACGGCTGAAGCTGGTCGACTTTGCCGCACCGCGTGACCGCAAGCCAGTGCGCGAGCTGATCGTGACCGGCCCGAAGTCGCCGGCGCTGAAAAGCCTGGACGACCTGGCGGGCAAGACCGTGCACGTGCGCCGCGCGAGCAGCTACTACGAAAGCCTGACTGCACTGAACAACCGCCTGCGCCAGTCCGGCAAGGCGCCAATGCAGCTGGTGCTGCTGCCCGACGCGCTTGAAGACGAAGACGTGCTCGAGATGGTGAATGCGGGCCTGCTGGAGATCGTCGTGGTCGACGACTGGAAGGCCGCAATGTGGGTGCAGATCCTGCCTGACATCAAGGTGCGCCAGGACCTGGCGGTGCGCGAAGGCGGCTATGTCGGCTGGGCCTTCCGCAAGGACAGCCCGCAGTTGCGGCAGGTGATCGACGACTTCTATGTCAACTACGTCAAGAAGCAGGGCGTGGCGGAATACCTGCTCAAGCAATCCATGCGCCGGATCAAGCAGATCAGGAACAATACCGAGGACGCCGAATACAAGCGCTTCCAGCAGACCGTTGCCTTCTTCGAAAAGTACGGCAAGGACTATGGCTTCGACCCGCTGATGCTGGCGGCACAGGGCTTCCAGGAGTCACAGCTCAACCAGCAGGCGCGCAGCCGCGTGGGCGCCGTCGGCATCATGCAGATCATGCCCGCCACCGGCAAGGAACTGAACGTGGGCAATATCCAGATGGTCGAGTCCAACATCCACGCTGGCGCCAAGTACATGGACCGGCTGATGACGAAGTACTTCCCTGACGCGCATTTCTCGGAATCCAACCGGCCGTTGTTCGCCTTTGCCAGCTACAACGCCGGGCCCGGCAATATCGCCAAGATGCGCAAGGAGGCTGCGGCGCGCGGGCTGGACCCCGACAAGTGGTTCAACAATGTCGAGATCGTGGTGGCCGAGAAGATCGGCATCGAAACCACCACCTATGTGCGCAACATCTACAAGTACTACGCAGCCTACCGGCTCACGCAGGACCGGGAGGCCGCGCGTGAGCGGGCACTGAAGGAAGTCCGGAAGTAGCGGCGGCCACGCCGCATGGATCAGTCGGCCAGTCCGCTGGCGTCGATATAGCCCAGCGCCTCGGTCACGGCGCGGCGCGCCTTCAGCACATAGCAAACGCGGCGCTCCTGGATCGACAGCGCCAGCACATCGGCCTGCACCAGCTCCAGGAACACATGGCCGGCGCGCGCCAGGCTCAGCCGTGCAACCTGCGCCAGGTCAGTGGCCGGCAGGCCCGCCTCGCCGGCATCCAGCAGCGCACGGCAGATCCGGATCCGCGCGGGCTCGGTCATCAGCGCAAGGGTCAGCGTACTTTCCTGGGTCTCCATGGTCACACCTCGGTCTCCGGGCACGCCTCCGGTCCGCGACAGGCGGCGGCCGGGCGGTGCTGACGTAGTTTTCTTCCGCGCGGTTTTTCCCGCGCAGTTTTCCCCGTTCTACGCGGCTCGCCGCGCAAACGCAATAGGGTGGAGCCACGGCCCTGCAAACACTGGTGCGATTACAACAAACTGCGCAGCGGACAGCGAACGCCAGCCGCATTCGGGGGATGCGCGGTGCGGCTGCACCTCCCCTTCGGCGGCTGGCTGCCATCACACCATCAAGCCATCACGAAGGGCAGTTGGCGTTGGCGCTTGCCGGTCAGCGTGAACAGCGCATTGGCCACCGCCGGCGCGATTGGCGGCACGCCCGGCTCGCCCAGGCCGGTGGGGTTCTCCTGCGAGGGCACGAAGAACACGTCCACCACCGGCGCATCGGTGATGCGCGGCGGCGGATAGTCCGCGAAGTTGCTGTTCTTCACGGCGCCGTTCTCGATCTCGATGGCAAACCCCGGCCTGGTCATGGCCAGCCCGAACACGCAGGAGCCCTGGATCTGGGCCTCGGCGGACATCGGGTTGACCACGCGGTTGGCATGCACGCCGGCGGTGACGCGATGCACGCGCGGCTCGCCCTTCACCACCGAAACGTCGACCACATACGCCACCACGGTGTTGAACGACTCGTGCACGGCCACGCCCCAGGCATGGCCCTTGGGCAGCTTGCGCTTGCCATAGCCGGACTTGTCCACGGCGAGCTGCAGCGCGGCGCGGTGGCGCGCGTGCTTCTTCTCGTCGAGCCGGGCCAGGCGGAATGCCACCGGGTCCTGCTTCGCGGCGGCGGCCATCTCGTCGGCCAGCGTTTCCTTGACGAAGGCGGTGTGGGTGTTGCCCACCGAGCGCCACCACAGCACCGGCACGTCCACCTGCGGGTGGTGCACCGACATCTGCAGCGGCAGGTCGTAGTCGTTCTCGACGATGCCCTCGGTCATGGTGGCGTCGACCCCGTTCTTGACCATGAAGGGCTCGAACGGCGTGCCCTTCAGGATCGACTGGCCGACGATGGTGTGCTGCCAGCCCACCACCTTGCCCTGCGCGTCCAGCCCGATGCGGGCGCGGTGCAGGTGCAGCGGGCGGTAGTAGCCGCCGCGGATATCGTCCTCGCGGCTCCACACCACCTTGAGCGGCTCGGTGTGGCCGGCGGCCACCCAGGCCTTGAGCACGTTGGCCGCCTCGACGATGTAGTCCGAGGTCGGCACCGCGCGCCGGCCGAAGCCGCCGCCGGCCATCATGGTGTTGAGCACCACCTTGTCCGGCGTCAGCCCCAGCGTGCGCGCCACCGCGGCCTGGTCGACGGTCTGGAACTGCGAGCCCACCCAGACCTTGACCGACTGCACCTTGCCGCCGGCCACTTCCGGCTGCAGCGTGCAGTTCAGCGGCTCCATCGGCGCGTGCGCCAGGTACGGGAAGCGGAAATCGGCCTCGATCTTGCGCGCGGCACCGTTGATGGCCGAGCCGATATCCCCGCTCCCCGCGCGCGCCACCATGCCGGGCTGGCCGGCCAGCTTTGCGTATTCATCGAAGAGCGCCTGCGACGACACCTTCGAGCCCGCGTCTTCCCACTGGATGTCGAGCGCGTCGCGGCCCATCTTGGCCGGCCAGTAGCCGCTGGCAATCACGGCCACGCCGCTGCCGCCGCGGTCAACCGGCACCTGCAGCACGCCGCGCACGCCCTGCACCGCGCGCGCCTTGTCGGCGCTGAAGCTCTTGACCTTGCCGCCAAAGCGCGGCGGGCGCGCCACCACGGCCACCACCATGCCTTTCAGGTGCGTGTCGATGCCGAACGGCGTGGTCGCGTCCATCTTGCCGCGCGCATCCAGCCGCGGCGTGGGCTTGCCGACGATGCGGAACTGCGACGGGTCTTTCAGCGTAACCCGCTGCGGCACGGGCAGCTCCATCGCCGCCGGCGCCAGTTCGCCGAAGGTGGCCCGGTGGCTGCCGGACGTGACCACGCCCTGCTCCACCTTGCAGCTGGCCGGATCGACCTTCCATTGCTGCGCGGCCGCCGCCACCAGCATCGCGCGGGCGCGCGCGCCCAGTTCGCGGTACTGCTGGAACGAGTGGTTCAGCGCGGTGGAGCCGCCGGTCATCTGCATGCCGAAGCCAGGGTCCTTGTACGGATCGCCGGCCGGCGCCAGCGTGGCGCGCACGTTGCGCCAGTCGGCGTCCAGCTCTTCGGCCAGCGCCATCGGCAATGCGGTGTGCACGCCCTGGCCGAATTCGAGCCGGTTCACGGCCACGGTCACGGTGTTGTCCGGCGCGATGATCAGGAATGCCTGCGGCGCCGGCGGCGGCGCCTTGGGCTTGGCGCCCTCCTGTGCCTGCGCCAGCGGGGCCACGCCCAGCGCCAGGCCGCTGCCGGCGAGGCCGGTCAGCTTCAGGAAACTGCGGCGGTCCAGCGTGGCCACGCCGGTGTTCGGGCGCGCTTCGCCGCTATTGCCGGCCTGGCCGCCTGCCAGGGCTTCGATGCCTCGGATACGCATATTGGTTTCCTCCCGCTCAGGCCAGCGCACGGGCGGCGTCTTTGATCGCCGCGCGGATGCGCTGGTACGTGCCGCAGCGGCACAGGTTGCCGGCCATGGCCTGGTCGATGTCGGCGTCGGTGGGCCGCGGCTTGGTGCGCAGCAGGCCGATGGCGCTCATCACCTGGCCGTTCTGGCAGTAGCCGCATTGCGCCACGTCGTGCTTGAGCCAGGCGTCCATCACGGCGCGCCCGACCTTGTCAGTGCCGATGCCTTCGATGGTGGTGATGCGCGCGCCGGCAGCGGCGGATACCGGCGTCACGCAGCTGCGCGTAGCCTGGCCGTTGACGTGCACGGTGCAGGCACCGCATGCGGCCATGCCGCAGCCGAACTTGGTGCCGGTCATTTCAAGGTTGTCACGCAGCGCCCACAGCAGCGGCGTGGACGGGTCCACGTCGACTTCACGGGTCTTGCCGTTGACGTTGATATTGAGGGTGGTCATGGGGGGACACTCCTTGGGTACGTTGCCCGCTGGTTCTTTCCAGTGCCCCGCCGGGCGCGGTGCGGCGCGCGGGCACTGCCCATGCGCCGCAGCCTGGCGCAAAGGACAAATGAGGATAGTGCAATTTCGGTCACCTTGCCGGACACCGTGCGCACTACCCTGCCCCCGAAGCCGTTTTGCACGAACTTTGGGCATGTGGCGGCTGTCCCTCATGAATCCCTTCGCTTTCCGATTTCTGTCGCCGCAACAGTGCCATCGACTATTCCAGAACACACTTATTCCGGCGCCTCCGCGGCACCGGTCCCGCGCGCCACCGCTGCCACGCGCGTGCCGGCGGCCCAGTCCCCGTCAGTGGCGCGGCTCGACAGCATCCAGGCCCTGCGCGGGCTGGCCGCCGCGTTCGTGGTGGTCTACCACTCCGGCCTGGCGCTGGGCGGCGCCGATGCGCCGGCGCTCAACTGGCTGACCGACAACGTGATCAAGCGCGGCCATGTCGGCGTGGACGTCTTCTTTGTCATCAGCGGCTTCATCATCGCCTGGGTCGCGGTGCTGGCCCGGCCCCAGCCTGAGCGCCCGCTCAGCTTCATGATCCGGCGCTGCTGCCGGCTGGCGCCGCCGTACTGGATCATGTCGGCCATCCATGCGCTGCTGCTCAATCCGGTCACGCCGGCGGTATTCGCGGCGTCGCTGGCCTTCCTGCCGACTGCAACCGACCACGCGCCGTACTATGGCTACCCGGCGCTGTACGTGGGCTGGTCGCTCAACTATGAGCTGGCGTTCTACGCCGCCTTCGCGCTCGGCCTGCTGCTGGCCGGGCGGCGCGCGCTGCTGGTGGTGCTGGGGGTCTTCGCGTTGACCACGCTGGTGCTGCCGTGGTGGCGCTTCGGCGCGCTGGCGGCCGATCCGGCGCAGGGCTACCCGTTCGCCACGCCGTGGCTGGCCATGGCCAGCAATCCGCTGGTGCTGGAATTCCTGCTGGGCTGCGGACTGGCATGGGCCTATGCGCGCTGGCGCCACCTGCTGACGCCGGCCATCGCCGTGGGCATGCTGGCAACCGGTTGCGCCGCGTTCGCGCTGTCGCTGCCGCTGGTCGGGCCCGATTTCAGCCTGGCCGGACGCGGGCTGCCCGCGGCGGCGCTGCTGGCCGGCGCCGTGGCGGCCGAGCACGCCGGCGTGCTGCGCGTGCCGCGCGCACTGGTCTGGCTGGGCGAGCTGTCGTATGCGCTGTATCTGACGCACCCCACCGTGATCGAGGGCGTCAAGCGCCTGATGCCCGAACTGGCGCCCGGCCAGACCGCGCTGCAGCTGCTGCGCTTTGTCATCGATGCCGGCCTGGCGCTGGCGCTGGCGCTGCTGCTGCACCGCTGGGTGGAGCTGCCCGGCATCGCCGCCGGCCGGCGGCTGGCGCGGCGCTGACGCGCGCGCTCAGCGCTGCGGCATGCCGGCCAGGAACAGATAGAGCGCGGTCAGGTCGGTATCGTTCATGCGTCCGAACGAATCGAACGGCATCACGCGGCTCACTTCGGTGCCATCGGGCCGCTTGCCGCTGCGCATCATCGCGATAAAGGCCGAAGCCTGGCCGTAGCGCGACATGGCACCGCCCGGCACTGGGCGCAGGTCCGCCGCGGGCGGCCAGTCGGGCGGCGCGCCCGGGATCTTGCCGCCGCGGAAGTCCGGCCCGTGACATCCCAGGCAGGCATTGGCGACGTAGCCGCCGTACCTGGCCGTGGACGCCGGCACCATTGCAGGCTGCACCGGCAAGCTGTGGTCGATCTTGGCGGCCGCGTCCTGCACGATGCCCACGCCGTACAGCGCCCGCACCAGCCATGGCATGCGGATTTCCGCGGGCGCCCCCATCGCCGGCGGCAGGCTGCGCAGGTAGCCCACCAGCGCGCCCAGGTCCTCGTCGCTCAGGCGGTTGTAGTCCTCGCTGGGCATGATCAGCAGCGGCCGGTGCGAGGGCGCCACGCCATGGCGGATGCTCCGTACCCAGTCAACCGGCTGGTAGGCGGCAATGTCCGGATTGGCGCGCGTCAGGTCCGGCGCGCGCACGCGCAGGCCGCCGGGGTCGTCGATCACCTGCTTGCCGCCGCCGCCGGCACCGTGGCATTCCATGCAGCCGCGCGATTCAAACAGGTACTTGCCGAGGGCGATGCCGGCGGCGTCTTCACGGATGGCGACGGGTGAAACCTTGACCACGACAATGCGCGCCGCCTTGCGCTCGCCGACCCATACCGCGGCATAGGCCGCCACGGCCACGGCGACAGCCGTGCCGGCCAGCCCCCATGCCGCCACCCGCAGAAATCGCGCCATTTGCCTTCCCCTGTCCGCCGCACTGGATGCAGCAGCTTGCCGCCAGTGGGCGGGGGGCTGTCGGTGGGGCAGGCCACATAGCGGCGGCGCGCGCCGCGGTCAGGCCAGCCCGGCCGGGGCCCGGTCGATGAAGCCGGTCATGCGCGCGAGCCGGCCATCGGCGGAAATCGTGGCGAATTCGGTGCCGACCACCAGCGCCGGCTCTCCCGCCGGGGCCAGTTCCCACGTAAAGCGCAGGTGCTCGCCGTGCGCATCGACCGGGCTCACGCGGGTAAAGCGGAACCCGGGGAACTTCGCCTGCACTGCGGCGATCATCGCGTCGATGCCGCCATGGCCGTCGCCGCGCATCAGCGGATCGACATAGCTTGCCGATTCCGTCCACGCCAGCGCGATCAGCTCGCGCCGGCGCGCGGCATCGGTCTCGTTCCAGGCGGCGAGGTAGCGGTCGGCAAGGGTGGCGGGATCGGCAGTGACTTGGGCTTGGATGGCGGCAGACATGGCGTACTCCTGGTCTTGGTTGGGAATCCGTATAGCGGCCTGAGGTCAGGCCATGGCTGCATGATGGGCGCGGCGGGGCCGCGGCGCGATTACCCGTGAGGTTATGAACTGGCTTACCCGCATGCCTGACGGTCCCTACCAAAAAATCGCCCCCAGCACCAGTGGCAAGATAGCCCCCAACCTGCCCCCTGTCCTGCCAATGGCCGCGTCCTTATCCTCGCTACATTGCCCCTACGCTGGGCGGCATTCCGTCCCCGCATCCGGGGCCGTGCCGCCCGGGCGCGCCGGGCAAGCCGCCTCCTCCCACCCAGACGCACCGCCTTTTTGCATCGTTCTCGTCCATGACGCCCGACACGGCCCCGCCGAGCCACCAGGCCGCCAACGACCATCCTGCCGCGCAGCGCCGCTGGCTGCCCTTGCTGCTGGCCGGCGCCGGCTATTTCGTGCTGGCGGCGGCTGCGCTGTGGCTGGCGCGGCTGCCCGGTACCGTGGCGGCGGTGTGGCTGCCCAACGCCTTCGGGCTGGGCCTGCTGCTGCACCGGCCGCGCGCGGAGGGGCCGTGGCTGCTGGCCGGCATGCTGGGCGCCAGCGTGCTGGCCAACTATGCGGCCGGCGACAGCGTCGCCACCGCGCTGATGCTGACCGGCGCCAACCTGGCCGAGATGCTGTTCGCGCTCGGGCTGCTGCGCCTGCTGGACCGGCATGCCGTCCTGGGGCGCCACGGTCCGCTGGCCGCCTTCGCGGTGATGCTGGCGGTGGGCGGCATCCTGGCGCCGGCACTGGGGGCCACCGCCGGGGCCATGGCCATCGCCACGACCCATGGCACCAGCTTCGCCTCGGTCTGGTGGACCTGGTGGCAGGCCGACGCGCTCGGCATGGCGCTATTGCTGCCGATGATGTTGTCGATGACGGCGGTGCGCGTGCGCGCCGCCGTCGCGCGGCCGGTGCTGGCGCCGCAGGCGGGCGCGCTGGCGCTGTGCCTGGCCATCGGCGCCTTTGCGCAGTGGCAGGGCCACGACCCGTTTGCCGCGATGTCGCTGCCGCTGGTGCTGGTGGCGCTGGCCGGCAATCCGTTTGCGACCGCGCTGCTGACGCTGGTGGCCACGCTTTGCCTGCAGGCGCTGATGCTGCTCGCGCACCGCCATCAAGCAGTGCCGTTGTCGGCGGCGGTGATCATGGTGTTGCCGGTCTGCATTGCCTACCTGACCGAGCAGAACCGGCACGGCCGCGCCAGCCTGCGCAGCAGCGACAAGCGTTTTCGCCAGGCCATGGAGCACTCGGCCATCGGCATGGCGCTGGTCGACATGGACGGCCGCTGGCAGACGGTGAACCGTGCCATGACCGAGTTGCTGGGCTACAGCGCGGCCGAGCTGCGCGAGCTGAGCTACCAGCAACTGACCCACCCCGACGACCTGAGCGGCGGCCTGCTCCAGGTCGACAACCTGCTGTCCGGGAAGATCGAGTCCTACCGCCTGGAAAAGCGCTACCGCCATAAGGACGGCCATTACCGCTGGGTTCTGTTGGCGGTGTCGCTGGTGCGCGACGAACAGACCGGCGAGCCGCAGCACTTCATCACCCAGGTGGAAGACATCCACGCGCGCAAGCTGGCGCAGCAAGAGCTGGAACGGCTGTCGCGCCGCATCCAGCTGGCGGCCGAAGCCGGCGGCGTGGGCATCTGGGAGTGGGACTTCACCAGCGCCGGCGTCACCTGGGACGCGCGCATGCACGCGCTGCACGGCACCGACCCCGCGGGCGGCACGCCAGTGGTGGAGCAATGGATCGCGATGCTGCATCCGGACGACGTCAGCCGCGTCAGCGGCGAGATGCGCCAGGCCATCCGCGGCGAGGCGCCGTTCGATACCGAATACCGCATCGCGCGCCCCGGCGGCAACGTGCGCCACGTACGCGCGATGGCCATGGTCACGCGCACCGACGATGGCACCGCGCAGGCCCTGGTCGGCACCAACTGGGACATCACCGAGCAGCGGAGCCTGACCGAGGCACTGTTCGAAGAGAAGGAACGCCTGCACATCACGCTGCGCTCGATCGGCGATGCGGTGATCTGCACCGATGCGGCCATGCACGTGACCTTCATGAACCCGATCGCCGAACAGCTGACCGGCTGGACCATGGCCGGCGCCACCGGCCTGCCGCTGGAGCAGGTCTTCCGCATCGTCGACGAAGCCACCGGCGACCCCATCCCAAGCCCGGTCGAAGCCTGCCTGCGCACGCTCGCGCCCGCCTACCTGCAGGACGGCGCCGTGCTGCAGAGCCTGACCGGCGAGCGCCACGACGTGCAGGACTCAGCCGCTCCCGTGCTGACCGCGCGCGGCGAGGTACTGGGCGCGGTGCTGGTGTTCCAGGACATCACCACCGCGCGCGCGCTGCAGCGCGAGCTGGCGCGTTCGGCCATGCACGATGCGCTCACGGGCCTGCCCAACCGCACCTGGTTCGAGAAGCGCCTGCGCGAGGCCTGCGACGCGGCGCGGCTGCACGGCCATCGCGCCGCGCTGTGCTTCATCGACCTGGACCGCTTCAAGATCGTCAACGACACCGCCGGCCACGGCGCCGGCGACGTGCTGCTGCGCGAACTGGGCTACATGATCCGCAACCACGTGCGCCCCGACGATGTGCTGGCGCGCCTGGGCGGCGACGAGTTCGCGCTGCTGCTCAAGGACTGCACCGTCGACCAGGCCGAACAGGTCTGCCAGGGCGTGATCGACGCCATCCGGGGCCGCCGCTTCCCGTGGGAAGGACGCGTGTACGACATGGGCGCCAGCATCGGCATCGCCGCGATCGACCTGGACGTGCCCCCGGTCAGCGAACTGATGAGCCGCGCCGACGTGGCCTGCTACGCCGCCAAGGCCGCCGGCCGCAGCCGCGTCTCGGTCTACCGCCGCGACGAGAGCGACGCGCGCCGCCACCACCGCGAGCTGGAAGTCGCCGCCGGCATCCATTCGGCGCTTGAAGCCAACCGCTTCCGCCTGTTCGCGCAGGAGATCCGCGCACTGCAGCCCGAGGAGAACGAAGACGGCGCCGAACACTGCCATATCGAGATCCTGGTGCGCATGGTCGACGAGCACGGCGATCTGATCATGCCCGGTGCCTTCATTCCCGCCGCCGAGCGCTACGACCTGATGGGCCACGTCGACCGCTGGGTCATCCGCAACGTGCTGCGCGGCTACGGCGAACGCCTGGGCGCCGTGCCCGGGCTGTCGGTATCGATCAACCTGTCCGCCAACTCGCTCGGCGAGCCCTTCCTGCTGCCCTTCCTGCATGCCGAGCTGGAGGCCAGCGCGCTGCCCGCCAGCCGCATCCGGCTGGAGATCACGGAAACCGCGCTGATCAACAACATGGCCGCGGCCAACCGGCTGGTGACAGAGATGCGGCGCGCCGGCTGCACCGTGTCGCTGGACGACTTTGGCTCGGGCCTGTCCTCGTTCGCCTACCTGAAGCAGTTCCCGGTGGACTTCCTGAAGATCGACGGCAGCTTTATCCGGCAACTGGCCGACAACGCGGTCGACCGCGAGATCGTCAGCTCGATCAACGACATCGGGCACCGGCTGGGGGTGCGCACGGTGGCGGAGTGGGTGGAGGATGAGCGCACCCTCGATGCGCTGCGCGCGATCGGGGTGGACTATGCGCAGGGGTATGTGATCGGCCGGCCGGTGGCACTGGATGTGTTCCTGGCCGGATGCCGGCAGCGTGACGCGCAGGCATCGTAGCCAGGGTGCCGGGCCATGATAAATTCGGCGCCTGTCGCATTGGCCGCATGGCCGCACCCAAGGGGAACCCGTTGTCGCTCGTGTCCGACTCTATGCCGGCGCCGCTCTATGCGCGCGTCAAGCAGCACATCAGCAGCAGGATCGCTGACGGCAGCTGGCCGCCGCATCACCGCGTGCCGTCCGAGACCGAATTGGTCGAGTCCCTGGGCGTAAGCCGCATGACCGTGCATCGCGCGCTGCGCGAGCTGACCGCGGAAGGCATGCTGGTGCGGCTGCAGGGCGTCGGCACCTTCGTCGCCGAACCCAAGCGGCGGACCGCGCTGTATGCGGTCAACAATATTGCCGAAGACATTGCTTCACGCGGGCACCGGCATCACGCGCAGGTCATTAGCCTGGAGGCGGAACGCGCCGGCCCGGCACAGGCCGCGGCACTGGAGGTGGCACTGGAGGAGCGGGTGTTCCATTCCGTGATCGTGCATTATGAGGACGACGTGGCGATCCAGCTGGAGGACCGCTATGTCAATGCCGCGGTGGCACCGGACTACCTGGCGCAGGACTTCACCAGCGAAACCCCCTACCAGTACCTGTCCCGCATCGCACCGCTGACCGAAGGCGAGCACGTGGTCGAGGCCGTGCTGGCACTGCCGGAAGAGTGCGGGCTGCTGGCCATCCAGCGGGCCGAGCCGTGCCTGCTGATCCGGCGCCGCACCTGGTCCGTGGGCCGGGTCGTGACGTCGGTGCGGCTGGTACATCCCGGCTCGCTGCATCGCCTGGAAGGCCGGTTCACGTCCTAGGCCCGGAACTGGCCGCCCGCCAGGGCACAAGGGACTCCAACATCATTTTGTGATTAAAGCGCTGTGCGGGCGCAGGCCGCCCTACGGGATTACCCCGATTTATACGTACTTGTATATACAGGAATATACATGCCTATGCATCGCCCGAAAAAGCGAGCGTTCCAGACCAGCACGACCGAAGGAGTTCCCGTGACCAAGACCACCACCACCACGCGTTTCCGCGACACCGAAATCCGCGCTCCCCGCGGCACCACGCTGACGGCCAAGAGCTGGCTCACGGAAGCCCCGCTGCGCATGCTGATGAACAACCTCGACCCTGAGGTGGCGGAGAACCCGAAGGAACTGGTGGTCTATGGCGGCATCGGCCGCGCCGCCCGCAACTGGGAATGCTATGACCGCATCGTGGAAGCGCTGACCCGCCTGGAAGACGACCAGACCCTGCTGGTGCAGTCGGGCAAGCCCGTGGGCGTGTTCCGCACCCATCGCGACGCGCCACGCGTGCTGATCGCCAACTCCAACCTGGTGCCGCACTGGGCCAACTGGGAACACTTCAACGAACTCGACGCCAGGGGCCTGGCCATGTACGGCCAGATGACCGCCGGCAGCTGGATCTACATCGGCAGCCAGGGCATCGTGCAGGGCACCTATGAGACCTTCGTCGAGGCCGGCCGCCAGCACTTCGGCGGCAACCTGAAGGGGCGCTGGGTGCTGACCGCCGGCCTCGGCGGCATGGGCGGCGCGCAGCCGCTGGCCGCAACGCTGGCCGGCGCCTGTTCGCTCAACATCGAATGCCAGCAAAGCCGCATCGATTTCCGCCTGAAGACCCGCTACGTCGACGAACAGGCCACCGATCTGGACGACGCACTGGCCCGCATCGACCGCTACACCTCGCAAGGCAAGGCGATCTCGATCGCGTTGTGCGCCAACGCCGCCGAGGTGCTGCCCGAACTGGTGCGCCGCGGCGTGCGCCCGGACATGGTCACCGACCAGACCAGCGCGCATGACCCGCTCAACGGCTACCTGCCGGCCGGCTGGAGCTGGGACGAATACCGCGAGCGCGCGCAGCGCGAGCCGGCGGCAGTGGTCAAGGCCGCCAAGGCTTCGATGGCCGCGCATGTGCGCGCCATGCTGGCGTTCCAGCAGATGGGCGTGCCGACCTTCGACTACGGCAACAATATCCGCCAGATGGCCAAGGAAGAAGGCGTGGCCAATGCCTTCGACTTCCCCGGCTTCGTGCCCGCGTACATCCGCCCGCTGTTCTGCCGCGGCATCGGCCCGTTCCGCTGGGCCGCGCTGTCGGGCGACCCGCAGGACATCTACAAGACCGACGCCAAGGTCAAGGAACTGATCCCCGATGACGAGCACCTGCACCGCTGGCTCGACATGGCGCGCGAGCGCATCAGCTTCCAGGGCCTGCCGGCGCGGATCTGCTGGGTGGGTCTGGGCCTGCGCGCCAAGCTGGGCCTGGCCTTCAACGAGATGGTGCGCAGCGGCGAGCTGTCGGCGCCGGTCGTGATCGGGCGCGACCACCTGGATTCGGGCTCGGTCGCCAGCCCCAACCGCGAAACCGAGGCCATGCAAGACGGCTCCGACGCCGTGTCCGACTGGCCACTGCTGAACGCGCTGCTCAACACCGCCAGCGGCGCCACCTGGGTTTCGCTGCACCATGGCGGCGGCGTGGGCATGGGCTTCTCGCAGCATTCCGGCGTAGTGATCGTGTGCGACGGCACCGATGAAGCCGCCGCCCGCATCGCCCGCGTGCTGCACAACGACCCCGCCACCGGCGTGATGCGCCATGCCGACGCCGGCTATGAGATCGCCGTCGACTGCGCGCGCGAGCAGGGCCTGGACCTGCCGATGCTGAACCACGCATCGCGCGACTGATCCCGCGGCCAGCAAGAGCCGTTTTGCCGCCGGGCCGCCGCGTGCGCCCCGGCCGGCGCCTTATCGTTTTACGGAGACACCCATGTCCATCGACACCACCGCCGGCGTGGCGGTCGCTGCGCCCCAGGCGCAACTGTCACGCACGCGCGCCATTGCCGCCATCACCATCGGCAATGGCCTGGAGTTCTACGATTTCGTCGTTTACAGCTTCTTTGCCACGCTGATCGGCCGGCTCTACTTCCCGGTCGACAACCCTACCGGGCAACTGCTGATGTCGTTCGCCACCTTTGGCGTCGGCTTCCTGATGCGCCCGCTGGGCGGCCTGCTGATCGGCATGTACGCCGACCGCGCCGGGCGCAAGCCGGCGGTGGCGCTGACCTTGTGGCTGATGGGGCTGAGCTCGCTGATCTTCGTGGTGACGCCGCCGTACGCGCAGATCGGCATCCTCGCGCCGGTGCTGGTGGTGGTGGCGCGGCTGGTGCAGGGCTTTGCCATCGGCGGCGAAATGGGCGCATCGACCGCGCTGCTGCTGGAATACGCAGATGACCGCACGCGCGGCTTCTATACCGCGTGGCAGCCGTTCAGCCAGGGGCTGGCGGCGCTGCTGGGCGCGATCACCGGGCTGGTGCTGAGCAACGTGCTGGCGCCGGCGGACCTTGAAGCGTGGGGCTGGCGCCTCGCCTTCCTGATCGGCATCCTGGTGATTCCCGTCGGCCTCATCATCCGCCGCCGGCTGGAAGAAACCGCCGCGCCCGCGCGCCACGGCGAGCACGCCGCGCAATGGCCGCTGCTGCGCCGCCATGGCCGCGAGATCATCGCCAGCATCCTGCTGATGATCGGCCTGGCCTCTTCGACCTATATCGTCGTGTACTACCTCAGCAACTACGCGGTCAGCGTGCTGAAGATGCCGCTGTCGCTGGGCATCTGGGCCGCGTGCGTGGCGGCGCTGGTGCAGGTGGTGCTGTCGCCGTTCGCGGGCTGGCTGGCTGACCGCATCGGCCGCAAGACCGTGGTGCTGTGGTCGCGCGTGGCGCTGCTGGCGCTGGTCTACCCGGCCTTCGTGCTGATCAACGCCGAGCCGTCGCTGACGCGCCTGCTGGTGGTGGTGGGCTGCCTGTCGGTGCCGATGTCGATGACCGCGCCGGCCTCGATGGTGCTGGTCAGCGAGGTGCTGCCGCAGCGGCTGCGCGCCACCGGGCTGTCGATCGCGTATTGCGTGGCGATCGCGATCTTCGGCGGCTTTGCGCAGTATTTTTCGACCCGGCTGATCCAGGTCACCGGTGACGCCAATGCGCCCGCGCTGTATGTGATCGGCTGTGGCCTGGTATCGCTGATCGGCCTGGCAATGGTGCCGGAAACGCTGGGACGGCGGCTGAAATGAGTTCCCCGGCGCCTGCAAAGGGTGCACCAATGCCGCCCGAGCTAGCCTGAGCAAGGTGTTCTCCCTCTCCCCTCATGGGTAGAGGGCCGGGGTGAGGGGTGGTTTAGCCAGGAACCACATCAAGCAAGGCCCTCGGTTTTTTCCAGCCCTGTGACGCCGGCAAACGCCCCATCCTCCCCGCTGCCAGGCACCCCAAAACCCGGGTTAACACCTAGAACGCCGTTCGGATTCCCGAACGGCGTTTTCGCATGCCGGTCCGGATTCCCGAATCGTGCGCCGGAATCACATCTTTTTCTCCTTTGTATTCAACAAGTTGCACAACTCCTGCAGCCCTTTCGGGCTGGCACGGCGCGTGCAATATAGGCCGCCGCTTACAGCGCCAGACGGGTATGCCGGCACGCCGCCCGGCGTCCCGGCCGATGCCAAAAACAAAGGAGGACACACATGACCGACCCCGCCTTGCCCACCCCCTTCGCCACCCCGGCGAACCCACGGCACCTGTTGCCGCGCTGAACCACGACAAGGCCGGCCCGGCGCCCCGACATCGCCGCCCAGCCTTCCCGCAATACACAGACGCCCGTCCCTGCCACAGGAGACGGACGCACAGGCCTGATCCACGATGAAACTGAATCGACTGCCCACCCTGATCTTCATTGCGATGCTGCTCGGCGTGCTGGTCGGCACCGCCGCGCACAACATGGCGCCGGACGCCGCCACCGCCAAATCGATTGCGGACCACCTGTCCATCCTGACCGACGTATTCCTGCGGATGATCAAGATGATCATCGGCCCGCTGGTGTTCGCCACGCTGGTGGCCGGCATCGCCAGCATGGGCGATGGCCGCGCCGTGGGCCGCATCGGCCTGAAGGCGATGATGTGGTTCATTGGCGCCTCGATCACCTCGCTGCTGCTGGGGCTGGTGATGGCCAACCTGCTGGAACCCGGCCACGGCATGAACCTGCCGCTGCCGCCGGCTGACGCGGCCTCGAACCTGAAGACCGGCGCGCTGAACCTGCGCGACTTCATCGCCCACATGTTCCCCAAGAGCTTTGTCGAGGCGATGGCGCACAACGAAATCCTGCAGATCGTGGTGTTCTCGCTGTTCTTCGGCTTTGCGCTGGGCACGGTCAAGGACGGCGTGGGCAAGCCCGTGCTGCAAGGCATCGAAGGCCTCGCCACGGTGATGCTGAAGGTCACCAACTACGTGATGGCGTTTGCCCCGGTGGGCGTGTTCGGCGCGATCGCGGCGGTGATCACCGCGCAGGGCCTGGGCGTGCTGGTCGTGTACGCGAAGCTGATTGGCAGCCTGTACCTGGCGCTGGCGCTGCTGTGGGTGGCGCTGATCGCCGGCGGCTACTTCTTCCTGGGCCGTGACGTGTTCCGCCTGCTCAAGCAGATGCGCGCGCCGCTGATGATCGGCTTCGCCACCGCCAGCAGCGAATCGGCCTACCCGAAGGTGATCGACCAGCTGACCCGTTTCGGCGTCAAGGAGCGCATCACCAACTTCGTGCTGCCGCTGGGCTACTCGTTCAACCTGGACGGCTCGATCATGTACACCTCGTTTGCCGCGCTGTTCGTGGCGCAGGTGTATGGCATCGAGCTGTCGCTGACCCAGCAGATCACCATGCTGCTGGTCCTGCTTGTCACCAGCAAGGGCATCGCCGGCGTGCCGCGCGCCTCGCTGGTGGTGGTCGCCGCCGTGCTGCCGATGTTCGGCCTGCCGGAGGCCGGCATCCTGCTGGTGCTGGGCATCGACCACGTACTCGACATGGGTCGCACCGTGACCAATGTGCTCGGCAATGCAATTGCCACCGCCGTCGTCGCCAAAAGCGAAGGCGCCATCGGCGCGCCGGTACCGTCCGAGGAGGATGAACCCGCCGCGGATACCACCACCGGCCTGGCACCTGCCCAGGTCCTCGCGGGCAAGTAATACCGTCCGCCAGGCGTGCCAGGGCCCGGTTGCCGATACGGCAACCGGGCCTTTTTGCATTCTGGCGCGGCACTGCCCCCCTGGTGTGGTAAAAGTAGGCACCCGCGCCAGCCCCTGCCCGTCTTGCCCGCGCGGCGGCTTTGCCACCTGCCTCACCCAACACCTGATGACCGGTCCGCTACACCCTCCCGGCGATACCACCCGCGCCACCGCACCTGCGTCCGCCGCACCCACCGGCTCGCGCCTGCCCCACGGCCTGCGCGGCCTTGCGCCGCTGCTCGCGCTGCTGGCGCTGGCCATGCTGGTGGGCCTGGCGGGCTCGCTCGGCTACCGCTACAGCTACGACACCGCGCTGGCGCGACAGGCCGAACGCGGCCAGGTGCAGTTGCGGCTGTACACGCAGGCACTGGAAAGCGAGCTGGCCCACTACGACTACGTGCCCGGCCTGCTGTCGCTGGACGAGCGCATCGCCGCGCTGCTGCTGCGCCCGGACGACGCCGCCCGCGCGGCACGCGCCAATGACTACCTGAGCGCCCTCAATACGCGCGCCGGCACGCGCGTGATCTATGTGCTGGATGCGCACGGCAAGGTGCTGGCCAGCAGCAACTGGCAGCGCCCGGACAGCTACCTGGGCGAAGCGCTGAGTTTCCGCCCTTACTTCCAGGCGGCCATGGACGGCCAGCTGGGCCGCTTCTACGGCGTGGGCACCACCCGCAGCGAATCGGGCTACTACCTGTCGGCGCCGCTGGGCGAGCGCGACAACCCGGTCGGCGTGGCGGTGGTCAAGATCGGCCTGGAGCCGCTGGAGAACCGCTGGCAGGGCGCGGACAGCCAGATGCTGCTGACCGACGAGAACGGCGTGGTGATCCTGGCCTCGGACCCGTCGTGGAAGCTGGCCGCGCTGCGCCCCCTGTCACCCGAGGCGCGCGAGCGCCTGACGCGCAGCCTGCAGTACAACCGCGCCCCGCTGCCGCAACTGCCGCTGACCCTGGTGCGCAAGCTGAGCAACGGCAACGGCAGCAGCAGCGACGAACTGGTGCGACTGCGCAGCGGCCCGCCGATGCTGGCGCAGCATGCCGCGCTGCCCGGCACCGACTGGCAGCTGACGCTGCTGACCAATACCTCGCAGGCACGCGTGGCCGCGCTCAACACGGCGGCGCTGGCCGGCGTGCTGAGCGCCTTCGTGCTGCTGCTGGGGGCGGCGTGGAACGTGCGCCGGCGCATCGTCAACGAGCGCCTGGCGGCGCGCGCCGCGCTGGAGGCGGCAAACAGCGAGCTGGAGCGCAAGGTGGCCGATCGCACCGCCGACCTGTCCACCTCCAACCAGCGCCTGCAGGCCGAGGTGGCCGAACGCATCCGTGCCGAGACCGTGCTGCGCCAGGCCCAGGACGGGCTGCTGCAGGCAGGCAAGCTGGCCGCCGTGGGCCAGATGTCGACCGGCATCGCGCATGAGCTGAACCAGCCGCTGGCGGCGCTGCGCACCATCTCAGGCAATACCGGCAAGTTCCTCGAGCGCGGCGACTACGCCACCGTGCGCGCCAACCTCGACACCATCATCGGGCTGGTCGAGCGCATGGGCCGCATCACCGGCGCGCTCAAGTCGTTTGCACGCAAGTCCGGCAACGGCCGCCGCCAGGCCAGGCTGGCCGAAGCGGTGGACAACGCATTGTTCCTGCTGCAGACGCGAGTGGACGCGGTCCAACCGGCGCTGCAGCGCGATATCGATCCAACGCTGGCAGTGGTGTGCGATCCCAACCGCCTGGAACAGGTGCTGGTGAACCTGCTCGGCAACGCGCTCGATGCCGTTGCCGGCCAGTCCGCGCCACGCATTGCGCTGCATGCGCACGTGGCGGGCGCCATGGTCCACCTGACCGTGCGCGACAACGGCGCCGGCTTGTCCGAGGAAGCCTTCGCACGGCTGTTCGAGCCCTTCTTCACCACCAAGCCCGCCGGGCAAGGGCTGGGGCTCGGCCTCACGCTGTCGGCCGGCATCCTCAATGAAAACGGCGGTAGCCTGTCCGCCGCCAACCACCCGGACGGCGGCGCCTGCTTCACGCTGGTGCTGCCGCTGGCGGCGCACGACGCCAACCCACAGGACGCAAAGCATGCCGGCTGACCTGACCGTACTGATCGTCGAGGACGATGCCGACGTGCGCCTGGGCTGCGAGCAGGCGCTGCGCCTGGAGGGCATTGCCACGCGCGGCGTGGGCAGCGCCGAGGCCGCGCTGCGCGAGGCCGGGCCGGGCTATGCCGGCGTGGTCGTCAGCGACATTCGCCTGCCGGGCCAGGACGGCATGGCGCTGCTCGCGCAACTGCGCGAGCGCGACCCGGCCCTGCCGGTGATCATGATCACCGGCCACGGCGACGTGGGGCTGGCGGTGCAGGCGATGAAGCAAGGCGCCTACGACTTCCTGGAAAAGCCGTTCTCGCCCGAGCAGCTGGTGGACGCCACGCGCCGCGCGCTGGAGCAACGCCGGCTTGCGCTGGAAGTGTCAGAACTGCGAGAACGGCTGGCGGGCCGCCAGAAGCTGGAAGCCCACCTGATCGGCCATTCGCCCACGGTCGAGCGGCTGCGCCGCCTGATCGCCGACCTGGCCGGCACCGACGCCAATGTGCTGATCCACGGCGAGACCGGCACCGGCAAGGAACTGGTGGCGCGTTGCCTGCATGAGGCCAGCCAGCGCCACGCGCGCAACTTTGTTGCCATCAACTGCGGCGGCCTGCCAGAGCAGCTGTTCGAGAGCGAGATCTTCGGCCATGAAGCCGGCTCGTTCACCGGTGCCGCGCGCCGCCGCATCGGCAAGATCGAGCACGCCGAAGGCGGCACGCTGTTTCTCGACGAGATCGAGAGCATGCCGATGCCGCTGCAGATCAAGCTGCTGCGGGTGCTGCAGGAACGCGTGGTGGAACGGCTTGGCTCCAACCAGCCGGTGCCGGTCAACACGCGCGTGGTGGCCGCCACCAAGGCCGACCTGCGCGCGCTCTCCGATGCCGGCCAGTTCCGCGCCGACCTGTACTACCGCCTGAACGTGATCACGCTGGAGTTGCCGCCGCTGCGCGAGCGGCGCGAAGACGTGCCGGCTTTGTTCGAGCATTTCGTCGCGCAGGCCGCGTTGCGCTTCAACCGCGAGGCTGTGCCCGCGACCCCGGCCGAGCTGGCCGCGCTGGTAGCCTACCCATGGCCCGGCAATGTGCGCGAGCTGCGCAACCTGGCCGAGCGCCATGTGCTGGGGCTGGGCTGCAACCCCGGCCACGGCACCACCGCGCCAGAAGCCCTGCCGCTGGCGCAGGCAGTCGAGCAATTCGAGCGCGCACTGATTGCCGATGCCATGCGCCGCCACGACGGCAACCTGAGCCGCGCCAGCGAAGCCCTGGGCGTGGCGAAGACCACGCTGTTCGACAAGGTGCGCAAGTACGGGCTTTGAAGCGTGGCCGGTGAATCGGGGACAGTCGCGCCGGCCATGCCGCGCAATCTGTCATGTCACGACAGAACTCTGAAGCGCCCGCTGTATTCAGCGGATGCTTCAGACGCTGCGTCGAATCCCGGGGAACCACCTGCGCAGGACAATGTCTGCGTTACTGTCGTGTCTGCCTGCAAGCACCAATGTGCGTTAAACAACCAATACGCGATGGATTTATGTTTTTTCTTACAGATGGATTGGCGTTTGCGGCATATTATTGGCTTCCAGCAGATCCGAGTCTGAGATCTTCAATACGTCCAGAAAGTCGCTGATCGGCTGGAAATGAAAGAAACAACAAATTTATAAAGAAAGCCGTCCGGCCGGCGGGGGAGCGGGCCAGGACACAGGGTCAGTCAACCATTGGCAGTGACAAGCGCGCGGCGCATGTGCCTGGCGCCGCGGGCGCCGTCCCGGCGCGACTGCCTTCAGGACCACGGGTGATGGGATGAAACTGGATCCGGCACTGGCTGAAAAGCCTTATTACAGCACGCGTACAGCGGCAAAACTGCTTAACGTCTCTCTGGGCACCGTCCAGAAGATGGTCGAGCGCGGCGAACTTGGCGCCTGGAAGACCAACGGCGGCCATCGGCGCATCCACAAGGAAACCGTGCACCGCCTGCTGGCGACGCGCATCGGGCCGGAATCGGCGTCGCCGCACGGCCTGGACCTGGTGGTGTTCCACCCCAACCACCAGGAAGCGCAGCGCATCCACGGCCAGCTTGCCAAATGGGGGCTGCCGCTCAAGAGCGTGGTGGTCGACGATGTGCTGGACACCGTCATCACCTCGGTCAGCGAGCATCCGCGCGTGGTGCTGTACTACGTCGACGAACTGAACGACGCCGAGTCGGCCACCATCGAGAAGCTGCAGAATTTCTTTGCCAGCCAGCACGTGATCTTTGCCGTGATCACCAACCGCCAGGCCTATGAAGGCGTGGCCGATGCCCTGCAGCACTGGGGCATCATGGTGTTCCTGAAGACGCCGTCACTGGAAGAGGTCAAGGGCTTCCTGCGCGCCCAGCTGATGATGGGCCGCGCCGCCTGAGCACGGCTGCACCGGGGCCATGCCGGCCCCGGCATCGCCTGCAGCCTCAGGCCACTGCCGCCTGCCGGGGCGTTGCCAGCCCGGCTTCGTCGCCGTCGGCCTGCGCCATCATCCAGCCGTACAGGTTGCGCGGATCCGGCGGCATCGCCACCAGCTCAACCGCCCTGCCCGCCCGGTGCGCCTGCGCTGCGGCGTAGAGCCAGCGCAGCGCGGCGTAGTCTTCCAGCGCAAACCCGACCGAATCGAACACGGTCACCTCGTCCGCCGCCGCGCGGCCGGGCGCGTGGCCGGCCAGCACCTGCCACAGCTCGGTCACCGGCGCGTCGGGCGGCAACTGCTGGATCTCGCCTTCGATGCGCGTCTGGTCTTCGTACTCCACCACGATGCGCGCGCGGCGCAGGATATCGGGGTGCAGTTCAGTCTTGCCGGGGCAGTCGCCGCCCACCGCATTCAGGTGCATGCCGGGCCGCACCATTTCCGGCGCGAGGATGGTGGCGCGAGTCTTGTCGGCGGTGACCGTGGAGACAATGTCCGCCCCGGCCAGCGCGGCCTCGATCGATTCGGCACGCCGGATCGAAAGTCCGGGTACGCCACCAAGGTTGCGCATCAGCCGTGTGGTGGCGGCGGGATCGATGTCATAGGCGGCGATCTCGCGCACGCCCAGCATCGCCTGGAAGGCCAGCACCTGGAACTCGGCCTGCGCGCCGTTGCCGATCAGCGCCATGGTCGCCGCACCGGGCGGCGCCATGGCGCGCGCCGCCAGCGCCGACGTGGCCGCGGTGCGCAGCGCCGTGGCCAGCGTCAGGTCGGCCAGCATCAGCGGGAAGCCGGTTTCCACTTCGGCCAGCAAGCCACAGGCCATCACCGTCGGCATGCCATGCTGCGCATTGCGCGGATGGCCGTTCACATACTTGAACGCATACTGGATGCCGTCGCTGACCGGCATCAGCTCGATCACGCCACGCGCGGAATGGCTCGCCAGCCGTGCGGACTTGTCGAAGTCGTGCCAGCGCAGGAAGGCCTGCCGGACCTGCCCGGCCAGGTCGACGATGGCGGCCTGCGGGCCGATCAAGGCCACCAGCCGGGCGACGTCCGTGGCATCGAGAAACAATGATCGGGCGGTGTTCTTCATGACCCTCTCCTTGATGGTCTGCTCAGGCCGCCGCCGCGGCCACGCCACGCCCGCTGCGGCGATCCAGGCGCAGCGTCATGCAATAGGCGCCGCCGCCGGACAGCATGAAGGGCGACAGGTCGACCTCATGCAGCTGGTAGCCGCGCCGGCCCAGCTCGGTGCGCAGGTGCGGCGTGGTGCGGGTCATCACCACCTGGTCGTCGAGATTGACGGCATTGACGCTGAAGTGGCGCAGGTCGTCGGCGCTGGCCTCGATGCGCAGCCGCGCCGGCACGCGCGCGCGCAGCTCGCGCAACGCCGCTTCGCTGAAGGCTGGCGGGTAGTACAGCACCTCGCCGCCGGAAAGCGGGCAGAAGCAGACGTCCAGGTGGTAGCTCTGCTCGGTGGCCAGCTCCAGCGCCACCACGTCCTTGCCGAAGTAGTTCGACACCGCCACGGCCGCCTCATGCGACGAGCGCGGACCGAACCCGGCCCAGAAGTGGCCGCGGCCGGCATCCCAGATGCAGTCGCCCGCGCCTTCCTGGAAGCAGCCCTCGGGCAGCAGCGCGACTTCGTCGAGCAGGCCGCGTTCGCGCAGCTTGCCGAAGATGTCGGCGAACGGCGCTTCTTCACCACGGCGTTGCGGGTAACGGAATCGCGCCAGCAGCGCGCGGCCATCGAGCACCACCGCGGCGTTGGCCGGGAACACCATGTCGGGCAGCCCCGGTGCGCCGGGGGCCACCTCGACCGCAAAGCCGGCCCGGCCCAGCGCCTCGCGCAGCGCGTCGAACGACTGCATCGCGCTGCGGTGCATGCCACGCGGGTCGCGCGCCCAGGCAGCCGGGTCCATCCACGGATTGATGCTGTACGACACATCGTAGAAGGTCGGCTCGACCAGCAGGATCGTGGGGGAGTGGGTCACGGGGGCTCCTTTTTTGATGGCAGGTTTCGGGAAATCAATCGGTCGATTGAATTCTCGGGCAAGCTGGTGTTAACTAATAGCCAGCAACTTGCGCAATTTGCGCGAGGCATTTATCAAAATGTCAGCCTACGCTGGCGCTTTGAAAAGACTGTTTGCCCACCCCACATGGATGCCACCGACCACCAGCTGATTTCCCTCCTGCGCGACAACGCGCGCATGCCGGTCACGGCGCTGGCGCAGGCGCTGCGCGTGTCGCGCGCGACCGTGCAGAACCGCATCGACAAACTGGAACAGGAAGGGGTGATCGTTGGCTACACGGTGCGCCTGCGGCCCGAGGCCGAAGCACACCGGATCCGCGCCTGGATGACGATTGCCGTGGAAGGCAACAAGGCCCGCACCGTGCTGCAGGCGCTGCGCGGCGAGCCCAATGTGCAGGCCCTGCATACCACCAACGGCCGCTGGGACATCATTGCCGAACTGCGCGCCGACACACTGGAAGCGTTCGACCGCGCGCTGGACAGGATCCGGCTGATCGACGGCATCAGCGCCACCGAGACCAGCATCCTGCTGTCGACCTACAAGTAAAGGGACCCGCCCAGGTCCCGGCGCTACCCCACCGGCAGGGGCGCCACGCCCGGCGCCGCCATGCGCTTGTGCGGTGCATCACGCCCCACGATTGGGATGCATTGCACCAAAGGCGGCCAAATATATCACCCCGTGATATATTACGCGCACCATTCCAAAGCGCCCCCCGTCACAAGAATGCCAACCGCCCCCGCTGTCTCTGCCCTGGCGCAGAATGCCCGTGCATGGCTGCGCACATTCGTTCCGCTACCCGTTGCCGCCAGCCGCAAGGAGCGCCTCAAAAGTTGCCTGGGCGCCCTGCTGGGCCTGCTCTGCACTGAATGGATCAGCCACCAGACCCTGGGCGGCTTCAACCCCTGGTTTGTCGCGCCGATGGGGGCCTGCGCGGTGCTGCTGTTCGCGGTGCCGTCATCGCCGCTGGCACAGCCCTGGTCAGTGATTGGCGGCAACCTGATTGCCGCGGTGGTCGGCGTGGCGTGCGCGCGCTGGATCCCGGACCCTGGCCTGGCCGCAGCGGTCGCCGTGGCCGTCTCCATCGCCCTGATGTTCCAGTTCCACTGCGTGCACCCACCCAGCGGCGCGGTGGCCATCACCGCCGTATTCGGCGGGCCGGCGGTCAGTGCGCTGGGCTTCGGCTTCGTTGCCGTGCCCGTGCTGTTCAATTCGATGCTGCTGCTGATGATGGCGCTGGCCTTCAACAACCTGTCGCGGCGGCGCTACCCGCACCGCCCGCCCGAGCCGGCCATGCAGCACGGGACCAAGGACGTGCCGCCATCCCAGCGCGTGGGCGTCACCCGCGCCGACCTCGATGCCGCGCTGAAGGTGCGCGGCGAATTTCTGGATATCGAAGAAGACGACCTCGAACAGATCCTGGTGGCCGCGCAGTTGCGCGCCTACCGGCGCCACTTCGGCAACGTGCTGTGCGGCGAGATCATGTCGCGCGACGTAGTCATGGTGACCGCGGACCAGCCTGCGCATGAGGCCGGGCACCTGCTGTCGCGGCACCGTATCAAGGCCCTGCCGGTGGTGGACGCCACCCGGCGGCTGGTGGGCATCATCACCCAAAGCGATTTTTTTGCGGCGCAGCGTGATACCGGTGCGCGGCGGCTGGCTGGTACCGTGCGGGACCTGATGACACGCGCCGTCGTCACCGCCCGACCCGAGCAGCCGATGGTGGAGTTGGCCCAGGCGTTCTCGGATGGCGGCCTGCACCACGCGCCAGTGATCGACGACCACCGGCGCGTGGTGGGGATGGTGACGCAGTCCGATCTGGTGGCTGCACTGCTCAAGAGCGGGGTGATGGCGGTGCCGGATTGAGAGTACGCATCAACGCGTTCGGCTGCGCTACGCACAAGCGCCCAGTGCGCGACGGCGCATTTTGGACCCGCGCAGCAGCCGTAGGCGTCCCCGCGATGCGGCTGGCAGCAGGCGGCCTACGCCCTGCATGGGGATCGTTCAATAGTGGGTTAACGCAGGCACTGTCCCTGACTCACATGGCGTAGCAGGGTCGAACGGGCAACCACGCCCAAACGGCAAGCACCACCGCTCGAACCACCAACACCGTGGAATTGATTGCCAGCCGCACAGGCGACGCGTTTTTTGGTTACTTTTTGTCGCTCGGACAAAAAGTGACTCGCCGGCTACGCCGGCGAAACAGCCACGCCGACCAAGCGCCACATACCGACCGCTAGCAAAAAGCCCAAGCACCCACCCGCTATCCACCGTCACAAACCTATGGCACTGTGCCCCCCACGAGGGGAACACGCCGCACGCAGCGGCCCACCGCCATAGTGACGACTAACCCACCGCCCCCCTTCCGCATCGCCCCACCCAACGTAAGCTATATTTACGCCGTTCCCGTCACACCGGCGGGACCAAGGGAGATCCATCCATGAGTTCCGGCCAGTTAATTGAGAAAATCGCAGCCGTCTTCGCACTGATCGTGCTGATCGGCGGCTCGCTGCTGGTGCTCGCGCCGTTCACCACCGCGCTGCTGTGGGGCGCGATCCTGGCCTTCAGCTCATGGTACCCGTATACGGTGCTGTCGCGCTGGCTGGGCAACCGGCGCAGCCTGGCAGCGTTGATCTGCGTGCTGCTGGCCACGGTGGTGGTGCTGGGTCCGTTCGTCTATGCCGGCGCCAGCTTCTCGGCTCACCTGGACGAACTGTCCGCGCTGGTTGACCGCTATAGGGAACACGGCATCCCGCAGCTGCCGGCCTGGCTGAGCAGCCTGCCCTATGTCGGCTCCTACCTGCAGAACTCCTGGAACAGCGTCATCAATGCCGATTCCGAGATGGTCGCCAACCTGCGCAAGCTGATCGCCCCGGTTGGCCACATGCTGCTGGGCGCCGGGCTGTCGATCGGCGCCGGGCTGGGCCAGCTGGCGCTGTCGATCATCCTGGCGTTCTTCTTCTACACCGGCGGCGAGCTTGCCATTGCCTGGTTGCGCGCGGGCATGCACCGCATCGCCGGCGAGCGCGCCGACCACCTGCTGGAGCTGGCCGGCAGCACCGTCAAGGGCGTGGTCTACGGCGTGCTGGGCACGGCCTTCATCCAGGCCGTGCTGGCCGGCATCGGCCTGTGGATCGCGGGCGTGCCGGGCGCGGCGATCCTTGGCTTCGTGACCTTCTTCCTGTCGGTGATCCCGGTCGGCCCGCCGCTGGTGTGGCTGCCGGCCGCGCTGTGGCTGTACCACACCGGCGCCACCGGCTGGGCCATCTTCCTGGTGGTATGGGGCGTGGGCGTGGTCAGCATGGCTGACAACATCGTCAAGCCGCTGCTGATCAGCAAGGGCACCGGCATGCCGCTGATCTGGATCATGCTGGGCGTGCTCGGCGGCGCGCTCGCGTTCGGCTTCCTGGGCGTGTTCATCGGCCCGACGCTGCTGGCAGTGGCCTATGCGCTGCTGCGCGACTGGACCATCGGCTCGCAGGCAGAGGTAAAGCAAGACCTGAAGCAGAGCGAGGCACTGGCGGCCGCGCCACCGGCGCCGGCCGTGGTCGACAACCCCGACGTCCCGCCGGCCACGACCGGCAAGCACCCCGGCTGATGGCAGGACACGACGCGCCCGGCGCGCCCGCCACCCCCGACCTCTCGCCGGCCGCGCTGCACCGGCTGGTGGCATGCGAATACTGTGACGCGGTCTACGAACGCACGCCGATCTCGCCCGGCGAGCGCGCGCTGTGCCTGCGCTGCGGCGGCCAGCTCTACCGCGAAAGCCGCCGCCAGTATCAACGGCTGCTGCCGCTGGTGATCACCGCGCTGATCCTGTTCCTGGTCTCAAACGCCTACCCGATCGTCGAGATGGACCTGCAGGGGGTCCGCACCCAGACCACGCTGCTGGGCGCCGTGCAGGCCCTGTACACCGACAAGATGGGGCTGGTGGCGGCACTGGTGTTCGCCACCACCATCCTTTTTCCTCTGTCCGAGATGCTGATGATGGCCTATCTGCTGGTGCCGATGGCGCAGCACCGCATGCCCGCCGGCTTCGACCGCATCGTGCGCGGCATCCGCCAGACCCGGCCCTGGGGCATGATCGAAGTCTTCATGATCGGCGTGCTGGTCACGCTGGTGAAGCTGTCCAGCATGGCGCGCGTGCTGCCCGGCATCGCGCTGTGGTCGTTCGCGGCGCTGGTGATCGTGCTGGCGGCGATGTTGTCGTTCGATCCGCGCGACCTCTGGCGCCATCTGGAAACACCCGATGACAACGCCGCGGCTGCGGGCGAGGAAGGCCGATGACGGACCAGCCGCAACCGCCGTCGCAGCGTCCCCGCCAGCCAGGCGGCCGCCTGGCCCGCCCGCGCCAGCTGGCGCGCGAGGTGGTGGCCGAGCTCACCGACGACGACGAGCGCAGTCCGCTGCCGCAGGTCCCGACCGCCAGCCGGCTGGGCCTGCTGTCGTGCCATGCCTGCGACCTGGTCAGCCCGCGCACACTGGAGGGCGAGCCCTGCCCGCGCTGCGGCGCCACCCTGCACCATCGCAAGCCCGACAGCCTGGCGCGCACCTGGGCTTTCCTGCTGGCCGCCTTTATCCTCTATATTCCGGCCAACGTGCTGCCGGTAATGGTGACGCAGTCCATCCTCGGCACGCAGCAGGACACCATCCTGTCCGGCGTGATCTACCTGTGGCTGTCCGGCTCGCACATGCTGGCCGGGCTGGTGCTGATCGCCAGCATCATCGTGCCGCTGCTGAAGATGGTGATCCTCACCTTCCTGCTGCTGTCCGTGCATTTCCGCTCGACCTGGCGGATCCGGCAGCAGACCCGGCTGTACGGGCTGGTGGAGGTGATCGGCCGCTGGTCGATGCTCGATATTTTCGTGGTGGCGCTGCTGGCCTCGCTGGTGCGGGCCGGGGCGCTGGCCACCATCATCCCAGGCGGCGGCGCCATGGCCTTCGGCGCGGTCGTGGTCATGACCATGCTGGCCTCGCTCAGCTTCGATCCGCGCCTGCTGTGGGATTCGCTGGAAGACAACAATGCCCGACACTGACAACCAAGCCTCCACGCCCTCGGCTTCGCCCCCGCCGGCACCACCGGGCCTGCCGCGGCCCGAACGACGGCGCCGCGCGCGCTGGCTGCCCTCGCTGGTCTGGCTGATCCCGATCGTCGCCGCGGTGGTCGGCATCTCGCTGCTGGTGCATACGCTGACCTCGCGCGGGCCGGAGATTACGGTCACCTTCCGCACGGCCGAGGGCCTGACGCCCGGCAAGACGGCGGTACGCTACAAGGACGTCGACATCGGGCTGGTCAAGTCGGTGCGGCTGGCACGCGACCGCTCGCACGTGGTGGCGTCGATCGACCTGACCAAGGACGCCGAGAACTTCGCCGTGGCCGACACCCGCTTCTGGGTGGTGCGCCCGCGCTTTGCGGCCAGCGGCGTGTCCGGGCTGGAGACGCTGCTGTCGGGCGCCTATATCGGCGTGGACGCGGGCAAGTCGAATGAATCCGCGCGCGACTTCAAGGGGCTGGAAGTGCCGCCGGTGGTGACCACCGATGCCTCCGGCAAGCAGTTCGTGCTGCGCGCCTCCGAGCTGGGCTCGCTCGATATCGGCTCGCCGGTCTACTACCGGCGCGTGCTGGTGGGCCAGGTGGTGGCTTACCAGCTCGACCCCAACGGGCGCGACCTCACGCTGCGCGTGTTCGTCAACAAACCCTATGACAAGCTGGTCACCGCGGACACGCGCTTCTGGCATGCCAGTGGCGTGGACCTGAAGCTCGATGCGGGCGGGCTCAAGCTGTCGACCCAGTCGCTGGTGACAGTGCTGCTGGGCGGTGTCGCCTTCCAGGCGCCGGACCACACCACTGCCACCGACGCCGCGTCCGAGAACACGCAGTTCCTGCTGGCCAACGACCAGGCCGAGGCGATGAAGGAGCCGGAAGAACTGGCGCCCACGCTGGCGGTGCTGAATTTCGACCAGTCCGTGCGCGGGCTCTCGCCGGGTGCACCGGTGGACTTCCGCGGCGTGATCGTGGGCCAGGTGCGTTCGATCGGCATCGAGTACCAGCGCGACAAGAGAGCATTCCGCATGCCCGTGGTGGTGGAGCTGTACCCGTCGCGCATGGGCTTCCGCGAACGCGATGTCGAAGACCGCGAGCGCGCGCGCAAGATCATCCAGGGGCTGCTGCAGCGTGGCATGCGCGCGCAGCTGCGCACCGGCAACCTGCTCACCGGCCAGCTCTACGTGGCGCTCGACTTCTTCCCGAAGGCGCCGCCGGCCAAGGTCGACCTGGACGCGCCGATCCCGGAATTCGCCACCACGCCTGGCACCTTCGACCAGCTGCAGGCGCAGGTGGGCGATATCGTCAACCGCATCGACAAGGTGCCGTTCGACCAGATCGGCCAGGACCTGCGCACCACGGTGGCCAGCCTGAACAAGACGCTGGCGACCGCCGACAAGCTGGTGCAGCAGCTCAACGGCGACGTCGCGCCGCAGGTGCTGGCCGCGCTGCAGGACGCGCGCAAGACCCTGACCGCGGCCAACGGCACGCTGGCCTCGGACGCGCCGCTGCAGCAGGACACGCGCCGCATGCTGCAGGAGCTGACGCGCACCGCCACGTCGCTGCGCACGCTGACCGATTACCTCGAACGCCACCCAGAAGCGCTGCTGCGCGGCAAGCCGGAGCAAGAATGATGAAGCGCCTTTCTATCACCAGCCTCCTCGCCGGCGCGCTGGCCGCGGCCGTGCTGGCCGGGTGCGCCTCGCCCGAGCCGCGCTACTACACGCTGGCGCAGGGCGCGGCCGCGCCGCTGCCGGCCACGACGACGCCGGCATCGACCAACACGCTATGGCTGGAAGTCGCGCCGGTGCGCGTGCCGGAGCGGCTCAACCGCCCGCAACTGGTGGTGCGCGATGGCGGCGATGCCGGCCTGCGCCTGCTGGACCTGGCGCGCTGGTCCGCGCCGCTGCCTGAGGAGCTGCGCGACGCGCTGTCGCAACGCCTGCAGGCCACGCTGGGCGCGGTCGACACCTACCAGCAGGGGATGTCCGACGTGCAGCCGCTGTACCGGATCACCACGGAAGTGCTGCGCCTGGATGCCGACGTGGGCCAGCGTGCCGGCGCCACCATCAACTGGACCGTGCGGCGGCTGCCTGACGGCAAGGTGGTCAGCGGCCGCACCCAGGCAGAGCTGCCGGCGCCCGGCGCGGTCGATGGCGTCGTGGCGGCGTACCGCGAGATCGTCGCCACCACGGCGGCCGATATCGCGGCCGGGGTGCAGTCGCTGCAGCGCTAGTCGTCGCCCCACGCGGCCGCGTCGCGCTCGCGGCGCGCGGCCGCTTCAGCGGCGCGCCGGTGAATCGCCTCGGCCATCGCCGCCAGGCACTCGGCCGCCCCACCCTGCACCAGCTTCGCCGCACACGCCAGCATCAGGTTCTTGCCCAGCCCGAAATCCTCCACCACGAAGCCGCGCGTATCCAGCGGCGCGCCATCCTCGTCGGTGGCCACGGTGACGCGCTCGCGCAGCGTGCCCGCATCCGCGCTGTAGGCCCAGACCGGCTTCTGCAGCGCCACCGCAAAGCCCACCTCGAACGCGGTGCCGGAATCCGGCTCGCCCGGTCCGCGGAAATCGTCGAGGTTGGCCATCACCATGTCGGCGCGCCGCAGCAGCGCAAGATTGGCGTCATAGATCCAGCGCGCGGTGTCGGCGCCCGACAGGCCATCGGGCGCGGATTTGTCGAGTGGATACAGGCCGCTGAAGCCGTGCGCCGCGCACAGCGCCTTGAGGTGCTCGCCCCAGGCGCGCGCATCCTTGCGAAAGACGTCGAAGCCAGCCAGGTAGATGGTTTTCATGGCACGTGAAGTGGGGCAACAGGGATCAGGATCGCAGCATAACCCGCCGCCCGCGGGCGCGATACCACCTGCCTGCACGAACATCGCACAACTTGCGCGCGCACGCTTTGCCTGCTCCCTGCGCATGGGGGGCCCTTGCGCTACCATTGCCCGTCCCCTCCTTGCATCCCGCATCCCATGCCTGCTCCCCAGATCCTCCAGGTCGGCCCGCTCGCGCCGCAGACCAATGCCACCCTGCAGCAACAGTACGGCGCCGCGGCGCTGTGGCAGCAGGCCGATCCGATCGCGTGGGCGCGCAGCGAGGCCCAGCAGGTGCGCGTGGTGGTGACCTCGGCGCGCCACGGCTGCAGCGCGGCGCTGATCGATGCGCTGCCGCGCCTGGAAGCCATCGTCAGCTTCGGCGTGGGCTATGACGCGATCGCGCTGGATGCGGCCCGCGCGCGCGGCATCCAGGTCAGCAACACGCCCGACGTGCTCAACGACTGCGTTGCCGACCTGGCCTTCGGGCTGCTGCTGGACGCGGCGCGCGGCATCGCCCATGGCGACCGCTTCGTGCGCGCCGGGCGCTGGCCGCAGGGCGGCTTCCCGCTGACCACGCGCGTGTCGGGCAAGAAGCTCGGCATCCTCGGGCTGGGCCGCATCGGCGAGATCGTGGCGCGCCGCGCGCAGGGCTTCGACATGGAGATCGCCTACAACAACCGCAGCCCGCGCGAGGGCGCGCTGTGGCGCTTCGAGCCTGACCTGAAGGCGCTGGCGACGTGGGCCGACTTCCTGGTGGTGGCCACCGTCGGCGGGCCGTCGACGGCCGGGCTGGTATCGCGCGAGGTCATCGACGCCCTCGGGCCCAGGGGCATCCTGGTCAATGTGTCGCGCGGCAGCGTGATCGACGAGGCGGCAATGGTCGAGGCTCTGGTTGACGGGCGCCTGGGCGGCGCCGGCCTGGATGTGTTCCAGGACGAGCCCAACGTGCCGCCCGCGCTGCTGGCACTGGACAATGTCGTGCTGGCGCCGCACATGGCCAGCGGCACGCATGAAACGCGCGCCGCCATGACCGCGCTGACGCTGCAGAACCTGGATGCATTCCTGGCTGATGGCAGGGTGCTGACGCCAGTGCTGTAGACGGCTACCGCCGTGCCTATACTGGATGCACCGGCTCCAGCCCACTCTGCGGGCCGGCGTCAGGAGGCATCATGGCACGCAAGTTTATCGATTGCCGCGAGTTCCCGAGCGACACCCACTGCACGGTGGCAATGAGCGCCGACAGCGAAGACGAACTGCTCGAAGCCGCGGTCCAGCACGCGGTAGCGGTGCACCAGCATCAGGACACCCCTGAGTTGCGCACCCAGTTGAAGTCATTGTTCAAGGAAGGCATGCCGCCGGCGTGAAACCGGCACGGCTGGCGCCCGGGGGCGCCGGCTCCCACCCCTGGCCTCATTCGCAGTAGCTGATAAAGCACTTTAGCCACATCGAATACCCATGACCGCCGTCATGGCGCATCATTGACGCAGCGCTATATACAGACGTATATTGCGCATGACAGTCCACCCGCACGGGCCTTGCCGCACACGCCGGCCGGCCGATTCCCGAGGATTCCGATGTTTGCCCTTCGTTCCTGCCGCCGCGGGTTCCTGCTGGCCGCTTCCGTCGCCACGCTGGCGCTGGCCGCGCCGCCTGCCTTTGCCACCGACCTGGTGGTGTCCGCGGCATCCAGCCTGACCAATGCCTTCAAGTCGCTGGCCGAGTCGTTCGAGCGCGCCCATCCCGGCACGCACGTGGTGCTGAACTTCGGCGCGTCCGACGTGCTGATGCAGCAGATCATCAAGGGCGCGCCGGCCGACGTGTTTGCCTCGGCCGACCAGGAGGCAATGAACAAGGCCGAGGCCGAGAAGGTGATCGCGCCGGCCTCGCGCCGCAACTTCGCCGCCAACCAGGTGGTGCTGATCGTGCCCGCGGACAGCAAGCTGGCCATCGCCTCGCTGCAGGACCTGACCCGCCCGGAAGTCAAGCGCATCGCCTACGGCAACCCGGCCTCGGTGCCGGTGGGCCGCTACACCCGCGGCGCGCTGGAAGCGGCCGGGTTGTGGGACGCCGTGGCCGCCAAGGGCGTGCCGGCGCAGAACGTGCGCCAGAGCCTGGACTACGTCGCGCGCGGCGAGGTCGAGGCCGGCTTCGTCTTTGCCACCGACGCCGCGGTGATGCCGGACAAGGTCAAGGTGGCAGTGCGCGTGCCAAGCCGCACGCCGGTGACCTACCCCATCGCCATCACCGGCCAGACGCGCCAGCAGAAGGAAGCGGCGCAGTTCGTCGACTACGTCGCCTCGCCGGAAGGCCAGGCCATCCTGTCGCGTTTCGGCTTCCAGAAGCCCTGACGGAGCGTTGCGCGCACCATGGACGCCGTCTGGGTACCGCTGCTGCTGTCGCTGAAGGTGGCCGGCTGGGCCACCGCGCTGAATGCCGTGCTCGGCGTCGGCGCGGCCTGGGCGCTGGCGCGCTGGCGCTCCCCGCTGCGCGACGTGGTCGATGCGGTGCTGACGCTGCCGCTGGTGCTGCCGCCCACGGTGCTCGGCTATTACCTGCTGGTGCTGGTCGGGCGCCGTGGCGTCTTCGGCGAGTGGCTGGCGCGCCTGGGCATCGAACTGGTCTTCACCTGGCAGGGCGCGGTGCTGGCCTCCACCATCGTCGCCTTCCCGCTGGTGCTCAAGTCCGCGCGCGCCGCCTTTGAAGGCGTGGACCATCAACTGGAAAACGCCGCCCGCGTGCTGGGCGTGCCCGAAGCCGGCATCTTCTTCCGTGTCACGCTGCCGCTGGCCGCGCGCGGCATCATCGCCGGCGTGCTGCTGGCCTTTGCCCGCGCGCTGGGCGAATTCGGCGCCACGCTGATGATCGCCGGCAACCTGCCCGGACGCACGCAGACGCTGTCAGTCGCCATCTATGAGGCGGTGCAGGCCGGCGACGACAACACCGCCAACCTGCTGGTGCTGGTGACCTCCGTCACCTGCGTGCTGCTGCTGGTGGTCGCCGGGCGCCTGGTGCCCGCCGCGGCGCGCAAGCCCGCTGAACTCTATGAACGCCGGCGCCTGCGCCCGCGCATCCGCTAAGCCGGGACCCGCCATGAGCATGCACGTCAGCATCCGCAAGCAGATGGTCTCGGCCGACCGCCACTTTGCACTGGATATCGATTTCGATTCGGCCAGCCGGCGCATTGCGCTGTTCGGGCCCTCGGGCGCCGGCAAGAGCCTGACGCTGCGCGCCATCGCCGGCCTGCTGGCACCGGACAGCGGCCGCATCGTGCTGAACGGCCGCACGCTGTTCGATGCCGACGCCGGCATCGACGTGCGCCCGCAAGAGCGCCGCGTGGCCTACCTGTTCCAGGAATATGCGCTGTTCCCGCACCTGACCGTGGGCCAGAACATCGGCTTCGGCCTGTCGCGCGGCTGGCGCAACCCGCGCCGTGGCGCCGTGCATCCGGAAGCGCAGCGCTGGATCGATGCCTTCGGCCTGGCCGACATCGTCGGCAACTACCCGGCGGAGATCTCCGGCGGCCAGAAGCAGCGCGTGGCACTGGCGCGCGCGCTGGTGGCGCAGCCCGACATCGTCTTGCTGGATGAACCCTTCTCCGCGCTCGACCCCGCGCTGCGCGCGCGCATGCGCGCTGAGTTGCGCACGCTGCAGGCCAGCCTGGATGTGCCGATGCTGGTGATCTCGCACGATCCCGCCGATGTCGAGGCGCTGGGCGACCACGTGCTGGAAATCCGCGAGGGCCGCATCTTCGGCAGCGGCACCAGCCGCCACCATCCACCGGTCTACGCGCCGGTATCGGCGCGCGTGGCCTGAGCCGCGCGCAGCAGGTCGACATAGGCGCCTTCAATCAGGCTCGACGCGGGAATGCCCAGCCGCGCCAGCAATGCGTGGGCTTCGGCCACGCCGTTCTCCAGGCGCTCGTCTTCGGCCAGCACCACTTCCAATTCCAGGAAATCGCCAAGGTCCTCGACCCGGTCCAGGTGCACGCGCGTGCGGCCAGCCAGGTACAGCGTGCGCAGCTTGCGCACCCGCCCGCCTTCGCCATGCGCCGCGGCCAGCGCGGCGCGCAGGGTTTCCGGCGATTGCGTCGGCGACAGGATGTAGAAGCTCTCCTTCGGCCCCGCCTCGTCGGCACGCGCATAGAAGATCAGCTCGCCGCGGTCGGGCGCGAACTCGCGCAGCTTGAGCCGGCCGTTGGCACAGGGGAAGAAGGTATCGTCCTGGCGGATGTATTCGGGACCGCTGTCGGCCAGCGCTGCCGCATGCGGCAGCACGGCTTCGATACTGTCAATGCGAGCCTTGATCTCGACGTTTCTTGGCATGTGTCTGTCTCCTTTTAATCAGCCCAGCAGCAGCCGCGCGGCAATCACCCACATGGTGATGCCGATCACCACTTCCAGCACCTGCCACGCGCGCGGCCGTGCAAACACCGGCCGCAGCAGCGCCGCGCCATAGCCCAGCGAAAAGAAGAACAGGAACGACGCGGTCATGGCACCCGCGGCAAACTCGCGCGCATTCCCTGCGAACTGCGTCGACACCGAGCCGATCAGCATCACCGTATCGAGATACACATGCGGATTGAGCCAGGTGAACGCCAGGCATACCGCCAGCGTCGCGCCCAGCGGCCGCGGCGCGGCGTCGCTGGGATCCAGCACCGCATTCGAGCGCCACGCGGCCAGGAAGCTGCGCGCGCCATACCAGATCAGGAAAGCCGCGCCGCCGTAGCGCATCGCCGCACCCAGCCAGGGCAGCTCGCGGATCATCACGGCAAAGCCGGAAACGCCCAGCAGGATCAGCAGCGCATCGGAAAGTGCGCACACCAGGCAGACCCAGAACACATGCTCGCGCCGCAACCCTTGTCGCAGCACGAAAGCATTCTGGGAACCGATGGCAAGAATCAGGGAAAGACCGAGGGAGAAGCCGGCCAGGGCGGCGTGCATTGGATATGGAACGGCTGTTTTTTTGGGTGGCTATTATTGCACGCCGGGGGCAGCCGCCATGCCCGCCCACCTTCCCATTCCTGCCGCAGGACTACCTCACGCCACTACACCCAGGATCACGCTTGACGCCTTGAACACCGCCAGCGCAGCCACCCCCACCTGCAGCCCCAGCGCTTCCACACTGCCATTGGTCACGATCGCCGCAACCGTACCGCCGCCGTCGAGCTCGATCACCACCTCGGCGTTCACCGCGCCAGGCATCACGCGCGACACCACGCCCGGCAGCTGGTTGCGCGCCGACAGCCGCATCCCCGGATCGGGCAGCCCCACCAGCACCGACGATGCCTTGATCAGCGCAAACGCCTCCGCGCCCTCGGCCAGCGCCAGCGTTTCGACACTTTCATGCGTGATGGTGGCCACGATCTGCTGCCCGCCGGGCAGTTCCAGCACGACCTCGTCATTGACCGCGCCGCCGCGCACGCTGGCCACGCGCCCGAACAGCTTGTTGCGTGCACTGGTCTTGATCATCATTCGCCTCATCAGGTGGATATCGTCGGCCGCCCCTTCGCCCAGGAGCGACAGCTGCGCGACAAAGCGCTGGTGTTCATCTTCCAGCGCACGATAGGTGCGGATCAGTTGCTCGCCGCGCGCGGTCAGGTGCGTGCCGCCGCCGCCCTTGCCGCCGGCGGCGCGCACCACCAGCGGCTCGCCCGCGCTGTTGTTCATGGCATCGATGGCGTCCCACGCGGCCTTGTAGCTGATGCCGACCGCGCGCGCGGCCGCGGTGATCGAGCCGTGTTCGCCGATGGCGGCGAGCAGCGCGATGCGGTCCTTGCCGCCCCAGTCTTGCGAGCCGGAGCGGAACCAGATGGCTCCCTGGAGTTCAAGCATGGATGTCGGGTGCCGGTGGCCGGCACCGCAATGGAGTCATAGACGCGGCTATGGTAATCCGAATTGCGGATCGGTCCGGCGCACTCAGTCCTGGTGCGCGGCCTCATCCCCCTCGGCTGAGTCGGCAACCTCGCGCGGATGACCCGTCCCCATCACGTCGGCGACTTCCCGATAACGCCCCAGCCGCTCGCCTGCCAGCGGGCCCCCGACCGTCATCACGCGATGCACCGCCACCATCAGCTTGCGGCGGGTCTCGCGGTCCGGCACCAGTGCCGGCAGTGCCCGGATCGCGCGCTGCGGATCCAGCCTGACGATAAAGCTCTGCTGGCGCACCGCGGTCTTGAACGCAGCCAGGTCGGCCTGGCCGCCGGATTGCCCGGTGGCTTGCTGCTGTTCGCGCGCGATGCGGCGCAGCAGGTTGAACGGCCGCTCCTCGATGGCGCTGGGGCGGCGCGCCGCGCGGTCATCGACTGGAAAGACTCGTCGCCTATACTGGCGCAGGGCGCTTTGCGCATTGCAGCAATCGCGCACCCGCGCGCGGCCGGCGCCAGGCTCGACGCAATGACGCGGGCCGGGTACCCTAGCCGCTCCCTCGCTCACGGAACATCGTCATGACCGCTGCCTCGCCTGCCACGTCCGCCATGTCCGAACTTGCCGCGCCCGCCGCAGACGCGCCGGACAAATACGCCACACTGCTGGCGCGCTGCGCGGGGCTGCCGCCCATCCCCACCGCGGTGGCGCATCCGTGCGACGCCGCCTCGCTGGGCGGCGCGCTGCAAGCGGCGGAACTGGGCCTGATCGTGCCGATCCTGGTGGGCCCTGCCGCGCGCATCCGGCAGGTGGCGGCAGAGCACGGCATGGCGCTGGGCAACACCATCGTCATCGACACGGCGCACAGCCACGACTCGGCCGAACGCGCGGTCGAAGCCGTGCGCGCCGGCGACGCCGAGCTGCTGATGAAGGGCAGCCTGCACACCGACGAGCTGCTGCACGCGGTCACTGCCACGGCCAGCGGGCTGCGCACCGGGCGGCGCCTGTCGCATGTGTTCGCAATGGACGTGCCGCGCTACCACAAGCCGCTGTTCATCACCGATGCGGCGGTCAACATCTTCCCCACGCTCAACGAGAAGGCAGATATCTGCCGCAATGCCATCGACCTGGTGCGCATGCTGGGCATCGAGCAGCCCAAGGTGGCGATCCTGTCGGCAGTGGAAACCGTCACCGACAAGATCCCCTCCACCATCGACGCCGCGGCGCTGTGCACCATGGCACGGCGCGGCCAGATCACCGGCGGCATGCTGGACGGCCCGCTCGCCTTCGACAACGCCATCAGCCGCGAGGCCGCCATCACCAAGGGCATCGACTCGGACGTGGCCGGCGACCCCGACATCCTGCTGGTGCCGGACCTGGAAGCGGGCAATATGCTGGCCAAGCAGCTGACCTTCCTGGCCGGCGCCGAAGCCGCCGGCATCGTGCTGGGCGCGCGCGTGCCCATCATCCTCACCAGCCGGGCCGACAGCGTGCGCGCGCGCATCGGCAGCTGCGCCATTGCCGTGCTGCTGGCCCATGCGCGCCGCAGCGCCGCAGCCGCGGCGCAGGTCTGAGCCGTGCCCGTGCAGCCCTTGCGCAACCACTTGGGAGTCCCTCCAGCGTGACCGCCATCCATCCCGCCGTGCATCCCGTCATCCTCGTTGTCAACGCCGGCTCGTCCAGCGTCAAGGTCTCGGTCTACGCCGTGCCCGACGCCGCGCATGGCAATGCCGACATCAACCCGGTGCTGAGCGCGCACGGCCAGATCGAGGGCATCGGCGTGGCGCCGCGCCTGACCGCGCGCATGGCCGACGGGCGCGTGGTCGCCGACGAGACCTTCCCGCAGGCCCAGGTGGCCGACCACGACGCCGCCTTCCGCCTGGTGCGGCTGGTACTGAGCGTGGGCCTGCGCGACAACCCGCCGGTGGCGATCGGCCATCGCGTCGTACATGGCGGCGCCGACTATGCGCAGGCCGTGCGCATCGACGACGAGGTGATCGCAAAGCTGGAGGCACTGGTGCCGCTGGCACCGCTGCACCAGCCGCACAACCTGACTGCCATCCGCGCGGTGCGCGAAGCCGTGCCGGACCTGCTGCAGGTGGCCTGCTTCGACACCGCCTTCCATGCCGGCCACGACGTGCTGGCGCAGCTGATGGCGCTGCCCTACGCGTACTACGAGCGCGGCATCCGGCGCTACGGCTTCCACGGACTGTCGTACGAGTACATCGCGCGCCGGCTGCGCCAGGTCGCGCCCGACCTGGCCGAGGGCCGCGTGATCGTGGCGCACCTGGGCAACGGCGCCAGCCTGTGCGCCATGCGCAACGGCCGCAGCGTGGAAAGCACCATGGGCCTGACCGCGCTCGACGGCCTGCCCATGGGCACGCGCTGCGGCTCGGTCGATCCCGGCGCGCTGCTGTGGCTGGCGCAGCAGGGCATGAAGCCGGCCGAGATCCAGGCGATGCTGTACCAGGAATCCGGGCTGAAGGGACTGTCAGGCGTGAGCAGCGACATGCGCGCGCTGCTGGCCAGCGATGCGCCGCGCGCGCGGCTGGCGCTGGACTTCTACGCCTACCGCGCCGCGCAGGAGATCGGCAAGCTCGCCACCACGCTGGGCGGCCTTGACGCGCTGGTGTTCACCGCGGGCATCGGCGCCAACTCGCCGCCGGTGCGCGCACGCACCTGCGAACACCTGGCGGGCCTGTTCGGCATCGCGCTCGACGGCGGCGCCAACGGCGAGAACAGCCAGCGCATCAGCCGCGACGACAGCCGCGTGCCGGTGCTGGTGCTGCCGACCGATGAAGAAGGGATGATTGCGCTGAACACCGCCCGCATCCTGCGCGGATGCGGGCAGCTCTGAGTCAGCCTGCCAGGTAGTGCCCGCGCAGCTGCGCGACGTCCACTTCGAGCGCGTCGCGCAGGTAGTTGTCGACGCTGCCCCAGCCCGCGTCGATGGCCTGCATCGACGCATCGAGATAGCTGGCGCGGACTTCCAGCAGCGGCGTCATCACTGCGGGGGCCACGCCAAGCCCGGCCATGCGCGCCAGCGCAGACTGGTTGAACTGCGCATTGCGCTGGTTCGACTCCAGGTAGTTGGCCAGGATATCGTCCTGCGCCACGCCCAGCGCCGCCAGCAACAACAGTGCGGCAAAGCCGGTGCGATCCTTGCCGGCGGTGCAGTGGAACAGCAGCGTCTTGCCGCCCTGCGCGGTGCGCATGAAGCCGGCGAAGGCGTCGCGGTAGCGCACCGGGAAGTCGCCATAGACCTCCAGCATGAAGGCATCCATCTGTGCCGGCGTGCTGGCGCGCAGGCGCGGCATCAGCACGTCCATCGCCATGCTGCCCTCCAGCACCGGCGCCGCCACCCAGTGGAAGCGCTGGCCGAAGGCGGCCTCTTCAGGCGACTTCTCGCCGGGCGAACGGAAATCCACCACCATGTCGAGCCCGAGCGCCTGCAGCCGCTCCAGGTCCGCCGCGCTGGCCAGCGCGGGGTTGCCGCTGCGGTACAGGCGCCCCTGGCGCACGCGGCGTCCGCCCGCGCCGGCCAGGCCGCCCAGGTCGCGCGCATTGCTGATGGTGTCGAATGCCAGGTCATGCCGGCCCTGCACGCTGGCCGCGGCCGCAGCCTGCGGCACGACAGCATGGGCGGACAGGCATCCTGCGCGTTGAAGCCACTTGATCATTGTTCTTTCCCGATTGTCCTTGCGATGCGGGCCGATGCCGTGCCGGCGCTTCAGCGCGCGCGGTACGCCGGCACATGCCAGCGCAGGTGGCAGCCGGCGATATAGCGCCGGTCCAGCCGCGCCACCAGCTTCCACACCGTCAGCGCACTGGCATCGATATCGACCCACGCCCACGGGTGCTTCGGGTCGCCCGCTTCCACCAGTTCCACCGAACGGATCTTCGCATACCGCGCCAGCGCCTCGCGCAGTGCCGCCGCGTCCAGGCCTGCTTTCAGTCCACGTACTAAAACCTTCATGGTCGGCTCCAATTATTTCAGATCACTCCCGCTCATGCATCACCCGGCCGGGGCCCTGGTGGCGCGCTTGCGCACACACACCGCCGCCAGCCTTATGTGGCGAGCTTCTCACTGGTATGACGCCTGCGGCGACTCGGGTATCCATTGATCATGCGTGGACTTGATCCTGCTCATGGCGGGCGGAAATAGCTTGGGATCGCCCTCGACAGGGCCGGCTGCCGGTCGGAAAATTCCTATCATGTCGAACGCGGCGGCCACGCCAGCAGCGAGGCCGCTCCGGGCACACCGCACACGGATGCCGTCTCGCGACCGACACCTGCCTGTCCTGCCGGCCGCGCTGTCCCAGCGCCGGCGCGCCGCACTGTCCGCCGAGAGCCGTCCGAGCCAGGTGCACCCGGGTACCGACCAGGACCACCAACCAAGGATGCCGGCGATGACAGATACTTCCGCCTCCCCCCCTTCCGCCCCTTCCGCCGCGGCTGCCCAGGCTGTCGTGCCGGCGCCGAAACTCACGCTGCACTGGGGCCTGTTCGCCGCCGTTGCCGCGTTGCTGGCGGTCCTGGCGATTCCGCAGCCCGAAGGCCTGACCGTCGCCGGCCAGCGCATGCTGGCGATCCTCGCCTTCGCCATCGTGGTGTGGATCACCGAGGCGGTGTCATATGAGACCAGCGCCATCATGATCACCTCGCTGATGGCGGGGCTGATCGGCTTTGCGCCGACCGTCAACGACCCCTCGGTGCAGTACGGCACCTCGAAAGCGCTCGGCATGGCGCTGGCCGGGTTCTCCAACACTGCGCTGGCACTGGTCGCCGCGGCGCTGTTCATCTCCGCGGCGATGACCGTGACCGGGCTGGACCGGCGCATCGCGCTGGTGACGCTGTCTGCCATTGGCACCAGCACGCGCCGCATCCTGATCGGCACGATCGCCGTCACCATCGCGCTGAGCCTGGTGGTGCCCAGCGCCACCGCGCGCAGTGCGTGCGTGGTGCCGATCATGATGGGCGTGATTGCAGCGTTCGGCGTCGACAAGAAGTCCAATATCGCCGCCGGCATCATGATCACGGTGGCGCAGGCCACCAGCATCTGGAACGTCGGCATCCAGACTGCCGCGGCGCAGAACCTGCTGACGGTGGGCTTCATGGACAAGCTGCTGGGCGAGCGCATCACCTGGCTGCAATGGCTGATCGCGGGCGCGCCATGGGCCATCGCAATGTCGGTGGTGCTGTATTTCCTGGTGCGCTTGCTGCTGCCCGCCGAAACCGACGCCATCCCCGGCGGCAAGGAAGCCGTGCAGCGCGAGCTGTCGGCCCTCGGCCCCATGAGCGCGCCGCAGAAGCGGCTGGCCGCGGTATCGCTGGGCCTGCTGCTGTTCTGGGCCACCGAAGGCAAGCTGCACAGCTTCGACACCGCCACCGTGACCTTCGTCGGCCTGGTGATCCTGATGATGCCGCGCATCGGCGTGATGGACTGGAAGACCATGCAGCAACGCACGCCGTGGGGCACGCTGATCGTGTTCGGCGTCGGCATCAGCCTGGGCACGGCGCTGCTGTCCACCAACGCCGGCCAGTGGCTGGGGCAGTTCGTGGTCACGCACTCCGGGCTGGCGGCGCACGGCGCGCTGCTGGTGTTTGCGATCCTGTCGGCCTTCCTGATCCTGATCCATCTCGGCTTTGCCAGCGCCACCGCGCTGACCGCGGCACTGCTGCCAATCCTGATCGCGGTGCTGCAGACACTGCCCGGCGACATCAACCGCGTGGGCATGACCATGCTGCTGGGCTTTACCGTCAGCTTCGGCTTTATCCTGCCGATCAACGCGCCGCAGAACATGGTGTGCCTGGGCACGGAAACCTTCAACGGCCGCCAGTTCGCGCGCATCGGCATCCCCGTGACGATCATCGGCTACGCCATGATGCTGCTGTTCGCAGCCACCTACTGGCGCTGGCTGGGCTGGGTCTGAGGAGGCACCATCCAGCCGGACAACCCGCTGCGGACCTGGGCCTGGACTGGCAGAGCGCCGAAGTCGAGGCTTTGATCCGGCCATCTAGCGCACTCGCTCAACGTGGCCGTGCCCACGGCCTGAAGACGCCGCCTGCGGCGGGACTCGCACCCTGCCGCACACGGCTGGCACAATACGTGCCATGAAAAGCCTCTGGTCCGCCTTCATCAAGCTGCTGGTGCTCGCCGTGATCGGCGGCGCGCTGCTGGCCGCCATCGCCATCCTGGCCGCCAACCGTCAGCTGCCGTCGCTCGACGCCCTCACCGCCTTCCGCCACACGCCCGACTACGTGCCCATCGGCAAGATCCCGCGCGAGCTGACCGACGCCGTGGTGGCGATCGAGGATGAGCGCTTCTACGTGCATGACGGCATCGACTACATCGGCGTCGTCCGTGCCGGCGTTGCCAACCTGTCGGACGAGCTGTCGCAGGGGGCATCGACCATCACCATGCAGGTGGCACGCAATTTCTACCTGTCGCGGGACAAGACCTATACCCGCAAGCTGTACGAGGTGCTGCTGTCATACCGGATCGAAAAGGCACTGACGAAGGACGAGATCCTGGAGCTGTACATGAACAAGATCTACCTGGGCCAGGGGGCGTATGGCTTTGCCGATGCGGCGCGGACTTACTTTGGCAAGCGGCTGGATCAGTTGACGCTGGCTGAGTGTGCGATGCTTGCCGGGCTGCCCAAGGCGCCGTCGGCTAATAATCCGGTGGCGAATCCGAGGCGGGCGCGGCAGCGGCAGGTTTATATCCTGCAGCGGATGCTGGAGCTTGGACGGATCTCGCGAGGAGAGTATGACGGGGCATTGCTGGAGCCGTTGAGGCTGAGGTAAGCCGTCGGTGATGGCGCTGGCAGAAGATTCCCCCCTGGAGGAAGGATCAGAGTCCGGCCGCGATCCGGCGAATGGAAGCAACGCCGTCAATTTCGATAGCGCAGTGCGCAGCGGACTGCCAAACGCTGCCAAGGCTGCCATCGCGCAACAGGCCCGGGGGCCAGTCGTCTCGCGTTGACTTTGGCCCGATAACGCCGTCGCTTGACGCGCCAGGCCGGGATGCATCGGCCAGCCGCCTGAGCGAAAGCTGGATACGATCCCGCCAACCAGGCCGGTGGCGGGCCCAGAGGTCATCTACCGCGGCAGCCAGGCCGGTTCGGCCCGCCATGCGCGTGTGGTCGTGCACGATTTGCACCAAATCGGTAAGCCACTGCGCGGGCGCGGCAAGGATATGACCGGCCCATTGCGCGCTCGCGGCCTGCCAGACCACCAGCGGATAGCGGCGCCCAACCCGGTCATGCGATGCAGCGAGGACACCGAGCAGGTAGCTGCTCTCGCTGGGAAACTGCAGGCCGCGCGGCCGGAGGATGAAGAGGCATGGTTCAGACGGGCGCAAGCGGGACTGAACCGAGAGACTGGGCGGGGTCAGGTGCAGCCAATGCCGGACGCTGCCGCCCGCGGAATGCGACGCCGCCCTCGCCGGGAATTCGTCGTCCCGATGATCGAACCAGCTCCGCCACGCCTGCACCTGGTCCAGCGACGCATTGTGGCGGACAAAGTCTCCCAGCGCTGGCAGCTTGCCGAAAATCGACGGCGCCGTGATCACCCGGACCTCCCGGGACACTGGAAGCCCTGCAGCAGCCCGGTGGTCCAGGGGTTGGCGAGGCTGCCGGTATTGATATCGAGCTTCGCCTTGCGGCCGTCGAAGTCATATTCGGCCATGAAGTGGCTGGCGCTAGCGGAGCCGGCGAGCCTGCCCTTGGCAATCACCCGCATCAGGGCCCACGGGCCGTTGGCGGCCAGCGTCGAGGTATCCGGACGAATCCGGGGGCTGGCAGTGATCTCAGCCCCTTGCCCGCCCCGCGGTCCCGGCCAGGTCACCTTGAGCGGGATGACCGGACCGTGCACGTAACGCTGGCTCTGTCCGTCGAAGTCCATGTTCAGCTCGACGATTTCGGGATCGAGTTCCACCACCTTCAGGTCCACCTTCCAGGCCATCTTCTTCGCTCCCGGATCCCGGAAGAACACTTCCCGGATTTCCCTGGCGCGCTGGAACGGCACCAGACTCGGGCCAGCCACGGGCGGCACGTCGGGGGCGGTCAACTTGTAGCGCCAAGGCGAGATGGTGGTATCCACGTGCGGCGCCAACACCTTCTGGAAAAAGTCGTCCAGCACTCCGCCCGCGGCGAAGACGCGCGCAAAGTCTTCCGGGTCCACGTCCTGCATCGACGTCGGCGTGAACGGATACTTGCCGTCGATGGCGCCGCGGCAGCTCTCGCCGATGACGGCGTCCATCTGCGCAATCAGGATATCGCCCACGCCCTTGTTGACGTCCCTGGCGCCCTGCACGACCAGGTCGGCCAGCACCGCCTGGAAGGGTGCCGGCAACTTCGCCGCCTCCATGCGCAACTGCTCGCCTGCGTCCGCGGGCGGCGGCAGGTTCCGGGTGCTCAGCGCGTTATTGGCCACTACCAGACTGGTGTAGTAAGCATTGACGATGCCGGCAATCGCATCCAGCTGCGGCTTGCCGGCGGTGTCCCGCGCGCCTGGCGCCGCCGCGTCGGCCTGGCCGGTAACCACTTCGCGCAGCGCGGCGAAGCGGTTATCGACCAGCTCGCGTTCCTGACGGGCCTCGGCACGCATGCTCAGAGCACTGGTTTTGTCGGCCTTCTTGTCCAGCGCTGACAACGCCTTCTCCGCAAGGGACTTTTCCTCGGGCTCGAGCGGGCGGCTGAGCGTCGTTTCTTGCACCGCTGCCCTGCCCAGCCGGGCAAGCGGTGAATCCGGCGCGGCAAAGTTGCGCAGGATCTCCAGGTCAAAGGCCAGGTTGCTTCCCGTCACGGTCCGGATGTCACCCAGAAACTTCTCCCAGTTCCGGGCATATTCGCTCAGGTAAAGGCGCCGGATCTCGCGCGTGAGCGGATCATTGCCCGTGAGCCGGCCGACGGCATTGTCAGCCGTTTTTTTTTGAGCGCCAGGCCCTGTTCCACGCCCCATCACCCAAATGTCGACCGCCTGCGCCCTGGCGACAAACTCCGGCAAGCGGACATTGAACAGGTCGTGGTAGCCGGCATAGGTAAAAAGCCCCGGAATACCGCGCTCCAGCGGCTCACCGCTGGCCCGGGTAAAGACCGTGCCGGCCTGGGGACCGACCGCGCGCACCAGCGTGAAATCCTGCGGTGCCTCTTCCATCATGGCCGCCTTGGCGCGGTCATACAGGCGTTCGACCGAGGTATCGCTGTCCAGGAAATCGCGCGCCGAGCGGATCAGTGCCTCGTTCTTTGCGTAGGGCGACAAGACCGGCCGGCTGCCATCGAGCAGGCTGTCCAGATGCTCCAGCACCGCCACGCGGCCACCAAAGGCATCCGCCCCGTTGCCCGTCGCCCAGTCGCTGCGCACCCAGCTACGCACGTCGGATGCGTTGAACTTGTCCTTGTCATGCAGCATCAGGTAGACCCGCAGGGTGTCGTAGGCCTGCTTGGCGTCGCGCTGACTGACCGCCGTTGACAGCACCGCTTCGACCCGGCGCACCAGGTACGGCACCAGCAGGTTGTCCTGCAACCTGGTATGGGTCAAGGTCGCGGCGCCCAGCACCGGCGCCACGCTGTACAGGCCGTAGCGCCAGTCGGCAGAAGGATTGACCAGATCCAGGCCGGCGTAGGCAGGCAGGTCGCGGGCCGCTCCCAACACCTCCGGCATCGAATCAGGCTGCGGCTTCTTGTAAAACGCCGTTACCGTGGCGGCCAGCGCCTTGGCTTTCTCCTGCACCACGTCAAGGTAGCTGCGGTTATGGCCGAAACTGGCATATAACGCCCCCACCAGCCACAGGAAGATCACCAACGCCAGCGCATGCCCGAGCAGGCGCAGCAGGCGGAAGCGGAATTCCCAGCGCAGGTTTGGCTTCACCATGTGGGCTTCCGGCACGATGATGCGTTTGAAGACATCCTGCAGGAAGTAGCTGCGGTTGCCGGCGGGCTGATCCGTGGCTGCGCCGGCAGCCTGGGTACCGGACTGTCCCGTGCCGCGCACCTGCCTGATGACAGTACCCGCATCCGCGACCACCGCCTCCCCGGTTTGCGCGGCGCTGGTGAAGTACACGCCGCGCAGCATTGCGTTCCGCTCGGTATCGTCGTACCGCGAATCCAGGAATATCTGCTCCAGCATCGCGACAAGCGGTTCTGTCACGCTCGCAAGCTCATCGCTCAGGGCGTACAGCGCCTTGCGCCGGCTCAGGTCAAATTCCTCATACAGCCGTCCGTCCAGCCCCGTCTCCAACCGCGTCACCAGAGACCGCATCTCCTCCCGGCACAGTGCGGAGACATCCACAGCGGGCTGTCCCCGCCGCCGCTTCGCCGCGACGGGCAAGGTGAAGCCCCAGGGCTGCGACCGCCCCTCGCTGGTCAGGTACTGGAAGTAGTCGGCAAAACCGGCGAGCTGGTCGAGCTTGGTCACCAGCACGTAGATGGGAAACTGGATACCCAACTCCTCGCGCAGTTCGGCCAGGCGTGCCCGGATCCTGGACGCTTCGGCCACCCGCGCCTCCTTGGAGTGCCGAAGCAGGTCCTCCACGCTGATGGTCACCAGCGCGCCGTTGATCGGGGCGCGGGGGCGATATTTGCGCAGCAGGCCGAGGAATCCCTTCCATTCTGCCGGGTCGATCGCCGAACCCGCTTCCTGCGCGGTGTAGCGGCCTGCCGTGTCGATCAGCACCGCCTCATTGGTGAACCACCAATCCGTCTGCTCGGTGCCATGCCGCGCGCGGGCCGCCAGGCTCATCTGCTCCGCGATGGGGAATTGCAGCCCGGCATTCAGCAACGCTGTCGTCTTGCCGGCCCCCGGCACGCCGAACATCATGTACCAGGGCAGTTCGTAGAGATAGCGGCGGCCCTCGAACAGGCGAGCAATCCGGCTACCGGTGCGCATGCTCCTGAGCTGCCCCAGCGCAGTCTGAATAGCCGCATTCAGCTTGGCGATTTCATCCCTGGCCACGACTTCCTGCCGCTTGCCGCCAAAGTTCAGCAGGCTCTCGACCAAGGTCTTGTCCGTGCGTGCGCGCTGCCAAAGCAGGTACAACAGGTACGCGGCAAATACAAACACAATCGCCGCGATCAGCAGAATACGCATCGAATCAGGCTTCAGCGGATGCGTGGCACCAATGGCCAGCAACGGGCCGGCATGCCAGATCAGCAGGCACAGCGCGGCGACTCCGATGGTGGAGACCGGCCAGCCAAGCAACCAGAACAGTGTCAGCGCCAGCAGCAGCACGATCAGCGTGACGCGCGCGCCGATGCCCGCCAGCGGATGCATGCCGTTGAAACCGAGAAGCGGCCCGATAAACCAGATGGCAGCCGCGACCATAAGCCCGGCAATGAGAGCGAGCGTCTGCCGGGAGAACAACACCGCACCAATACGTTTGAGGAATTCCATGCCTTGACCTTGACCCCGATTACTGCGTTACCACGATCTCGACCCGGCGATTCCTTGCCCGGGCGGCTGGCGACTTGTTGTCGGTAAGCGGCTCGGAATCGCCCTTACCAATCGCTTCAAGGCGACTCTTTGCGACGCCCTTGCTGGCCAGGTACTCGGTCACTGTCGCAGCGCGCTCTTCCGACAGCACCTGGTTTGACGGGTACCTGGCCGTTTTGATGGGAACGTTGTCGCTGTGACCGATCACCGTCACCTTGCCGGTGACCTTGTTGATCTCCGCAGCCACCTTGTCCAGCAACGGCAGGATCCTGTCGCTGACTTCGGCGCGGCCGCCGCCAAACATGTCATCACCGCGGAACGTTACGGCACTGCGCGCCGCATCCTCCTGTACGCTGACAACGCCACGCGCGATCTCGTCCTTGAGCAACGCTGCAAGGCGCAGTAACTTAGGCGGCTCCGGTGGTGCTGCCTTGCCGATGGCAAGTATCTGCTGCTCGAGATCGTGGGTGCGGAACAAGAGCTGGTACTTGTACCAGGCGAACAGGCCAAACACCGCCAGTGCCAGCACCGACACCGTGACCCATACCGGCACCGTGCGTAGCAGGCTGAGCCGCCCGGCGTCGGCGCCCCGCCAGTGCGGCGACAAGTCGCGCGGCACGCTTTCGCGTGCTCCGCTGATCAAGTGCAGGAGGCGTTGCCGGATCGCGTCGAGTTGACGATGGCCGTCAGTGTGGCCGGCATATCGGCCGAGGAAGCCGAGTGACAGGACGTGGTAGATCACTTCGATCACGTCGATGTGTTCGGCGGGCCGTTCAACGAGCCGGCCAAGCAAGTGGAACACGCGCTCGCCGCCATCGTTCTCGCCATGCAACTGGATCAGGAGACTGTTATTTGCCCAGGTATGCTGCCCCCATGGCGTGCCGTTCGCTGCTTCGTCCAGCGCCGTACAGAGAGCGTAGCGCGCGGCCAGGATATGCTCGCGACGAATATTGGCGCGTTCGCAGACGGCTTGAAAATCCCTCGCTTCCTGCACCAGCACTTCCTTCAACCGTTCGCCCTGTGCCGGTTGAAAGTCCATGGGCATATCGGCCAGGGCCCGCAGCAACGGGCGCGCAGCCGCCAGCAGCGGGTTGGTGGCGTGGCCGATTTCAGCTACCCGTTGCTCGACCGGCTTGCGCATGATCGGCCGGACTTCCGCCTCTTCCGTACGCGCGGGCTGCGATGTTCCACTTGGCGGCACGCTGGAGAACGCCTCCATCCATGGACTCGGAGCACCGCTGGACGCAACAGCCTCTGTATCGCGTGTATCGGGCTTCACTGCCGTACTCCCCACAATTCCATGCGCAACTCAGGGAAACTGCCTGCCACATGGAGAGCCAACCCACCGTAGCGCTCGACCTGCTCCCAGAGCGGGTGTTGCTGGGACAGTTCAAAGTAGACGAAGCCGGCGTTGAACGGAATCTGCCGTGGCGGCACCGGCAATGCCTGCAGGGGAATGCCGGGGAGGTGGGACCGGATCAGATCCGGCAGTCGCTCGGACGGCCCTACCTTGGTCTGCGCAGGAAACTGCTGCTGCAGGAGATCGGCAGGAACCTGGGCAGTGACCGCCAATACAAGGGTGGCGAAGCGGCCAAGTTCAATCGGATCAAGCACCGCCAGGCGCACGCCGTGCGCTTGCTCTTTGATCTCGATCCGTTGCGCGGCCCGCTCCAGGACTACATTGAGCAGAAGGCGGAGATCGTCCACCAACGGCTTCAGGCACAGATGCGGGGCGTCGTGCCGATAGGCGGCATGCTCCGCAGGTCGGCGGGTCTGCGTGCGCACGAATGTCGACAACTCACCCGACAGCGCAGCCAGATGCAGGTAGATCACCTCCGGTGAAGCAGCCTTAGCGGCCAACAGGTGGGTCAGGATCGGCTCGTATCGGTTCAGCAATTGGAGAATGAGGTATTCCGACACCTCGGCCGCGTCGCCGCCTCGCATGCTGGCAGCCGACAGGCGCTCGGCCATCGCGTCGGCCCTCAGGTGCAAGAGGCCGTGGATCTCGTTAAGCCACGTGTGAAGCAATGCGCTGGCCGTGTACACATTGACCGGCGGAATCACTGCCGAATCCAGCCGAGCGCTCCCATCTGCCCGAATCTCTGCCACTTTGGTCAGCGGCAGGCCAAGCCAGGACTCGGAAAGCTCCTTCTCCGGCAACAGCCGAAGACGCAAATCCGCCAGCTGCACCAGCTTCGGCCCTTGCGCGATCGAATTGGCGTCCAGCAACTCCTGCTCGAAAGTCCGGTACCGTGCCAGCGAATCCGCGGCATCCTCGAAGTTCGTCTCTTCCGCATTGGGCGTCCGAATCGGGACCGCCAGATAGATGGTCTGATTCAGATGTTCGTGCTGGAGCGCGAGTGGCGCGGGCAGCGCGGCATGCGCCGGGGCATCAAAAGGCGTGCCGTCCTGAAAGATGCCAGCTGCGCTCGACACGACCAGTTTGCCAAGCGACAGTGCCTCGGCATCAATCGCAAGATGATGAAAGCCCCAGAAAAACGGACTGAGCGCCGCGCTGCGCTTATGCGCGTAGTGCTCAAGATAGCGTTCCTGCTGCTGAAAAAGTTGCGGGCGCAGAAACAGCCCTTCGCTCCAGACGACCTTGTTGTACCAGCTCATGGCTTCAATCACGTTTGGAAATGGTAATGGACTGCTGGTCCAACGAGACTTGCAGCTTGATCTTGCGTGCGGGGATGGCCGCGCGATACCACGCGGCCTCAGGGGCGGGGGGCAACTTGTAGACCGCTCTCCATGTCGCCTTGCCAAGCTCCCTGTACCCGACCAGGAACCCCAATGCCTGCGTGTCCGGATTGAGCTTGCGCTCGATGTCACGAGATTCGCCGGGGCGGAGAATGAACTCGTCGCGCACCAGCAGATCCTGCGTCAGCAGCGTCTTGTCAGCCTTTTCGAGCGTGAAGTAGTCGGCATTCTCGAAGGCGTTTTCCGTCTTGAGTTCGTACACACGAACCAGGACCGGCGACGCCCGCCCCTTGTCATCGGGGTTGACGGTGTCTTTGGCCAGCATGGCCAGATCAAGCCTCATCTGCTCGTTCCTGGCAGGTGCCGTGGAGCATCCGACGAGTACCACCCCTGTCAGCCAGAGGATCCCGGCCAGGCGGCACAGAGCCCTGCGCCGCCGGCATCCCGGATCTGCCGTCCGGCGCTGCTCAAACGCGTTCACCGTCCGTCCCATTGAGTTTGGAGATCAAGCTACAGCCGTTGCTGGTCAACATGCCATGCACGACCTGAGGTCGGCCATTTGACAATGTGGAACCGCGCACGCCGCCCACGATCACGCACGCCTTGTCACAGCGCATGCGCGCCCCCTGGAAGGTATAAGCGCGACCGCCGTCAGCAGTGTCCTGCGGCGATCCCTCTTCCACTGTCGCGCCACAGGTCGCTGTATCGCCCTGGCAGATATAGCCGAGTATTTCCATGGATTCTTCTGAAGATGGTGTTGCCAGCCCTGCCGCATGGACGCGACCGTTGATATCGTCCTCAGCCATCAGGCATCGGTCTGCTTGCTTGCGCCATCCTCCTGGAGACGGAACAACTCCGGCTCGATGATGGTCGGCCTGGCCGCCTGGATGTCGCGCGTGTTCTTCTGCACCGCAATGGCGCCGAACAGTGCCAGTGCGAACGACATGCCATAGAAGCCCTTCTCACTCAGGGCCAGCGTTGCATTGAACAAGCCGACACAAAGCAACAGCACCGCCAGAATGACCGAGAGCCAACTCAAACCGTAGTAGATGCCCGTCACGGGAACGCCCTCGAGTCTGTCGCGCACGCTCTTCTGGACCGAAACAGCGGCGAACAGGCCGTAGACCAGCACGGTGAAGTAGTAGCCGCGCTCATTCAGTTGCATATCGGCATTGAACAGGCCGATCAGGAATGCCAGAAAGCCAGCAAGCAGCGCCGACCAGGATGCTGCGACAAAGGCGAAGGAGGGTTGTTGTGAGTTGTGGTGCATGGTCATGGATAGATAGGCTGGTGAGTGAATAGGATCGGGAAAGCACGATGCATTTGCCGTCGCCTGGGCCTGGCTACAGGCGTGGAACTGGGAAGCTGGTCGGCAAGACTTTCTCGAGAACGCGTCTTCCTTCTGCCGCCGCGCCGTCCAGGATCGCGTCGACGCCCTTTGCTGCAGCATCGCCCACGGCATCAAGCGTTGCATCGCGAGTAGCCCTGACCTTCTTCTCGACGGCATTGGCCGCGTCGCGCATGGCGTCAAGCGTGCCTGGCATCTTGATGCCGAGGTGACGCACCCGGGTATCGTTGCCAACGAAAAACGTCCGCGCCCAGCCGTAGCCGCCTGGTGCGTACTCATGGAAATTCGGGACCCGGAACCACGCCCGGCTGTCGTGGATGTAGTCGTCGAACAGCTTGATCGCCGCCTTCTCCTGAATGGCGAACTGGTCCACAGCGGCTGCAGACGTCCACTTGCGCAGGTAGTCCCCCATTTCCGGGGCATGCTCCAGCACCACGTCGTCCTCGGGTGCATAAGCCGCGATTGCTGCGTACATCACGCGGACGTCCGACTTCACAAGAGCGACCAGGCTGGAGTCCGAGGCCGGACGATTCTGGCGCAAGACACACAGGTGTGGGCCAGAGTTCGTCATGGCTCCGGCCGTACTAGTGAGAATTGGACCCGCAATGCCGAATGGGAGTCCCTTCGCGACCTGACCAAGCGTCGCTGGCCGAGAAATCGTCTTGATGCTGGCCTGCCATTTGTCACGTTGATCCGGATGCAGCGATGCCAGCAGAAGACGAAAGTCCTCCGCGCCTTCCAGCAAATCAGTCTGGTCATTGGTGACGATCTCGTCCGCGCCTTCGCCCGGCCGGGCGTCCTCCGGCTTCTTGCCCGCAACCTGCGCATAGAGCACCTCTTCCCGGCGCTGAATCTCCAGTCGCTTGGAAACCAACTTCGCTTGTACAGCCCGCATCTGCGCCGAACCGGCGAGCATGGCTTTGATGTCTCCACGATAGCCAGCACTCTCCACCTCAGAGGCGATCTCTCCGCTTTCGCGCATCAGATCCTGCTGTTCGCGTCGAAGGCGTTGCAATACATCGTCCTGCTTCGCCACCTTCTTGTGCTCCTTCTCGACCTGATTCGGGGTGAGCTTGTCTTGCCGGCAGGCGGCAAAGAAGGGTTGATTGGCAAGATAGCTCCCGGTCCCGATTCGCGCGCGCAAGGTCCGCCACATCAGGTTCTGCCGCATGCCGAACTCCATGGCGTCTTCCACGGTTCTGATGGGGATGACCTTGTCGAGCCAGGCGTTGAATGCCTTGGCAACTTGCGGCGTTATCTGGAAATCCCTGGTAAGTTGGACGGACTCCTTGATCTTGTCATGCAGCATAAGGGGAACGCCGGCCTTCAGCGCCTCGATATACATGTCGTGCAGCGGGATCCGACTCAGCTTGTCGGAATCCCCCAGGCGCGCCTTGCCCTGCTCCCCCGCAACATAGCCGCCGCCTACGTCAGAATGCACGCCAGGATAGGCGACTTCAAGCAGCCTGGCTGCGTTCTGCGGGTAGCTATTGCCCATGCGCACGGTGTCCAGCGGGAAGCTCATGCGCTGTTCGTGGATGGAGAAGAAATGCACGCAACGCTTGACCGCGGCCGGGATGTTCAGATTCCCGCTCATGGCCCATGCGAAGTGTCCATCGAACTTGTCGGACTTGATCACACTATTGACGGAATCGGGCGGCCCGACCGAGGCCACGGTATCGAACAGACCGACGAAGTTCACCTCATAGGGAATGCTGCCGACGATCTTTTCATCCGGTGCCCATTCCTTCATGAGTTTGTTCACGAAGACGCGGGCCTCGGCGGCGCCACGCGAGAAGCCGAAGACGTTGATCCACGCCCTCTTGACGACGCGGTTGCGCTGGCCATCGTCCTTGCGGTTCTGCTGTGCAGCGCTCAGCATGCTCTCTCGCCGCATCAAATCCGGCGAAGCTCTCCCGACGTCGAGCGCTTCACAAATTCGGCGTGCTTCAGGATCGCTCATCAGCACCGCTTCCTTGGTTCCCAGAATCGATTCGTATATTGCAATCATCACCCGCGTGTACGCCCAGGCACAGCGTTTGGAAAAGCCTACTGCAAAGGACTTTCCCGATGTGCCATGTTTCCTCCCCCAGTTCGGGAAACGGCGTGCCAACGCCAGCAATGTAGTACTTGAAGACATCCTGCTCGTGTCGGTCTATCGCAGCGGTGAACAACCGCGCGACGTTTGTATGCGATTGGCTTTTCGCATCGCGCCAAGGATTCTTGACGTCATCGTTATTGTTAGTGCCATCGAAGAAGAGGCTGATATGCAGCGTCCTCTCGCAGCTGCACTGTGGATCGGCTACCTTGCCGCAACCCAGGCTATAGGCCTCAGCACTGTCGGGCAGGCGACCAGTCTCCGTCTCCGGCGTCCTCTTCGGCCAGCGCAGTACGTTCATCTCACTCTCCCCGCAGGGCAATCGGTTGGCAGCGTCGGAAATTTGCAACGGCGCTCCGCGGCCTCACGATTAGCCTCTTTATCCACCACGCCCTGTACAACATAAGGGTCATCATCTGAAGGGTGAGTCTCGACACTGTTGTGCCCGTTCGCATTCCCGTCCCGGACCATTACTTTCACCCGATCATTTGGCAAGAAGATTGCCCACATGCCTGACGTCTCTCTTGCATACTGAGGAATCCTGGCTTCTGCCATGTAGTGAATCCCCGGCGTCTTGCCGTCCGGAACCTTCTCCACCTCCCAGCGGATTGTTACCTTCATGTCTGGCTTCCATACTTCCGGAATGCCGATACAGCACGTCTCTGCCCCTCCCCCGGCAGGGCCGTCGCCTTCTGCGCGCCAGATGTTGGGACCGCCTCCGCTCATGCCGTTGTCGCCGGTGATGCCGAAGCCCACGATATAGTGGGGCGTGTAGTTCAGTCCGCGCACACCGCCTGGGTTCACCACGTTCTGGTCGGCAAGCACCGAAGCATCACGAGCTTCTGCGGGAACTGCAGTACGCTCCGTACACGCCGGCAGTGCCGCCATCACAGCCAGCATGACCAGGGCCATCAGCGCACGACTTGTCGTCCGGAACCTCATCGCGACGTGCCTACTGTCAATGAGCCACCCTCGCTTCTCAGCCAGTCCATCGGACTTCGGCATCTTCTTTGGCCAACGTAGTATGCTCATTTCGCTCTCCTTTCGGGACAGTCTGTCGGCAACACCGGATACTTGCAGAGACGCTCCGCCGCCTCGCGATTGGCCTCTTCATCCACCTTGCCCTGCACTACGTATGGATCGCCGTCGTCAGGTCGGATGTTTAGGCTGTTGTAGCCACTGGCGTTTCCATCATTCACGATCACCTTGACTCGATCGTTAGGCAAAAATATCGCCCACATACCTCCTGTCTCCCTTGAGTACTGAGGAATCTCGCCGAACGCCTTGTAATGCACGGTCTCGGCCTTTCCGTCCATCACCTTGTCGACCTCCCACCGGATCGTGATCTTCATTCCGGGCTGCCACACCTCCGGTATGCCGATGCAGCACGTTTCCTTCCCGCCGCCTGCCGGCCGCTCATCGGCTGCGGGCATGATGTTCGGCCCTCCCCCGCTCATCCCGTTCTCTCCGCTGATCCCAAAGCCCGCAATGTAGTAAGGCGTGTAATTCAGCCCACTTACGCCCCCTGGATTCACCACGTTCTGATCGGCAAGCACCGAGGCAGCGCGAGCTTCGGCGGGGGCTGCAGTACGCTCCGTACACGCCGGCAATGCTGCCACCACAGCCAGCATGACCAGGGCCACCAGCGCACGACTTGTCATCCGGAACCTCATCGCGATGTCCCTACTGTCGATGAACCACCCTCGCTCTCAGCCAGTCCATCGGACTTCGGCATCTTCTTTGGCCAACGTAGTACGCACATTTCGCTCTCCCTGCAGGGCAATCTGTCGGTAGCACGGGATACTTGCAGCGGCGCTCTGCAGCCTCGCGGTTCGCCGGTTCGTCCACCACCCCCTGAGCGACGTACGGATCATCGTCGCCGGGCCGCACGTTGAGGCTGTTGTGGCCGCTGGCATTCCCATCATTCACCATCACCTTGACTCGATCATTTGGCAAGAAAATCGCCCACATGCCGCCAGTGTCTCTTGAGTACTGCGGAACCTTCGCAACTGCCATGTAGTGAATCCCTGGCGTCTTGCCATCCGGAACCTTCTCCACCTCCCAGCGGATCGTTATCTTCATGTCTGGCTTCCATACTTCCGGAATGCCGATACAGCACGTCTCCGCCCCTCCCCCGGCAGGGCCGTCACCTTCTGCGCGCCAGATGTTGGGGCCGCCCCCGCTCATGCCGTTCTCACCGGCGATGCCGAAGCCCACGATATAGTGAGGCGTGTAGTTCAGCCCGCTTACGCCGCCTGGGTTCACTACGTTCTGATCGGCGAGGGCCGGCACATCGCGAGCTTCGGCGGGCACTGCAGTACGCTCCTTGCACGCCTGCAGTGAAGCCGCAAGGGCCAGTACTAGCAAGGCCACCAGCGCACGGCATATCTCCCGGGTCCTCATCGCGACGCATCTCCTCTCAATGAACCACCCTCGCGTCCTAGCCAGTCCCCGGGCTTCGGACATCTCTGCCAGCCAACGCTGTACGCACATTTCACTCACCGTTGTGTCCGGCACCACGCTGGCGCTTATGCAGCAACTCCGTCCATACGTGATCCGGCAATGCGTCAACGCTTTCAATGAACGAACCGCCTTCGCGCCATCTCGCTTCCAGCGCCGTCCGCACCTCCGGGTGCTCGTCGAAATCGAACCCATACCGATAGCTGTACTCGCAATACCGCAGCCGACACATCGTCTCCGTGAGCCCCCAGGCTGCAACGCGCCGATATCGATGCAGCAAGTCTTCAAAGCGCTCCGCATATAGCCCTGCGCCGGCGACTACGCCGCCTTGAATCAGGCTGAACAGCACCTGATCCGGCTCGCAGTGAGCAATCAGGTAATCCTGTTGCCGCTGATCCAGGCTGATGGCCACCGGGGCGTCCTGCACTGCGGTGTACTCAGCGCCACCGTTTATGCCGTTCCACTTCCGCGAGTGCCCGCGGTACTTCCATTGATACATAGGCCGCGTCAACTTCTCGGCAAGCTCCGGACCAAAAACGTTCAGGAAGGCAGCGAGATTGCGCGGATCGAAGTAGCGCACCAGCGCAGACATCTTGTCGCCCAGGTCGGCAATCAGAAACTGCTGCAGATGCATCGCCATGGCGTCGATGCCGGCATCGCTCAGGATCAATGAGATGCACGGCATCTGCTGATCCAGTCGATCCAGCTCTGTCATCCACGCCGGCTGGCCCTCGCCGACGCGCGCCAGGAACAGCGACGCGCTCTCCGCCCGCTCTTCCGGCATTCCGGCATACACGTTCCGGCACTCCGGAGCCTGCGCCACCAGAGAGGCAACGTTAGCGGGAAACTGCGCGCCATCGGCGAGCACATACAGAGGCATCGATTCAGTCATGGCAGCCATCCCGGACATCAACGCAGAACCAGTGCGGCATTGCTCTTGGCAGCCTTGAGCAGGCATTCAATACAAAGCGACTTTGTCTCGAATTCCACCGGCATGCTGCGCGGACCCGATTTGGATTTGCTTGCGGCATGGATGGTGTGGCCGCCGGGCGTGTACTCATTGATATTGCCGTTAAGCACGATCGCACTGCCGCCACCGGAGAGCCGCAGTTCCTTTTCGGCGCTGATTTCGATCCGCTCGCCTGTCAAGGTGATCTTCAGCTTTGCGAGCAAGTTGACCGAGTTCCTGAGGGCGTGGATGTCGATGTCATCGGAAGCAGCTACCAGCCTGATCCCTGCTTCATGAACAAACACCCGCCACGCCTTGCGGACATTGGCGAACAGGCCGCCCCCGGCGGTCAGGGAGATATGTTGTCCGGCGGTCACGGCAGCGTGTCCGCCGCTGCGCGTATGGCTTGATCCCGGCGTGGCCTGGATGATTCCCGCTGGGCTGGCGAGAACCAGGTGCGGCGAGGTCAGCTCCTTGAGGCGGCCTTCTCCCAGCATCGCGTCCACTTGCTTGGCAAGGATCTTGGACACGGCCGCAGGCTCCCCATCATGGGCTTCGACTGTCCTGCCGGCGTCGATCAGTTGATCGGCCTCTCTGGCGCTCTCCCGCAGGCCGTCAACCACCGCTCCCATGCTAAGCGCATAGTCGTCGCCAGACTCGCGCGGATAAGTGCTGACCAGCATGCCGAGGCTGGCGCGCAAGGCACCCCAGGCGTCCGTACGAAGCTCAAATCCCTCGCCACGTTTGTCCGTGCGACCGGCATTGCCGGGGATATCGACGATATGGCCGAGCGCCAGCTCCGACGCCTGGTAGTCCGAGCCGATTTGTGCCTGCGGTTGCCCCGGCGTATCGTCCGCGATCACCTTGTTCGCGCGGCCACCACCCTTGCCACTCCCGTCTGCGAATTCGCGGCTCCGAAAGCCCGACAACGACTGCTGGTGGGGCAATAACCACGGCGGCAGATTGAGCTGGTTCGGCGCCCGCCCGACAATCACCGGACAGTCCGGATCGCCGTTGATGAACGCCACAATGACCTCCTGCCTGATCCGCGGAATGTGCATCGCGCCGAACTGGTCGCCCGACCAGCCATTGACCACCCGAATCCATGGCGACGAGTTCTCGTCGTACTTCCCGTAGCGGTCCCATTCGAATTGAATGATCACGTTGCCGTGGTCGTTGCACCAGATCTCCTGGTTCTTCGGGCCGGTCACCACCGCTCGCTGCACGCCAGCCACGCGTGGTTTGCCGACCGTGCGCGGGGGGCGAAAGACTTCATCAGTGGGGTGCGCTTCAAACGAAACGCGGCACGAAAACTGTTGCCCGCTGCCGGATTCGCCGCCGACATCCTCCAGGTCCAGCGTCGCACCGGTCACCAGAAACTCGCGGTTCATCGCCGGGTTGCTGTGATTGCTCACCAGGTAGGTGCAGCCCGCCGCCACCCCGCGCAGCGCACCCGCGCCACGTGCGCGCCGGCCGCGTGAGCGGCGTTCCTCCATGCGAATCCTCGCCCGCATCTCGCCCACCGCCGGATCGACATAGTCGCCCGGGTGCTCGTAGCGCTCGAAATCGGCGAAGCTGGTATCGCGCGGCTGGCTGTTGTCGGTGGTCAGATTCGCGCGCGGCTTGCGCGGATCGTAGTCGTTCAGCGTCACCTTGCCCGTGCGCAGCCGGTTGACCGGATCGAAGCGGACCAGATGTTCCTGGTCGATCTTGAAGCCACGCGGATAGATGGGCAGCGTGTGATAGGCCTCGCTGGGGAACTGGCGATATGCTCCCGATTCGGCGGCCAGGATCAGCCGATGGTGTCCGCCGTCATGCTCGAAGAAGTAGGTAATGCCATACTCCTCGGTCAGCCGCTGGATGAAATGCGCATCGGTCTCTCCATGCTGCACCTCCCAGGCGAGCTTCGGATAGACCGATGTATCGAGGCGCTTCTCCACCGAGAACGGGTAGTCCGCAAGCACCTCGTCAAGAATCTCAATCACCGTCTTCTTCTGGAAAGGCTTGAAGTCGGACGTCTGCGTCGCCAGCCACAGCCAGGGGCGCAGCGTGAACCGGTACAAGCGATTCTCCGCAACGCCGCCGACATGTTCGATATCGGAGATGACACCGGTGATCTCGCGATGCCCAGCCCCTACCCCACCCAGCAGGCCGGTGCCCATGCCATCGAGCTCGATGGTGACGGTCATCTCGCGGCCGATCATCGCATCGGGATCGGCCTCCGCAAGATACTGTTCCGCGGCAGGCGAGACCGCACGCAGGTCTACCTTGTAGGTGAAGAGTTCGCTCAATCCCTCATGACCTGAGAGCCTCACGAACTCCAGCTGGGGCTGCCCCAACAGGTCGGGAATCGCCGCGCTGGAGACGCTGACGGTGCGATTCCGCCCAACGGCCAGGTTTTTCAGATTGTTTAGCGCACTCATAAGGTCATCTCTTTAACGGCTGCTCAGAGTCGGGCCGTTGTCATCCGCATGGATTCCGCACTCGGTCAGTGCCAGACTCCTTGGCCTCGCCAGCTTCAACACTGGTAGCCGGCGAGGCCAGCCATGACAATCAGGCTTCCTTGTTGCCCTTGATGTCGTAACCCGCGGTCACGGCGCCACCGCTGCCGCCCTGGGCGTTCTGCACCACGTACTCCTGCTTCACCTTGGAAAACGACAGCGCCACCTTCTCGCGCATGCGTACTTCGTCATCCACCGAACCCTTGGGGCTCACCCTGGTGACGATCACGTCGGTCATGGTGAGCTTCAGGTATTCGAGCGGATTGCCGCCGGCCTTGCGCACCACCAGCACGGCTTCGTTGATGTGCTTGCCGGTCAGGCAGTACTTCATCAGGTTGGGCGATGCGCGATCGATGAAATGCTCGAAGGACAGGTCCGACACGGTCGCCTTGCCGGCGCCGCCGCCACTGCCCGCGTGCATGGTGGACTGCTGCTCGATGCTCCAGTCCCAGGCCAGTACTTCGACTTCGTTCTTGTGCGACGAATCCTGCGACTCGCCGTCGATGCCGTTGATCTTCAGGAAAATGTCCTGTGCCATTGCAAAACTCCTTGACGTTAAGACAGGTACTGCAGACAAGAGCCACAACCAGGGCCGCGCCCCAATCAGGTCAGGGGCGCGATACCTCGGCGTGGAACTACCGGTACGTTTCAATGCCTGAGCGACGCTCAGGCGGCGTCCTTGACCGACGGCAGGCGCGCCACCAGCCGCAGCGAGACGGTCAGGCCCTCGAGCTGGAAGTGCGGACGCAGGAAGAACTTGGCGCTGTAGTAGCCGGGGTTGCCTTCCAGTTCCTCGACGACCACCTCGGCTGCCGCCAGCGGTCGGCGCGCCTTGGTCTCCTGCGACGAGTTGGCCGGGTCGGCATCGACGTAGTTCATGATCCATTCGTTGAGCCAGCGCTGCATGTCCTCGCGCTCCTTGAAGGCGCCGATCTTGTCGCGCACGATGCACTTCAGGTAATGGGCAAAGCGCGAGCAGGCGAACAGGTACGGCAGGCGTGCCGAGAGGTTGGCGTTGGCGGTCGCATCAGCGTCGTAGTACTCGGCTGGCTTCTGCATCGACTGGGCACCGATGAAAGCTGCATAGTCGGTGTTCTTGCGGTGCACCAGCGAGATGAAGCCGTTCTTCGACAGTTCCGCTTCACGGCGGTCCGAGATGGCGATCTCGGTCGGGCACTTCATGTCGATGCCACCATCGTCGGTCGGGAAGGTGTGGCACGGCAGGTTCTCGACCACGCCGCCGCTTTCGACGCCTCGGATCAGCGTGCACCAGCCATAGAGCTTGAACGAGCGGTTGATGTTGACCGCCATGGCGTAGGCGGCATTGCTCCACACGTACTTGCGGTGATCGGCACCGTCGGTGTCTTCCTCGAAGTCAAACTCATCGACCGGATTGGTCTTGATGCCGTAGGGAAGGCGCGACAGGAAACGCGGCATGGCGAGGCCGACATAGCGGGCATCTTCCGAGTTGCGCAGGCTGTTCCACGGCGCGTATTCCAGGTTCTGGAATATCTTGGACAGATCGCGCGGATTGGCGAGTTCCTGCCACGAATCCATCTGCAGCACAGACGGCGAGGCGCCGGCAATGAACGGGGCGTGAGCCGCTGCCGAGATCTTGGCGAGCGAGCCAAGGAGTTCGACGTCTGGCGGCGTGTGGTCGAAGTAGTAGTCGGCCACCAGGCAGCCGTAGGGCTCGCCACCAAGCTGGCCGTACTCTTCCTCATAGATGCGCTTGAAGAACGGGCTTTGGTCCCAGCCGATGCCCTTGTAGCGGCGCAGGGTCCGGCGCAGGTCTTCCTTGGACACATCCATCACGCGGATGCGCAGCTTGTCGTCGGTTTCGGTGTTTGAGACCAGGTGGTGCAGGCCGCGCCAGGCGGACTCCAGCTTCTGGAAGTCCTCATGATGCAGGATCAGGTTGATCTGCTCGGAGAGCTTCTTGTCGATGGCGCCGATGATGGCTTCGATGCTCTTGTAGGCATCATCGCTCATGGTGAACGAGCTGGCGAGCGCCTGCTCGGCCAGCGTCTTGACGGCGAGATCGACGGCCTCGCGGGCCTGGTCGGTCTTGGGCGAAAATTCGCGGCTGATCAGCGCGGCGAAGTCGGAATGGTCAGCGCTCGCGAGCGCTTGCTGTTGTGCTTGTTGGGCGGAGGCCATGGATTCCTTGCTTGATGAGGTGGTTCAGGTAGGCAAGTAGCCGATCCATTCAGGACTGCGGCGACTGAAGTTCGTCGTCGCCGGCCCTGGGCTTGGGCGCCTTGGCAAGCGACTGCAGCAGCGCGGGATCCTGCAGCAACTGGTTGATCAGCGATTCGGCGCCCGACTTGCCATCCATGTAGGTCTGCAGGTTGGCGAGCTGGGTGCGGGCTTCGAGCAATTGCCTGAGCGCATCGACCTTGCCGGCTACCGCCGCGGGCGAGAAATCCTCGATGCTCTCGAATGTCATGTCGACCATGAGCTGGCCGTCACCGGACAGCGTATTGGGCACGGCAAACGCCACGCGCGGCTTCATGGCCTTCATGCGCTCGTCGAAGTTGTCGATATCGATCTCAAGAAACTTGCGATCGGCGACCGCCGGCAGCGGCTCGGCCGGCTTGCCCGACAGGTCGGCCAGCACGCCCATCACGAAGGGCAGCTCGATGCGCTTCTCCGAGCCATAAACTTCGACGTCGTACTCGATCTGCACGCGCGGCGCGCGGTTGCGCGCGATGAATTTCTGCGAACTGTTCACAACAGACATGGATTTCCCCTGCGGGTTACATGGACATGCCGGTCGGCGTCACGCCGAGCCGGCCTCGGGACACTCCGGCACAACGGCATCGTGGCCAGCGCGGTATTCGGTGTGGTAGGCGAGCCCGGCAGGCGCGCTGTCGGCGACGCGGATCGCGATCACCGCGAGCTCGCGCTTCTCGGACAGTGCCAACAGCCACAGGCGCGCCAGTTGCGGCTGGATGACCTGCTCAATGAAGCCGATCAGCTGCCGGGCGCCGGTCTCGCCGACCGGACAGCGCGCCACGATGAACTCGACCACCGGGTCGTCGTAAGTCAGCACAATGCCGTGCTGATGCTGCATGCGCGCCGCCACGCGATCGAGATGCAGGCGCACGATGCGGCCAAGGTTTTCGGCCGCCAGCGGCAGATATGGCACGACTACCAGCCGCCCGAGGAACGCCGCCGGGAACACCTTGCGCAGCTCGGGCATTAGCGCATCGCGCAGTGCGGCGGGCTCCGGCATCAGCGCCGGGTCTTCACAGAGATTTGCCAGCAGTTCGGAACCGGCATTGCTGGTGAGCAGCAGGATGGTGTTCCTGAAGTCGATATGGCGCCCCTCGCCATCCTCCATGTAGCCTTTGTCAAAGACCTGGTAGAAGACTTCGTGGATATCGGCATGGGCCTTCTCGACCTCGTCGAGCAACACCACGCTGTAGGGCCGGCGGCGCACCGCTTCGGTCAGTACGCCCCCTTCGCCGTAGCCGACATAACCCGGCGGCGCGCCCTTGAGCGTCGAGACGGTATGCGGCTCCTGGAATTCCGAGAGGTTGATGGTGATGAGGTTTTGCTCACCGCCGTACAGCGCGTCGGCCAACGCCAGCGCAGTCTCGGTCTTGCCAACGCCCGACGGGCCTGCCAGCAGGAAGACCCCGACCGGCTTATTGGGGTCAGTCAGTTGTGCGCGGGCGGTCGTGACGCGCTCCCCGAGCTGGATCAGCGCATGGCCTTGCCCGATCACGCGTTCGCCAAGTGTCTGCGGCAACTGCATCACGGTTGCCACCTCGTCCGCGACCATGCGCCCAACCGGGATACCGGTCCAGTCGGCGACGATTGCAGCGACCACGCGTTCATCCACTTCCGTGTATACAAGCGGCGCATCCGCTTGCGCGGCATGAAGATGGCCCTCGAGCTCATCCAGGGTTCGTCGCGCCGGGGCGGCTACAGTCGATTCATCCGACGCGGACTGCACCAGTGCGTATCGGCGGGCGACCAGGTCGGTCGCCAGACCGCGCACCCGGTCCCAGCGCGCCGAGGCCAAAGCCAGGTCGGCTTCGAACTGCTCGCGCCGAGCCCGTGCGAGCTCAATCCGCGCAGCGTCCGGCCGGCCAAAGCCGGCTTCCCGGGCCAATAGCGCGCACTCGGCGTCGGCCGCGGCGAGTTCGTGGCGCAGATGTTCGACTTCTGCCGGGGGCGCATGCAATGACAAGGCTACGCGTGCACAAGCGGTGTCGAGCAGGCTGATCGCCTTGTCGGGCAACTGCCGCGACGGGATAAAGCGATGCGATAGCCTGACGGCGGCGCGCACCGCCTCGTCGCGGATCAGTACCTGGTGATGCGCCTCGAACGTCCGGACCAGACCCCGCACCATGGCGACCGCACTGGCTTCGTCCGGTTCCATGACATGCAGCACCTGAAAGCGGCGGGTGAGCGCCGGATCCTTCTCGATGTGGCGCTTGTATTCGCTCCAGGTGGTGGCGCCGATCGTGCGCAGTGCCCCACGCGCCAGCGCCGGTTTGAGCAGGTTCGCGGCATCGCCGGTGCCGGCCTGGCCACCGGCGCCAACCAGCGTGTGGACTTCATCGACGAACAGGATCACGGGCGTCGGGGATCTGGCAGCTTCCTCAAGCACGCCCTTCAACCGCGCTTCGAACTCGCCCTTCATGCTGGCGCCCGCCAGCAGCGCACCCACGTCGAGGCTCAGCAGCCTGATGTCCTTCAGGCTGGGCGGCACCTCACCCGCGGCAATGGCCTGTGCCAGCCCCTCGATGACGGCGGTCTTGCCGACGCCCGCCTCTCCGGTCAGGAGCGGATTGTTCTGACGGCGGCGCAGCAGGATGTCCGTCATGGTGCGGATCTCATGCTCGCGGCCGATCACGGGATCCAGCCGGCCCGCGCGTGCCTCCTCGGTCAAGTCGCGGCAGTACCTGCCCAGGGCGGGCTTGCCGGCACTGGCAGGTGCCGTCGCGCCACTGGCTTCACCCGGTGTGGCCGGCGCCAGGCCACTGCCGTCATACGCCGCTTCACGGCTCTCAGGCGATTGCGCGAGGAGCGCCGGTGCCATTTCCACCAGGTCATCGGGCCGCACCTTCGCGAACTGGCTTGAGATGCCCAGCACCGTACGGCGCAACTCCGGCGTCTTGAGCAGCGCAGCGAGCAGATAGGCGCCGCGCACGTGGTCATCGGAAAAAGCAAGCGTCGCATAGACCCAGGCCCGCTCGATCGCCGACTCAAGCTGGAACGAAAAGTCACTGATCGAGGTGGCGCCGGCAGGCAACGCGGCCAGCGCGCGGGTCAGGTCGGCTTCAAGCACGGACAGGTCGGCGCCGGCATGGCGCAGCATCCGCTGCAGGTCGCCATCCGGGGCTTGCAGCAGTTGGTGGAGCCAATGCACAAGCTCCACGTACGGGTTGCCGCGGAGCTTGCAAAAGGCCGTCGCGCTTTCGATCGCCTTGAATAGCGTGAGATTGAGTCGGCCAAATAACGCCTGACGCGAAATATCCATTCGATGCCTTTGCCGTTCGCCCTCCTTGGAAGAGAGGGCTGCCATTGCACAGAGATTTTGTTATTGGCTTTTTTAGGATATGACCAAAACAATACGCTAGCAAACTTCTCATCCGCGACAAAATCCCTGCACGGCGGCATCTTAAATTTATCTAACCAATTGATTTTGAAGAACTTATTCACACCATCGCGCGATTATCACGATTTCTTCGCGCCGACAATGACCCAACACCATGCCCGCATGAAATATTACAATTTTTGACAATCCATCCGAGACATACATCATTTTTATCCGATGTCCATAGGATCATCCTTAAACTGCTAAAATCATTTTTTAATTCTGATTTTCCGGATATTTAATAGGAAAATTCCATTCGATTTAAAATTCGTTACACCAGGATTTTCGATTATCATCAGACGCTCTCGAAAACCAATAACCTCAGGTGGCTGGGCTATGAGCGACTGGCAGAACCGCACTGCAGAAATCCACGCCGTCAACGCCGGACTCGGTGGCGACAGCAATGCGCCCTGGCCCTGGGATGCGCTTGGGGGGCCGCAGCCAGACGCTGCCGATCCGTTCTCGCTGGTGAAGCCAGCCGGTGGCGCGGGGACAACGGCGGCGGCTGCCCCTGACCCGGCCGACGTGCTCGATCAGCTCAAACGCGAGGCCGAGACGGCGCTACGGGATCCGAACTACGTCAGTGCACATGCCAGCTCAAATGCAACGTCGACAGTTCAGATCCCGGCGGAGGTCGACCCGAAGCCGCTGCAAACGGTCGCGCGCGAAGCGAACCATGCCGATAGCTTGATGGACATGCTGGACACAGCTGGCCATATTGATTCGCTGATCGGCTCCCAAGAATCCCTGGAAGAGCACGAACTCTTTTCAACCCCGGCTGCGCCGGACGTGCTGTGGCTGTTCGCTGGCGACATTGCGCCCACGCGGCGCCGCAATGTCACGGCCCCGCTTACCCGTCGCGAACACCATCTGGTCTCGATGGACAGCGCCTACCGTCCCGCGCCGGCGCTGACGCCTGATCCTGACCATGACGCTTGAATCGCACACCCCTCGTCAGGCATCCGACACGGGGCTGTCATCAATCCTTCGCCGAAGCGGCTCGGTCAAGGGCGCGCTGGCCCAGACGGAGGCGCAGGTCCGCGAGGAACCTGGCTCTTTCGCTTTCCGTTGGCGGCTATTCCAGTGGCTCTGCGTGGTCGGTGACTGGTCCAGGGCCCTCAAGCAATTGCAGGTCGCCACGCAGCTTGCGCCCGGCTTCGCGCAAACCGCGCATGTGTACCGCGACCTGATCCGTGCGGAGGTGTTCCGTGGCGAGGTATTTGCCGGCCAGCGCACCCCCGGCTCGCTGCTGCCGGCCCCGGCGTGGGTGGCAAAGCTCCACACGGCTCTGGCAGGAAACAAGGCCGGCGATTGCTCAGCCGCGGACGCCAGCCGGCACCTGGCCCTGTCGCAGGTGCCAGCCTCAGCCGGCGCGCACGACGGCGTGCGCTTTGCCTGGATCACCGACACTGACACACGGCTGGGACCGACCTGCGAGATCGTAACCGCGGGGCGCTACGCCTGGCTGCCCTTTGCGCAGATGCGCAAGATCGAGTTGGGCAAGGCGTCCGGGTTGCTGGATCTGTTATGGCGCCCGGCCACGGTGACACTCGCCGACGGCGTGGTCAGCCGTGGCTTCCTGCCGGTGCGCTACCCAGGCTCCGAACAAGGCAGCGACGGGATTCGGCTGGCTCGCGAAACCAGCTGGAGTGAAGCGGGCGAGACAGGTGTCATCGGTTTCGGCCAGAAGACCTGGATGACGGACACGGGGGATGTCGCCATGCTGGATGTGACAACACTCACCCTGGACGCGGAGCATGGCTGAACACCGCCCGCCGCGCCGCCCGAATTCGCAACTGCTGCCGACATTGCTGGACCGGCTGCGCGACGACGCGCCCCAGCGCCAGACGGAAAGCGCGGACGAATACACCGTCACGCGTGCCCAGATGCGCGAGATCATCCAGCGCGACCTCACCTATCTGCTCAACACCACCAATCGCGAGGATGAAATCGATCGCAAGCGCTATCCCGCTGCTGCCGCATCGACCATCAACTACGGCGTGTCCCCGGTCGCCGGCAGTTATCTGGCCGAACACAAGTGGAGCGATATCGTCACCATCGTCAGGCGTGCGATCCTGGACTTCGAACCCCGGCTCATCCCCGGCTCGCTGGAAGTGAAGCCGCTTCTCAAAGAAGATGCGCCACAACGCTACAACACCCTGGTGTTCGAGATCAAAGGCCTGATCCATATGAACCCGTATCCGATGGCGTTCACTGCCCAAAGCTCGCTCGACCTGGAAACCAGCCGGATGAGTGTCCAATCGATCCACGCCAGCTGACACCATGGATCCGCAACTGCTCGATTACTACAATCGCGAGCTCGTCTATATGCGCGAGCTGGCCGGGGAATTCGCCAAACAGCACCCGAAGGTCGCGAAACGGCTGGGCATGCAGGGCATCGAAGTGGCCGACCCCTACGTCGAGCGCCTGATCGAGGCGTTCTGCTTCCTGTCAGCGCGTACCGAGATCAAGCTGGACGCTGAGTTCCCACGCTTCACGCAGCGGCTGCTGGAGGTGATCTACCCCAACTATGTGGCGCCGACGCCATCGATTGCGGTCGCGCAGTTCCGACCCAGCCAGAGCGAGGGCGATTTTGCGCGTGGCGTGGAGGTTCCGCGCGGCACGGAGGTCAACGCGGCGGCGGCGCCTGGAGAGAAGACGGCCTGCCAGTTCAGGACCACGCAGCCGTTGACACTGTGGCCGGTTGAGATCACCGAAGCGCGGCTCACTGGCATTCCGCCCGATGTCAGGGGGCCGGAGCGCTATGTGCCCGCCCATGTGACAGTCCAGGGTGCCCTGCGGTTGCGCCTGCGCTGTACGCGAGACGCGACCTTCGACCAACTGCCCGGCCTGGACCACCTGCCGGTCTATCTGCGCGGCGATGACCTGATCGCCTCACAACTGTTCGAACTGTTGCACAGCGCCGGTGTGGCGACGCTGATCGGACACCCCGGGGCCATGAGCGAGCGCCCCTGCGCAGTGGCGCAGGATGCTGTCAGTTACGTGGGAATGGGACCGGGCGAAGGCGCGCTGCCTTTGCAGTGGAACAGCTTCCACGGGCACAACCTGTTGCATGAGTACTTCGCTTGCCCGCAACGCTTCTATTTCTTCGGCCTCAACAAGCTCGCTCAGGGCCTGAGCCGGATCCGCGGCAAGGAAGCCGAGATCGTCGTGCTGCTGTCAAAGCCGCCCCGGGATCTGACCAGCAAGGTCGACCGCGAACAGTTCGCGCTGTTTTGCACACCGGTGGTCAATCTGTTTCCAAAGCGCACCGATCGCATCGAGGTCACGCCGGGCCGCGCCGAGTTTCACCTGGTCGCCGACCGGCAGCATCCGCTTGACTACGAAATCCACACCGTCAGGCAGCTCTCCGCACAACGGTCCGAGCACAGCGCAGGCATCGACTTCCAGCCGCTCTTTACCACCCTGAATAGTGATGAAGGCAACCACGGCCGCTACTTTTCCCTGCGGCGCGAGCGTCGGCTGATCTCTGAGCAGGCTCGCAAGTACGGCACACGCACGGCATACGTCGGCACCGAGCTGTTCGTGTCGCTGGTGGACCAGCACGAAGCTCCCTACCCGGACGCCTTGCGCTACCTGTCAGTGGAATCGCTGGTTACAAATCGCGATCTGCCCAATCTGGTACCGCGCAATGGCCGGCACGACCTGACCCCGGCAGCTTCCATCCCCGTGGACGGGATCGGCCTGATCCGCGCGCCGTCGGCACCACGGCCGCCCTATGCGGATGGTGAAATGGCCTGGCGCCTGATACGGCTGCTGGGCTTCAACTACTTGTCGCTGACCGACCTGGAGCATCGCTCAGGGGGCCAGGGCCTGCGTGACATGCTGCGGCTTTTCGTGGCGAACGACGACCTCGCGCACCAGGGGCAAATCCAGAGCCTGATCGGCGCGAACGTGAAACCAGTCATGCGCCGGCTGCCAGGCAACGGGCCCTTGATCTACGGCCGCGGCATCCAGTGCCAGCTCACGGTGGACGAAGGCGGCTTCTCCGGCATCAGCCCATACCTGTTCGGCGTGGTGCTGGAGCATTTCCTGGCGCGCCACGTCTCGGTCAATGTCTTCACGCAAACCGAACTGCACTCCATGCAACGCGGCCTGGTGCATCGTTGGCCCGTGCGCATGGGCGGCCGCAGCGCCGTGTAGCCATGTTCAAAGGCAACGACGACAATGTGCCGCCCTCGCCGGCGGCGACGGCCGCGCCCGGAAACTATGCCGGCCAGGCGCCGTGGAAGCTGAGCTTCCTGGGGCTCCTGCGGCATCTGTCCGCCCGGCACCCTGATTTGCCCCCGATCGGGCAGGCGAGCCGGCCACGCGACGAGCCTTTCCGGGCTGGCCAGCAGGCCGCGCTCACCTTCGCGCCGCGCGAGATCGCGCAGGTGCAGCCGCTGTCCGGCCGGCTCAAGGTGCAATTGTTTGGCTTGGGCATGCTGGGGCCGAACGGGGCGCTGCCGATTCACCTGACGGAAGTTGTACGCGAACGTAGCGAGGCACAGCGGGACAACACCACCGCCGACTTCCTGGATCTTTTCCACCATCGCGCCTTCACGCAGTTCTACCGCGCGTGGGCAAGCGCGCAAGCCACCGCGGGCCTCGATCGGCGCGACGGCGAGGTGTTCTCCCGCTATGTCGGCTGGCTGGCGGGCAATGAAGCCGACGAAATCGCGCACGGCACCCTGCCGCCGCACGCCCGGCTCGCTGCGAGCGCACACCAGGTGCGCGAAGCACGCAATCCCGACGGCATCGCGGCCACGCTTTCACACTTCTTTGGTGTGCCCGTCAGGCTTGAAGAGTATGTATTGCACTGGATCGCCGTCGATCCGGCCGAGCGCAGCCGCCTGGGACACCCGGGCGCCCCAGGCGTCATGGGGCAAGGCGCCATGCTTGGCGAAATGGTGCCGGACCGCCAACACAAGTTCCGTCTGGTGATCGGCCCGCTCGGGTTGCAGCAATACTTGAACTTCACGCCGAACGGCAGGGATCTTCCGACGCTCATCGAATGGGTGCGCGCCTTCGTCGGTTTCGAGTTCGTCTGGGAAGCCGAGCTGCAGGTGATCCCGGACTCGGCGCCGCCTGCCATCCTGGGCTCGCAGGAACGCCTGGGCTGGTCTACATGGCTGGGCGAACCGGATCACAGCCGCGCCATCACCGGCATGGTGTTCGAGCCCGAACACTATGCAACACACTGACCATGAATGCCAAAGCCAAGGCCGTACCGGTGCCAAGACCTGACTTTCCCTTCCCGGAACTGCTGGAACCTGTCGCACCCGACAGGCCATGCGGTGACGACCTGGAATACGACCCTGAGTTCGTCGTGCTGCTGGCCAAGGCGGCGCCGAAGCCCGACGCGCAGTACGGCAACTTCGTCAGTGAGCCCGAGGCCATCAACTGGGCGGATCTGGAGCGCGACTGCCGGCGCCTGCTGCTGCGCACGCGCGACATCCGCATCCTGGCGCTGTTGCTGCGCTGCCGTACCCGGCTAGGCCAGGCAAGCGGCCTGCGCGACGGACTCGCGGCCATGGCGCGGCTGCTGGCAAAATGGCCCGATGCCGTCCATCCGCAGTTATGCGTCGATGGCGAAACCGATCCCGCGATGCGCGCCAATGCGCTGGCCGCGCTGACCGACCCGGAGGGGCTGATGCGGGACGTGCGGGAGCTGACGATCACTGGCAACGCGGCGCTCCGGCTGCAGATCCGCGACGTCGAGCGTTCGCTCGGCGTGCCGCGGCCCGCGGACGCCCTGGCGCCGGAATCGGTGCGACAACAAATGCAGGATCTGCGCCAGCAGAACAGCCCCGCCCTCACGGCACTCGACGAGGCCGCGGCCCAAGCAGCGGCCATTGACGCTTGGGCAAAAGCCAACCTCCGGCAGGACAGCCCCGACTTGAGCCCGCTGCTCAGGCTGCTTGGCTTGATGAAGAGCACTGTCGCAACCGCCCCGCCAGCGCAGGTCGCCGCACCAACGGCCGCGCCAGTCGCTGCTCCTTCATGCGGCGATGCTGCCGGCGGTCTTTCCCCTGCCGCAACCGCCGTGCACGCAGACGGCTGCAAACCGCGGGATCGCGATGCCGCCCTGGCCGCCATCCGCGCCGCGCGTCAATGGTTCGAGTTCCACGAACCCAGCAGCCCGGTGGCACTGCTGCTCAGGCAAGCCGAGCGGCTGACCGGCAAGCGCTTCGATGAAGTGTTCCAGGCGATCCCTGCGGATCTGGTGGAGCGCTGGGCGCAGGACACATAGCGGCAACCGGCCTGCAAGCTACTCCAGCATCGCCCGATGGCGCCCCAACGCCTCGCGCACGATGTCCAGCAGTCCGCTCCCTGCCTCGGCATCCACATGCCCCAGCAAGGCCTTGCGCATGCGCGGCTCCCAAAACCGCTTGATATGCCCTGCAATATCAGAGACGGCCTCTTCCCGATCCGGCATGGCCTCGAAGAAGCTGCCGATCTGGTTGGCCATGGTGATGAGGTTGTCGATCTTCATGCCAGGCTCGCTTCGTGCTGCAGACGTGTGGGATGGGCATAGACCACGTGCGCGCCGGCGCGCACGAAGCCGGCCAGGGTGATGCTGGCTTGTTCGGCAAGCCGCACGGCCAGCGCCGTCGGTGCGGATACCGCGGCGAGCACGCCGGCGCCGATGGCGGCGGTCTTCAGCACCATTTCATAGCTGGCGCGGCTGGTCACCAGCACCGCGCCGCTGGAGATGTCCTCGCCACTGCGGGCAAGCGCGCCCGCCAGCTTGTCCAGCGCGTTGTGGCGGCCCACGTCTTCACGCACCAGTGATACATGGCCATCGGCACGCAGCCATGCGGCAGCGTGCGTCGCACCCGTGTGTTGCTGCAATTCCTGCCGCAGTTGCAGTTGCACGAACGCGGCCTGGATCACGTCGGTATGGAAGCTGGCATCGCTGCGCACCGGTGCCGGCAGGCGCATCACCTGTTCCAGCGATTCGGTGCCGCACAGTCCGCAGCCGGTGCGCCCGGCCAGCGAGCGGCGGCGGTCCTTGAGCCGCATGAAGGCTTCCGATGCGATCTCCAGCTGCACCGCGATGCCTTCCTCGCGCGTGTCGATTTCGATGTCATAGACATCCCTGGCACTCGCGACGATGCCTTCGCTCAGGCTGAAGCCGAGTGCGAAGTCCTCCAGGTCGGCCGGCGTCGCCAGCATCACCGCGTGCGAGATGCCGTTGTACACCAGCGCGACCGGCACCTCCTCGGCCACTTCATCGGGGCTCAGCATCAGCTCGCCGCGGCGCCAGCGGCTGACGGCGAAGGTGCTGTGAGTGGGCGGCTCGGCGTCTCCGGCCGCGGCCGGATGCACCTCCGGTGACTGCATGCAGCGCATCATGGCGTGGCCCCTCCGCTCAGCGTACGGCCTGCGCCGGGTCGGCGCTGGCGGCTTCCAGCAGTTGCAGCTGCTGGGCGTTGAACTCCTGGTACTCCCGCTGCCACGCCGACGGCTGCGCCACCGGCAGCACCTGCACCGCGGTCACCTTGTACTCCGGGCAGTTGGTGGCCCAGTCGGAGTTGTCGGTGGTGATCACGTTGGCGCCGGATTCCGGAAAGTGGAAGGTAGTGTAGACCACGCCCGGCTGCATGCGCTCGCTGACGATCGCGCGCAGCACCGTGTCGCCGGCACGGCTCTGCACCCCGACCCAGTCGCCGTCCTTGATGCCGCGCTCCTCGGCATCGTGCGGATGGATCTCGAGCCGGTCCTCGGCATGCCAGTAGACGTTGTCGGTACGGCGCGTCTGCGCGCCGACGTTGTACTGCGACAGGATGCGGCCGGTGGTCAGGATCAGCGGGAAGGCGCGCGTGATCTTCTCGGTGGTGGGCACGTACTTGGTGATGATGAACTTGCCCTTGCCGCGCACGAAGGTGTCGATATGCATGGTCGGCGTGCCTTCCGGCGCCTCGGCGTTGCACGGCCACTGGATGCTGCCGAGCTGGTCCAGGCGCTTGTAGCTGACACCTGCGAAGGTCGGCGTCAGGCGCGCGATCTCGTCCATGATCTCCGACGGATGCTTGTAGTCCATCGGGTAGCCCAGCGCATTGGCCAGCAGGATGGTGGCTTCCCAGTCGGCATAGCGCGCCTTGGGCGGCATCACCTTGCGCACGCGCGAGATGCGGCGCTCGGCGTTGGTGAAGGTGCCGTCCTTTTCCAGGAAGGAAGAGCCCGGCAGGAACACGTGCGCGTACTTGGCGGTCTCGTTCAGGAAGATGTCCTGCACCACGATGCATTCCATCGACGACAGCGCCTCGGACACGTGCTGCGTGTTCGGGTCGGACTGGACGATGTCCTCGCCCTGGCAGTACAGACCCTTGAAGCTGCCGGCCAGCGCGGCTTCAAACATATTGGGGATGCGCAGGCCCGGCTCGGGGCTGATCTCGACATTCCACGCGGCTTCGAACAGGCCGCGCGTGGTCGAGTCCGACACGTGGCGATAGCCCGGCAGCTCATGCGGGAACGAACCGATATCGCACGAGCCCTGCACGTTGTTCTGTCCGCGCAGGGGGTTCACGCCCACGCCTTCGCGGCCGATATTGCCGGTTGCCATGGCAAGGTTGGCAATGCCCATCACGGTGGTGGAGCCTTGCGCATGCTCGGTCACGCCCAGGCCGTAGTAGATCGCAGCGTTGCCGCCGGTGGCATACAGGCGTGCGGCACCGCGCAGCTGTTCCGCCGGAATGCCAGTCACGCTTTCCATCGCCTCCGGCGAGTTCTCCGGCAGCGAGACGAAATCGCGCCATTGCTGGAAGGCGCGGTCCTCGCAGCGCTCGGCGATGAAGGCTTCGTTGAGCAGGCCTTCGGTGACGATCACGTGCGCCAGCGAGGTCACCAGCGCCACGTTGGTGCCCGGGCGCAGTTGCAGGTGATAGTCGGCACGGATATGCGGGGAGTCGACCAGGTCGATGCGGCGCGGATCGACCACGATCAGCCTGGCGCCGGCGCGCAGGCGCTTCTTCATGCGCGACGCAAAGACCGGGTGGCCGTCGGTCGGGTTGGCACCGATCACCATGATCACGTCGGCCTTCTCCACCGACTTGAAGGTCTGCGTGCCGGCCGATTCGCCGAGGGTCTGCTTCAGGCCGTAGCCGGTCGGCGAATGGCACACGCGCGCGCAGGTGTCGACGTTGTTGTTGCCGAAGGCTGCGCGCACCAGCTTCTGCACCAGGTAGCCCTCTTCATTGGTGCAGCGCGACGACACGATGCCGCCGATGGAGTCCTTGCCGTGCTCGGCCTGGATACGCTTGAACTGCGACGCGGCATAGTCGATCGCCTCTTCCCACGACACCTCGCGCCACGGATCGGTGATCCTCGCGCGGATCATCGGCTTGAGGATGCGGTCCTTGTGCGTGGCGTAGCCCCAGGCAAAGCGGCCCTTGACGCAGGCGTGGCCTTCATTGGCCTTGCCGTCCTTGTACGGCACCATGCGCACCACTTCATTGCCCTTCATCTCGGCCTTGAACGAACAGCCCACGCCGCAATAGGCACAGGTGGTCACGGTGCTGTGCGAGGGCTGGCCGAACTTGATCACCGAGGTCTCGGTCAGCGTCGCGGTCGGGCACGCCTGCACGCAGGCGCCGCACGAGACGCAGTCCGATTCCATGAACGACTGGCTGGTGCCGGGCGAGACGCGGGAATCGAAGCCGCGGCCGCTGATGGTCAGGGCGAAGGTGCCCTGCGTTTCCTCGCAGGCGCGCACGCAGCGGTTGCAGACGATGCACTTGGACGGATCGTAGGTGAAGTAAGGATTGGATTCGTCCTTCTTCATCTGCGTGTGCGTCGCGATCGGCGCAGCTTCCGGGCCGCCGTCGTTGTAGCGCACTTCGCGCAGGCCGACCACGCCGGCCATGTCCTGCAGCTCGCAGTTGCCGTTGGTCGGGCAGGTCAGGCAATCGAGCGGGTGGTCGGAGATATACAGCTCCATCACGCCGCGGCGCAGGTCGGCCAGCTTGTCGCTCTGGGTCTTGACCTTCATGCCGGCTTCGACCGGCGTGGTGCACGATGCCGGATAGCCGCGGCGCCCTTCGATCTCGACCAGGCAGAGCCGGCACGAGCCGAAGGCTTCGAGGCTGTCGGTGGCGCACAGCTTGGGGACGGCGATCTGCGCTTCCATCGCGGCGCGCATCACCGAGGTGCCGGCGGGTACGGTGACGCTGACGCCATCGACCTCCAGGGTGACCAGTTCGGTGGATGGGCTGGCGGGCGTGCCGAAATCGATCTCGTTGCGGGCATTCATGGCGGTTTGTCTCCCGTGTCTCTGCTGGACCTGGCTCAGGCGGCCTTGGCTGGGTTGGAGGCGAGGCCGAAGTCCTCGGGGAATTCATTCAGCGCGGACAGCACCGGGTACGGGGTCATGCCGCCCATCGCGCACAGCGAGCCGTTGAGCATGGTGTCGCACAGGTCGCGCACCAGCGCTATGTGCTTGACCGGCTGCTCGCCGGCGATGATGCGGTCCATCACTTCGACGCCGCGGGTCGAGCCGATCCGGCACGGGGTGCACTTGCCGCACGATTCGATCGCGCAGAACTCCATCGCGTAGCGGGCCTGCTTTGCCATGTCGACGGTTTCATCGAACACCACGATGCCGCCGTGGCCGACCACGCCGCCGAACGCGGCATAGGCTTCATAGTCCAGCGGCACGTCGAAGCGCGACTCGGGCAGGTACGCGCCCAGCGGCCCGCCCACCTGCACCGCGCGGATGGCGCGGCCGCTGCGCGTGCCGCCGCCGTAGTCGACCAGCAGCTCGCGCAGCGTGACGCCGAACGCCTTCTCCACCAGTCCGCCCTGCTTGATGTTGCCGGCCAGCTGGAACGGCAGCGTGCCGCGCGAGCGGCCCATGCCGTAGTCGCGGTAGTACTGCGCGCCGCGCGCCAGGATCACCGGCACGGTGGCCAGCGAGATCACGTTGTTGATCACCGTGGGCTTGCCGAACAGCCCCTGCAGCGCCGGCAGCGGCGGCTTGGCGCGCACCACGCCGCGCCGTCCTTCCAGGCTTTCCAGCAGCGCGGTTTCCTCGCCGCAGACATAGGCGCCGGCGCCCTTGCGCACTTCCAGGTGAAAGCGCTTGCCGCTGCCGCGGATATCGTCGCCGAGCCAGCCGGCGGCGTTGGCGATGCCGATCGCGCTTTCCAGCACGGCAATCGCGTGCGGATATTCGGAACGGCAGTAGATGTAGCCCTGCTCCGCACCCACCGCCAGCGCGGCGATGGTCATGCCTTCGATCAGCATGAACGGGTCGTCTTCCATCACCATGCGGTCGGAGAACGTGCCCGAGTCGCCTTCATCAGCATTGCAGACGATGTACTTGACCGCGGACTGTGCGCCCAGCACGGTCTTCCACTTGATGCCGGTCGGGAACGCCGCGCCGCCGCGGCCGCGCAGGCCGGAGTCGGTGACCTCCTGCACGATCTCGGCGGGCTGCATCGCCAGCGCGCGCTCCAGGCCGGCAAAGCCCTCATGCGCGCGGTAGTCGTCCAGCGACAGCGGATCGGTGATGCCGACGCGGGCGAAGGTCAGGCGCTCCTGCTGCTTCAGGAAGGGGATTTCGTCGGTGACGCCCTGCGACAGCGCGTGCTCGCCGCCTTGCAGCAAGCCGGCGTCGAATAGTTCCGGCACGTCTGCGGCGCTGACCGGGCCATAGGCCACGCGGCCGGCTCCGGTCTGCACCTCGACCAGCGGCTCCAGCCAGAACATGCCGCGCGAGCCATTGCGCACAATGCGCACGTGCTGGTTGCGCGCCGCGGCCTCACGCGCGATGGCGCGGGCCACGTCGTCGGCGCCCAGCGCCAGCGCGGTGGAATCGCGCGGCACGAAGATGGTGGTGATCGTGATCATGCCTGTGCCTCCGCGGCTTCCGTGGTCTTTTCCGCGGACGACTCGCGCAGCGAGCGCACCAGCGCGTCGAAGCGTTTGGCATCGACATAGCCGTGCAGTTGCTCGCCGACCATCACCGCCGGGCCGCAGGCGCACTGGCCCAGGCAATAAACCGGCTCCAGCGTCACCTGCCCGTCCGCGGTGGTTTCATGGAAGCCACAGCCAAGTGCGCGCTGCGCATGCGCGACCAGCGCTTCGGCGCCGACCGACTGGCACGCTTCGGCGCGGCAGACCTGCACCACATGGCGCCCGGCCGGCTGCTGGCGGAAGTGGTGGTAGAAGGTGATCACGCCGTGCACCTCGGCGCGCGACAGGTTCAGCGCGCGGGCAATCACGGGCACGGCGGCGTCGGGGATATAACCCTGTGTGTCCTGGATCTCATGCAGGATCGGCAGCAAGGCGCCCGGCATGTCCTGGCGTGCCGCCACGATGGCGGCGATGCGCGTGGCGTCGGCGGATGCCGGTGCGTGGGGGGAAATTTCTGGCATAGCGTCTCCTGTGAGGCGTTGCGCAGATCGGCAGCGCGGCCTCTTATATGCTATTTTTTTCCTATTTACGGGCTGTGGCGTCGCCGTTTTTTCCCGTTTGAAGGACTATATGAGAGTGACAGCGGCCCTTCAATAAGCTATTTTCTACATATGATCCGCATCTCGATCCACCCGCACCTGCAGATCCGGGACGACGCCAGCCCCGGTGGCGACGCCCTCGACGTGTCCCGGCTAGTGGCCCTGCTCGGCCACATCGAGGAATCCGGCAGCATCAGCCACTCGGCACAGGCGGTATCGCTGTCCTACCGCTACGCCTGGGGCATCCTGCGCGATGCCGAGGCGCTGTTCGGCGGCCCGCTGATCGACAAGACCCGCGGGCGCGGCAGCGCGCTGACGCCGCTGGCGCAGCAGTTGGTGTGGGCCAGCAAGCGGATCGGCGCGCGGCTGTCGCCGACGCTCGACAGCCTGGCGTCCGAGCTGGAGATCGAGTTGAAGAAGCTGATGGACCAGCCCGAAGCCACGGCGCGGCTGCATGCCAGCCACGGCTTCGCGGTGGCGGCGCTGCGCGACTTCCTCGACGAGCAGCAGGTGCGGCACGACCTGAAGTACTGCGGCAGCGTCGAGGCCGTGGCGGCACTGGCCGAAGGCGCCTGCGATATCGCCGGCTTCCATGTGCCGGTGGGCGAGTTCGAGCACGGCATGTGGCGGCATTTCACCACCTGGCTCAAACCGGACACCCACTGCCTGGTGCACCTGGCGGTGCGCAGCCAGGGACTGTTCGTGCGGCCGGACAACCCGCTTGGCATCCACACGCTGGAAGACCTGACCCGGCGCGAGGTGCGCTTCGTCAACCGCCAGGTGGGCTCGGGCACGCGCCTGCTGCTGGACCTGATGCTGGCCGCGCGCGGCATCGACACGGCCCGCATCGAGGGCTACAGCAACGGTGAATTCACCCACGCCGCGGTGGCCGCGTATATCGGCAGCGGCATGGCCGACGTGGGCTTTGGCGTGGAAACCGCGGCGCGGCGCTTCGGGCTGGCGTTCGTGCCGGTGATCAAGGAGCGCTACTTCTTTGCGATCGAGCGCGCCAAGCTGCGCAGCGCGGCACTGGCCGGCGCGGTGGACGCGCTTACCAGCGAAGCCTTCCGTCAGCGCGTCAATGCACTGCCCGGCTACGACGGCACGCTCACCGGCACCGTGCTGACGCTGGAAGAAGCGTTCCCGGATTTCGCTGAGGCGCGCTAGCGCTCCAGCAACGAGAGGCGGTCAGGATGGCCGGCCCATTGCTCATGGCCGGGGATCGGCCCCTTGGCCTTGAGCAACGGCAGCCAGTCAGCGCGCCGCGACAGTTCGGCATTGAGGGCAATGAAATGGCGCTGGTCCTCGGGCAGGTCATGCTCCGAGTAGATCGCGCCGGCCGGGCACAGCGGCACGCACATCGAGCAATCGATGCACTGGTCGGGGTCGATGGCGAGGAAGTTGGGCCCTTCGTGGAAGCACGACATCGGGCAGACTTCGACGCAATCGGTATGGCGGCACTGGATGCAGGCATCCGTCACGACAAAGGTCATGGGGCAGTTGCGGTACGGCGGGTGACGACCGCATGATGGTAACGCCCCGCCCGCGGGCGCGGGACGCGCCGCATTGTGCGACTCCTTCAAATCCGCTGAAGAGCCGCGCCCGGCCTGGCCCGGGCGCAGGCGCGTCAAGCGGTCTCGCGCATCAGTTCTTCCTTGCGCGCCGCCATGGCCTGTGCCACGTCGCGCAGGTTGACCTTTTCCTTGATCGCGTTCTTGAACAGCTCGCCCTCCTCTTCCTCGATATGGTGGGCGACGTATTCTGACAGCACCGTGTAGTTGGCCTCGAGCTTGTCGCCGGCCGGATCCTCCTCGATCGCAGCGATCAGGTCCTTCGCCACCTGGTGCTCGACCTCGGCCTCGTCCAGCAGGTCGTCGATCTCGTCGCTGACGCCGCGCAGCGCCGGATAGAAGATCTCCTCCTCGATGGTGGCGTGCACCGTGAGCTGGTTGCACACCTCCAGCGCGATCGCCTGCTTCTCGTCGCGATCTTCAGTGTCCTTGAACGCCTTGAACTGCTTCTTGACAGCGCGATGGTCGTCCATCAATGCGCCGAGGGCCTGGGCCTGGTCTGCGGGAATCTTCGACTTGTCCACGGTTTTCTCCTGGTGGGATTTTCCGGCGCTCCGGCTTTGCGCTGGGGAGAACGCAGATTCCGTGCCCGCCCCAGCGCAGGCAGCGCACCTGCCCGTCGTTGCAATTCCTGCGCGAAGCCTTGTAATTGTGCCCGCAGCGCCGCGTCGGTCGGACCAGGCTTGCCGCGGCTTCATTTGCCTGCATACCGTGCCTTGGGAGCCCCCTCACCTTTGCTCTGTGCGTGGCAAGCGCGGCATGAAATTTGCGGCGTGGCGCAGTAAGCCGAAACAGGAGTATCCCTGTCCGAAATGCAACCGATACCGGACGGCGCATCCGCGCCGTTCATCACCGCCATGCCGACCTCATTCCTCTACTCCAATTGTGCCGATGGCCAGCCGGCCATGATGGACGAATTGCAAGCCGCGCGCGAGGCCGGCTATGGCGTAGATGCGCGCCATGCCTTCTGGGAAGAAGAGCCCGCGTCAGTGCCCGCGCTGCAGCGCCCGCGCCTGCGCGCGCTGCAGCACCAGGTGCAGCCGGCCGACTCGGTCGTGTCGCTGCGGCTGTGCAGCCTGGGCTGGAGCGTGCCCGAGGTGCTGGCCACCATCCGGCGCTTCCGCCTGCTGGGGGTGGCGTTGTATTGCGTGCAGCTGTCCCGTGACGACCTGGCCAGCGCCACGCCGCCGGAGGCGGTCGAGGTGCTGCGTGCGGTCGCCGCGCTGGAAGGCGCCGCCCGCAGCGTGCGCGTGCGCGAGAGCCTGGCCGCGGCCAAGGCCATGGGACGTCAGGTGGGCCGTCCGCCCAAGCACACGCCTGAACAGCGCCATGCGATCCTGAACGCGCTGGCCGCTGGCAATTCGGTGAGCGAGACCGCGCGGCGCTTCAGCACTTCACGCCAGACCGTGCTGCGCATCCGCGCCGCCGAGCCAGGCGCACAGCCCCATGCGGCATCCGCGGCCATGGCCGACGCTGAAGAATCGGCGACCGAAGCTGCCACCGGATGAGAGCGACAGCAGCACAGCGCGCCGTGCCGCCATGCCCGAGCACAGGAAGCTGCCCGTCAGCCGCGACGAGCTGAACCAATGCCGGCGTTGCCCGTTGTGGCGCAATGCCACCCAGGGCGTGCCCGGCGCCGGCGCCACCCATGCGCGCATCATGCTGGTCGGCGAGCAGCCGGGGGCGCAGGAAGACCTGCAGGGCTCCCCCTTCGTCGGCCCGGCCGGGCACCTGCTGGACGAAGCACTGGCGAGCGCGGGGCTGGACCGCGACAAGCTCTTCATGACCAATGCGGTCAAGCACTTCAAGTTCGAATGGCGCGGCAAGCGCCGGCTGCACAAGTCACCGGCGCAGCAGGAGATCGAGGCCTGCAATTTGTGGCTGGAGCGCGAACTGGAGAAAGTCGGGCCCAGGGTCGTGGTCGCGCTTGGCGCCACCGCGGCTCGTGCGGTGCTGGGCCGCAAGAGCGTGTCGCTGGCTGGAATGATGGAGACGCCAGTCGAGCACGAGGGGCGGCTTGTCATCGCCACCTACCACCCGTCGTTCGCTTTGCGCCAGCGCACCGACGAGGCGCGAGCCGCCACCTTCGACCGCATCGTGCGCAGCCTGCGCGCCGCCGCGCGGCTGGCGCGCGGCAACGCGGAAAGCTGAAGCAGCAGGCCACTCCCTGAAGGGAGAGGATTCCATCGGCCGGCAGGATACCCTCACGACAAAGTATCGAAGCCTCGCAAGTTCTCGATACCGAAATGTTATCGAGTCGCGAGAAAAATGGTAATGGATTAATCACTGAGCGCTTCTTAAAGTTGCACGGACAGAAGGCAATCGCCCTTCCGTTCTCCCAACTTCATTGCACCAAGGAATCAGCATGGATCCCACTCCTCAGGAAATGGAAGCCACCCGCATCGCGCGCTGGGGCAAGGTCAAACCTTACGGTGAGACCTTCATCGAAAGCCGCCTGCCCGGCATGAAGAAGAACATCTACAAGATCATGAACCGCGGCGTGCTCGAGAACAAAGGCGTCGAGCCGGCGATTCCGGGTAACCACCGCTTCGGCGTGACCTTCATCGAAATCCCGGTCGGGCAAGGCGCCAGCCTGCACGCGCACAAGACCGAGGAAGTGTTCTGCCCGTTGAATGGCCAGATGGAAGTCATCTGGGGCGAGAAGGGCCAGTACTCGCTGATGCTGAACCAGTGGGATGTGATCTCCTGCCCGATCGGCGTGATGAGAGGGTTCCGCAACCCTAACGACCACGCCCTGGTCGTGTACTCGGTGGTCGGCGGCACCGACGAGGAGTGCGGCCGCATCGCCTGGCACCCGGACGTAGTGAAGGCAGCCGAGGCCACCGGTCTTGTCTATGGCAAGGACGGCTACATCACGGAAACGGAAGCGGACAAGGCGGAACACCGCGCCGCAGACTGAAGACGGCCGCGGGGTCGCTCAGGGTGCTTGCGCCCGGTAGCCTTCGGCGCTGGCCTGGGCTGCCGCAGATTCCGACCTTGGCCGAGTCCGGCTTTCCGGGCTATCGTTCCGAGACCATACAGGCGCTGTTTGCTCCGGCAGGCGCACCCGAGCCGCCACCTGTACGCCGAGATCCGTCGCATCCTGCCGAGCAGCGAAGTGCGGCAACAGGCGCGCGATCTCGGCTTCGAGGCCGTGGCGTGCCAGCCCACAGAACTCGCTGCCCGGGTCGCGGAAGATGTCCCGCGCTGGGCCGACGTCGCGACCAAGGCACGTATCCAGAGCGACTGAGACCGGGCGCCAATGTCCGTCTCCTCGCCAGGCAACAACCACTCTTTCAATCATCAGGAGCCGACCATCATGACATCTGCCTCCGCAGAAAGCGCGCTCGCGCCATCCGCATCAAACGCGCAATCGATTCCAGCCACCCCCGAGGCACTGCTGAACGCCGTGCTCAAAGCGAATTCCGGGACACACGACCCGCGCACCAGGACCATTCTTGATGCGCTTATCCGGCATGCGCACGCCTTCGCGTCAGAGGTCCAACTGACCTATGAGGAACTCCACCATGGCCTGGACTTCATGGTCCGCATCGGCCAGGCCACCGGACCGAAAAAGCACGAGGGCATCTTGCTGGCGGATATTCTCGGACTTGCCACACTGGTGCTTCTGATGGATGCCAAGGCCGTGCTTGCAGCGGGCGGCACCGAACCCGCGCTAATCGGCCCGTTCTGGCGCGCGAACCAGCCGGTTCGCGCCAACGGCGCGCACATCGCAACCCCGGACACCACGGGCGATCCGCTGTTCGTCCAGGGACGCGTCGTGTCGATCGACGGCACGCCGATCGCCGGCGCGCGCGTCGAGACGTGGCAGGCGGCGCCAAGCGGCCTGTACGAGAACCAGGACGAACACCAGGAGGACATGAACCTGCGTGCCGCGTTCGAGACCGATGCCGACGGGCGCTTCTGGTTCGAGAGCGTGCGGCCCTCAGGCTATGGCGTCCCGATCGACGGCCCCTGCGGCGACCTCCTGGCCCTGCAGAACCGCGACCACATGCGCCCGGCCCATCTTCACTTCATCGCCATCGCACCAGGGCACAAGGTGCTGACCACGCAGATCTTCGATGCCCTGGATCCCTTTGCCTTCAGCGACGCGGCGTTTGGCGCCGTCGGCTCGCTGCTGCGCGATTTTGAGCCGGTCGATGGCGGCGGCTTCCGTCTCGATGTCGAACTGAAACTCGAACCGGGGGAGACACGCCTGCCCAAGCCGCCCTTGCCCTGAACTGCTTTCGACTCACGGAGATGTTGAACCTGCCCGCCCGGCGCCCTGCGACTTGGCGCCAAAGCCGCGGACCCTGACGTGCTCGCTCCGTAGTTCATTCAGGTCACGCGACCGCCAGCATTGGATGTCCACGCAATCGTGGCAGTGCTGGCGGTCGCCAGTCCGGCGCCATGCGCGGACGCGGCGGTCCGACCCGGCTTGTTCTTCCGGCGTCATGACCAAACGGCATCGTTCGATGCCGTCTGGCAAGAACCCCTGCCGACTCAGGGCACCAGCACGAAACGCTGGCGCGCGCCCCTGGCCTGCGCGGCCCACACTTGCCCGACATCCTCCAGCGGCGCGGTGACGATATCGATTTCCATGCGCCCTGCCGCGGTATGCCGGCATAGCTCGGCATAGGCCTGCGCCTGGACCTCGACGGGCGCGTGGTAGTAGGCAAAGCCCATGATGTCGAAGCACGCCTTGCGCGCCGCGGCGCCGGCAAAGGCAATGGTGGGCGCCACCGTGGTGCCGATATGGACCAGCCGCCCGCCGTGGCCAAGCGCCAGCAGCGCGGCCTCTGCCGGCGCGCCGCACAGGTAATCCAGCACGATGTCGACGTTGCCGTCGGCCGCGTTGCGGTAGGCATCCAGCAGGTCGCCGGGCTGGTCGAGCGGCACCACCGCATCCGCGCCAAGCCGGCGTGCGCGCTGCAGCGCCTGCACATTACGCCCTGCCGCGATCACGCGCCCGGCACCCAGCAGCTTTGCCGCGGCCACCGCCAGCAATCCCGAGATACCGGTCGCGCCGAGCACGAGCACGGTCTCGCCCGGCTGCATGCGCGCCCGCCACGACAGCGGCAGCCATGCCGCCAGGCCGGCGTTGCCGAGCGCGGCGGCGCGCTCGTCATCGATGCCGTCCGGCACCGGGAAGGTCAGCGCCGGATCCACCAGCGCGCGCTGCGCCATCGAGCCGAACGGCGCGACCGGTGCGTTGACGTTGAAGTAGACCCGTTGTCCATCCGCAAGCCGCCCCACGCCCTCGCGCCCGACGACAAAGCTGCCCGCCGCCGGCTTGATGTAGTGCCGGCCCTCGGCAATGGCCATGTCCAGCCGCGACAGCGCCGCGGCGCCTACGTCGACCACCACCTGCCCGCCGGCGGGGGTGGGATCGTCAAACTCCTGGTACACCGGCGCCCTGCCGGCGAGCGAAACCGCTCCTTTCATGTGCCTCTCCTTGTCCTTGATGTCCTTCTGGTCCGGGTCGATCTGCGACTTGGCACCGCCTTGTCAGCAGATTACAATGCAATCGATTGCACGACAAACGCGAAGCTGGCCGGCATCGAGGCCGATTCTAGAAACGGCCGCGGCCCGGCGTCCAATCCACTTTTTGGCGGCATCCCGATAACCAGAAGGTATGGCGAGCAGCCTGCCGCACATGGCACGACAGCGATGAGCAAACCCACCATCAAGCAGATCGCCGAGACATTGGACGTCCATCCTTCGACCGTGTCGCGCGTGCTCAACCCCGAGACCCGCCACCGCATCGGCGACGAACTGGTGGCGCGCGTGCTCAAGGCGGCACAGGACCTGCACTACTCGCCCAACCGCATCGCGGCGGCACTGCGCACGCGGCGCTCAGGCACCATCGGCGTGGTGGTGCCTGACATCGGCAGCCCGGTGTTCCCGCCGATCGTACTGGGCATCGAGAACGCCCTGTCCCGGCATCGCTATATTCCGATCGTGGCCAATGCCGGCGGCGACAAGGCGCGCCAGACCTTTATCGTCGACCAGCTGCTGGCGCGCCAGGTGGACGGCCTGATCCTGGCCACCGCCGAGCGCAATGACCCCGTGGTGGCGCATTGCCTGGCGCAGGGCGTGCCCATGGTGATGGTCAACCGCAGCGACGATGCGGGGCGCGTGTCGAGCGTGGTCGGCGACAACCGCCAGGCGATGGCGCTGGCCGTCGGCCACCTGCATGCGCTGGGCCACCGCCGCATCGGGCATGTTGCCGGGCCATCCAGCCTGTCGACCGGGCATGAACGCGAGGCGGGCTTCCTGCTGGCAGTGGCGGACCTGGGCCTGCCCGCGTCCCAATGCCCGGTGGAGCGTGCGCCGGCTTATACGGAAGACGCCGGCCAGGCCGCGTGCGCGCAGCTGCTGTCGCGGCGGCAGCGCATCACCGCGGTCGTGGCCGCCAATGATTTCCTTGCGCTCGGCTGCTATGCGGCCGTGCGCGCGGCGGGCGGCAGCTGCCCGTCGGACCTGTCCGTGGTCGGCCACAACGACATGCTGCTGATGCACGCGGTGTCGCCGGCACTGACCACCATCCGCGTGCCGTTCTACGAGATGGGCACGCGCGCGGCGGCGCTGATGCTGGGCGCGCTCGACGGCAGCATCGCCACCACGGCACGGACCCTGCTGACCCCCGAGCTGGTGGTGCGGGCATCAACCCGGCCCCTGTAAGGCGGCGCCATATGACTCCGCATTTTTTGTGCTCCACCGTGCAATCGATTGCACGATACGGCGAATACCCTGAGGCATGACCATGGATCTCCGACAGCTTCGCTATTTCAAGGTGCTGGCCACGCTGCAGCACTTCGGCCGCGCCTCGGCTGCGCTGCATATCGCACAGCCCGCGCTGAGCCGGCAGATCCGGCTGCTCGAGGAAGAGCTGGGCGTGCGGCTGCTGGAACGCCATGTGCGCGGCGCCACGCCCACGCCGGAAGGCCTGGTGTTGCTGGACCGCGCGTCCTTCCTGCTGCGCTATGCCGACCAGGTCAAGGTCGACATCGCCGACCTGGCGGCCTCGCCGCGCGGGCTGGTGGCGCTGGGACTGACCCCGGCACTGGCGCCGCTGCTGTTCATCCCGCTGGCCGAGGCGCTGCGCCAGCGCTATCCGGAAATCCGGCTGCGGCTGGTCGAGAACTTTGCGCCCGCACTACAGGATGCGTTGCTGCAAGGCACGCTCGACGTCGGGCTGCTGAGCGGGCCGGTGTCGAGCCCCGGGGTCTCGGTGGTGCCGCTGGTTGCCGAAAGCCTGTGCGCGATCGGCCCCTGGGGCGATGCGTCGCTGGGGGATGGGCCTGTGGACATTGAACAGCTGCAGGGCCTGCCTCTGATCCTGACCGGAGTGTCCAAGTCAGGCGTACGCCTGGCGCTGGAAGCGCTGGCGGCGCGCCAGGGGGTGGAGCTGCAAGTCACGATGGAGGTCGAATCGATCGAGGTGGCCCGGCGCCTGGTGGTGCGCGGGTTCGGCTGGACCGTGCACTTTGCCGCAGCGATACGCGACGAGCTGCAGGCGCAGCGTCTGCAGGCCTTGCCGATTCGTGGGCTGGAGTTGCATCGGATGATCGGCAATGCGGCCGCGCGGCCGCCGTCGCGGGCGACGCTGGCTGTGATGGAAACGCTCAGGGATGTTGCCAGGGAATTGGCGGTTGATGGGAACTGGCCTAATAGTCGGCTGTTGGGGGAGACCTTGGATAGTTAGTGGAGGCGCTTGGCGGGCGCGGCTGTGGGCAATCCACCTCGTCATGCAGACGCGCTACGGCGCTTGTTTTTGGGGAACCCGTGGCCACCACGCCATTGTGGTCGGTCATATCGCCAACCGTGATGATGCGGCGGGGGCTTATGTGCTGGCCTCGCCCATCCACGTCCAGACAACCAGCGCTTCGTCGGACGGCAAAAGCCCGAAGCGGATCATCGGCATCCCTTTTTGCCGCAGGATGCCGGACTTGCTGGCCACCCAATCCGCCTGAGGGTGTCCGGGCGGAAGCGAGGCGCGCCAGATGCCGGACAGAGGTGTGGTTTCGCCTGAGCGCACCGTGACCGGATCGCCGCTCTGCGTCGGCGGTGCGTTCACGCGGAAACGCACACCATCCAGCAGCCTGTCCCAGAGGGACACGGCTTCCTCGTCCGTCAGCGATGCCTGATCCGCAGCGCCGATGCGATTGGCCGCCACCTTCGTGTACATCTTGGCGCCGATCACCGCTGGATGCAGCGTCGTACGCTCCCTGCCAACAGCTTCCCACTCGAAGTCATGTGTGCCATCCGCACGGCGGACCAGCGATTCTTCCCCTTGCCAGACGCCGACCGTGCGCTTGCCCTCGCGCAGGGTCGTCAATTTCGGGTAGCGGCTACCCAGATACTTCCTTTGCTCGGCAATCGAAGTCAGCAGACCAGGTTCGCCGTCCACGCTGGCCAGCTTGTTGGAGTCCACGGAAAAGCTCACATCGGGCAGGCTGGGCAGCCGAATGCCTGCGCCAAAGATTTCCTGATAGCTGCCGGACGCGTCCGCGACGAAGCCGTGGTCGATGCAGACGCCGGGGGCCGTGGGAATGTCTGCGTTGTCGCGTGCTCGGATGCCACGCACCAGGGGGGCAAGTTCCTCGCCACCATAGAACCATTCAAATAGATTCTGCCCAGATACAACAAACGTATGTTTTCGCTCATTGCCATAGCTCTTTGCACTATCGCTGGGGAAATACCTGACCTCGATGGCCTTACTTGATGATCCCGCCCCAAAATAGGTAACCTCGGCTGTCTTGTCTGCCGAAAGCACTTTAGCGCGATAGGCTTCCGCCACCTGCTTCAGCAGGCCAGCCGCGCCGACATTTGTCACGATTTTTCCCGGAAACTCCTGGAAGCCCCACAGCAACTCGGCTTCCGCCGGGACTTCCATCACATAGCGGCCAAAGCACACCTGCTTGGTCTTGGCGAAAAGGGTCTGCAGGCGCGGCGACAGCGCAACGGGTTCCGACATCTTGTTCTCCGGATACGCAAACGATTGGCAGCCCGCGAGCAGCAGGCCAGCCAAGACCTTGGTGAAGCCGCGGCGCGTCATTGGCCCCACCATGTCGCAGTGTTGGCAATCCTGATGATCGAATACAGCGCGCTCGCCAGCACCTGGTCATTCTGATAGCTGCCCTGATGCTCGTAGCCAGTTTGCCGGAATAGCGCACCGCGCACGGCTTCGGCGGACGCCTTGGCAGGCACCGTCTGGTCACCTGCGTCTACCGGCGGCTCCAGCCGTAAGGTGAGCGGCTGGTTGCTTCTAGTACGCACCACGATCGGCCCTCGGCATCCTCGCTTTCGAACGTCCACGTAAGCGGGTCGCCATGCGGTGCCAGATCGGTGATGTCCACCCGCCAGGTTACGCTGCCATAGGATTTCTGCGAACTGTCTTCGCCGTAGCTCGCATAGGTCGTGGGGTGATACAGGTCCTTGATGTTCTTGCCGGTAGTCGCGGGTGTGCAGACGCATCCATCCTCGCGGATAGGAGGCGGTCGGCAGCAACTCCAGTGGCCCCGAGGCATTGGCAAAGACCGCCGTCACTTCCTTGCCCGTTCTGCCCATGACATTGCGGGCAATATCCCCAACCAGATTGTCCTGCACGTCGGACCCTGTGCGCACGCGCTTGTAGGCCGCCCCGGCCCCGAGCGCAGGCTGGACGCTATGGTAGACGCCGAGAATCTTGTCCTGCGCGTTGCCGTAGTCCGGATGCAGCAGTGCGCGAGCCACCAGGCCACCCATCGAGTGCGTGACCACGATCACCTTTTTGCACTGCCGCCCGTTGGCCGTGTACATCCCGATGATTTCGTCGATGCGCCTGGCCAGCTTCTTTGCGGACGTGCCATTGCTTTCCAGCCAGTTGTAGCCCATCGCGTAGACCGGATACCAGCAGTTCGCCACGCGCAGGACATCGGCCTCGGTCAGCGCATCGCCGGCGCCGCCCCAATAGGCGGGGGTGACGCCCAGCACTTCCACCTTCCTGCCCTTCTTCCAGGTCGGCGAGAGTTCCCCGGCCACCAGCATGTCGTTCAGGTGAGCCTCCATGAGCTTGATCACCTCGCCGTAGGTCTCGAACATGACTTCGCTCCAGCCGCGCCAGCGCGCCTTCTGCGCGGCGGTGGCCTCGTGCTTGCCGCGCCTGGCCTTCCACTGCTCGGCGGCAGGCGGCAGTGGCGCACTCATCAGCAAGCCGATATCGGGCAGCCCATCGGGGACGTTGCCGTGCCGCTTGTCCGAATTGACCGTCTCTTTGCCGGTCATGTCGAACCTTCCGGCGTCCTCGGTGATCTCGTAACGGTCCGGATTGCCGCAAGACACCCGTGTTGCACGCGAAGCGCCTTCTGCGGAGCGCAGGCGATGTTATCCGCAAGAAATGCTTTTCAAGTACTAGTGATGGCAATCTCTATCGGAAGACCGGCAAATTTAGACAGTTCATAGCCACCATGCAGCGCATTCCGCTGCCGCCTGCAGACCTGTCTGCCTGGGTACGACACCCGACCGCATGGCGCCAAGCCAGTCAGCCCACTAGAAGACGTGCTTGATCCCCACCATCGTCCCAAACTGCGACCCACCCGGCCTGGGGTTGGACCCCGCCGCCCCGGCACTGACTGACTGGGCAAGCTGCCCACCGTTATCGATGAATCCAGCCGTGGCATAGACCGAAGTCCGCTTGGAAAACGCATAGGCACCACGCAGCGCATACAGCATGGCCTTGTTGGCGCTGTCATGGAACTTGAGGTAATAGACCTGCCCGGCCAGCGTGAAGGCCGGCGTGATGTCGTAGGCGATGCCGCCATACCAGAGCTCGCTGCGCGGCGTCGCGCTGCCTTCGTTGTCGCGGCGGATCACGCCCACGCCCAGCTTGGCGCGCGACAGCATTACATAGCCGCTCAGCGACAGGCGGTCATCGGTCAGCGACTTGTTGCCAAGCCCGCCGAACGCGCCCGGCCCGCCGCGCAGCGAGTCATAGGCAGCGGTGACGCCCCAGCCCTTGTGCTCATACTGGATCAGTGCCGACCATTCCCGGCAGGCAGACTTGCTGGCAGGATTCTCGCCCGCGCAATTGGTGCCGGCCGGGCTGGGGCCGGCATTGACCGCATCGCGCCCGAAGCTGTAGGTGGCGCCGACGGTCAGGCCGCCGAAGGTGCCCTTGTAGGCCAGCGCGTTGTCGGCACGCGTATTCGGCAGGTAGCTGTCGAGCGACGCCGCGCCGTACACGTTGGGGCCGAGGATGTCCGAGTCCAGGTTGGCCCAGAACAGCATGGTGTACTGCCGCCCCAGCGACAGCTGGCCCCACTTGCCGCTCAGCCCCACCAGCGCCTGCCGCCCGAACAGCCGTCCGCCCTGGTTGGCACCGCCGGTATCGGGGGCGAAGCCGGACTCCAGCACGAACACGCTCTTGAGCCCGCCGCCCAGGTCCTCGGTGCCGCGCAGGCCCCAGCGCGACGGCACGGTGCCGGTGAGGGTCGGCATGCGCACCAGGCTGTCGCCGCCCGCTCCGACCTTGTTCACGTATTCCACGCCGGTATCGATCACGCCGTACATCGTCACGGACTGCGCCGCGGCCAGCGTCGGGCCAAGCGCAAGCAGCGCGGCCCCCATGGTTCCGATCTTCATTGCTGTCTCCTCCGTGGGTCTTTCTTGTCGTTGTGGTGGTACGCGGCCGCCGCCCTATGCAGCCGTGGTGCTGTAGCGCTGGTGAATGTTGTTGAGGCTCCGGTAGGCACCGGCAAACTCACGCAGCTCCAGCGACAAGGCCAGGTAGCGGCGCCGGTATGGCTCGGCGAAATGCGCGGTCAAGGTATCGAACAAGGCGCTGACGGTGCGGTCGAGCACGTCCTGCGAGCGCCCCGCCGCGACCGCCAGCGTCACGTGCACGAAGGCATCGTCGCTGCTGCCGTCGGCCATGCGGTAGGACTCCAGGCATAGCGCGCGCGCACGGATGCCGCCCAGCGGAAACGCGCCGTCCTGCGCGATCAGGACCGCGCTCAGTCCGGCCAGCAAGGCATCGATACGCGCAACCGGTGCAAGGTTGCGGGTGTATTCGACGATCAGGTGCGGCATGCGTGTTCCCTCCACTGCGCTTGCGGCGCCGCTGGCTAGCGCGCCTTGCGCGCGGCAAAGCCGCCGTCGGCATGGACCACCTTGCCGTCGACCATCGTCAGCACCGAACGGATGCGGTGGATGTCTTCAATGGGGACGGTCAGGTAGGGCTTGTCGAGCACCGCCAGGTCGGCCAGCTTGCCGGCCTCCAGCGTGCCGCGCGAATCCTCGTCGAATGAAATCCACGCCGCGTTGGCGGTGTACAGCCGCAGCGCTTCCAGCCGCGACAGCCGGAAGTCCTCCTTGCGCCTGACTTCCTTGCCGATCGAATAACCGCCGACGTGGAACTCCAGCGCGCGCCAGACGCCGGGGATGCCGATGCGCGTCGCATCCGTTCCGCCCGCCACCTTCAGCCCGTGCTGCAGCGCCAGGCGCACGGGCGGCGCGGCCTCGGCCACATGGTGGTCGTTGGCGTGGCCGATGGCGCCGGCCTCGAAGTACGGCCCCATCTGCACCGTGTAGGAGAGCCCAAGCGCCTTCATGCGCCGGAACGTCTCCGGCTTGCCGGTATTCAGGTGGGCCATGGCCCAGCGCAGCCTGCCCAAATCATGGCGCTTGCCCACTTCCTCGAAGACATCGAGGATCGCGCTGGCGGCGTCGTCGGTATAGGCGTGGATCTCGACCGGATAGCCGCGGCTGGCGGCGAACGTTGCCACCTTGAGCAGTTCCTCGCGGTCCTTCGCCGACGGCTGGAATCCAGGCCCCATCTTCACGCCGTCGTCCATGCCGAACACCAGCATCTCGCCCGGGCCGAGGAAGCGCAGCTTGCCGTCGCCCAGGCGCGGCGGCAGGTAGGCCAGCGTATTGCGGAACCATTCGGCCTCGTTGCCAGCGACCATGGTCGGGATGCGGTAGCCGACCCGCAGCGACAGGCTGTCCTCGCGCCACAACGCGTACAGCGGATCGTAGGCCGGGCCCGGTCCCGCGGTGGGGTCGATCAGCGCGGTGACGCCGAGGCTGTTAAGGCGGCTGAAAAAGGACTGCAGGCTGGCCTTTGCGTCGACCTGGCTCTGCGCCAGGATGCGGCCGAACAGCGCCGACAGCGGCCGGATCGCGCCGAAGATCCGGCCGGTGGGGCGCCCTTCGCTGTCGCGCTCCACGCGGATGCCCGGCGGCAGCGCATCCGGCTGGTCGAGCTTGAGTGCGTCGATCGCCCTGGCGTTGACCAGTGCATAGTCGTACAGGTACTGCACATAGGCCGGATTGTCAGGCAGCAGCGCGGTCAGCTCGGCAGGGGTCGGCGCGCGCTTCTCGGTGAACTGGTCGGGGTGCCAGGAACCGGTCACGGCCACCCATTTGCCGGGGCCGCGCGCCAGCGCGGTCTTGCGCAGCTGCTCCAGCCCCGCGGCCAGGCTGGTGGTCTCGCCTTCGTACCAGTAGGTCTCGAAGGCATAGCTCTGGCCGCCGCGGATGGCGTGGATATGGGTGTCGATCAGGCCGGGGATGACCGTGCGCCCGCCCAGGTCGATCACCTCCGTGCGCGGGCCGGCCAGGCGCCGGATGTCCCGGCTGCTCCCCACCGCGGCAATGCGGTCGCCGCGGATGGCAAGGGCCTGCGCCACTGTGTCCGTGGCGTTCATGGTGAGTACCGTGCCATTGACCAGGATCCGGTCGGCATGCGCGCCGGCTTGCGCCTGCGCTCCCGAAGCCGCCACCAGGCAGCCCACCGCCATGGCATGCGCCAGGGCCCGTGCAATGCAACGCATATCGATGTTCCCTTCGTGCAGGAGAGGTGGCGCCCGGCCCCCCGGGCGCCGTGGCGGCGTTACTGGCCCGGCTGTGCGCCCGAGCGCTTGACGATGGGCTCGAGCTTGGCGATGTCGGCGGCGATCAGCTTGTCGAAGGCAGCCGGCGTCGAGGGCTTGGCCTCGGCGCCTTGCGCAATCAGCTTCTCCTTGGTCGCCGGCGCGCTGAGCGCTTGCTGCATCGCCGTGTTCAGGCGGGCGACGACATCCTTGGGCGTGCCCGCGGGCGCCAGCACGCCGAACCAGGCATCGAAGACATAGCCCGGCACGCCCGCTTCGGCGATGGTGGGCACGTCCGGCAGCGACGGCACCCGCGCCGCCGTGGCCACGCCCAGGATGCGCAGCTTGCCGTCCTTGACGAACTGCAGCGCGGTGATGGACGGCGCGAAGAACATGTCGACGCGCCCGCTCATCACATCGGTGATCGCCGCCGGCGCGCCCTTGTACGGGATATGCCGGGTCTGCACGCCTGCGGTCACGTTGAACAGCTCGCCGCTCAGGTGCGAAGAGCTGCCGCTGCCCGCCGAGCTGTAGGTGACGGAATCCGGCTTGGCGCGCGCAGCCGCGAGCAGGTCCTTGAGCGTGCGGTAGGGGCTGGAGGCGCTGACCACCAGCAGGTAGGGCATGGTTGCCACCGTGGAGATGCCCTTCAGGTCGCGGGTGGTGTCGTACGGCAGCTTGGGATAGAGCGTGGGATTGACCGCATGCCCGGCGGAGGTCAGCAGCAGCGTGTAGCCGTCCGCGGGCGCCTTGGCCACCACCGCGGTGCCGATGGTCCCACCCGCGCCGGGGCGGTTGTCCACCACGATCTGCATGTTCGAGCTGGTGCCGATCTCGGCGCTGACGATGCGTGCGAGCAGGTCGGTGGCGCTGCCGGCAGCAAACGGCACGATCATGCGGATCGGCTTGTCGGGATACGCTTCGGCTTGCGCCGCGCCGTGCAGCAGCGGCAGGCAGAGCGCGGTGGCAAGCGCCGCGCGCAGGATGTTCTGGAATTTCATTGGGGTACTCCTGGAATCGTGGGGGATGGCCTGACGTGCGCCGTGCTCAGAAGACGTGGCGCATGCCCAGCGCAACGGTCTGCGGATCGGCGCCGGCGGAAATGCCCAGCTCATTGATCGCAAAGTCGTAGGTGGCATTCTTCTTGTTGAAGATGCGGCTGTAGAAGCCAAACACCGAGGTGCGCTTGGACAGCGGGTACTCATAGCCCAGGGTGGCCTGGACCGCGCCGGTATCCGCTCCGCTGCGGAAGAAGCCGACAGTCTCGGTGGCGTTGCCACGGCCGTTGCCGGCCACGCCGACGCCGGCGCGCAGGCTGCCTGTCCACAGCTTCTGCACCACCGACGCGTAGTAGGCATCGCGCTTCAGGTCGCCGGTGGCGGTGCGGTAGTGCAGCCGCTCATAGATGGCCGACACCTTGGTGGTCGGGAACTGGTACGACAGCCCGATCTTCATGCCTTCGTCGTCGCGTCCCGCGGTCTGGTAGTTGTTGTGGCGCTCATAGGCCAACACGACATTGAGCGGGCCGTTGTCATAGGCCCCCGCGAACGACCACAGGCTCGGGTTGCGCGGCACCGTAATGCGCTCTTCGTTGATACCCCAGGTCACGCCGCCGCTGAAGCCGTTCCACTTCGGGCTGCGGTAATGGACACTGTTCTTCTGGCGGCGATCGAAGGCGCTGGTGTCCTGGACATTGTCGGAGGTCGGGGTCGAGCCATTGCCGATCAGCGCCATGTAGCCGGCCGTGGTCGGATAGAACGGATCGTAGGACGAGGTGGCTTCCAGGTAGGGCGTGGTCCAGTTGCCCATGAAAAAGCTGCCAGCTGAGCCGGCCAATCCAATGCGGGTGTTGCGGCTGGCCAGTTGCCCGCTGCCCGTATCCAATGAGATATTGCTCTCGATCTGCCAGATCGCCTTGAGGCTGCCATACAGCGATTCCTCGCCGCGCATGCCGAAGACCGAGCGGTTGTTGGTCAGCCGGCCGGTCCCGCCCAGCTTGGTGCCGTCGGACGCCGTCGACGCATCGGAATACTCCATCGATGTATTCAGCCGGCCATAGAGCGTGACGTTGCTCTGTGCGAAAGCGCCGGTGCAGCAGGCCGCAAGCGCCGCAAAGGCAGCGCCCGCAAGGGGGTTCTTCATGTTGTCTCCAGTGTCTTGCGCCTGTCCGAACCGATACGGGGATGCCTGCCCCGCCCTGTGCACGAAACTGCGGGCAACAACGACCCCTGCCCCATTTACGGCATCAGCATCTGGTGGATTCTTGGTGGCGCTCTTTTAGTGCGGCGGATTTACGCGACCATTCAGCGTGAGGGGATTCTAGAAATGGCGAATCACAGCGTCCATTCGCATTTTCTTTTCGTCACCATACCGATTTGTTATTGGAATACCGGGCCCGCGCCACGCCTTGCCAGTGCCGCAAAAGCCGACGCTGTCGGGCTTGAGCATAGGTACTTGGGGACGTGCCTGGTAGCGGGTGTGGCTGTACCACTGCGTTCCAGGCATAGGACGCTGGACGCCGGAAGCCGTGCGCTATGCCGCGCACTCCCTGGCGCGGCCGCAGGCACCCATGACCGCTCGTCGCGCTCAATAGCTTGTGGATGTGCCGCATGGCACCCGCCGCATCAGAACGTATAGCCGAGCGCCAGGTAGAGAAAGCGCGTGTTGTGTCCGCCAACGGCCTTCAGCGTGCGGCTCTCGTCCACGTACACGGCGCCGCCATTGACCAGCACATGCCGGCTCGCCTGCCATGCAACATCCACGGAGAGCTGGCTGCTGCTGTACTGGCCGGAGCGGCCCGCGGTGCCGGGAACCGGGATGCCCGCCGAGGTGTAGACCGCGTCGTGCGTGGTTGCCCGCCAGATGAAGTCACAGGCGAAGGTCAGCTTGATTCCGGCCGCAGGGATCAGCGTCAGCGACGGCTGGATATCCAGCACGTTGGAGGCGCCGATCAGGCCGGCCTGGTTGAAGTAGGCCAGCTTGGGAAACAAGCCGTTGTAGGTGCCGATGGTGCCGTCGTGCGGATTGCGGTCACCGCTGCCCATGGTCGCCTTGATGCCTGCGCGCGGGTGCCAGGCCGAAGCTGCAAAGGTGTACCCGGTATCGGTCGAGAAGCCCCATGCGCGGATCTGCTGCGAGGCCAGGCTGCCGAACTGGAACAGCGCCTCCCAGTCCCAGTCCCAGCGTCCATGACGGCCGGACAGGCGGCCGCCGAGTGAATGCCGCCGCTCCGCGCCGCTGCCATCGCTGAACAGCGCGCGGTCATTCTCGAAGCCGAGGTAGTAGAGATCGGCGGAGGTTGCCGGCAGGACAGCCGCCGGCATCGTCGCATAGACACCCCAGAAGCCCTGTGCCTGGTTGGGCCGGTCGTCGAAACTGCCGTCCTTGAGCAGCACGGGACGCGTGGCGAAGGCATCCACCCGCGCGCTGCCCAGGCTTGAGCCGAGCCTCACTCCGTCGAAGGCGCGCCGCACATTGGGGGCATCGCGGATCGAAACCAGGCGCTGCGCGCCGAACGCCATTTCCTGCCGGCCCACGCGCACCAGCAGCGGGTCCTGCGCGGGCGCCGGGAGCGGCACGCGCAGGTCGACGAATGCCTGCTGCACATCGAGCTGGTCGACATAGGGCGGCGTGGTGACGTCCTTGCCCATGGCCAGCTGGTTGCCCAGCTGCACGAACGCGCGCAGGGATTCACCGGCATGCAGGTCGGCATGCAGCAGCGCGCGGTGCATCAGGTAGCCATCGCCACGCGGACCCGGCACGCCGAAATTGCTGGCCGAGTAGTCCTCAAAGCGCTCGCGGATCTCTCCGCCGAAGCTCGCGAACCAGCCAGGACTGCCAAGCGGCACATACTTGGCCGGATCCCAGAAACCCGTGCGCATGGCCGGATCGCCCAGGTAGCGATAGTCCTCGTCATAGCGCAACAGCTTGAACGGGGGCGGCACGCCCGGCGGGGAAGGCAGCGGCTGCGCGCTGGCGCCGCCGACGGCGGCGAGCAGCAGGAGTGCGACGGGCAGGGCTGCCCAGGGACGGCGCGCACCGGCGGGGCTGCAAGGGGAACATGCCTTCCATCGGGCCATCGGGCACCTGGCTGCGGGAAATGGCCGGCATACGAAGTACACGATGGCACGGAGCGCACGGGTGCGCACCGAATGCCGGCGGCCGGATACGGACCAATATGGACGATCCCGCAGGCAGATTCAAACCCGATCCCGCCCCATGCGCGCCCAAAAACAAGAAAGGGCCGGATGGCCCTTTCTTGCTGCAAGCATGATCCGCGGATCAGCCAGCGAAATTCTTGCCGGCGAAGTCCCAGTTCACGACATTCCAGAATGCCTCGACGTACTTCGGGCGGGCATTGCGGTAGTCGATGTAGTAGGCATGTTCCCACACGTCGCAGGTCAGCAGCGCCTTGGCGTCGGTGGTCAGCGGGGTGGCGGCGTTGGAGGTGGACACCAGGTCCAGCGAGCCGTCGGCCTTCTTGACCAGCCAGGCCCAGCCCGAACCGAAGGTGCCCACGGCGGTCTTGGTGAACTCTTCCTTGAACTTGTCGAACGAGCCCCACTTGGCGTTGATGGCATCAGCCAGCGCGCCGGTCGGCTGGCCGCCGCCGTTGGGCTTCATCGAATCCCAGTAGAAGGTGTGGTTCCACACCTGGGCAGCGTTGTTGAAGATGCCGCCCGACGACTTCTTGACGATCTCTTCCAGGGTCGAGTTCTCGAACTCGGTGCCCTTGATGAGGTTGTTCAGGTTGGTGACGTAGGTCTGGTGGTGCTTGTCATGATGGAACTCCAGCGTCTCCTTGGAGATATGCGGAGCCAGGGCATCATGCGCGTACGGGAGCGGGGGGAGCTTGTGTTCCATTGTTCTGTCTCTGTGGGTTGGGGTTGTGGGTCCGGAATTGCCGATTGTAGGGGACTTGCAAGACCCGCGCAAACCGCGGGACAAAGCCCCCTGCTCCGATGTTAGTTTGTCCTGGCAGGGGTTTCCGGGGGGATTTTCGCCCGGCTTGCCTGAGCGTTTCGCGCCCGCCGCGGCATCGCGAATGGGAGGCGTTCCCGGGCCGCGCAGGCGCTCAGAAATCCGGCAGCTTGGCCTGCACGCCGGCAATCGACAGGTCGGCCACGCCCTCGGCCAGGTGCGCTTCGAGCACGCTGCCGGCGCGGATTTCGGCGGGCGAGCGCAGCGCGCGTCCGCGCTGGTCCAGCAGCACCGCATAGCCGCGTTCCAGCGTGCGCTGCGGCGCCAGCAACTCGAGCGCGCCGGCGCTGCGCGCCAGGCGCTGGCCGGCGCGCTCGTGCTGGCGCACGGCGGCGGCCTGCAGGCGTTGCCACAGGCGGGCCACGTCGGCGTGGGCGGCGCTGGCATCGGGACGGCACGCGCTCCAGCGCATCGCCAGCAATTGCTGGCGGTGGCGCTGCGACACCACCGTGTCGCGCAATGCCGAGCGCAAGTGTCGCGCCAGATTGTCGACGCGCGCGCGCCGCTCCTGCAGCTGCGCCTGCGGGCTGCGCACGCGCCGCGCCAGCCAGTCCAGGTGCTGCGCGCGCAGGTCCAGCCCGCGCCGCATGCACTGCGTGAGCGCGTCGCGCGCACGCATCGCCTGTGCCAGCAGGTGCGCGCGATCCGGGCTGACCAGCTCGGCCGCGCCGGTCGGCGTGGGCGCACGCACATCGGCGACAAAGTCGGCAATGGTGAAGTCGGTTTCGTGGCCCACGCCGGAGATGACCGGCAGCGCGCAGCGCGCAATCGCCTGCGCCACCACCTCTTCGTTGAACGACCACAGGTCTTCGATGCTGCCCCCGCCGCGGCACAGGATCAGCACGTCGCACTCGCGCCGCGCGCTGGCCGCATCGAGCATGTCGGCGATCTTCTGCGCCGCGCCCGCGCCCTGCACCGGTACCGGATAGATCAGCACCGGCACATGCGGCGCGCGCCGGCGCAAGGTGGTCAGCACATCGCGCAGCGCCGCCGCCTGCAGCGAGGTGACCACGCCGATGGTGCGCGGATGCGCCGGCACCGGGCGCTTGCGCTCCGGCGCGAACAGGCCTGCCTGCGCCAGCTTTTCCTTCAGGCGCAGGAAGGCTTCGTACAGGTTGCCCAGCCCGGCCCGGCGCATTGCCTCCACGCCCAGCTGCACCTCGCCACGCGCCTCGTACATGGTGACCACGGCGCGCACCTCCACCGCCTCGCCCTCGCGCGGCTGGAAGTCGACATGCTGGTTGCGCCCGCGGAACATCACGCAGCGGATCTGCGCGCGTGCATCCTTGAGCGAGAAATACCAATGCCCGCTGGCGGCGCGCGTGAAATTGGAAACCTCGCCGCGCACCCAGGCCAGCGGAAAACTGCGTTCGAGCAGCCTGGCGATTGTGTGGTTCAGCTCACCGACAGGGATGACGTCGCGGCCGCTGCGCAGCGTGGTGGAGGAAGGGTCACGCGAAAAATTCGGCAAGTCTGGCATGGCGCACTGGTGGCAAGCGGCGTGAATGGGACATGTCCACAGCATAACCTCTATGTCAAGGGGGTAGGGCTGATGCCGGCGGCCTGCCCCGAAAGGCGCATGGGTTCGTGCAACCCTTTGATTCTTATGAGCTTTACGCGTAAAACAAAAATTAGGCAATATAACCAATTCTCTTTTGCATCAATCACTTACAAAGCGCCCGGCAGGCTTGTTCACAAAGTTATCCACAGCTTCTCTGGATAAAACGGGCCGTAAACCACACTTTTCCAGCGTAAGTGGCCCCAACCCCGCTTGCGGTCCCATGGAAAGCGACCAACCCGGCGCGTGGCGTATCGGAGCATTGCCGGCCGTCCGCGGCGCAGCGTCCATGCTGCTTTTGCACAATTTCTGGGCAGGACCCTGGGAGGCTATAAAAATCAATGGGTTAACCCGCTTCTCCCGGATTTGTCCACAGGCCGTCCACAATGCTCTCCCTGCGGAATGTGGAAAAACCCGATTTCTGTCCTGCCTGCTGCCCCATCGACCGAGCGCAGCGCTGATACACCCGTTTGCCTGTTTTTTAAGCAACCCATGGTGCTGCCTTATAAATCAATAACTTAGATGACCTCTCAGGCAGCTTTCCACAAGCGCTCCACAATCCTGTCCCGGCGCTGTGTGGAAAGCCGCACTGGACGGTGCGCCAGCACACCGACGCGCCTCGTCAGGTTGTGGAAATCGGTGCCTGGCGGCGTGCACCATGCGCCGCAGGGCTTGCGGCAGGCATTTGCACAAAAATTAGGCAGTAACATCTTTACCCTTATGGATCAATGTGTTAGCACGCTTGTCAGGCGGCTTTCCACAATCGATCCACAACACTGTCCCGCTTTGCTGTGGAAATGGACCGGCACGAGCGATGCGTGGCCGAGACAGCGCCGGGTGCCGTCTTGCCGTGCGACAGGGCGCAGGTTAGAGTGGCGCCTGATTTTTCAGAGCAATGCCGGAGCGCGCGCCGCCAGCGGCCAGACGCGCATCAAGGCATGCCGTCCAGGTGGTTTGGGGTTTTGTTATTCGGTTGTCGATCCCGGGGGTCCAATTGTTTTCCATCATTCAAGCGGCCGGCTGGCCGATCTGGCCGCTGTTGCTCGCCTCGGTCATCGCGCTGGCGCTGATCGTCGAACGTTTTCTTACCCTCAAGCGCAGCAAGGTCCTGCCCGCCAGGCTCTATGAAGAGGCGCTGGCGGCCGCGCAGCAGCGCCGCGCCACGCCGGAAGTGGTCAACACGCTTGAGCAGAACTCGCCGCTGGGCCGGGTGCTGGCCGCCGGGCTGCGCCACGTGGTGCTGCAGCCGCACACCTCGCGCGATGCCGCCAAGGACGTGGTAGAGGAAGCCGGCCGCGTGGTCGCGCATGAGCTCGAGCGCTACCTGAACGCGCTCGGCACGATCGCCTCGGTGGCGCCGCTGATGGGCCTGCTGGGCACGGTGATCGGCATGATCGAGATCTTCGGCAGCCAGGGCGGCACCGGCGCCAGCCCTGAACAGCTGGCACACGGCATCTCGGTGGCGCTGTACAACACCGCCTTCGGCCTGATCGTGGCAATCCCGGCGCTGATCTTCTGGCGCTACTTCCGCCGCCGCGTGGATGACTACGTGGCCGAGCTGGAATTCCGCGCCACGTCGTTCCTCGACGCAATCCTGCCGCAGCGCCGCGCCTGATCGCCGAACGGAACGAACGCCATGCACTTCCGTTCCCGCCAGCGGCGCGAAGAGCCGGAGATCAACCTGATCCCGCTGATCGACGTGCTGCTCGTGATCCTGATCTTCCTGATGATCACGACCACCTACTCGCGCTTTACCGAGCTGCAGATCCAGCTGCCCACCGCCGACGCCGAGCGCTCCCAGCAGCGGCCGCAGGAAATCGTGGTGTCGGTGTCGTCGCGCGGGGTCTACTCGGTCAACAGGCAGGTGATGGAGCAGAAGGACGTCACCAGCCTGGCCGACCAGCTGCGCGCCGCCTCGGGCACCAGTGCCGGCGGCCAGCCGCCGGTGGTGATCGTCAATGCCGACGCGCAGGCCAGCCACCAGGCCGTGATCAACGTGATGGAGGCCGCGCGGCTAGCCGGGCTGTCGCGCCTGACCTTCGCCACGCAGAGCGCGCAGCCGCGCTGACCCCGGGCGCCGTGGCGCATGCGGCCGGCGGGCTTGCCGCATGCGCTGTGCAATGCCCATAATGGTTGAGCCGCCCGCGCCCCCAGGGAGCGAAGCCGCGGGCGCACTACAATCCCATCCCAACCACCGACTCCACCGCCCGCCGCGCCCATGCCCGTTCCCCGACATGCCCTTGCCGACTTCGTGACCGCCCAGTGGCAACGCCGCGGCTGGTTCGCGTGGGCGATGCTGCCGTTCTCGCTGCTGTTCGGGCTGATCGCGCGGGTGCGCCGCCATGGCTACCAGCGCGGCTGGTTCAAGTCGACGCGGCTGCCGATGCCGGTGGTGGTGGTCGGCAACGTGACCGTGGGCGGCACCGGCAAGACGCCGGCGGTGATCGCGCTGGCACAAGCGCTGACCGAGGCGGGGCTGCGCCCCGGCGTGGTGTCGCGCGGCTACGGCGTGGAACTCAAGCACCCGCGCCGCGTGAAGCCGACATCAAAGGCGTCCGACGTAGGCGATGAGCCGCTCCTGATTGCGCGCGCCACCGACGTGCCGGTCTGGGTCTTCCCCGACCGCGCGCTGTGCGCGCAGACCATGCTGGTATCGCACCCGGGCGTCAATGTGCTGCTGCTCGACGATGGCCTGCAGCACTACAAGCTGCAGCGCGACTTCGAGATCGTGATGTTCGACTCGCGCATGGGCGGCAACGGCCTGCTGCTGCCGGCCGGCCCGCTGCGCGAGCCGCTTTCGCGCCCGCGCGACGCGACCCTGATCAACGACCCCAACTTCCGCGCCACGGCCGACCGCCCCGGCATGTACGGCATGCGGCTGGAGCTGGACGATGCCTGGCAGCTGGCCGACCCCACCATGGCGCGGCCGGTCAGCGCCTTTGCCGGCCGGCGCGTGCTGGCCGCGGCCGGCATCGGCAACCCCGAGCGCTTCTTCGCCAGCCTGCGCGGCGCGGGCCTGACACCGAAGACGCTGCCGCTGCCGGATCACTATGACTTTGTCGCCGACCCGTTCGCTGACAATCCCGACGCGCTCGACGCCGACGTGATCCTGATCACCGAGAAGGATGCCGTAAAATGCGAGCGCTTCGACGACCCGCGCATCTGGGTCGTCCCCACCAGGCCCGTGATCGATGCCGGCCTGATCGAAAAAATCCGCCGCGCCGTGCTGGCGCAAATCAAACCCGCGCCGACCGCGCCGGCAACCACGCCCGGCGCCGCAGGGCGCAACGAGGAACACCGAGATGGACAACCGGCTGCTTGAAATCCTGGTCTGCCCGCTGTGCAAGGGCAAGCTGGAATACGACCGCGCCGCGCAGGAGCTGATCTGCCACGCCGACAAGCTGGCGTACCCGATCCGCGACGGCATCCCCGTGATGCTGGCCGACGAGGCCCGCCAGTCGGTGCCGGGCCGCGTGGTCAACCCGGACGCCCCCGCCTCCGGCAACTGAGTGCGCGCCATGACCGTCCCGGCGTTCACTGTCGTCATTCCCGCGCGGCTCGCTTCGACGCGCCTGCCTGACAAGCCCCTGGCCGATATCGGCGGGCGCCCGATGATCGTGCGCGTGGCCGAACGCGCGCATGCGTCGTCGGCGCAGCGCACCGTGGTCGCCACCGATGCGCCCGCGGTGGCGCAGGCCTGCGCCGCGCACGGCATCGAAGCCGTGCTGACCCGCGCCGACCACCCTTCCGGCACCGACCGCCTGTCTGAAGTGGCCGCCCAGCTGGGGCTGGCCGACGACGCCATCGTGGTCAATGTGCAGGGCGACGAGCCGCTGATCGAACCGTCGCTGATCGACGAGGTGGCGCTGCACCTGGCGCACCACGCCGACTGCGCCATCGCCACCGCGGCGCATCCGCTGCAGGACATCGCCGAAGTCTTCAATCCCAATGTGGTCAAGGTGGTGTGCGACGCCGCCGGCCGCGCCCTGTATTTCTCGCGCGCGCCGATCCCGTGGGCGCGCGATGCCTGGTCGGGCGTGCCGGCCGTGCCCGCGGCGCTGGCACAGGTGCCGCTGCCCGGCATGCCGGTGCTGCGCCATATCGGGCTGTACGCCTACCGGGCGGGCTTCCTGCGCCGCTTCCCGACGCTGGCGGCGGCGCCGCTGGAGCAGACCGAGGCGCTGGAGCAACTGCGCGCCATGTGGCATGGCGAGCGCATTGCGGTGCTGCAGACCAGCGCCGCGCCGGCCCCCGGGGTCGACACCCCGGCCGACCTGGAACGGGTGCGCGCGCTGTGGGCGCAGTCGATGGCCCAGGAAGGGCCCTGACCCAACCGCGGGAAAGTGACCCGCGCGGGCGCCTGCCCGCTCAGGTTCATACAGCTGCAACCTGAACCAGGGGGCGGATTTCGGGCCGATTTGGCGCCGCCTCATGGCATAATGCTTGCCGATACAGAGCCGCCCGGCCGGCATGCGCAAGCGTGCCGCCGGCCAAGGCTCGGTGGGGAGATAAAGATAGAGCCCGTCCGGTGTGCCGCGCCGCCATCCCCCTGGCAGCCGCCGCCGGCCGTATGCGTAGGTACGCATGAGCAGTGCCCGCGCTGAACGCAGTCAGAACGCATCAGGACCGCAGTAAGTCCTGCGTCAAGTTACGGCGTTACCCTCCTTCTGATCTCCCGCCACACCAGATTAAAAACTCTGAGGACCCGTAAATGCGTTTGATCCTGTTGGGCGCGCCCGGCGCCGGCAAAGGCACGCAAGCCAAGTTCATCTGCGAGAAGTTCGGCATTCCGCAAATCTCCACGGGCGACATGCTGCGCGCCGCGGTAAAGGCCGGCACCCCGCTGGGCGTAGAAGCCAAGAAGGTCATGGACGCGGGCGGACTGGTGTCGGACGACATCATCATCGGCCTGGTGAAAGACCGCCTCAAGGAAGACGACTGCAAGAACGGCTACCTGTTCGACGGCTTCCCGCGCACCATTCCGCAGGCCGAGGCAATGAAGGAAGCGGGCGTGGCAATCGACTACGTGCTGGAAATCGACGTGCCGTTCGACGCCATCATCGAGCGCATGAGCGGCCGCCGCGTGCACGTGGCCTCGGGCCGCACCTACCACGTCAAGTACAACCCGCCCAAGACCGAGGGCGTGGACGACGAGACCGGCGAGGCGCTGATCCAGCGTGACGATGACAAGGAAGAGACGGTCAAGAAGCGTCTTGATGTCTATTCGCAGCAGACGCGTCCGCTGGTGGATTACTACTCGGACTGGGCTGCCAAGGGAGATGCTTCCGCCAAGGTGGCGCCGCCGAAGTACCGCAAGATCCTGGGCGTGGGCAATGTCGATGACATTACCGCGCGGGTGTTCGAAGCGTTGAAGTAATTTTTCGCCTGCTCTGCCTGGTGTTGTGAAAGCGGCCTTTGGGCCGCTTTTGTTTTGGCCGATTGATTCCGAGCCCGCCTAGCAATCCCACCCCTTGCACATCCCCCACCACCCCGTAAAATACCGCCAACGAATTGACGTTTACGTAAACGGCAACAAATACCCAATCCAAGGAGACAACCCCAAATGCAAATCCAAGGCAACGTATTCATCGTCACCGGCGGCGCCTCGGGCCTGGGTGCAGGCACCGCCCGCATGCTGGCCGAAGCCGGCGCCAGGGTCGTGATCGCCGACCTGAACGAGGCCGACGGCCAGGCGCTGGCAACTGAACTGGGCGGCCAGTTCGTCCGCTGCGACGTCACCTCCGAGGCCGACGGCCAGGCGGTGGTGGCCGCCGCCCAGGCACTGGGCCGGCTCTCGGGCATCGTCAACTGCGCCGGCATCGCCACTGCCAACAAGACCGTCGGCAAGAACGGCCCGCATCCGCTGGAAGCCTTCGACAAGACCATCCGCATCAACCTGGTCGGCACCTTCAACATGATCCGCCTGGCCGCCGCGGCCATGGTGCAAAACACCCCCGACAGCGAAGGCGAGCGCGGCGTGATCATCAATACGGCGTCGGTGGCGGCCTTTGACGGCCAGATCGGGCAGGCCGCCTATGCCGCGTCCAAGGGCGGCGTGGTGGCGATGACGCTGGCGATCGCGCGCGACCTGTCGCGCGACGGCGTGCGCTGCATGACCATCGCCCCGGGTATCTTCGAAACGCCGATGCTGCTGGGCATGCCGCAGGAAGTGCAGGACGCGCTCGGCAGGATGGTGCCGTTCCCGCCGCGCCTTGGCCGCCCGGCGGAGTACGCCAAGCTGGCCCGCTCGATCATCGAGAACACCATGCTCAATGGCGAAGTGATCCGCCTGGACGGCGCGATCCGGATGCAGCCCAAGTAAAGCCCCGGCGCTGCCCGCTCAGCCGGGCAGCAGCATCACCAGCATCAAGCCCGGCGCCGCCGCCGGCACCAGCGTCAGCTGCTCGAACTGCAGCGCGCCCAGCTGCGGATGGTGAAAGCCGCGGCGGCCGCCCTCGCGGTCTTCCACGTCCTGCGACAGCCAGGCATCGCGGAAGGCCGCGCTCTCTGCCATCAGCCCCTCGATCAAGGCTCGCGTCGGCGCCTCGTCCGCATGGCGGATGCTGTGCGCGCGGAATTCCGCCACCAGCCGTGCCGCGCGGTGTGGCCAGTCTTCCACCAGCGCCATCAGCCCCGGCGACAGGAACATCGCGCGCAGCAGGTTGTGCTCGGCGCTGGCGGCATCGAGCCAGCCGACAAACAGGTCTGTCGCGGCGTCGTTCCAGGCCAGCGCGTTCCATTGCCGGTCGAGCAGGTAGGCCGGCCCGCCGATGGCATGCACGCTGGCCAGCACCACCGGCGGCACGGTTTCGTCCGCGGCCTGCTGCGGGTCGCGGCGGCCCGCCAGTTCGAACAGGTAGGCGCGCTCGGCGCGCGACAGCCGCAGCGCGGCAGCCAGGCTGGCCAGCGCGCGTGCCGACAGCGATACCGGCCGCCCCTGCTCCAGCCACGTCACCCAGGTCGCGCTCAAGCCCGCCAGTTGCGCGACTTCCTCGCGGCGCAGGCCGGGGGTGCGGCGGCGCCGGCCCGGTGCGAGCCCGACATCGGCCGGCGCGAGCCGTTCACGGTGCGCACGCAGGAAAGCGCCCAGCACGGATTCGCGCGACGATGGCGATGCAGGCGGGACAACGGCGGGATCGGCAGACAAGGGCATGACAGGCTGGTGTCGCTTATACCAGGATAAATCGGTAACTTGTACCGGGAAAACTGCCCGCCTACAGTATGCCGAACCCGTCTCGCGGGCAAGTCCCCTCCCCCAACAAAGAAGGCCACCCGCCGACCTGGGCGTGGCCCAAGGAGCCCAGCACCATGCAACAGCAGGAACTCGTCGCCGCCCAGTTCGGCGCCACCGCCAGCGCCTACCTCACCAGCGCCGTCCACGCCAGCGGCGCGGACCTGCAGCAACTGAAAGACGAACTGGCCGCGCTGATCCCCGCAGCCAACCGCCCGCGCAGCCGCGTGCTGGACCTGGGCTGCGGCGCGGGCCATGCCAGCTTCGCCGCGGCAGCGATTGCGGGCGAAGTGACGGCTTACGATCTGTCGGCGGACATGCTGGCCGTGGTCGAGGCCGCGGCGCGCGAGCGCGGGCTGGCCAATATCCGCACGCGCCAGGGCGCTGCCGGACAGCTGCCGTTTGACGATGCCAGCTTCTGCGCGGTGGTCTCGCGCATGAGCGCGCACCACTGGCGCGACGTCCCGGCGGCACTGGCCGAGATCCGACGCGTGCTCAAGCCCGGCGGCAAAGTGGTGCTGATCGATATTGCCGGTGCGCCGGATCCGCTGCGCGATACCTGGCTGCAATCGGTGGAACTGCTGCGCGATCCCTCGCACGTGCGCGATTACACGCCGGCGGGGTGGCGGTCGATGTTCGAGGCGGCGGGCTTTGGCGCCGATGGCATCGCCGTATCGGACATCTGGCGCATCGGCATCGAGTTCGACAGCTGGGTCAGGCGCATGCGCACCGCGCCGGTGGCCGTGGAGGCCATCCGCCACCTGTGGCAGATGGCGCCGACGGAAGTGCGTGAGCACTATCGCGTGCAGGCCGACGGCAGCTTTGAACTGGAAGCGGTGATGGTCACCGCGCGTTGACGGAGTGAGACCAGGTCAGGCCGCGGCGCTCATTGCGGGCGCCTCGGCGCGCACGGTCAGGCGGCGCACCAGGTCCCACACCGCCGCCGCGGCCGGCGACAGTGAACGGTCCTCGCGCCGGACCATGACGATGCTGCGCTCCTCGCACGGCACCAGCGGGCGCCACACCAGCGGCGACGCCGCCGGCAGCGGCAGCGAGAACGACGGCAGCACCGATGCGCCGATGCCGGCCTCGACCATGCCGAACACGCTCGCCGAGTGGCCCAGCTCCTGCACCACCAGCGGCACCACGCCATGCCGGCCGAACACGCGGTCGATCAGCGGACGGCTGCCGGAGGCAAAGTCCAGCAGCACCAGCTGCATCCCATGCAGCGCCGACCACGGCACCGAGGCCGACTGCGCCAGCGGATGGTCGCGCCGGCAGACAAAGCAGAACGGGTCGGTCGCCACCGGCTCCACCACCAGCCCGTCGCGCACCAGCGGATCGATCAGCACGCCAAAGTCCACCGCGCCGGCACGCACCTGCTCCAGGCCGTCGGCCTGCACGTTGTCACGCACGGTCAGGCGGATCTCGGGGTATTGGGCGGCGCAGGCGGCCACGTACATCGGCATCAGCCGGGCCGAGATCGTCGGCGCACCAGCTATCACTACGCGACCACGATAGCGTTCGCCAAGCTGGCGCGTTTCTTCCAGCGTGTCGTCGAGCTGCCCGAGCAGCCGCTCAAGCGCGGGCGCCAGCGCGTGGCCGGCCTCGGTCAGCACCACCTCGCGCGTGGTGCGGTCCAGCAGGCGCACGCCAAGTGCCTCTTCCAGCTCAGCCACGCCGCGGCTGACCGCAGGCTGGGTCAGGCCGACCACATCGGCGGCCCGGCTGAAGCCGCCGGTATTGGCCACGGCCAGGAAGACGCGCAACTGGCGCAGTGTGTAATTCATGCAACGCCCGGATAAATAGATTCTATAAATGAATTTGCATTCTAGACTTGGCTGGCGTCCAATACTAGGCAAAACCCTAACATCGCAGGATCCACCCGCAGTCATGTCTCGTATTGTCCGCAAGCTCAAGAAACTTTATGACCTGATCGACGGCTTCGTCCTCGTCATGTTGACGGCTATCGCCATTGCGCTGGCCGCCCCTGAAATCGGCGCCGGCGACGGCCCGCTGCACCTGGGCGTGGTGACCGGCCTGGGCGTGGCGCTGGTGTTCTTCCTGCACGGCGCGGCGCTCTCGCGCGACAAGCTGGTGTCGGGTGCCAAGCACTGGCGCCTCCATGTCTTCGTGCAGACCTTTACCTACGTGGTGTTCCCGGTGGTAGGCGTGCTGCTGATGCTGTCGCTGCGCAATACGCTGCCGCCGGACCTGCTGCTGGGCGTGTTCTTCCTGTGCGCGCTGCCGTCGACGGTATCGTCGTCGGTGGCCATGACCTCGATGGCGCGCGGCAATGTGTCCGGAGCGATCTTCAACGCCACCATCTCGGGCCTGATCGGCATGCTGGTCACGCCGCTGCTGATGGGGCTGGTGATCAGCGCCAGCGGCGCCTCGATGCCGCTGGGCAAGGCGCTCACCGGGGTGGCGCTGCAACTGCTGCTGCCGTTCGCGCTGGGGCAGCTGCTGCGTCCGCTGATCGGCAGCTGGCTGGCGAAGAAGAAGCACATCACCAACAAGATCGACCGTGGCGTGATCGTGCTGATCGTCTATTCCTCATTCTGCGACGCCACCGCCCAGGGCCTGTGGCACCAGTACCAGTGGCAGACCATCGGCGCAGTGATGCTGATCGCCGCGGTGCTGCTGTTCGTGGTGCTGGGCTTTACCACGCTGACTGCGCGCCGCCTTGGCTTCTCTGTCGAGGACGAGATCACGGCGGTGTTCTGCGGCTCCAAGAAGAGCCTGGCCAACGGCATCCCGATGGCCAAGATCCTGTTCGCCGGCCATCCCGCGCTGGGCCTGCTGGTGCTGCCGCTGATGGTCTATCACCAGCTGCAGCTGATCGTATGCTCGGTGATCGCGTCGCGCTATGCCAACCGCGATGCCTTGCTGGAGGACCAGGCCGCGGCGCGGGCCTGAGGCACGCAGCCATGAAAAAAAACCGGGGCATGCCCCGGTTTTTTTGTGCCCGCCAGATTCACACTGACGGATTCTTCGACAGCGGCGGATTGCGCGCGAAGTAAGACCGGATCCCCTTCAGGATCGCATTGGCCAGTTGCTCCTGGTGCGCGTTATCGTTGAGCTTGCGCTCTTCTTCCGGATTGCTGATAAAGGCCGTCTCGATCAGGATCGACGGGATATCCGGCGCCTTCAGCACCGCAAACCCGGCCTGCTCGACGCTGCCCTTGTGCAGCTTGTTGATGCCGCCGATCTCGCCCAGCACGGCCTTGCCGACCTGCAGGCTGTCATTGATCTGCGCGGTGGTGGACAGGTCCAGCAGCACGCGCGCCACCTGCGCATCCTTGTTGCCCATATTGGCGCCGCCGATCAGGTCGGAGGCGTTTTCCTTGTTGGCCAGCCAGCGCGCCGCGGTACTGGAGGCGCCGCGTTCGGACAGCGCGAACACCGACGCGCCGCGCGCCTCGGGCGACAAGAAGGCATCGGCGTGGATCGATACAAACAGGTCGGCCTGCACCCGGCGCGCCTTCTGCACGCGCACGTTCAGCGGCACGAAAAAGTCGGCGTCGCGCGTCATCATCGCGCGCATATTGGGCTGGGCATCGATCTTGGCGCGCAGGCGGTGCGCGATCTGCAGCACCACGTCCTTCTCGCGCGAGCCGGCGGCGCCGATCGCGCCCGGGTCTTCGCCGCCGTGGCCGGGGTCGATCGCCACGGTCAGCAGGCGGCGCATCTTGAAGGGCCGTTCGGCGGTAGGGTTGTCGCGTGCGACCGGCGGCACCACCGGGGCATTGGGGCTCGGCACCGGCGGTGCGGACGGCCTGGGCCGGGCCGAGGCCACCGGCGGCGGCAGCGGCGCGGTGGTGGGCGGCACCTCGCCCTTCTCGTCGAAGCGGCGCACCAGCGCGCCGATCGCGTCTTCCTCGGCACCGGCCGGCGCGCCGGCGATGCCGTCGTTGCCCGGCGCCGGGTCCGAGGTGGCGAAGCGGCGCTGCTTTTCCTCGGTGTCGCGCACCAGCTTCCACAGCGGATCGGGCGGATTGACCGGGTACAGGTCGAACACCAGGCGGTTGCGGTAGCTGCCGATCGGCGCCAGCGTGAACACCTGCGGCGCCACGTTTTCCTTCAGGTCGAACACCATGCGGACCACGCGCGGGCGGTTCTGGCCGACGCGCACGGTCTGGATATAGGGGTCGTTCGGAGTGATCTTGGCCACCAGCTCGCGCAGCGTGGGCGACAGGTCCAGGCCGTCGATGTCCACCACCAGCCGGTCGGGGTCGCGGATCATCTGGTGCACGGCGGCCAGCGGGGAATCGGATTCGATGGTGACGCGGGTGTAGTCCTCGGCCGGCCACACGCGCACCGCGACGATGCCGGCGCCAAACGCGATCTGCGGGCCGGCCAGGGTCAGCACGGCCGTGCCCGCGCCCAGCTTCAGTGCCTGCGCCATCCATTTGCGGCGCGCCTGCAGCAGGCCGTCGGGTCCATCGGGGCGGTCGGTGGCAAGTCGCTTGATCAGCATGCGTTCAGCAGGGTAAGTCCAGTGTGAGTATAGGCGCGCATCGTCGCGATCCGCCGCTCGCCGGCGTCATCCGCCCCGGCCATGTCCGATTGGAGCAACATATGGAGATCCGGTTCCCCGAGCAGGCGGCCGGCCTTTTCCGGCCACTCGACCAGGTTGAAGGCCGGTTCGGCGAAGCAGTCGCGAAAACCCGCGTCGATCCACTCTTCGGGATCGGCAAAGCGGTACAGGTCGAAGTGGTAGACCGTCAGCGGCGAGCCGTCGGCGCGGGCCACCTCGTAAGGCTCGCACAGCGTGTAGGTAGGGCTGCGGACCTTGCCCGCATGGCCGAGCGCGCGCAGGATCGCGCGCGTCAGCGTGGTCTTGCCGGCGCCCAGGTCGCCGGACAGCTGCACATGCACCGTGCGCGGCGGCATGGCCTGCACGGCGGCGGCCAGCGCGGCGCCCAGGCGCGCGGTGGCGGCTTCGTCGGGCAGCGTCAGGGTGCGTTCTTCGAGCAAGGGCATTGCGTACAATTCAGGGATGATCGACCGAGTCGCCCCAGGGCAGGCAGATGCGCCACCTACCCCCGTTCCCGGCACCGCCGCCCACCTGGCCGCGGGCCCCGGGGAACTTGCGGCACTGGCCGCGTCGATCCGCGCATGGGGCGCGGAACTGGGCTTTGCCTCGGTGCGCATCGCCGATGTCGACCTCAGTCATGCCGAGCCGGGGCTGATGGCGTGGCTGGCACAGGGCTACCACGGCGACATGGATTATATGGCGAACCACGGCCTGCGGCGCGCCCGGCCGGCCGAACTGGTGCCCGGCACCGTGCGCGCGATCGTGGCGCGGATGCCGTACATTCCGGCTGCCGGCGCGCAGGCCGGCGCCACCGACTGGCGCCGGCACGAGCTGGCGCGGCTGGACGATCCGGCCACGGCGGTGGTGTCGCTGTATGCGCGCGGCCGCGATTATCACAAGGTGCTGCGCAGCCGTTTGCAGCAGCTGGCCAGCCGGATCGAGGCCGAAATCGGAAAATTCGGCTACCGCGTCTTTACCGATTCCGCACCCGTCATGGAAGTGGCGCTGGCCAGCCAGGGCGGGCTCGGCTGGCGCGGCAAGCATACGCTGCTGCTGGACCGCGACGGCGGCTCGATGTTCTTCCTGGGCGAGATCCTGGTCGACATCCCGCTGCCGGCCGACGCCCCCGAGTCCGGCCACTGCGGCAACTGCCACCGCTGCCTGGACATCTGCCCCACGCGCGCCATCGTGGCGCCGTACCGGCTGGACGCGCGCCGCTGCATCTCCTACCTGACCATCGAGCACAAGGGCCCGATTCCGGTGGAGTTCCGCGCGCCCATGGGCAACCGCGTCTACGGCTGCGACGACTGCCAGCTGGCCTGCCCGTGGAACAAGTTCGCGCATGTGGCCATGGTGCCGGACTTCGACGTGCGCAACGGGCTCGACGCACCCGACATGGTGGCGCTGTTCCAGTGGACCGAAGCGGAATTCAACCAGCGGCTCGAAGGCAGCCCGATCCGCCGCATCGGCCATGAGCGCTGGCTGCGCAACCTGGCGGTGGGGCTGGGCAACAGCCTGCGCGCGGCGCTGTCAGGCACACGCGCCGAAGACGCGGCCCTGGCCGCGCGCATCCGGGCAGCGCTGCTGGAGCGGCGCGAGAGCGCCACGCCGCTGGTGCGCGAGCATATCGACTGGGCCCTGGCGCAAGGCGGCCCGCCGCCGGACTAACTGACCAGCGCCAGCCACAGCGGCGTGGTCACGATCGCCGCCACCGTCATCAGCGAAATCGTCGCCGCCACCATCGGCCCGTTGCCGCCCATGCGCACCGCCAGGATATAGGCGCTGGAGGCCGTGGGCAGCGAGGCGTACAGCACCACGATCTGGTACTGCAGCGCGGTCAGCGGCAGGTGCCGCCCCACCAGCCAGGCCACGCACGGCATCGCCAGCAGCTTGACCCCGGTCCACCAGGCCACCGGGCCGGCGGTACCGGTGGCGCCACTCATCTGCAGCCCGGCACCCACCGTCATCAGCCCCAGCGCGGTCGAGGCCGAGCCCAGCCGGTTCAGCGTCATGCCCAGCACCTCGGGCGCATGCAGCCCCATCAGGTTGGTGAGCAGGCCGCCGGCAGTGGCCAGGATCAGCGGGTTGCGCGCCAGCTCTTTCCACAGTGCGGTCTGGCCGTGCCGCGCCAGCGCCCACACCGCCGCCACATTGCACAGCGGCACCGTGCAGCCGACGATCACCGCCATCAGCGCCAGCCCCTCGGAGCCGCCCAGGCGCGAGGCCAGCGCCAGCCCGATATAGGAATTGAAGCGGAACGCGGTCTGCAGGCCCGAGGCAAAGCTCAGCGCGTCCGGTCGCAACACCCATTTGACGGCGTAGCCGCCGGCCATGCCGGTGGCCATCACCAGCAGCGCCAGCCCCAGCATGGCCGAGGTCGACGAGAAATCCAGCACCGCGGTATTGGTCGACTGCAGCAGCAGCGCCGGGAACAGCACGAAGTAGACCAGGCGCTCCACCCCACCCCAGAAGGCACGGTCGAACGGGGTATAGCGCACCAGCAGCCAGCCGATGAGGATCAGGCTGAAATCCGGGACCAGCAGGAGAGCAGAAGACATTTATCGTTGTTGTAGTGGCGGTGGCATGACGCGGCAGCTGCCCTGCGGGCCGTCGCTCGGGAATGCGGCGGCGCGGTAGATAACGGCAAAAAACCGTAATGTGCGGACTAGGGCAGATACGGATAGGTATTTTTCCAGATTTAGGCCAGCATGGCATGCCAAGTTGTACGCCTGCCGCCATGTTGTCCCGCACCCGGTCCGCGCCGCCGCGCCCGGACACCCACCTCCGAGCCCCCTTCCGCCCTGGTCTGCACCCGGGCCGCTGCCTGCGCCTGGCCGCCGTGCTGGTGGCGCTGTGCGCCGCCACGGCCGCGGGCGCCGTACCGGTGCCGGCGCGCTCGGTTGAGATTGAGGGGATACGTTTTGACGATGCGGCGCGCGTGGGCGGCAAGGAGCTGCAGCTCAACGGCACCGCCCTGCGCGCGGGCTTCCTGGCCAAGGGCTACGTGGCCGCCCTGTACCTGCAGGAGAAGGCCCGCAACGCGGCCCTGGTGCTGGGCACGCCCGGCGCCAAGCGGCTACAGTTGCGCATGCTGCGCGAGACCGAACCGCCGGACGTCGTGCGCGCCATCCGCCAGGGCATCCGCAACAACCACAGCGAACAGCAGATGCAGGAACTGGCCGCGCGGCTGGTACAGTTCGAGCGCACCCTGGGCGAGATCGGCACCGCGCACAAGGGCGACGTGATCAACCTGGATTTTTCCCCGCAGACGGGGACCGTCATCGCCATCAACGGCACGCCTCGCGGCCGGCCGATCCCCGGCGAAGACTTCTACCAGGCCGTGTTGCGGGTCTTCCTGGGCGAGCGCCCGGTCGACGCCGAGGTCAAGCGCGGGCTGCTGGGCGGCTGACACAATTACGCTGCCGACGCACGGCCCCACCTGTGGCACTGCGACGGTTTTTTTTCTTCCGGGCGGCACCCTGCCCGGATTTCCTGACGGGAGACATGATCTCATGCAAGCTGGCAAACTCGCACTGACCCTGGCCCTGGCCGCCGCCGCCACCGCGGCGCAGGCCCAGAGCTACCCCACCAAGCCGATCCGACTGATCATTCCGTTCGCACCGGGCGGCACCACCGACATCGTCGGCCGCGGCGCCGCGGACCAGATGAGCCGCATCCTGGGCCAGCCCGTGGTGGTGGAGAACCGCGCCGGCGGGGGCGGTTCGATCGGTGCCGACGCGATCGCCAAGGCCGCGCCGGACGGCTACACCATCGGCATCTCCACGGTCTCGACCATGGCCGTGAACCCGGCCTGCAACCCCAAGCTGTCGTACGACCCGATCAAGGACTTCAAGCCCATCACCAACCTGGCCAACGTCGCCAACGTGATCGCCGTGAACCCGAACTTCCCGGCCAAGGACTACAAGGAGTTCCTGGCCGTGCTGAAGGCCAACCCGGGCAAGTATTCGTACGCCTCGTCGGGCACCTGCGGCTTCGGCCACATGCTGGGCGAGCAGTTCAAGGTCTCGACCAAGACCTTCATGGTCCATATCCCGTACCGCGGCGCGGGCCCGGCGCTGAACGACGTGCTGGCCGGCCAGGTGCCGATCATGGTGGACAACCTGCCCTCTTCGATTCCCTACATCAAGGCCGGCAAGCTGCGCCCGATCGTGGTGGCCTGGAACAAGCGCCTGGAATCCATGCCCAACGTGCCGACCTTCGGCGAAATGGGCCTGAAGGAGCCGAACGACCCGGCCTGGTACGGCCTGGTGGCGCCGGCCGGCACGCCTGACGACGTCATCAAGAAGCTCAACGAGGCCGCCGTCAAGGCCCTGCAGGACAAGGACTTCCAGCAGCGCCTGCGCACCGCCGGCGCCGAGCCGTCGGGCAACACGCCGGCGCAGCATGCGGCCGAGATCAAGAAGGAATTCGACAAGATGAAGAATCTTGTGAAGGTGCAGAACATCAAGCTGGAGCAATGATCCGGCCGGTGTGACGCCACCCGCAAAGGGCCGCCGCGAGGCGGCCCTTTTTTCTTGCCCGCGCCAAAAAGCACTAAAATCCAGCATTCGCCCCAGCCTGACCGCCATGCCCGCCACCTATGACGCCATCCTCCCCGCCCCCTTCGGCAAGATCGGGGTGCGCACGGACGGCGCGCGCATCCGGGCCATCGTGTACCTTCCCGAGCACGTCGAGGCACGCGCCCCGGCGGACGCACTGACGCAGCAACTCGCGGCGCAGCTGGAGGCCTACTATGCCAACCCCGACACCGTCTTCGACCTGCCGCTGGCCCCGGCCGGCAGCGACTTCCAGCAGCGCGTGTGGCAGGCCATCAGCGCAGTGCCGCGCGGCGCGGTGACCACTTATGGCACCATCGCCGAGGCCATCGGCGCGATGCCGCGCGCGGTGGGCCAGGCCTGCGGGCAGAACCCGTTCCCGATCGTGATCCCCTGCCATCGCGTGGTCTCGGCACGCGGCATCGGCGGCTTCTCGCACCATGCCGAAGACGGCTTCTACCTCGACGTCAAACGCTGGCTGCTGCGCCATGAGGGCGCCATGCTGATATGAGCGGCGCCGCCCAGGCACCTGACATCGCCGCCGCGCCCAGCGACGCCGACGTGGCACTGGTCAGCCGCTTCTGCGACGCGCTGTGGCTGGAAGACGGCCTCTCGCGCAATACCATCGATGCCTACCGGCGCGACCTGACGCTGCTGGCGCGCTGGTTGCAGCATGAGCACCGCGGCGAGTTGCCGGGCGCGGACGACGGCGCGCTGTCGGCCTACTTCAACGCACGCCACACGCAGAGCCGCGCCTCGTCGGCCAACCGTCGCCTGGCGGTGTTCCGCCGCTTCTACCAGTGGGCGCTGCGCGAACACCTGGTCGAAGCCGACCCCTGCCTGCTGCTGCGCCCCGCCAAGCAGCCGCCGCGCTACCCCAAGACCCTGACCGAGTCCCAGGTCGACGCGCTGCTCGAAGCGCCCGACACCGACACGCCGCTGGGGCTGCGCGACCGCACCATGCTGGAATTGATGTACGCCAGCGGGCTGCGCGTGTCGGAGCTCACGCAGATGAAGACCATCGAGATCGGCCTGAACGAAGGCGTGGCGCGCGTGGTCGGCGGCAAGGGCGACAAGGAGCGGCTGGTGCCGTTCGGCCAGCAGGCCGGCGACTGGCTGCGCCGCTACCTGGCCAGTGCGCGCCCCGCGCTGCTGGCCGGGCGCGCCTGCGACGCGCTCTTTGTCACGCAGCGCGGCGAAGGCATGACGCGGCAGGCGTTCTGGCACCTGATCAAGCGCCATGCGCGCGATGCCGGCGTGCACGCGCCGCTGTCGCCGCACACGCTGCGGCACGCCTTTGCCACGCACCTGCTCAACCACGGCGCCGACCTGCGCGTGGTGCAGCTGCTGCTGGGCCACGCCGATATTTCCACCACCCAGATCTATACGCACGTCGCCCGCGAACGCCTGCGCGAGCTGCACCAGCAGCACCATCCGCGCGGCTGAGCAAGCGGGCGGCGACCACTGTCATGAGCAAGACCAGGCACGTATCAGAAACCCCCGCCACGCAGTACCTGCGCAAGCATGGCGTCGCCTTCGGCGAGCATCCGTATGACTATGTCGAGCACGGCGGCACCGGCGAATCGGCGCGCCAGCTGGGCGTTCCCGAGCACGAGGTGATCAAGACCCTGATCATGGAAGACGAGCGCGCGCAGCCGCTGGTGGTGCTGATGCACGGCGACTGCTCGGTCTCGACCAAGAACCTGGCGCGCCAGGCCGGCCGCAAGAGCGTGCAGCCATGCAAGCCCGAGGTGGCGCAACGCCACAGCGGCTACATGGTGGGCGGCACCTCGCCCTTCGGCACGCGCAAGCGCATGCCGGTCTACGTCGAATCGACCGTGCTGGAGCTGGCGCGCATCTATATCAACGGCGGGCGCCGCGGCTTCCTGGTCAGCCTGGACCCGAAGCTGCTGCCCATGCTGGTGAACGCCCAGCCGGTGCAATGCGCACTGCCTGACTGAGAGCCCCCGCGCAAACCGAGGGGAGCCTCGATGCCAATCCGGGAAGTCACGGACGTAGCGAGGCCCCTGCCGCGCTACAATCGCGCCAGCCTGAAAACACCCCACTACACATGGCCAATCTGCTTTTCGCCCTCGCCGCCTACCTGATCGGCTCCATTTCCTTCGCTGTGGTCGTCAGCAAGCTGATGGGGCTGCCGGACCCGCACTCCTATGGCTCCGGCAATCCCGGCGCCACCAACGTGCTGCGCACCGGCAACAAGAAGGCCGCCATCCTGACGCTGATCGGCGATGCCCTGAAGGGCTGGCTGGCGGTATGGCTGGCGGCGCGCTTCGGGCCGGCCTACGGGCTGAACGAAACCGGCCTGGCCATGGTGGCGCTGGCGGTTTTCCTGGGGCACCTGTTCCCGGTGTACCACCGCTTCGCCGGCGGCAAGGGCGTGGCCACCGCGGCGGGCATCCTGCTCGCCATCGACCCGATCCTGGGCCTGGGCACGCTGGCCACGTGGCTGATCATCGCCTTCTTCTTCCGCTACTCGTCGCTGGCGGCGCTGGTGGCGGCGATCTTCGCACCGTTCTTCCATGTGCTGATGAACGGCGTGGATGTGATGACGGGGGCAATCTTCGTGATCAGCGTGCTGCTGATTGCGCGGCACCGGCAGAATATTGCCAAGCTGCTGGCCGGCAAGGAAAGCCGGATCGGGGAGAAGAAGAAGGTTTGAAGGACGTGCAGGCCGCTGGCAAACGCAACGGATGACAGCATCAGCATGCCGGCGGTTTGCTCCCTCTCCCGCAAGCGGAAGAGGGGAGCAAACCAGCGGTAATCAAGCCTCAGCTGCCCCGAACAGCATCTCCACCCGGAACCCGCCACCATCGGCATTCACCAGGTTCAGCTTACCGCCCGCCTGCCGCACCAGCCGGTCCACGATCGCCAGCCCCAGCCCGGAATGCGCATTGCCGCCCCGAGCCGGGTCCAGCCGTACAAAGGGCAACGTGGCGCGCTCCTTGTCATCCTCGGGGATGCCGGCGCCCTGGTCCTCCACCACCAGCAGGTAACCCTCCGGCGTGCGCGCGGTCGCGATGCACACCGGCGGCTTGCCATAGGCGTAGGCGTTGTCGACCAGGTTGCCGACGATGCGGTCCAGCTGCGTGGCGATCATGCGGAAGCCCTCGCCCGCGCCCAGCGACAGCACCACCTGGCGCTCCTGCTCGGCCAGCGACGCGGCCAGCTCATTGACGCGCCGGTCCACCGGCACCGGCCGCGCGGTCGACTCGCTGGTCTGCGCGAAGCTCAGGAACTGCTCGACGATGGCCGACATGGACTCCACGTCGCGCGTCACCCCCGCGGCGGCCTTGGGATCGGCCAGCATCTCGGCGCGCAGGCGCAGCCGCGCCAGCGGTGTCTTCAGGTCATGCGCGATGCCGGCAAGCATGGTATTGCGCTCCTGGTCGATGCGCGCCAGGTCGGCCACCATGCGGTTGAAACGCTCGATCAGCTGGCGCAGCTCATGCGGGCCGCGTTCGCGCAGCGGCGGCACGGCGTGCTGGCGCGACAGCAGCTCCGCCGCATTGGCCATGTCGCGCACCGGCCGCTGGATCTGCCAGGCGATCAGCACGGCAAAGACGATGGCCACGCCCACCACCAGCATCACGCCAGGCACCAGCCGGTTGTCAGGCGGCGGATTGTGGACCCACAGGATCGGCATGGCGATCCAGCGGGCGCGGCTGGGCAGCTTGATCCAGATGCGCGGCGTGGTCTCGTCCTCCAGCCGGATCTCGGTGCCCTGCGGCAGCCTGCCGATGAACTGCTCGACCAGCCGGCGCGAGCGCCCGCCCTTGGGCACGACGGCATGCTCTTCGGCGTCGGCCGTGTTGGCTGTCTCAACCAGGCTGGGCAGCTTCGCCGGCGGACGCGCGTCGAGCGCGCGCTCGATGCTGTCGAGCTGGAACAGCATCTGCTCGACTGAATAGTCCACCTGCTGCTGGCGGCGGTCCATGCGCAGGATGGCCAGCCATGAGAAATGGCTGATCACAAGCACGGCGGCAATCAGCAGCGCAATGCGGCCGAACAGGGTGTCGATACGTCGCAACTTCATCGGAAAGCAGGGTCTGGTGGCATGCGGCGCCAGGGGGCGGGCGCCGCGGCCATTATTCGGGGAGTCCCGCGGACATCTCTTCCGCTTCGTCGGGCACGAAGGTATAGCCGCGCCCGCGCACGGTCTGGATATAGCGCGGGCGCTGCGCGTCTTCATCGAGCAGCCGGCGCAGGCGCCAGATCTGCACGTCGATGCCGCGGTCGCTGATGCCGCTGGCGCTGCCGTACATCAGCTCGACGATGCGCTCGCGCGACAGCACTTCCAGCGGATGCATCAGCAGCAGCTTGAGCAGCGCGAACTCGGTATCGCTGATCGACAGCGTCTGGCCGGCACGGCTCAGCGTGCGCTGGCGGAAATTGACGCGGAACGGGCCGAAGGCGACCGATTCGCGGTCCTCGGGCGCGGCCGCGGGGCGTGCCAGCTTGCGGCGCAGCACGGCGTTGATGCGCGCCAGCAGCTCGCGCGGCGAGAACGGCTTGCCAAGGTAGTCATCGGCGCCGATCTCGAGCCCGACGATGCGGTCGATCTCGTCGCTGCGGGCCGTGAGCAGGATTACGGGGATGTCGTCGTTCTTGGCGCGCAGGTTGCGCAGCGCGGTCAGGCCGTCGACCTTGGGCATCATCAGGTCCAGCACGATCAGCGCCGGGCGCTCGCGCTCCAGGCGCGCCTGCAGGCCGTCGCCGTCGTGCATCACCGAGACGGCAAAGCCCTGCTGGGTCAGGTACTCGCGCAGCAGGTCGCGAAGTTCGGGATCGTCGTCGACGACGAGGATCTGGGTAGGCTGGTTCGTTCGCATAGGCACATGATAGTCAGCCCCGGCGCCACACATGCCGGTTTGGCCGGGCGGTTTTGTTTCCGGAGGTTACACCCGGGGCGCTGGTAATCCGCTGTAATAAAAGCGCCGGGCGCTGAAATACGGGCGTCCGGGCCCGCACATTATCCTTGCGGCATGACGTGCCACCGGCGCCGCCGCATTGCGCGCCACACGGCACTTGCCGGCCTGCCCGCCACCCGCGGCGTGCCCCTCCACGCGGCGGGCCGGCGCCCGTGGCGTTGCGGCATACTGCTGCATCGTCACTTGCCAGACCGAACATCGCCGGCGCGCCGCGCGCGCCGCCCCCAGGATTTGCGGACATGTCCAACCCCGAACAAGGCCAGCCTACCCCCTCCCCGACCCCGTCTTCGCCTCCGCCCGAGGGCGCTCCGCCGCGGCGCACCGGCCGGCGCCGGCTGACCGCCGGCGTGCTGGTGCTGCTGCTCGCGGGGGGCGCCTGGTACTGGTACGCCCATCGCGGCCAGGCGCCGCAGGAGGCGACCGGGGCGGCAGGCGCGCAGCGGGGCGCCAGCGGCCCGGGCGCGCGGGGTGGCGCCGGCGGCCCCGGCATGCCGCGCTCGCCCGTGGTGGTCGCCACCGTGGCCAAGCGCGATATGGATGTGGTGCTCAACGGCCTGGGCAACGTGACCCCGGTTTCCAACGTCACCGTGCGCGCGCAGGTGTCCGGCCCGCTGCTCAAGGTGCTGTTCAAGGAAGGCCAGATGGTCAAGGCCGGCGACGTGCTGGCCGAGATCGACCCGCGCCCGTTCCAGGCCGCGCTGGACCAGGCCGTGGGCCAGCTCGCGCGCGACCAGGCACTGCTGCAGAACGCCAGGCTCGACCAGCAGCGCTACCGCACCCTGCTGGGCCAGGACTCGATCTCCAAGCAGCAGGTCGATACCCAGGACGCGCTGGTGCGCCAGTACGAGGGCGTGGTCAAGACCGACCAGGGCAATGTCGCCAACGCGCGCCTGCAGCTGGGCTATACGAAGATCGTGGCGCCGGTGTCGGGCCGCATCGGCCTGCGCCAGGTCGATCCGGGCAATATCGTCAACACCAGCGACGCCAACGGCATCGCGCTGATCACGCAGATCCAGCCCATCGCCGTGATGTACACCATCCCCGAGGACAACCTGCCGTCGGTGCTGAAGAAGCTCAACGCCGGCGAAGAGCTGCCGGTGCAGGCATGGGACCGCCAGGTGCGCAACCAGCTCGGCGAAGGCACGCTGCTGACCACCGACAACCAGATCGACACCACCACCGGCACGGTCAAGCTCAAGGCGGTCTTCCCCAACGCCGACGGCATGCTGTTCCCCAACCAGTTCGTCAACGTGCGCACGCGCATCGATACGCTCAGGGACGCCACCGTGATCCCCGTGGCGGCGATCCAGCGCGGCCAGCAGGGTACCTTCGTCTACACCGTGGATGACAGCAGCAAGGTCAAGGTGCAGGTGGTCACGCTGGGCCCGGGCGACGGCAGCCGCAATGCCGTGCTCAAGGGCCTGGAGCCCGGCCAGCGCGTGGTGGTGGACGGCGCCGACCGCCTCAAGGAAGGCATGACGGTGGAGGCCGTCGACCCGGCCGCGCGCGCTGCCGCGGTGGTGCCGGCCAGCCAGCCGCGCGGGCGCGGCC